>JAZRPE010000023.1:0-23673 GCA_045649085.1 Congzhengia sp.
CTGGAAACAGCAAGAAAGTATGGGGTACCTAATCACAGAGTCATACAACGGTGGGAACGTATATTCTTGGAAGAAGGAGCCGAAGTCCTTATGAAAGAAAGACGAGGCAAGGCTAGTGCTGCCAGTGGCACAAGGAAAGGCAGAACGCCTAAATTGGATCCCAAGGTTACCGAGGATCTCATTGCAGAGAACCAGCGTCTTCGCATGGAGATAGAATACTTAAAAAAACTGAGTGCCTTAGTTCTTGCGGAAGAGCAAAAGAGCGGGAAAAGGCGCTGATCGTCTCAGAGCTAAGGCAACGATATCCGCTGAAAGAGTTATTAAAGCTATCCGGAATTGCAAGAAGTACATACTATTATCACATTAAACAGAAAGATAAAGATAAGTACGCAGCTGAGAAAGCAGACATTGCGGAGATTTTTAATAAAAACAAAGGTATCTACGGATACCGTAGAATCACGGAACAACTCAAAAAGAAAGGCTATTCCATAAACCACAAAACCGTATTGAAGTTAATGAAAAGCCTTAGTTTAAGAGGAAAACAGAGCAAAAACGGAAAATATCATTCCTATAAAGGCGAAGTAGGTAAGATTGCAGATAATATTCTGAAACGAGATTTTATAGCAGAGAAGCCTTTTGAAAAGCTGACAACAGATGTAACTGAATTCAAGGTTTGTAATGATAAGGTTTATCTTTCACCGGTATTGGACTTGTTCAACAGAGAAGTTGTGTCGTACTCTATTTCTCTCAGCCCGAACCTGCAGCAAGTCAGAGATATGTTGGCAGGCTTATTTGCAAAGCTTCCCAAAGAAGCAAGACCTATATTTCATTCAGACCAAGGCTGGCAATATCAACACGCAGAATATCAACGGTTACTTGCAGAGCATAACATTACACAGAGCATGTCCAGAAAAGGTAATTGCATGGACAATGGCGCTATGGAGAATTTCTTTGGCAGGTTAAAAGTCGAAATGTTTTACGGCGAGCAATTTGAGAGCGTTGATGATTTCATCCTGGCATTGGAGAACTATATTCATTACTACAATAACGACCGAATATCACTAAAATTAAAAGGCATGAGTCCAGTACAATACCGAACTCATGCCCTAGTAAGTTAATATTTAATTTTGTCTAAACTTTGGGGTTCACTTCATAAGACGGTTATTTTTATTTGAAAATTATATGAGTTAAATCTTTCATTTCTTTATATGTCTTAGCAGCAAATGCTTCTAATTTATACTTTCCTGAATGAGAAATGCCTTTTAAATACCAAGCAAAGTGTTTCCTCATTTCGGGAACGCCTATATGCTCTGACTTATATTCTTCCATCAACTCTATATGACGAAGTAGTGCATTGCGCTTTTCAGTAGATGAAACGGATACTATTGTGTTGCCGCAAAATGATGCCTTTATTTCTTTGAAAATGAATGGATTCCCCAGTGCGCCTCTGCCTATCATTAAACTACTACAACCCGTTTTTTTAAGTATTTTCTTGGCACTAATGCTGTCAACAACATCGCCATTTGCAATCACGGGAATTTTGACTGCATTACGCACCTGTTTTATAACGCCGTAATCAGCAGTACCTGAATAAAACTGTTCCTTTGTTCGGCCGTGAACAGTAACGCAGGCAGCGCCTGCACTTTCCATAACTTTTGCAAAGGACACTGCATTGATATTATCTGCATCCCATCCTGCACGAAATTTCACGCTGACAGGAATAGATACGGCGTTAACAACCGCTTCAGTTATTTTTCCTGCTAAATGCTCATCACGCATAAGAGAGCATCCGTCGCCGTTTTTTACGATTTTAGGAGCAGGACACCCCATATTTATATCTAAATACTTAACTCCCGTATCTTCTAATACCTTAGCCGCTTCTGCCATAATATCAGGCTCGTTACCGAATAATTGAACAATTAACGGTGCTTCCGTGTAGTTAGATTTTAAAAGTTCAATGGTTTTTTTGTCCTTGTAGTGAAGACCCCGCGAGCTTATCATTTCAGATACTACAAGATCAGCGCCGTATTCTTTGCACAGAGTGCGAAAAGCAAGGTCTGTTACGCCTGCCATTGGGGCAAGAAAAATTTTGTTGTCATAAATGCTTGTCATTTTAGTTAATTGCTGTAATTATCTGATTCCAGATTTCGAGGTATTTTTGATTAATGTCGCCTTCGCTCCTTAACATTTCGCTTTTTTCTAAAATAGCCGCGTCGGGATACAAGCCTTTGTTGTTTTTGATTGTATCAGGAAGAAGCTCTAAACCTCTGACGTTTGTAATGCCGTAGCAAGTTTCCAAAGCGTTCTGAGCTGCAATTTCGGGTTTTTGCATGTAGTTAATGAATAATTCAGCACCAGTTTTGTTCTGGGCGTTTGTGGGGATAACCATAGCATCCACACAGTAAATAGTGCCGTTTTCGGGAATTGCGTACTTTAATGTATCCTTTTCCGCCATTGCTTTACCTGCCTCGCCGGAATAAACAAGACCTAAAGTACCTTCGCCTGAAATGATTTTATCTTTAACTTCGTCTGTCACATACCCCAAAATCAATTCTCTCTGCGCAAGAAGCTCTTTTTTTGCTTCTTCTAATTCTGCGTCGTTTGTGGTATTAACGGAATATCCAAGCTTCTTTAGGGTCATACCGATTGAATCCCTGACACTGTCAAGCATGAAAATTTTACCTGAATAGTCTTTGCTCCACATAACAGACATATCGGTAACTTCCTCTTTTACTTTAGTGCTATCGTACAAGATACCAACCGTAGACCACATATAAGGAACCGAATATTTGTTATCGGGGTCATAGTAGGGACTTTTAAATGTTTCGTTTACAAACTGATAATTAGGAATGTTGCTAAAATCCAAGACTTGAACAAGCTCCTCGCGAACCAGTCTGTCAATCATATAGTCAGAGGGGATTAACACATCGTAAGATGTTGTCTTGATTTTTGTGTACATATCCTCGTTAGATGCAAATTCGCTGTAAATTACCTTATAACCGGTTTCGTTTTCGAATTGTTCAATAACGCCTTCGCCGATGTATTCCGAGGCGTTATAAACTCTTATGACTTTAGATGGGTCAGTACCACAGCCGGAAAACATTAAAGAGCAGAGTAATACTGCTAAAAGCAAAGATACAATTTTTTTCATTTCATCATACCCCTTTGTTTTTAATATTTTTAAGCTTTTCGGGAAGCTTTGTGTGTTCTGATGTTAATTATTATCAAAAGCAACATAATAACTGCAAATAAAAGTGCAGAAAGAGCGTTGATAGATGGACTTACACCTTTTTTTGCAGCATTGTAGATAAGAATTGACAAATTCTCAACACCGGGACCAGTCGTAAAATAGCTGATGATGAAATCGTCAATAGATAGGGTAAAAGCCATCAAAAATCCTGTGATTACACCAGGCATTATTTCAGGTATAGTAACCTTCCATGTAGCGAGTGCAGGTGTTGCACCCAAATCTAACGCAGCTTCATATGTTCTGTTGTCAGCTTGTTTTAATTTAGGCAAAACTGACAAGATAACATATGGAATACAAAAACTCATATGAGCAAGTATTAATGTCAGTCTTCCTGTCGGGAGTTTTGCCATGAAAAATAAGAGCATCAAAGCAATACCAGTTACGATATCCGGATTTAATACAGGAAGCATTGTAATGTTCATAACGGCGCTTCTACGCCATTTCTTTAATGAATTAATACCAATTGCTGCAATTGTGCCAAAAATTGTTGACAAAACAGACGCTACAATTGCAACTAAAAGCGTGTTGGAAAGAGCTGCCATAATCTGTCCATTCTGGAAAAGTTCGATATACCATTTAAAAGAAAAGTTCGTCCAAATACGGTATTTTGATTCATTGAAAGAGTAGATAATCATGATAATTATCGGTGCATACAAGAACACAAGGATTAAATATAAATATAATTTCTGGAGCTTTTTCATATTATCAGACCTCCTTGTGATTCCTTCTCTGAATCAGGCATGATAAACATGCTTATCAATATAAAAATCATAAGCACTAATGACATAGTTGAGCCGAAATTCCAGTCTCCGCCTATGCCGAATTGCTTTTCAATAACGTTGCCCAATAAGTTTACGTTGTTACCGCTTAAAATGCTTGAAATAGCAAATGTCGTAATAGCAGGAATAAACACCATAGTAATTCCTGATGAAATACCAGGAATGCTTAAAGGAAATATTACTTTTCTAAACACGTTGAATTTATTAGCCCCCAAGTCCTCGGCGGCGTTAATGATAGAGTAGTCCATTTTCGACATAACAGAGTATATCGGTAGTATCATAAATGGCAGGAAATTATAAACCATACCAAATATTACTGCGCCTTCGCCGTAGAGAAATTGTATATATTCTTCGTTACCTAAAATACCAATAAATCTCAAAAACTGATTTATAATACCTTCGTTTTCCAAAAGCGAAAGCCAGGAATAAGTACGAAGCAACAAATTCATCCACATAGGTATAACTATTAAAAACATCATAACGCTTTTGTGCTTTAAATCCTTAGAAGAAAGAATCAAAGCAGCAGGGTAACCTAAAAGGATGCATATAACAGTGCTTATAGCAGCGTAAAGAGCAGAACGTCCCAGTACCCCAAGGTACAGAGGTGTAAAGAAACGTTTGAAATTTTCAAGGGAAAACACAAAGCTTCCGTCTGCTGCCTGAACAGTAAGACCGTAAAAAGCCACCATCAACATAGGCACTACAATAAATATAAGTGACCACACTATGTAAGGTGCGGAATACCAGCGTCTGTTCATTACTTCACCTTCTTCATAATGTGGATATCGTTGGGATAAAAATCAAGGTAAACTTTACTACCTACAGGCTCCATTGTGGTGGAGTGAACTATCCAGTCAAAGTCAGCGGCGTTGATTCTCATTTCGTAGTGAACACCCTTGAATACAACCGAGTTTACTTCACCTTCAATTTTACCCTTTTCTTTGTCAAATTTAATGTCCTCAGGACGAATTACAACATCAACAAATTCGAAATCGTTAAAGCCTTTGTCAAGACACTCAAAGGTTGTACCTGCAAATTCAACTAAAAAGTCCTTTTGCATTATGCCGTCTACGATATTGCTTTCGCCGATAAAGCGTGCAACAAAAGCATTCTCTGGTTCATTATAAATGTCAATAGGCGTGCCTTTTTGCTGAATTTTGCCGTCGTTCATAACGATAATCTCATCGGACATCGTGAGAGCTTCTTCCTGATCGTGAGTAACGTAAATAAAGGTAATACCCAATTTTTTTTGAATTTTCTTAAGCTCTAACTGCATTTCCTGACGGAGTTTTAAGTCGAGGGCACCTAAGGGTTCATCCAAAAGGAGAACCTCGGGTTCGTTAACTAACGCTCTTGCAATAGCAATACGCTGTTGTTGACCGCCTGAAAGAGAGTCTATATTACGTTTTTCAAAACCGCTTAAATTAACAAGCTTTAAAACTTCGCTTACTTTTTCTTTTATGATATTTTTGTCAATTTTCTTTATAGTTAACCCAAAAGCTACGTTGTCAAAAACGTTCATATGCGGAAAAAGAGCATATTTTTGAAATACAGTATTGAGACGTCTTTTATAAGGGGGAAGATTAGTAATATCTTCTCCGTCAAAAAGAATCTGACCATTATCAGGTGTTTCAAAACCTCCAATTAACCTAAGCATAGTAGTTTTGCCACAGCCGGAAGGACCTAATATGGTAACAAATTCGTGTCTTGCGATCTCAACGCTGAAATTTTCAAGAATATCCTCTTCACCAAAACTTTTGGAAATGTTTTTAAGTTCAATGATAGCGTTGGACATTTATCACCCTCCTAAACCACGATTTATGTAAAAAATATGTCGTAACAAAAATAAAAGCCGGAACACACATCGTTCTTATGCGTCCGACACCCCACATTTAAAAATATGCAAAAAGCATACAAAAAAATGAATTATTTATTTATAGTTTCATTATAACATAAATTTTAGAAAATACAACATTTTTTTTCAAATTTAATGATTTTTTTTTAATTGAATGTTATAGACAAAAAGAGAAAAGTGTTATATAATTAAAAAAGTTAAATGAAAAATGCCAATTAAGGCAGAAAGGCTAAGGATATACTATGAACGAAAGAGTACATGTAATGACGCATCCATTGATTTTGCACAAAATTTCAATGATTCGTGACGAAAATACTACAGTTAAGGATTTTCGTGAGTTGGTTTATGAAATTTCGCTTTTGATGGGTTATGAAGCAACAAGAGATTTGTCTATGGTATCTCAGCCCGTAAAAACTCCCTTGGCTGAAACGACAGGCAAATTTATCGCAAAACAGGTGGCACTTGTTCCGATTCTTCGTGCGGGACTTGGTATGGTTGATGCTTTGATGAGTATTATTCCGGCAGCGAAGGTTGGTCACGTTGGTCTTTACCGTGACCATGAAACATTAGAGCCCAAAGAGTATTATTGCAAGCTTCCTCCAGATATAGATGAAAGACAGGTGCTTGTTTTAGACCCGATGTTGGCAACAGGCGGTTCTGCTGCTGCTGCTATTGATTTTATTAAAAAACGCGGTGCAAAGCGCATTAAGCTTATGTGTATTATTGGCGCTCCTGAGGGTGTTGAAGCAGTTATGAAGGCTCATCCTGATATTGAGCTTTTTATAGGTACAATTGATGAAAAATTAAACGAAAAAGGTTATATTGTTCCAGGACTTGGTGATGCGGGCGATAGACTTTTTGGTACTATTTAAGGAGAATAAAATGACTATAGAAACTTTAAGACAAGATATGGTTGCTGCAATGAAAGCAAAGGACAAGACTACTAAAGATGCGATTTCTTCGCTTATTGCAGCAGTAAAGAAGGTTGCTATTGATGAGGGTGTAAGAGAAGATATTACTGAAGTCTTGGTCGATAAAGTAATCTTAAAAGAATTAAAATCTATCAAAGAACAGATTGATACTTGCCCTGATGAAAGGGTAGAGTTAAAAGAAGAGTATTTGACAGCCTATAAGATAATTGAAAAATATGCTCCTAAGGTTTTATCCGAGGCAGAAATCAAAGAGATTATCACAACAAAGTTTGCTGATGTTTTAGCTACAAAAAACAAAGGCTTGATTATGAAAGCAGCTATGGGAGAGCTAAACGGCAAGGCGGACGGAAAAATGATTAGTCAAATAGTTTCAGAATTATGCAAATAACAAAAACAGGCTGAATTTTCAGCCTGTTTTTGTTATTCTAAATTATTTTCAATTGTTTCTTCTGTAAACTCTGCTGAATTTTCAACAGTTTCGTTTTTTTCATCCTGTTCAAAAATTTCAACAAATTCTTCGCCGCTGATTTTCTCTTTTTCAAAAAGCGCCTGTGCAACGTTATGAAGCTTTGTCATATTTTCAGTTAAAATTTGAATACAACGTTCGTAAGCATCGTCAATGATTGATTTAACTTCTGTATCAATTTCAGCAGCGAGTTTTTCTGAATATTCACGGCCTGATGAATAGCTCATACCAAGGAATACTTCGTCGTTTTCGCTACGGAAAGAAATAGGACCAATTGTATCACTCATACCATACTTAGTTACCATATCACGAGCAATTTTACTTGCTCTCTCAATGTCGTTAGAAGCGCCGGTTGATATATCATCAAGTACAAGCTTTTCAGCAACACGACCACCTAATAAACTTACTAAGTTGTCAAGCATATCATTCTTTGAAACATAGTTTTTATCGTCTGTGGGAAGTGAAAGTGTATATCCTCCTGCACGACCACGCTGAATAATAGACACCTCATGGACAGGATCACAGTGGGGAAGTACATGATGTATAATTGCGTGACCGGCTTCGTGGTAAGCAACGAGCTTTTTATCCTTATCAGTAACAACTTTAGAGCGTTTTTCTGGCCCCGCAATAACCTTGATTACAGAGTCTTCAATATGTTGCATCCTAATTTTTTTCTCGCCAAGTCGTGCGGCAAGGAGTGCTGCTTCGTTCATAAGGTTTTCAAGGTCAGCGCCTGTAAAGCCGACAGTTGATTTTGCCACAACTGATAAATCTACATCATCAGCCAAAGGCTTCGCACGTGAATGAACTTTTAATATCTCTTCGCGTCCCTTAGAGTCAGGAGTGTTTACAACAATCTGTCTGTCAAAACGACCAGGTCTAAGAAGAGCAGGGTCTAAAATGTCAGGCCTGTTAGTAGCGGCCATAATGATAATACCTTCATTGGCGCCAAAGCCGTCCATCTCGACAAGCAACTGGTTTAGAGTCTGTTCGCGTTCGTCGTGACCACCGCCAAGACCTGCACCACGATGACGACCAACTGCGTCAATTTCATCTATAAAAATAATACTTGGAGCGTTTCTCTTAGCTTGATCAAACAAATCACGCACACGTGATGCACCAACACCTACAAACATCTCGACAAAATCCGAACCACTGATAGAGAAGAAGGGAACTTTTGCTTCACCGGCCACAGCCTTTGCTAACAATGTTTTACCTGTTCCGGGAGGTCCGACTAACAGAATGCCCTTAGGTATACGTGCGCCAAGCTCAATAAACTTTGACGAATCCCGCAGAAAATCAACTATTTCTTCCAGTTCTTCTTTTTCTTCGTCAGCGCCTGCTACATCCCTGAATGTAACGTGTGTTTCTCCGCCCTGTGTCATTTTAGCGGTACTCTTGCCAAAATTCATAGCTTTTCCACCGCCACCTGACTGGCGCATCATCAAAATCCAGAAAACAATAAAGATGCCGATTGTCAACAGAGTAGGAAGGAAAGATACCCACCAAGGAAATTCCTCTGGTGCCGGAGTATCAAGCTTTAATGTACCTTCATCTAATTGTTGCTGAATTTCAATTCCTGCATTGGCATATAGAATACTTATTGAAGGGATATTCGCAACTCTGAGATTGGAATCCGGGGAAGTGATTTCTTCGTTAAGAGTAATAGTGACTGTTCGTTCTTCGACTATCATCTCGCTAACCTGACCGGATTTTATATAGCTCAAAAGGTCAGAGTAGAGAATTTGCTTTACACCGGGCTGATAATTAAGTACACCGAAAATTAGCAAAACTATACCAAGCAGTATGACGTAAAACCATATCCCACTAAATCCTTTTTTATTTATTTTCTTCAAAAAATTCACCTCTGTCAATTATGTTCAGCTTAGTCTAACATATAGATTTTTAAAAGACAATAGAACTAAAAAAATGTTCACTTAATGTTAATTATTTTCATAAACTTCAGGTTTTAATACACCAATATAGGGCAATTCGCGATATTTTTCGGCATAATCAAGACCGTAGCCTACTACAAATTCATCAGGAATTTCAAAGCCTACATAATCAGCCTGTATATCACGCAAAAGACGTGAAGGCTTGTCTAATAAACAACAAAGCTTCATAGATTTAGGATTTCTATCGGCAAAGTGCGCAAAAAGATTAGATAACGTATTGCCTGTATCTAAAATGTCTTCAATTATTAAAACATTTTTACCCTCAAAGGGAACGCCGGAATCAAGCTTGATTTTTAATGTACCAGAGCTTGTTGTGCTGGTGCCATAGCTTGAAACACACACCATATCAAAAGTAACTGGAAAATTAACTTCACGTACCAAATCTGCATAAAAGGGGAGTGAACCTTTCAAAACGCACACAAAGATAACCTCTTCGCCCATGTAGTCCTCGTTTAGTTTTGCCGCTATCTCTTTAACTTTATTCTGTATTTCTTCCTGTGTAAATAAAATGTTTTTAAGGTCCTTATTCATTGTTGTTCTCCTTATGTAGACTTATTTTAATATATTTTTGATTATTTTTTGCTCTTAAATAGCCATTGTCGCGTATACCGCACAACCATATGATTTTTCCATCGTATTCTAAAACAGGAAACTCATCCCTTAGAAAAGACGGTATCTTTTCGTCAATCATAATATCTTTGATTTTTTTTGTGCCACAGTTTTTAAGTAACATTTTATCTCCGGGTTTTCTACACCGTAAAATAAAATCACAAGTCAGTGCACTTTTATTAAGATATATGGTATTTTTATCACTAAAATCAACCGTGCCTTGCCCTTCTGCAATTTCTAAAAAAGCCGAGATTTCCGGAATGCTACAAACTCCCGGAGAGGTTATCCTGTATAAAAGATTGCGAACGTCGCGTTTTTTAACAAAAAAAGCACGTTCATATTTCACATAAAAACTCAGATTTTTACTGATAGTAACCGAGTTATTGTTTACTAAGCCGCTATAAATTAAATTACATAACTCATTTGAAATATTAATTCCTGCCAGTTCGAAAACAGTTTTTTTAATTATTCGCTTAACGATATAGATATCTTCGCGCAGAAGCAAGGACGCGCAAAAGCTATACATATAATCATCTTTAGCAACGATAGCGTCGTAAACGGAATTAACATTTTTTTCAATATATGAATTAGCTTCACTAAATAGCTCAATATTTGCTGACATTACATTTATAAAATTTTCATTAAACTGTTCTTCAATAACAGGAACAAGATTGTGTCTTACTTTGTTTCTAGAAAATTTGTCCTCAAGATTTGTAGAATCTGTGACAAAGCCAATGCCTTTACCCGTTAAATATTCCTCAATTTCAAAACGTTGCAGGCACAGGATAGGTCTGATAACATCAAGATTATTGCGCATTGGAATACCGGAAAGACCTTTAATATCTGTTCCGCGCATAATACGCATAAGAGCAGTTTCGACATTATCGTTTTTATTGTGTGCAGTAGCAATTTTATTTGCATTAAGGGTGCATTTTAATTCTTTAAAAAAGTCATAGCGCACTATTCTGCCGGCTTCTTCGCACGAAAGCTTGTTTGTAATAGCCATAGCCTTTACATCAATCTTTTTACAGTAAAAGGGAACACCTGATTTTTCAGCAAGGTTTCGAGCAAAGAGCTCATCGCGGTCTGATTCAGCGCCGCGAAGTTGGTGGTTTACATGTGCAACATACAATTTTAAAGAAAATTCTTCTTTTAATTCTTTTAATATTTCCAACATACAAACCGAATCTGCTCCGCCTGAAACTGCACAAATCACAGAATCGTTTTTGCTGAGTAGATTGTGTTTTTTTATATACTTTAAAACTTTGTTTTTAATATCCATATCTAAACCTACTTTTAAGTTTAGTGAGTGTTGTCCGCCTCTAAGAATCTTGTGTATTCGCCTTGGAATCTAAGGTCAATTGTACGTAAAGAACCACTTCTGTTTTTAGCGATGTTAAGCTTTACAGCACTTCTGTTTTCAGGGTCTTTATCATCACGATATAAAAACATTACAATATCGGCATCCTGTTCAATAGAACCGGATTCACGAAGGTCGGAAAGCTTAGGACTGGAATCGTCACTACGCTTTTCTGAGGCACGGGATAACTGTGAAAGGGTAAGTATAGGCACATTCAATTCTTTGGCAAGAATTTTTAACGAACGTGACATATCGGCAACTTCCTGTTGTCTGCTTTCGGCGCGGTCGCCTTGCATCAACTGCAAGTAGTCAATAACTATAAGCCCCAATCCGTGTTCTGCTTTGAGTCTTCTGCAGGCAGCTCTGATATCAGATATCTTCACTGCTGTTTTTTCGCTTATATATATAGGAGCTCTGCCGAGAGAATTAAGCGCAAGAGCTATTTTTTCCCAATCGTCGTCATCTAATTCGCCGGAACTCAAATGACCGTTATCAATTCCCATTTCAGAGCTCATAATTCTCGTAACGAGCTGAGTTGCAGACATTTCCAAACTGAATATAGCTACAGGAACATCGCCTTTAATGGCCGCTTTTGCTGCAATATTTAATGCAAAACTTGTTTTACCAACACTGGGACGGGCAGCGAGGATAATAAGGTCTGATTTTTGCAGACCGTTAAGCTCGCGATCCAAAGTTGCAATGCCTGTAGGTACACCTGTAAGCTCTCCCTTGTTATTGTATATTGCAGTCAGATTTTCGTGAGTATCAATCAAAACATCTTTAATATGACGCATATTGTTGCTCTTGTTATCAAGCGCATCAAAAATTAGCTTTCCCGCAACATCAGCAACGTCGTTTGCGTTGGCACTTGCATCTAAACTTTGATCCTTGATTTTTTGCGCAACGTCAGCAAGCCTGCGACGTAAAGATTTTTCACGGATAATGTTAATGTGCTGCTCAATATTTGCAGTCGTAGGCAGGGTAGAGGCAAGGTAAGATAGATACTGAATGCCACCTACTGCCTCAAGAGCTGATGCTGAAGTCAATTCATCAGAAACAGTAACCAAATCAATAGGAATATTTCGGTTAAATAGTGATAGCATTGCTACAAATATTTTTTTGTTGGCCTCTATGTAAAAATCATTTTCAGTTAAAAATTCAAACGCTGTTGTAACGCACTCGCGATTGAGAAGCATAGAGCCTAATACGGACTGTTCTGCCTCTTTGTTGTGCGGCATAGCACTTTGTATTAAATTCTCATTCTGAATATCCATCAGCGGACAGTCCTTTCGTATTATTTATAAAGGAAGAACCTCTACTTTAACTTTTGCAGAAATTCCGGGATATACTTTAATAACAGCTTCTGTAGTCCCTAAAGTTTTAATGCTTTCTGTCTGTACTTTCTTCTTATCAACTTCTATGTGAAGCTGCTGCTTTATTTCGTTGGCAACATCCTGAGCAGTGATTGAGCCAAAAAGCTTACCGTTTTCACCGGATTTTGCCTTAAATGTGACTTTCTTACCCTCTAACTGTCCAGCTAATTCGCGTGCTCTCATTTCCTCCTGATTTTTGTGAAACTGAGCGGCACTTTTTTTTCCCTCTAATTCATTTATGGCAGATTTGTCTGCAACTATTGCCAATCCTTTGGGAAGCAAAAAGTTCTTCGCATACCCATCGGATGCATTTATTAAATCGCCTTTTTTGCCTTGACCTTTAACATCGGCTTTTAAAATTACTTTCATAATATTTACCTCTTTTCATATATTAATTAGCATTTTCAATGTAGTAATTATCTACAGCGTCGATAAGCATATTCTTAGCAACTTCGGTAGAAACATTTTCGAGTTGTGCACCTGCAATTGTAAGATGTCCGCCGCCGCCTAATTTCTCAAGAATTACCTGAACGTTAATTTCGCCTAAAGAACGTCCGCTTATGCTTACGTTATTTTCACACTGACGGATTACGAAGGAAGCAATGATTCCTTTTATATTAAGCAATTCATCAGCAGCCTGCGCCATAACAGTCTGAGTAATATCGTTATTTTCAGGTGCGATGCTGATAGCTATGTTGTTTCTGATTATTTCAGCATTTTTTATGATTTCCGAACGTTTGATATACGTCTGTAGATCCTGTTGAAAAACAGTCTTAACCGCTATTGTATCAACACCTTGTTTGCGTAGGAAGGATGCAGCTTCAAACGTTCTTACGCCTGTTTTAAATGTAAAGTTTTTGGTGTCCACTACAATGCCTGAGTATAGTGCTTCTGCCTCAAACTTTGTAAGTGACATTTTGTTTGATGTATATTGAAGGATTTCAGTAACCATCTCACATGCAGAAGATGCATATGGCTCGTGATAAACCAATGCCGGATGCTCAACGAAATCAGCATTTCTTCTGTGGTGGTCGATAACAACTATTTGTTTTGTATTTTCAAGAAGTGAAGGTTCTTCAAGTAAGGATACCTTGTGCGTATCCACCAAAACCACAAGTGTGTTTTGTGTAATTTTTTCCTTAGCTTCTTCGTTAGAAATTATAAGTCCGTTATAATCTTCAATGTTTTCAAGTTTTGACAACACAGTAGCAACTGTTTTATCGTATGTTTCCATTGCGATGTTCATAGGAGTATTATTAATACGACAAATTCTTAATAATCCAAATGCAGCACCAACGCCGTCTATGTCCGCATTTTTGTGAGTCAAAACAACAACGTTTTCTGCGTTGTTTATAAGACCGGAAAGTGCAAAACTAACAACACGCGCTTTAACTCGCGTGCTTTTCTCGTGCTCTTTTGTTGCACTGCCGTAAAAGCGGAATTGTTCATTGTCTTTAATAACAGCTTGATCACCGCCGCGTCCCAAAGCCATGTTGAGAGCGTTTTTTGCAAAGTAATCATTTTCGGGCAAACTTGCACCGTTAAGACCTATACCAATACTTATAGAAGCTGGTATGGTGTTGTTAGCATTAATCTCACGTATTTTTGAAAGAACTTCAAATTTGTTCTTAATAAATCCTTCCAAATACTTGTATTCAAAGGTAATAAAATACTTATCTTTTTCATATTTAAGTAAAATACCGCTATTTTCAGCAGCCCAGTCATTGATAACCTTATATACCTCTGCCTGAAGCTGCGGGACAGAAGACGATGGGGTAGAGTCCATTAATTCGTCATAATTGTCGACAGTCACAAAGCAAGAAAACGTCTTTTCGGCAATGTATTTTTGGCGAAGTTCTGCTGAATCTGTGATGTTGTCAAAATAGACTAGAGTAACCGCCTTTCCTGTTTCTGTTATGTTTTGCGGAGTGTTAAAAATTGCTTTATATATACTATTTCCGAGTTTAAGTTCGCAAACAGAACCTTTTTCGTTTTCAGGATTCAGAAGAGAATAGTCAAATTCGTCAAAAAGATTATTAATTTCGCATTCGCTTAAACTTTTTTCAGGAAACATATCACGAAATTCAGAATTGTACCAAAGAATAGCTCCTACATCGTCTAAAAGAACGATAGGCAAAGGAAATGACAAAAGACTGTCGTTGCTATTATTCGCGCTTAATGTGACTTTTTCTATCATGGTGTTTATTTGTTTTCTTGAAATTTGCCTGAAAATTAAATTCAAAGAAAAAATTACAACAGAAAGCGCAAGTTGTACAATCCCAAGCCAATAAAGGTCGCTCATCAGCATAAGCAAGCCTAAAACCACAAACACTAAAACGTACAGTTCGCTTGTTATATAAAATATTCCTGTTTTTTTATTATTCATAAATAATCACTCCTGTCGAGGAACTATTTGCTAAACTTGTTTCTATAATTAAAACACCCATCCATTGCTCCTAAAATACTGAGCATTACAAATGGTAAACCAAACATTGTTAAAGATGCTAAAATCAGTGCGACTAAAATAACTCGCTTTAAAGCGGTATTTTTCATTTTTTGTGTTAATATAAAATCTATATACGATAAGCCAAATATAAAAAACACAAACGAGGCGACGGTTATTACGTTTGCTAAAGCATCGCTTAAATAATTACCTGTAGGTACTATAAAACTAATCAGTGATAGAACAAGGTACGATATGCTGATTGCTCTATCGGCGTGCAAATGGATAAAGTCAGCATATGACGATATGTTTGTTCTGGCTATCTTGAGCATTTTCTTAAAAAACCAGAAATACAGCAAAGCAAAGCAAATTCCCGTAATTATTACCATACTTGGTAAAAATCTTATAAACACATCAAGCAAAGAGGATATAACGGTCTTGAAATCCGTTTGAGAAATTTGGCCTTCATAGAGAGTATATACAGATTCCATTGATGATGCTAATAGTGTTCGCAGGTTTTCGCCGGTTCCGGAAAATTTTATGTTTATTACCACAAAAATCGAATAAATAACCGCCAATAATCCTACTGTTTTAAATTCAGATAATTCAAGATTGTATCCTATGCCAAGCCCCAGACCATAGAGGATTATTTCAACTCCAAGGTATATTCCTGACAAAAAATTCTGAGCAAACACAGTATAAAAAGCAATAATGCATGCAGATACAACACCTACAAAGAAATAGTGATACCTTGTCACGGAATACCCAAGCAGTGCTACCAAAAGAGCAGAGAAGAAAGCAGAAACAATACCCAAAGGCAGAGCAGAGCCAAGGGTAAAAATCACTGTCAATATTAATATTAAAGCGTAGTTTTTAAACTTATTTTTAATCAATGAAAATACTCCTGCTCATAATATCGTAACTTATATTCTAACATAATATTTTCAAAATATCAACAGTAAAATTAAATTAATGTAACAAAGCCACATTTCAACGAATATTTTCTTGCATTTTTAGGGTTTGTATGTTATAATGTTAACGTTTTAGACGCTTGGTGTTTTAAGATGTAAGAGATAAGCACCAAAAAATAAAAAGTTTGATGTTTATGTCTTATTTCTTATTACCAAGCGCTTAAAACAAATACCCGTTTTGCCCGCAATTCGGAGTATTGATAATATAAATTCACGCGGGCAGAAAGGTAATGAAAAATATGTACAAAAGCTTTAAGACAGAATTTGCAGGCAGACCTTTAGAGATTGAAACAGGTAAGTTTGCAGAACTTGCAGGCGGAGCAGTTATGGTCAGATACGGAGAAACATGCGTATTATCAACTGCGACAATGGCAGCAAAACCCAGAGAAGGTATTGATTTTTTCCCTCTGAGTGTTGACTTTGAAGAAAAGCTTTATTCAGTAGGTAGAATTCCCGGTGGTTTCACAAGACGTGAGGGCAAGCCGTCTGACAAGGCTGTTTTAACATCTCGTGTTATCGACAGACCTATTCGTCCCTTATTCCCTAAGGATTTGAGAAATGATGTATCTGTAGTAAATACAGTTATGTCTGTGGACCAGGATTATTCTCCTGAAGTTGCTGCTATGATTGGTACATCGGTAGCTATTGCAATTTCAGAGATTCCGTGGAACGGTCCTATCGGCGGTGTTGTTATGGGTTATGTTGATGGAAAACTCATAATCAATCCCACACTTGCAGAACGTGAAAAGAGTGACCTTTACTTAACAGTTGCAGGTACAAAAGAAAAGGTTGTTATGATAGAAGCAGGTGCTAAAGAAGTAAAAGAAGACGTTGTTTTTGATGCAATTATGATGGCTCACGAAGAAATCAAAAAGATTTGTGATTTTATCAGTGCTATCCAGGCTGAAGTCGGTAAACAAAAAATCACATACGAACCCCATGTTGTTGATGAAGAACTTTATAACGATGTTAAAGATTTCGGTTTAGAAAAATTAAAAGTTGCTTTAGACACAGACGACAAAAATGTTCGTGAAGCAAATATGAAAGTATTCTATGAAGAATTATATGAGCATTTTGAAGGCAAGTATAATGAAGAAGAAAACGGTGCAGACGTTACAGAGGCTGTTGAAAAATTAATGAAATATATCGTTCGTCGTTGGATATTAGACGAAGGAAAGCGTGTTGACGGCCGTGGTATCACAGATATAAGACCTTTGAGCGCCGAAGTTTCAATTCTTCCCAGAACGCACGGTTCGGGTCTTTTCGCAAGAGGTCAGACACAGGTTCTTACCATTGCAACACTCGGACCTATTGGAGAAGCGCAGATGTTAGATGGCATTGACGCTGAAACAGAAAAGCGTTACATCCATCACTACAATTTCCCCTCATACAGTGTAGGTGAAACAAGACCCTCAAGAGGTCCCGGCAGACGTGAAATTGGTCACGGTGCTTTAGCAGAGCGTGCTTTAGAACCAGTTATCCCCAGCGCAGAAGAATTCCCCTATGCATTAAGACTTGTTTCTGAAGTACTTTCTTCAAATGGTAGTACATCGCAGGCAAGTGTATGTGGTAGCACCCTTGCTCTTATGGATGCAGGTGTTCCGATTAAAGCACCTGTTGCAGGTATTTCAGTTGGTCTTGTTACAGAGGGCGACAGATTTATCACAATGGTTGACATTCAGGGCTTAGAAGACTTCTACGGCGATATGGACTTTAAGGTAGCTGGTACAAAAGAAGGTATCACAGCTATCCAGATGGACATTAAGATTGACGGCTTAACACCCGAAATCATCAAGCAGGCATTTGCTCAGACAAAAGAAGCGAGAAACTACATCTTAGACGAAGTTATCTTAAAGGCAATTCCTGCACCCCGCGCTGAGCTTTCTAAATATGCTCCAAAAATTTACACAATGCATATTGACAAGGACAAGATTCGTGACGTTATTGGTTCAGGCGGTAAGGTTATCCAGAAGATTATTGCAGAAACACAGACAAAGATTGATATCGAAGAAGATGGTACAATCTACATTGCAACAAGCGTTGAAGAAGACGCAAAACGTGCGATGGAAATCATTGATGCTATCTGTGGTAATATTGAAGTTGGTGCTATCTTCAAGGGTAAGGTAACAACTGTAACAACGTTCGGTGCGTTTGTAGAGTTCATTCCCGGTGTTGAAGGTTTGTGTCACATTTCAAAGCTTGAAAACAGAAGAGTAGCTAAAGTTGAAGATGTTGTAAACGTAGGCGACGAAATTATGGTTAAAGTAATGGAAGTTGACGAAAAGACAGGTAAAATCAGTTTATCTCGAAAAGACGCTTTAAACGAATTAGAAGGCACAAAAGAAGAAGACGAATAATTTTTGCTTGGAGGCGAAATTATGAAAATCACATTAAAAGACGGCAAGATATTAGAATATAACGAACCGAAACATCTGTACGAAATTGCAGGAGATATTTCTGAAGGGTTAATGCGTGCATCTCTCGCTGCAGAGGTTGATGGAAAGGTTTTAGGAATGGGCGAAGTAATCGAAAGTGATGCAACCATCACTTTCCTTACTTTTGATGACCAGAAGGGTAAGGATGTTTTCAGACATACAGCATCACACATTTTGGCTCAGGCAGTAAAAAGACTTTATCCTGAGGCGAAACTTGCCATTGGTCCAGCTATTGAAAACGGTTTTTACTACGACATTGATTCGGATGTTTCTTTTACACCTGAAGTTTTAGACAAAATTTCCGCTGAAATGAAAAAAATTGTAAAGGAAAATCTTCCTGTAAGAAAATTTCTTAAATCAAGAAGTGATGCTCTTAAATATTTTGAAGAAAAAGGCGAAATATATAAAGTAGAGCTTATATCTGATTTACCTGAAGATGCTGAAATCAGTTTTTATGAGCAGGGTGAATTTATAGACCTTTGCGCTGGTCCCCATATTTCATCAACAGGCAAAGTAAAGGCGTTTACCTTAACAGGTACAGCAGGTGCTTACTGGCGTGGCGACGAAAAGAAAAAGATGCTCCAGAGAATTTATGGTACTGCTTTTACAAATAAGAGCGATATGGAAGAATTCTTGGCAGCGCAGGAGGAAGCAAGAAAGCGCGACCATAACAAACTCGGTCGTGAGCTTGACATCTTTACAACTGTAGATGTTATCGGTCAGGGCTTACCTGTATTGCTTCCCAAGGGTACAAAGATAATCCAGACTCTTCAAAGATGGGTAGAGGACTACGAAGAAGCAAATGGTTGGCTTAGAACAAAAACACCTTTGATGGCAAAGAGTGATCTTTATAAGATTTCTGGTCACTGGGACCATTATTTAGATGGCATGTTTGTAATGGGAGACCCTGAAAATGACAAAGAAGTATTTGCTCTTCGTCCTATGACTTGTCCTTTTCAGTATCAGGCATATCTATCAAAAATGAGAAGCTACAGAGATTTGCCATTGAGATACGCAGAAACCTCGACGCTTTTTAGAAATGAATCGTCAGGCGAAATGCATGGACTTATTCGCGTACGTCAGTTTACGATTTCTGAAGGTCACTTAATGTGCAGACCTGACCAGTTGGAGGAAGAGTTCAAAAATTGTCTCGAAATTACTAACTACATGTTAAAAACACTGGGACTTTACGAGGATGTATCATACAGATTCTCACAGTGGGATCCTGATAACAAAGATAAATATATCGGTACAGACGAACAGTGGGCAGAAGCACAGGGCGTTATGAAAACCATTCTTGATGACCTTGGTCTTGAGTATAAGATTGGCATCGGAGAAGCAGCTTTCTATGGTCCTAAACTTGATATTCAAATTAAGAATGTGTTTGGCAAAGAAGATACACTTATAACAATTCAGGTCGACCAGATGCTCGCTGAAAAGTTCGGTATGGAATATACTGATAGCGATGGTTCTAAGAAGAATCCTTACATCATCCACAGAACTTCTATTGGATGTTATGAGAGAACTTTAGCGCTTTTGATAGAGAAGTATGCTGGTGCTTTCCCGACTTGGTTAGCGCCAGTTCAAGCTAAAATACTTCCTATTACAGATACGCAAAAAGAATACGCAAGAGAATATGCTAATGTTCTTCGAGCAAACGGTGTTTTAGTTGAAGTGGATGACAGAAATGAAAAGATAGGTTATAAAATCAGAGAAGCGCAATTGGAAAAAGTTCCTTATATGTTAATTGTTGGCGAGAAGGAAGTTGAGGCAAATGCTGTTGCTGTTCGCTCGAGAAAAGAAGGCGATTTAGGACAGATTTCTAAAGAAGACTTTATTGCTAATATTACAAAAGAAATCAGAGAAAAAGTCAGATGATTAAATTTGATTTTGAGGAGCTTATGCTATGTGGATAGTGATTTTTATTACACAGAACAAAGAAACTGCAAACCATGTAACTGAACTTCTGCGCGAAGCTGGATTAATTGTAAAAATACGTTCTACCGGTCCAAAGGAAAACACTTTGTATGGTTGTTACGAAATTTTACTGCCTGAGTCGGAGGTTGAAGAAGGGCATAAGGTTTTGATTTCTGAGTTATTTTAATTAGGTTTATCCCTGTCAGCCTATGATAAGGGAGAAAAAAGTTATAGGCAGAAAGGTATTGATGAGATAATGAAGAAAATTGGTGTTTTAACCAGCGGTGGCGATGCTCCGGGTATGAATCCTGCGATTCGTGCCGTTGTACGCTCTGCTGCGACAATCGGAATGGAAGTTGTGGGTATAAAAAAAGGTTATTTAGGACTTTTAACAAATTTATGCGAGAATATGGGACCTCGTTCTGTTTCTGATATTCTGCAAAGAGGCGGTACAATACTGCAGTCAGCAAGATGTCCTGAGTTTAAAAAACCTGGGTCTGTTGCTAAAGCAGTAGAAAATGCGAAGGCTATGGGTTTGGAAGGTCTTGTAGTTATTGGTGGTGATGGTTCCTTTCGCGGCGCACGCGATTTGAGCCTTGCAGGTCTTCCTACGGTTGGTATCCCAGGTACAATTGATAACGATATTGGATGTACTGATTATACAATTGGATTTGATACAGCGCTAAATACTGTACAAGATGCAATTGACAAAATTCGCGATACTTGCCGCAGTCATGATCGTTGCTCAGTTGTTGAAGTTATGGGCAGAGACGCAGGCTACATTGCAGTAAATGTTGGTATAGCCTGCGGCGCAGAAGCAGTTATAATTCCTGAAAAGGATTTTGATTTCAAAAAAGATATTCTAGCTGAAATCAAGTCTGGAATTAAACGTGGTAAGGAGCAGCACTTAATTATTGTAGCTGAGGGCGTAACAAAGGACAATATGAGTGCACTTAAAATGGCAAGCCGTATCGAGGAAGAAACAGGTATTGAAACAAGAGCTACAATCCTTGGACATATTCAGCGTGGCGGTAATCCCACGGTTAAGGACAGAGTTATTGCAAGCCGAATGGGTGTTGCAGCGGTTGATCTTTTAAATCAGGGATTGGGCAATAGGATAGTTGCATTACAAGGCGATAACATTGTTGATTTCGATATTTTAGAAGGATTAAACATGCGTAAGACTCTTGATAATGAATTAGTTGGTGTCGCAGAAATTCTTTCATTATAAATTTTTAAAGAAAAAGGACTGTGAATAAACCTGAAGTGATATAATGATGGCAGACACAAAAAGTGTCTGCCATCATTTTTTATGCTATACTAAAGAAAATGAGTTGAGAATTATGGGAAGACCAAAAGGTGAAACCAATGTAAGTCATAGTAAAGAAGAAAAACTTGCCTTGGTTTTACGTAATTTATCAGGAGAAACGGCAGCATCTTTGGGAGGGGAAACAGGAATATACTATGCTCAAATTCACAAATGGACAAAACAATATCTTGAAGGCGGAGAGGACTCTTTAATCAACAAGCGTAAACCAGGTAATCCCCTCGCTAAATATCACAGCAAGAAAGAACTAACTCCAATAGAACAACTTGAATACAAAGTTGCACTGTTGGAACGTGAACTGTAGAAAGTAATTCAACAGATTTATGCTTACTCAGCTATTGGAAGTGTGATGACTTACAGAAAGTCATTGACGAAACAATATATTATTTCAATTACATAAAACCTATGCGAAAGCTAAAAAGAAAACCGCCTGTTCAATACAGACTTGAACAGGCAGCTCAAAATATTCTTTTTTGTGTCTACAAAGTATGGACTACTTCAGTGAATAAACACAGTCATTTTTCTTTATACAGCTTGAATGTATTTAATACCAAATTCATTAAAAATTTTAATATATCTGTTATCTAATTTAGCTTCAGTTATAAAATAGTCAATTTGCTCAATGGGTGTTAGCTTGTAAAAACCAACCCGACCTATTTTTGAAGAATCACACAGATAGTATTTTTCGTTGGAGTTTGACAACATTTGTTTCTTTATAGCACATTCTAACTCATTGCTTTCCAATATTCCGGCTTCCGGAGAAACGCCTTTGCTGGAGAAGAAAAATTTAACCGCATAGAAATTATTTTTAATTGAGTTTTCTGCCAGATAACCAACTGTAGATTGATTGTTGCTGACAACACCACCAACACCAATAGTCTTAATATTTTCGACATTTGCGAGTTCATTTATAACTCGTAATGAGTTACTGATTACTGTGATGTTTTTTATTTTTTTTATTTCTTTTGCAATATAAAACGTCGTAGTAGAGGAGTCCAAAAAGATGGTATCTCCGGGTAAAATCTGATCTGCAGCTGCTTTTGCAAGTTTTTCCTTTGCAATCAGATTTGTCTGCTTTCTTTTCTCTAATGATAACTCATAAGAACTGTCAGTAATTGGAACAGCACCACCATGTGTTCTCACTAATACTTCCTGATTTTCCAGCTTTTCCAGATCACGCCTGATCGTTTCCTCTGTAACTCCTAAATCAACACTGAGTTTGCTTACCCAAACAGCACCGTCTAAATTCAATTTTTCTAAAATTATCTTCTGGCGCTCTAATGCAAACATCTTTTCACCTCAAATTACTTCTTTTTAATAATTTTTACCTTGTCGCCATTACGGAGCAAGGTAGAGTTGGCATCATCGGTGTCTATGTGCATTTCACATCTAAAATCATCACGCACACGAACTTGAACGTCATTAAATCTTGTGGGTTTAATACCTTCTACAACAACATCAACATATTCGTTGTCCGAAATGCTATTAGCTGCTGCATACTGAGGATCTAAATGAATGTGACGATTAGCAATAATCACACCTTCATTAAGATATACAGTACCGCAAGGACCAACAAGTACTAAGCGTTCAGAACCTTCGATTTTTCCTGAGGGACGAACCGGAGGACTTACTTTTAATATAAATGTATCTGTTTTAGAAATTTCAACCTGTGTATCTTTTCTTACAGGTCCTAAAACTCTGACATTTTCAATGGGCTTTAATGATTTACCAACTAAAGTTACAACTTCTTTTGCAGCAAATTCTTTTCCCATAAGGTTTTTAATTGGTGTAAGCTCGTAGCCTTTTCCAAACAAAGTGTCAAGGTCTTCTCTTGAAAGATGAATATGTCTCTGAGACACACCAACCTTGATTTCTCCATCTGTTTCTTTATTCTCTTTTGGTGAATTATTATTTATAGCTTCAACAACTTTTGCTGTAACAGCCATTATCAATTCTTCTCTGTTCATTTTTTATCACCTCATCGTGTAATCAACCTCCGTC
>JAZRPE010000024.1:0-98313 GCA_045649085.1 Congzhengia sp.
AGAAGCCACGCACAAAAAATGCAATGCTCCTGATGCGACTCAGTTAATTTACCCAGTAAAAGCGAGCAAAAATGAGCTTGCATTTTTATCAAAAGACAAAAATGCCGCTTTTACAGGAAATTATTAAACTGAGTCGCAATTACATTGTAGCACAAAAATATCAAAAATGCAAGACCATAATAAAGAGGCTCTCTAAAAGAGAGACTCTATTTCCTTATCAATGTTATTCTCTTTCCTTTAGACACAATTATTCCCTCGTCATTTAACCTTTTTATTTCTCTTTGCATTGCACTTCGGTCAATGCTTAAGTAATCCGCCAGTGCCGACAGGCTCATTGGCAGAACAAAGGAAAATGAACTGTTTTGTGTTGCCTGATGCTCAAAGTAGCTTATGAGCTTTTCGCGTATAGTGCGTTTTGTGAGCACTTCTATATGTTGTGACTGGGATAGTACCTTTTTTGAAAGCATGGAAAACAAATTGTCTAAAAGCTGTGAGTGACGTTTGCAGACATTTTCACATTGAGTTATGGCATTATAGTATCGGAAGGAAATTATTTCACAGGGGGAGGTGGCGCAAACTCTGAATTCGTCGCTACCTGATGGATTAAAGAACATATCCCCGAATATGGAATCAGCTGAAAAGCGCTCTAAAATTGTCTTGTTGCCGTCGTAATCGTAGGTTACAAGCTCGGCAGTTCCCGAGAGCACAACATATATGTATTCAGGAGATTCCTTATATGACATTATTGTTTCATTTGTGTTACAATTTTTGAATTTTGCACCCAAACATTTGACCATTTTTTGATACTCTTGTGCTTGAAAACCGCTAAATAAAGCCGATTTAAGCATTTTATTCCACCCCTTTATCTTGTGTTTAAATATTTCAGCTTTCCCTATATTTAGTATTATAGCACTTTTTTGTTGCAAATGCAACTTTTTTTTGAATTTATTTATTGTATAATAGAAATCGCTGAAAAGAAAGTGAAGGAGTTGATAAAAAAATGTTAGTTATAAAAAGAGACGGAACCACAGTGGAATATGACAGACACAAGATAGAGGTTGCCATCCAAAAAGCTAACAACGAAGTACCGCCAACTGAGCGTGTAGACAAATGCGAGGTGGACAAAATCCTCGATTTTATTGAATCAAGAAAGTCCCCCAGAATATTAGTTGAGGATATTCAGGACATTATCGAGCAAAAGCTTATGGAGCTTGATAAGTTTGTTCTGGCTAAAACATACATTGTTTATCGTTACAATAGAGCTTTGGTTCGTAAGGCTAACACAACAGATGAATCAATTTTGAGCCTTATCAAGAATGCCAACAAGGACGTTATGGAGGAAAACTCCAACAAAAATGCAGTTGCAGCTGCAACACAGCGTGATTTAATCGCAGGCGAAGTGTCAAAGGACTTAACAAAGAGAATCCTGCTTCCTGAAAAAATCTCACAGGCTCACGAGGATGGAGTACTGCATTTCCACGATGCAGACTACTTTGTTCAGCCTATCTTTAACTGCTGCTTAATCAATATCGGCGATATGCTTGATAAAGGTACGGTTATGAACGGAAAACTTATCGAGCCTCCTAAGAGCTTCCAGGTTGCGTGTACTATTGTAACACAGATTATAGCATCAGTAGCGTCGAGCCAGTATGGTGGTCAGTCTGTTGATATTAAGCACCTTGGTAAGTATTTAAGAAAGAGCTATGAAAAATTTAAAAAGAGCATTGAAATTAAGTCAGAGGGAACAATCCCTGCAGAAATGGTAGAGAAATTGGCTCGTGAAAGAATGAAGGACGAATTGCGCGCTGGTGTTCAGACCATTCAGTACCAGATAAATACATTGATGACCACAAACGGTCAGTCTCCTTTCGTTACGTTGTTCTTACATATTGATAAGGACGACGAATATGTTGAAGAAAATGCAATGATAGTAGAAGAAATTCTCCGTCAGCGCTTAGAAGGTATCAAAAACGAAGCAGGCGTATATATCACACCTGCATTCCCCAAGCTTGTATATGTTTTAGACGAGCACAACTGCCTAGCGGGCGGTGAGTACGACTACATTACAGAATTGGCTGTTAAGTGCTCAGCAAAGAGAATGTACCCCGACTATATTTCTGCTAAGAAAATGCGCGAAAACTACGAGGGTAACGTATTCTCTCCCATGGGCTGCAGAAGTTTCTTATCTCCCTGGAAGGACGAAGAGGGCAACTACAAGTTTGAAGGCAGATTCAATCAGGGTGTTGTTTCAATCAACCTTCCCCAGATTGGTATTGTTGCCCGCGGCAATGAAGACGTATTCTGGAAGGAATTAGATTTACGTCTTGAGCTTTGCTTTGAAGCTTTGATGTGCCGTCACCGCGCACTTCTCGGCACAAAATCAGATGTAAGCCCTGTTCATTGGCAGTACGGCGCAATCGCAAGACTTGACAAGGGCGAAACAATAGATAAATTATTGTTTGATGGTTATTCTTCAATTTCATTGGGTTATATCGGTCTTTATGAGGTTACAAAGGCAATGAAGGGCGTATCACACACAACACCTGAGGGTGCAGAGTTTGCTCTTCGCGTTATGAACCATTTACGCGCTACAACCGACAGATGGAAGGAAGAAACCAATATCGGCTTTGCTCTTTACGGCACACCTGCAGAATCTCTTTGCTACAGATTTGCACGTATTGACAAGGCAAAGTTCGGAAGCATTGAGGATATTACAGACAAGGGTTACTATACAAACTCATACCACGTTGACGTTCGTGAGGAAATTGACGCATTCCACAAGTTTGAATTTGAGAGCCAGTTCCAGAAGATTTCTTCAGGCGGAGCTATCTCATATGTTGAAATCCCTAATATGCGTCACAACTTAGAGGGTATTGAAGATGTTGTTAAGTTCATTTACGAAAACATTCAGTATGCTGAATTCAACACAAAATCAGACTACTGTCACGTTTGCGGTTATGACGGCGAAATCGTCATAAACGGCGACAACGAGTGGGAATGTCCTGCTTGTGGAAACAAAGACCACGCAAAAATGAACGTAACAAGAAGAACCTGCGGTTACCTTGGCGAAAATTTCTGGAACGTAGGTAAAACAAAGGAAATCAAGGCAAGAGTATTGCACTTATAAGAGGAAAAAATGAATTATTCAGCTATAAAAAACTGTGACGTTGCAAACGGTCCCGGTGTAAGGGTGTCGCTTTTTGTAAGCGGCTGTACACATCACTGCAAGGGCTGTTTCAACCAGGAAACCTGGGACTTTAAATTCGGCGAAGAATTTACTGAGGAACAGGAAAATAAAATAATTGAATTACTAAAACCTGACTACATCAAAGGCTTTTCGCTTCTTGGCGGAGAGCCCTTTGAACCGTCTAATCAGCGTGTTTTGGTAGGGTTACTCAGAAAAATCAAGGAAATCTACCCCCAAAAAACCGTCTGGTGCTACACAGGGTATCTTTTGGACGACGAGCTGTTGTCTGATAGCCGCGCAAGGTGCGAAGTAACTGACGAAATGCTTTCTTACATCGATATTTTGGTTGATGGCGAGTTCAAGGAGGACTTAAAGGATTTGCGTTTGCGCTTCCGTGGCAGCAGCAACCAAAGAGTTATTGACTTAAAAGCGACGCTTGCTGGCGATGAGATTATTTGGTGGAAGGACTTATAAAATGAACAAAACAGTAGTAAAATTTACAAAACTAGATAAAAGCGCATCTGCGCCGGTATATGGAACTCCCTTTGCAGCCGGTGCAGACTTACGCGCGCTTTTAGATGAAAATATAAAGATTGAGCCGGGCGAAACTGTGTTTGTTCACACAGGAATAGCTACAGAAATCCCTGAGGGATTAGTAGGACTTATCTATGCAAGAAGTGGTCTTGCCTGTAAGCGCGGACTTGCTCCTGCAAACTGCGTAGGTGTAATCGACAGCGACTACCGCGGAGAGATTATGGTGGCTCTTCACAATTACTCAAACAACACACAGGAAATTGAGCCGGGCGAGAGAGTTGCGCAGCTTGTGATTGCGCCGTATATTGCGGCGGAATTTGTTGAGGCGGAAAGCCTTGATGACACAGACAGGGGCGCAGGGGGCTTCGGTTCAACAGGACGCAAGTAAATAGACATAAAAATGAGGCACTCACTTGAGCGCCTCATTTTTATTTTATAAACATCGCATCTCCGAAACTGAAGAAACGGTATTTTTCTTTTACCGCCTCGTTGTAGGCATTAAGCACATTTTCTCTGCCGGCTAAAGCAGACACCAACATAATAAGTGTTGACTTCGGCAGGTGGAAATTTGTGATTAATGCGTCAAGACAACGGAATTTGTATCCGGGGTATATAAATATCCCTGTTTCGCCTGAGCAAGGCAAAATAAACCCATTATCATCTGCAATTGACTCTAAAACACGAGTTGAGGTTGTGCCTACACACACCACCTTCTTGCCGCTTTTTTTGGTTTCATTTATAATGTCGGCGGTTTCTTTTGTGACTACATAGCTTTCCTTGTGCATTTCGTGATCAGTGATTTTTTCTACCTTTACAGGTCGGAATGTTCCCAGGCCTACATGGAGCGTTACAAAAGCCAGATTTATACCTTTTTCTTTTATTTTTTCTAAAAATTCCTCATCAAAGTGAAGACCTGCAGTAGGGGCTGCTGCAGACCCATCGTGACGGGCATATACAGTCTGGTAGCGGTCCCGGTCGGCAAGCTTTTCGTGGATATAAGGGGGCAGGGGCATTTCACCGAGAGAGTCTAAAACTTCGTTAAAAATACCCTCGTATGAGAATTTTACTATTCTGTTGCCGTTGTCTAAAACCTCTAAAATTTCTCCCTTGAGCAATCCGCTGCCAAAGGTTATTACTTTGCCGGGAGTGCATTTTCTGCCCGGGCGTACAATGATTTCCCAGATGTCGCCCTCGCGCTGAGAAAGGAGCAGAAATTCAATAGCTGCGCCTGTGGCATTTGTACCCAGAAGACGGGCGGGCAGTACCCTTGTGTCATTTAAAACAAGACAGTCGCCCTCTTCAAGATAATCAATCACGTTGCGGAAGGTATTGTGAGAAACCTCTCCCGTTTCTTTGTCAAGGACTAAAAGGCGCGATGAAGGGCGGTTTTTCAGGGGAGTCTGGGCTATCAGCTCCTCAGGGAGAAAATAGTCAAAATCATTTACGGTCATTTCCTTATTCGCCATTGTTGTACACCTCGTTGTCGTGCCAGATACTTTCTAATTTATTAAGATATGAATTTACTTCCTTGGGGCGTTTCATACTTGCCGCCACCACTAAAGCATTTATTAAGGACATAGGAGCAACAAGGGAGTCTACGAAGGCCTCCATAGCGGTTTTTGCAATTAGCGGAAAATCGCACAGCTCCAAAATAGGGGAGTTTTCGCCATCGGTTATACCGATAATTGTTGCGTTGTTTTTCTTCGCATATTTTACGGCACGGATTGTTCTGAGAGAATATCTGGGCAGTGAAAAGGCAATCAATACATCTTCATCGCCGATTCTGAACATCTGCTCAAAAATATCGCCTACAGACGCACCGTTTACAAGCTTGACGTTTGAGAATATATGGTTTAAGTAATATTCCAAAAAGCGAGCTAAAGCGGAGGAACCGCGAAGACCGATAATATAAATGTTTTTAGCATCAATTAAAGCATCAACCGCACCGTTAAAGGCGTTGCGGTCAAGGTTTGCGAGAGTTCCGCGTATTCTGTCAATGTCGGTTTCTAAAACAGAGGATAAAATATCCGTATCCTGATACTGCTGGCTGGCTCTGTCCATGCGCTGCACCGAGGTCAGATTTGACATAGCGTAGTCGTTTAAGGCCTTCTGGAACTGATTAAATTTCTCATAACCAAGTTCTGCCGAAAAGCGCACAACCGTTGCCTCGGAAACGCCTGTAGCCCGTGACAACTGCTCAACGTTCATAAAAGCCGCCTTATCGTAGTTGTTGCGCACGAAATCCGACAACACCTTATGTCTTTTGCTCATAGAGGAATATTTTTGTTCAATTTGAGAAATCACATCCATAGGAATGCCCCTTAAAATTTAATTATATTTATAATAATAATGTTTTTCGTCTAAAAAAACAATAGATAAACACAATTTTTTCAAAAAAATTACCAATTTTTCAAAAATATGTGAAAAGGTATTGAATTTTTTTCGGGTATTTGCTAGAATGATATTAGTGAGAAATTTTGCTTTTTTGCGAAGAGAAATGTGCTCTAACGCAAAAAATTCTGTAATATTTAAAAGTGAATAGAAAATTTATCGAAGGGAGACTCAGACTATGGAAATTTCAAATGCAATGGCTGTCGGTCTTGGTATAGGCACGGTTTTTGCGGGACTCATAGGGTTGATTTTAATCTGCTATATTATGAGTTCTGTAGTAAGACTTTTTGCCAAGGGCGACGAACCCCCGGTAACACCATCGGCAACACCCGTTGCAGCGCCTGCTCCTCAGGCAGTTGTGGCAAACAAAGGCGAATTTGCAGCAGCAGTAGCGGTGGCTATCGCTGAAAATTTAGGAACAGATGTTACAGGCATCAGAATTAAGTCAATAAAAAAATTATAATAAACCGAAACCGGAAAGGAAAGACAAAAAATGAAAACATATAAAGTAAATGTAAACGGCACACAGTATATGGTAGAAATCGAACTTATTGACGGAGCAGCCGCAGCCAGTGCTCCTGTTGCAGCTCCTGCAGCAGTACCTGCGAGCCAACCGGCTCCTGCAGCACCTGTAGCACCCGCTGGTGGGGAAACAGTTACAAGCCCCATGCCCGGCACAATCTTAGACGTTAAGGTTGCAGCAGGTACTGCCGTTAAATCAGGCGACGTTTTAATGGTATTGGAAGCGATGAAAATGGAAAACGAAATTATGGCTCCCTGTGATGGTACAGTTGTAGCAGTTAATGTGTCAAAGGGTTCAGCAGTTCAGTCAGGCGACATTCTTTGTTCAATTAACTAATCCGGGAGGCTATACAAATGGAAGCTGTTTTAAACTTTTTGCAACAGACAGGCTTTTATATGCTCTCGCTTGGCGACAACTGGAAAACAGTATTAATGATTGCCATTGCTTGCGTACTCCTGTTCTTAGCTATTGTTAAAAAATTTGAGCCCCTGCTTTTGCTCCCTATCGCATTCGGTATGCTGCTTACCAACTTAGTTGGCGCAGGAGTTTACCACGAAGAGCTTTTTGCAGGTGGTCACGTTCACTGGGATATGTTTGGGGCGGAAGGCTTCACACCCGGTCTTGTTGACGTCTTGTATTTAGGTGTTAAGTTGGGCATTTATCCCTGTTTGATTTTCGTTGGTGTTGGCGCAATGACAGACTTCGGCCCTTTGATTGCAAACCCCAAAAGCTTGCTGTTAGGCGCAGCTGCACAGTTAGGTATCTTTGTTACATTCTTGGGTGTTCGTGAGTTGTTCCCCTTGGTTATTCCTAACATAGAGGCTTTTTTAGCAGGCACACAGTTAGAAAAGCTGGCGGCATCTGTTGGTATTATCGGCGGTGCTGACGGTCCTACGGCAATCTTTGTTACGTCAAAGCTTGCGCCTAACTTTTTAGGACCTATCGCCGTTGCGGCATACTCATATATGGCGTTGGTTCCTGTTATTCAGCCTCCTATTATGAAGGCACTTACAACAAAGAAGGAAAGACAGATTGAAATGAAGGCTTTGCGTCAGGTTTCAAAGACAGAAAAGATTTTATTCCCCATTGTTGTTACAATTTTCGTAGCCTGGTTAGTACCCTCGGCCGCACCCTTGGTTGGTTGTCTGATGCTTGGTAACTTATTGACAGAATCAGGCGTATGCGACAGACTTTCAAAGACAGTTCAGAACGAGCTTATGAATATAGTTACTATATTCTTAGGCATTTCGGTTGGTGCAACTGCAACGGCAGAAACCTTCCTGTCTCCTCTTACACTCTGCATCATTGCAATGGGCGTAGTCGCCTTTGGTATGGGTACAGCAGGTGGTGTTCTACTCGCTAAGTTTATGAACCTGTTCTTAAAGAACAAGATTAACCCCCTTATTGGTTCTGCAGGCGTATCAGCAGTTCCTATGGCGGCTCGTGTGTCACAGACGGTTGGACAGAAGGAAAACCCAAAGAACTTCCTGCTTATGCACGCTATGGGCCCCAACGTTGCAGGTGTTATCGGTTCTGCAATAGCTGCCGGTGTATTACTTGCGTTGTTCTAATTTGAGTTTTCGCAGAAAGGAATAGATTATGAGTAAATTATATATTACAGATACCATTCTTCGTGATGCACACCAGTCACAGGCGGCAACAAGAATGACAACAGAAGAAATGCTTCCGGCTTGTAAAATATTAGACGATATCGGCTACTGGTCATTGGAATGCTGGGGCGGAGCTACATTTGACTCCTGTATGCGTTTCTTAAATGAAGACCCTTGGGAAAGATTAAGAACATTAAAATCAGCTATGCCCAAAACTAGATTACAGATGCTTTTCCGCGGTCAGAACATCTTAGGCTACAAGCACTATGCTGACGACGTTGTTGCGGCATTCTGTAAGAAGTCTATTGAAAATGGTATTGACGTTGTGCGTATTTTTGACGCGCTTAATGATACAAGAAATATGGAAACTGCTATCAAGTTCGTAAAAGAGTACGGCGGTATAGCAGAAGCTGCCCTTTCATACACAACAAGCCCTGTTCACAATGAAGATTACTTTGTGAGAATGGCTTGCGAATTGGAAAAAATGGGTGCAGACGTTATCTGTATCAAGGATATGGCAAACCTTTTGCTTCCTTATGACGCTTACAGCTTAGTTAAGAAGTTAAAGGAAAATGTTGGCGTTCCGATACATTTACACACTCATAACACATCCGGTACAGGTGATATGACATACTTGATGGCATCACAGGCAGGCGTTGATATTGTTGACTGTGCGCTTTCGCCCTTGTCAAATGGTACCAGCCAGCCCACAACGGAAAGTTTGGTTGCAACTCTTGCAGGCACAGAGCGTGACACAGGCTTAGACCTTAAGAAAATGAGTGAGGCGGCAGTTCATTTCAGAAAGGTGGCTGCACACTTAAAAGAATCAGGCGACTTAGACCCCAAGGTATTAAACGTTGATACAAACACACTTTTGTATCAGGTTCCCGGCGGTATGCTGTCTAACCTTATTTCGCAGCTTAAACAGGCAAATGCTGAAGATAAATATTATGAAGTATTGGCAGAAGTGCCTCGCGTTCGTGAGGATTTCGGTTATCCTCCCCTTGTTACACCCACATCACAGATTGTAGGCTCGCAGGCGGTGCTAAACGTACTTGCAGGGGAGCGCTACAAGATGGTAACAAAAGAGTCAAAAGGCTTACTTCGCGGCGAATACGGCAGACTTCCTGCTCCTGTAAATGAAGAGGTAAGAAAGAAAGCAATCGGCGATGACACAGTTATTGAGTGCCGCCCTGCTGACTTAATCGAGCCTGAGCTTGAAAAGTACAAGGAAGAAACAAAGGACTTTGCAAAGTCAGAAGAAGATGTATTAAGCTATGCGCTCTTCCCGCAGGTTGCAAAGAAATTCTTTGATGTGCGTGACGCAGCTCCCACAGTGGCAGCAGATGACAACAAAGAAAGAGTTCTTTATGTAGAGGACTTATCATAATAAGTAGCACAAAAGCCTCGCGTAAGCGAGGCTTTTGTTTTTTGCAGATGCTCTTTAAAAAGATGTTGCAATTTATTAAATAATATGCTATAATGAGGTTGCTACAAAACTTGATATATACTCCGTCTAAAAGTGTGTATTTTTGTCTTTTGATAAAAATGCAGGCTCTATTTTAACACACTTTTTAGGAGTAGTTAAGTTTTGTAGCAAAAACAGGAGCATTGCGTTTTTTATGCGTTGCTTCGGCAACGCATTTTTTAATTTTGCTCCTACATAGACTCATTTTTCTGCGACGAAAACCTTAAAAAGAGAACCGCACCATTGGTGCGGTTCTTGCCCTTTTTATTTGTAAATAAGCTTTAAAACAACTAACAATATCAGCCCCGGTATTCCCAACACGCCTACCGTTGTGGCTGATACTATATTTATGCCGATTGCCCATCCCATTGATGCAAATAAGAAGTTGAATATGTAAAGTCCTGCCCACCCTGCCAGAGTGTTGAAAATAAGGGCAAAAAGGGCGCGCAGAGGCTTTAAAAACAAACAAACGAGAAAGAATACTACAATGAGGGCAACCCCTCCCGCGATTAAAATTGGCGTATTCATAGCCGTCCTCCCTGTTGATGATTATAGTGTTGCTTTGCTGATTTTATATGGTAATTCTGCAGAATTTCTGCAGCCTTCAGCCGATAGATGTCTGCCTCCAGCAAGTCGTGGTCGGAGTTGTATTCTATGCGGTTTTGTAAAAATATCCGTTCTGTTGCGGCGTTGTTGAAATTATCTGATATTTCCTGAGCGAATTTTAACAACTGCTTTTTTTCTTTTGATTTTTTCAAATGACGTGTGAGCTTTTCCATATTAAACACTTGTCCCTGTACAAATTCCATAATTTTATCCTCCTGTGGTTATTATAATACCAAAGTGACAAAAATATGCCAAAATACAAAAATAGAAAGCACTCAATTTTTTTGAGTGCTTTCTACTTAAACATACAAATAATAAATACACTTTTGATGTTCTGTATTTTTTGTGCCGCCCTTGGGCGAGGAAAAAGGGTACAAGAATGGACGAATGGAGTCCGAAGCTGTATGTGTATACAGCGAGAGGCGACAGTCGTTCATAATCAAAAGTATAAAATAAAAAGCACTCAATTTTTTTGAGTGCTTTCTACTTAAACATACAAATAATAAATTCACTTTTGATGTTCTGTGCTCTTTTTACCGCCCAAAGATTATTCTTCTACGGGAGCGTCCACAGGACAAACCTCTGCACAGTTACCGCAGCTGATACAATCGTCAGCGTCAATAACGTAAGGAGAACCTTCAGAAATACATTCAACGGGGCACTGAGCTGCACAAGCGCCGCAACTAATGCAATCTTCCTTAATAACGTATGCCATACCTGCCACCTCCTTTAAACAATTATCATTAATATAAGTATATTATATTTTTCAAAATTAGTCAATGACTTTATCGCTGATTGTTTCGTCCATATTTCCCTCTTCGTCTGTGGGAACGGTTTCAAACATCATTTCTATCTGCTGGGCAGCATCCTCGTCTGCAACGTAGTAAGCCACGCCACCGATTGATTTTGCCTGACCAGGGAGCATATAGGATTCAAACTTAACCTTATCGCCGTCGCGGAATTTCCACGCAAGCTTGATAATTTCCATAGGCGACATATCGGTATCTAAGCTGCTGCTGATTTCATTCATAACAGAAGGAATCTTAAATATGTATTTCATATTTAATTTCTGTTTTGCTGCCGTCTTTATAAAGTCCTGCTGGGTAGAAATTCGTCCTAAATCTGCGCTTGCGTATCCTGAACGGAATCTCAAAAGACCGATTGACTGCTCTCCGTCCAAGGTCTGGAGTCCTGCCTTTAAGTGGATTGACAAATCCTGTGCAGGGTCATCGTAATCCATATCTATAGGCACGTCGTATTCCACGCCGCCTAATATGTCAATAATATTTGTAACGCCATCAAAGCTTACCTTGCAGAAACTGTGAATAGGCAAGCCTGTAAGCTCGCGCACATTGTCGATTAAGAGCTGTTCGCCGTCGTCCTTGCCCAGGCAAGCGTTAATTTTGCCGTGGCGCTTGTCATTGTATTTTATCCTTGTGTCGCGGGGAACGGACAGAAGGTTTATGGTCTTAGCCTTGGGAGTCGCCGAAATAATCATTATAGTATCGGCTCTTGTTCCATCCTTGTCTACGCCAACAACTAAAATATTGGTTGTGCCGTCTGAGGTCTTGTCCAAAATTCCCTCAAAACCGCCTGTTGCGGTAAAAAAGGTAATTCCCAAAAAGACAACTGCCACAACTAAAAGTGTCGCAACTAAGGACAAAAGGAATTTTTTTATATTCATTTTACGATTCCACCTCCGTTGTGGTATCTATGATTTTGCCGTTTTCGTAGCCAAATTCTGTGCGAATAAGCTCACGGGTTTTGTCGGGGAAATAAAGATAATATGATACCTTATTTATATACTGTCCCTCGCCGGGAAGTATGAAGGTTTCCATATTTGTTGTTTCTGCAGATTTTACAATGCTGATAAGCTTAAGAGCGGTAGTGACTGAAAAGTCGGTTTTTACATATTTGTAGCCTGCGTCCAAAAGCTCTGTAACCTTTAAAAGATACTGAGGCTGCATCTTCTGACGGAAAAGCTCTTTTATGAACTTCTGCTGGGCGGAAATTCTTCCTATGTCGCCCAGTTGGTATTCGCCTGGGGCATACACATCAGAACCGCGGTTGTTGTGGCGGAAACGCACAAAATCGTGAGCAGCCTGACCGTCTAAGTGCTGGGGTCCTGCTTTTAAGTGAATGTGCAAATCCTGTACGTCATCGTCGTAGTCCATGTCGTAGGGAACGTCGTAGTCAACGCCGTCTAAAATATCGATTATTTCAATAAATCCGTCAAAGTCAATCTCGCAGTAGTGGTGGATAGGCATACCTGTTATTGCGCGGATTGCGCCTATCATCATTGTTTCGCGGGATTCGTATCCCAAGCAGGCGTTGATTTTTATTTTCTTGCCTGTGTTTAAGGTAACCCGCGTATCTCTGGGGATTGACAAAAGCTTTATTGACTTGTTGATATTGTCAACTGACACCACCATAATAGTGTCTGCGCGAACGCCCTCTTCGTCAACGCCCAGAAGCAAAATGTTTACCTTGCCTCGTGCGGGAGGCTCGTCCAAAATTTTCTCAGCGCTGCCCAAAGATGTCATATAAGAGAGCTTGCCGTATTGAACACCCAGAGTTACTGAGCATATAGCCAGTATAACCAGCAATATTATTGCTACTATTCTTTTTTTGTTGGTTGCTTTTTTCACGGCGTACCCCTCCCATTGTAATTATCTCATAAACTACATTATACAATACTATTATTAACATAGTATTAAGGAAACTTTAAATTTTATTTAAAAGAGCCATAGCCTTTTACGTTCATAGTGATGCCTTTGCGGCTTGCAAGCTCTGACACTGTTACCAAATCAAATCCCATATCAATGAGTGCAGGCACGATGCGCTCTGTGGCGTTTGCAGTAGCAGAGTACAAATCGTGCATAAGGATGATGTCGCCGTCTTTAACTTTAGAAAGCACGGCATTTACTGTTTTGTCAGCGTTTCTTGTTTTCCAGTCGAGGGTGTCGATTGACCAGAGGATAAAGGGTTTTCCAGCTGCTGATAAGGTTGCTTGTGAGTAGCTGCCATAGGGCGGGCGGACAATATCAGGTCTTGCGCCTGTGGCACTTTCGATGTATGCAGCATTTGTGTTTATTTCTGATGCAACAGCAGATGCCGATAAATTTTTAAGATTAGGATGATTTACTGTGTGATTGCCGATTTCCATACCCAAAGAGTGTGCTCTGCGTAAAATATCGGGATAGCGGTTAACATTAGTACCCACCACAAAAAATGTGGCTTTAGCGTTGTAGGACTCCAAGCAATCCAGTATTTGATTGGTGTATTTACTGGGGCCGTCGTCGTAGGTAAGCGCCACTGCCTTGTTTTTTTGGGGAAAATCCTCAGGGGACAGATACCAGCCGTTGGCAAGATGCACGTCTGCATCACTCTTAAAAACCAAGCTTGTTTCGCCGTTTGGCTTGTAAATTGTCACAACTGGAGAAGCGTACCAACCTGATGCGATGTACTCCTGCGCCTTGGCGTAGGGAACGAATGCAATTCGTCCGTCTGCGCTGTATACCTTGTGCAGCGGTTCAGGTAAATCAGGCGCGCTGACAGCGTAAGCGGTCATAGACAATGTCATTATCAATGTCAGAAAAATTACTAAAAATCTTTTCATAAAAATCTCCATTCCACCGCCATACGTCGGCACAAACAGTAATTAAAATTCTCTTATCTGTATGGCAAGGAATGATAAGAGATTTTTACGCCCATGTGCGTTTTTCGAGTGAATGCGAAGAAAATTTCGCACGGGCAATTAAATCTGCCAAAGGCTTTAACGTGAAAGGAATTTTCACGTTAACCTCTATCTCGCTCCGTTTAATACCCTCCACAAACGGGGCGTGCATTTTTTAAAAAATTTTGCCAGGCCTGTCACAATTACCAACACAATTACAGGGTATAAAATGTATGTAATAAGTGCCGTTACAGGACTGTCAGGCAGGGTGTATGCCACTAAAAGCTGCAAAAATTCAAGTACTGTTCCGTGGGATGCGTAAATAAAAAAGGTTATTGTTGATATTGTGCCAAAGTTTGGTGTTGGTTTTATATAGTCATAAGCATACCAGAAAGAAACTGCAGAAACCGCAAGCCACAACACGTATAAAGCCAGTATACAGGTGTGCAGATAGGCGATATGCAGGGCTTGTCCCAAAACAATTCCTGCATAGGACAGGTGTTTTATGGTATTGCTTTTTTTATTCACAAGCTCAAATAAGTGTGTGCCGACAAAAGCACCCATTAAGTAAAAAATGAAGCTATCTAAAAGGATAAACCTTTTATTCATAGTGTTCATAAGAAAATTTCCGAAAATATCGGAGGAATAAATGCCGATAAGGCACAAAATAGTGAAAATTCCTACCCATTTATTTTTTATTATTGCTCGTATGACAGGGGCGAGAAGGGTGTATAGTATCAGCTGGTAAATAAACCAGAAGCCTAGATTGCTTTTATAAAAAAACACCGCACCAATGATGCTTTTTAAGTTAAATTCAAGAGGTTTTGCGCCCATGACGACTTTGGCAAAGCCTGTAACACCCAAAATATAAAAGAGCACAAACCTGAATAAATTCCACACCAAAAAGGGGATTACCAGAGAAAATACCCTTGATTTGAGCTTTGTGGGGTAGAGTGATATGTCAAAATCTCTGTAAAACAAAACTCCCGAAATCATAAAAAACGCAGGCACTGCCACCTTGCAGATATTTTCTGAAAAAAGCCACTCAAAGCCCTTTACAAATGAGGAAATTACGCCCTCAGGCATAGTGTAGGCGTGCAGGTTTTCCGAGTGCAGCATTACTACAAGTATGGCAAGCACGGTGCTGAAGCCTGAAAGTTTTCTTTTGTCTATTATGGGATTTTTCACAAAATCACTCCTATGATTTGCAAAGCATTAAAAGCAGCTCGCCGGATTTTACTGAAATCTGCGCAGTATCTTCTATAAATTCGTTACTGATGCCGTAGGGATTTCCAACATACATTTCGGCGTCATCAAGGGGGTAATAAACTCCCGAAATGCTGACGCCCGTACAGTCTGTCAGGGGAATAAGTGACAAGCAAAATCCCGGTACACGCGAAATTTTTGTATGTTTGTCCACAAGGCGGATATATGAGTCAACATCTGCAATTTCAGCCACAGCACCTTTGTCCCGTGCGTATTTTAGAAGGTGAAGATTGGCAAGTGTGTGGTCAATTCTGCCGCCCAGCGCACCTAAAAGTGTTATTTTGGTTGTGCCGCGCGCTATTGCTGCGTCAATTGCCTCTTGCGTGTCCGTCATATCCTTGACAGGGTAGAGACGGATGATTTCTGTATTCTTTACTTCGCTTTCAGGTACGGAGTCAAAATCTCCAATGAAAATGTCAGGACTAATGCCGCACTCTCGTGCCGATAAATATCCTGAATCTGCAGCGATAACAAGGTCGTATTCATTTATATTTATGTATTTGGGTAAGGCGGAAAATTCGCCCCCCGAGAAAATCAAAGCTTTCATATTACCACTATTTCAAGAAATCCTTTACTGCCTGAGCAATGTCCTCTTTTCCGAAAACTGCAGTTCCTGCAACTAACACGTTTGCGCCGTAAGATATGGGGATGTCTTTGTTTTTGGCGCTGATACCGCCGTCCACCTGGATGTCTGTATCAGGTCCGAAAAATTCTCTTGCTTTTTTGATTTTTTCGTTTACATCGGAAATATAACTCTGACCGCCAAAGCCTGCGAAAACGGACATAATAAGCACCATATCAATCTTACCCTTATAGGGGTATAGAAGTTCAACATCAATGTCAGGGTTTACTGCAAGTCCGCACTTTAAGCCGTGGGACTTGATTTTTTCAATGGTTTTATCTACGTCGCTGTCTGAATTGACGTGAAATGTTATGATGTCTGCTCCTGCGCTGGCAAAATCGTCAATATAGCGGTAAGGGTCAGATATCATAAGATGAACGTCAAAGACCATCTTAGAATGTGGTCTTATACACTTTATAACAGGTGCAGCAAAGGTTATGTTGGGCACAAAGTGTCCGTCCATTACGTCTATGTGCAGATACTGCGCTCCGGCGTCCTCTACAAGCTTAATCTGGTTAGCAAGGTGTGCGAAGTCTGCAGAGAGTATCGATGGTGCTAATTTTATCATTTTAATTTCCATAGCCTTTCTGCCCACAAATAGTAATTAAAAATATATACGCACTTTTTCGTGGGCAGATAAGGCGTATAATGGAAATTATGCACATCGCCGCTTTCGCATCGTACACGATGCGAAAATTTCGGCGGTGCAATGAATTCCGTCAGAGGCTTCTAACGTGATTTTTCACGTTGTCCTCTTGTGGGCTATTCCCACTCTTTGATTTGTTTTAGTTGTTCGTATAATTCGCAGAAGCTTTCGTACCGGCTTTTGCTGATTTTTCCGGCAAAAAGTGCGTCTTTTACTGAGCAGTCAGGCTCTTTTATATGACTGCAGCCTGTAAATCTGCAACCGCCCTCGTGGCGTGAAATTTCAGGAAAAAGTGAAGGCAAGTCCTTGTAGGAAATTCTGTCTATTTCATAAGAGCCAAATCCGGGGGTATCAAGCACATATCCGCCAAATGACAGAGGAAATAGCTCCGTGTGTCTGGTGGTGTGCTTACCTCTTTGGATTTTTTCGGATACGCTGCCGGTTTTTAGGTTAAAGCTTTCGCCTATGGCATTTAACAGGCTTGACTTTCCTACGCCTGAATTACCTGCCAAAGCCGTAGTTTTGTCACGCAGGAGCTGGCGAAGAGCATCTGTGTTTTTGCCTGTTTCGGCAGAACACATAATTACAGGATAGCCCGAGAGCTCGTAGTTGCGTGCGTACTCGCGTGCTTTTTCTTCGTCAAGATCACATTTGTTGATGCATACGGCAACGGGAATGTTGCGGGATTCTGCTGTGACAATGAGCTTGTCAATAAGTCCAAATGACGGATTTGGCGACTCTACCGCAAAGGTCACAAGCAGCAGGTCAATGTTTGATACCAGCGGACGAAAAAGCTCGTTGATACGCTCATGTATGTCCACAACGTAGCCTTCGCGCTTTTCTGTATCCGTCACATCAATATTTACAATGTCGCCTACCATAGGGGTAAGGCTTTTATTTCTGAATTTTCCTCGGGCACGGCAGGAATAAATACCATCAACAGTTTTTACATAGTAAAATCCGCCGATGCCCTTTATAATTTTTCCTTCTAACAAACAGGTCTCCCCTTATCAGTCTTGGTTTGCGTTGTTGCCCGGTGTAGGAATAGGTGCAGGCGTGTCGGGCGAGGGCGAGGGATCTGAGGTACCCTGACCATTGCTGATACGTACGTCAATTGCCTTGCCTTTTTTAACGCGGTTGCCCTCAGCTTCGGACTGCTTTACAATAATACCCTTTTCTTTGTCGCTTGCTACCTGCTGTACCTCGCCTAAGATAAGGTTATTTTCTTCTAAGATTTTCTTGGCCTCTTCTTCTGTTTTACCCAGCACGCTGGGAACTATTGTGTATGCGTCCTCTTCTGATTCGCCGCTGCTGATATAAAGTGTAACGGTAGAGCCCTTGGGCACTGCAGCTGCAGTTTCAGGCTTCGTCTTTATTGCTCTGCCTGCCTCTACCTCTGTGCTTGTTTCTACTTGAACAGATACATCAAAGCCTTTGTTTCTGAGTGTGGCAATAGCCTCTGACTCAAGCATACCTGATACGGTAGGCACTTTTTCGGTTTCGGGGGGAGCTTCCCCTAAAACTACACGGATAATGGCATTACCCTTGATTTTTTTGCCGTGTTTGGGGTTCTGTTCTGTAATGATGCCCTCCATATCGGCGGTAATTTCTTCGTTGTTTTTGTCTAATACGATTGTAAGGTCCGTGCCTGCAATTAAGTTTAATGCCTGCTCAGTTGTTGTGTTAATAAGCTCGGGGCATTCGATTTCCCCTTTTGAGCCTGTTGTCATAAACCAGGTAACAAAGATTGCAGCAGCAATCACAACCGCAGCGCCAACGCCTGCAATAATTGAGATTGTATCGTTTTTCTTTTTCTTTTTGGAATTTTTAGTGGTTTTAGGTTCGGTCTTTCCGCCTGAGCCTGGGCGGCGTACACCTGTACCCGCCTGGTCCACGGGAGTTTTCTTCTCAGGTGTGCCAGAGGGCTTTTTAGGCTTTGGAGCGTCTTCTGCGCCTGCAACGTGTGAGCCTACATACACTTTCTTTAAGTCTATGAGCATTTCCGTTGCCGACTGATAGCGCTCAGACTGGTTTTTCCTCATAGCCTTTAGGATTACTGTCTCTAAAGACTTGGGGATAGAGGGGTTAAACATCGAAGGTCTTACAGGCTCTGCCTCTATATGCTGCATAGCAACAGATATAGCGGTTTCTCCCTCGAAGGGGCGCTTGCCTGCAACCATTTCATAAAGGAGAATACCAACAGAGTAAAGGTCGGTCTTTGCATCTGTGATGCCACCGCGCGCCTGCTCGGGAGAGAAGTAGTGAACACTTCCCATAGTGAGTCCGCCTGTTGTGATTGTTCCCTGATTTAGAGCCTTTGCTATACCAAAGTCAGTAATCTTTAGAATACCCTCTTTTGTAATCATAATGTTTTCGGGCTTGATGTCTTTGTGAATAATGCCCTTTTTGTGAGCGTGCTCTAGGCCTGAGCAGATTTGTGCTGCAGAATCCACAGCTTCCTTCCAGGGAAGTGTGCCTTTAGCTCCCAAATACTGCTTTAAGGTAATACCCTCAACGTGCTCCATAACGATATACTCAATATCGCCCTCGTTTCCTACGTCGTAGATTGATACAATGTTAGGATGAGAAAGGCTTGCAGCAGACTGAGCCTCTATTTTAAATCTTTTGATAAAGTCAGCGTCATCCCTGTACTCAGGGCGCAAAACCTTAATGGCAACGTAGCGGTTTAACACCAGACACTTAGCCAAAAACACCTGTGCCATACCGCCGCGGCCAATTTCTTCTATTATCTCATATCTTCCATCTATTATCTTTCCGTTTGTCATAATTAACACTCCAATCAATCGGTTTTATAATTTAATAAGGATAACTGTGATGTTATCGCTTCCGCCGGCGTTTTCGGCTTCCTTGACTAGCTTGTCTGCCGTTTCTTCAAATGCCTTGCTACGGGTAATAACAGAGAGGATTTTTTCGTCCTCCACCATATTTACAAGTCCGTCTGAGCAAAGAAGAATAATATCTCCCTCGCAAATCGAAAACTCATAAATATCTGCTGACACCTCTTTGTCCGTGCCGATTGCTCTTGTGATAACATTTTTCTGGGGATGATGCTTTGCATCCTCCTTTGTGATTGAGCCATTGTCAATGAGCATCTCAACAAGCGAGTGGTCCTTTGTAATCTGGATAATCATACCATCGCGTATTAAGTACAGGCGAGAGTCGCCCACCTGTGCTGCTGTGACCTTGTCGCCGCTGATTACACAGGCGGTAATGGTTGTGCCCATACCGTAGAGAGTCTGCTTGTCAAGACTCATATTATAAATTGTACTGTTTGCGCTGTTTATAGCTTCAATGAGCATTTGTTTTGCGTCATGCTCATTGTCGGGAAACACGTCTTTTATCACGTTGATGGCCTCACTGCTTGCTACCTCGCCTGCGTTGTGGCCGCCCATTCCGTCGGCAACTACGGCAAGTAGCGAGCCTGACTCATCAGGAGGCGACACAAAGAACGCGTCCTCATTCACAGCGCGAATTTTTCCCACGCTGGTGGCTGAACTTATTTTCATAGTATCATAGCCTTTCTGTCCGCAAAAATTTACTTATTTAACCGCGGACTACTGTTGTTCTCTTTTTCTTCTCAGCTGACCGCAGGCAGCGTCAATGTCAGAACCAAGCTCGCGTCTGACTGTGGCATTTAAGCCTCGCTTGTTCAGCTTTTCACAGAAAGCCGTGGTGGCTTCCTTGGTTGTTTTTTTATAATTACGTTCTCTGACGTTATTAACGGGAATTAAATTAATATGGAATAACCCCTTTGAAAAAAGGCGGCACAGCTCCATTGCACACTCGTGAGTGTCGTTTTTACCCTGAATGAGTGCGTATTCTATACTTATTCTTCTGCCTGTTTTTTTAATGTAGTCACGCATTGCCGCAACTAAAGTGTCCAAAGGATACTTTTTATTTATAGGCATAATCTCCGACCTCATATCATTAAATGGTGCGTGGAGAGATACAGATAATGTAAGGGGCAGATTGCGCTCTGCAAGCTCGTAAATTTTCGGCACAATACCGCAGGTGGAAAGGGAAATGTGGCGGTAGCCTATATTTAATGTATCGGGATGGTTTACTATTTCTAAGAACTTCAAGACGTTAGAAAAGTTATCCAAAGGCTCGCCGATGCCCATCATTACAATGTTTGAAATGCGCTCGCCTGTTTCTTTTTGCGCAGCCATTATCTGTCCTATAATTTCAGCAGCGCACAAATCACGAACCTTGCCGCCAATGGTGGAGGCACAAAAGTTGCACCCCATAAGACAACCTACCTGTGATGACACGCACAGGGTATTTCCGTGGTGGTATTTCATAAAAACGCTTTCGATGAAATTGCCATCACGAAGTTTAAAAAGAAACTTTACAGTACCATCTTTTTTAGATACCTGTTTATTTTCCGTTTCTAAATTTCCAATCACAAAATTTTCAGAAAGCTTTGCACGCAAATCCTTAGATAGGGTTGTTACATCATCAAGATTGTTCACCTTGAATATAGCAGGATACAATTGACGGGCACGAAATTTTGCTTCGCCCATTGTGACGAGCAATTCTTCAATTTCTGTGTAGGTAAGTCCTCGTAAATCTGTTTTCACTGTTTTCTCCTAATTTTTCTTCATTCGGCACACAAAGAAGCCGTCTGAATTGTGGATGTGGGGGTAAATTTCTAAGTATCCCTCATTGGCAAAATGTGCGTTTTTGATTTTATCAAGTGCCATATCGGGATGAATTTGTAAAAATTTATTTATAAGCTCTATGTTTTCGCCGTGGTTTACGGTACAGGTGGAATACACCATCACACCGCCTTGTTTTAAATAGCGGTAAGCGGATTCTAAAATCTTTTGCTGAATCTTGTTAAGCTCAGCAAAATCAGTTATGTTTTCTTTATATTTTATGTCGGGCTTTCTGCGGATAATACCAAGCCCTGAGCAGGGCACGTCTGCTAAGATGTAGTCGGCTTTGCCGATGAGGCTTTCGTCTACGATTGCTGCATCACGAACTGTTGTTTCGATGATAGAAATACCAAGCCTTTTGGAAAGAGCATCTACGCTTTTTAAACGCGATGCATATATGTCTGAGGCGATGATTTTGCCTCGGTTTTTCATTATTTCTGCAATGTGAGTGGTTTTGCCCCCTGGGGCTGCACATAAATCAAGCACCAAACTTTCAGGCTCAGGGGAAAGGGATAGTGCTGCTAACTGCGAGCTTTGGTCCTGAACGGAGAATAACCCATCTAACTTCTTTCGTTTTTCTTGAGTTGCACCGAAAAGATACAAACCACAATCTGTATAGGGAGTGTCACGATAGGTAACATCAAGTTCGTCTAACTTTTCCTTAAACTCTTCCTTTGTTATTTTAAGAGTGTTTACTCTCACACAAAGCTCGGGGGTTTTGTTTCCTGCTGCCATAAGGTTTTCAGCCTCATTACCAAAATACTTTACAAAGAACTCAGCCAATGGCAGGGGATAAGAGTATTTTACGGACAAATATTCTGTTTTGTCTTTTATACCTGTCAGGTCCACACCCTCGGTGTTATTTCTTATAACGCCGCGCAAGACCGCATTTACAAAAGAAACTGTTTTTGGGGACGCGCATTTTTTTGCAAGCTTTACAGATTCATCCACTGCGGCGTGATTGGGAACCTTATCCATAAAAAGTATCTGGTATGTGCCGATGCGCAAAATATTTAAAACCTTAGGGTCGATTTTTTTAAGTCTTATTGAGGAATTTTTGCGGATGATGTAGTCAAGGAGTATTTTGTTGCGAAAAACACCGAAAACAAGCTCCTTTAAAAAGCCCACATCGGTTGATGAAAGGGTCATACCTTTTAGTGCTTCTTCAAACACAAGGTTTAAGTATGCATCCTTTTGTTCAGTTTGGGTCAAAATATTTATGGCTAACTTTCGCATGGTGTTCCTTTCTACATCATAGGAGTTCCTCTGTCATCTAAAATTCCTGTTCTGAGCACCGAGTAATCGTCAGCCGAAAAGCCTTCGATGTACTGTTCCATAGCAGTAACCAAAAGGTCTGCCTTTAAATTTGCCTCGCTGCCTGCTGAAATAACTGCATATACTTTGCCGTCGGCAGAATATAAGTCCATAATGTCGGGCGCAATATTAGCCATTGCTTCAGACCTTTTAGTTTTCTTTAGCACCTGAATTTCATCAAGAGATAAAAATGCATCTATTTCCTCCTGAGAGGGAGGGTTCAAAAAGCTTAGCTCATAGCTTGCATAGCGTATGGCTTTTGCTTTTTTGCTGGTTTCGTTTAACTGTGTTATCTGGGGAATTTCCATACCTAACGGCAGCTTTCCTTTTAACTTTTTCATACAGTCAAGCATTCCCACGCCGTCACGAAACTCTACATCAATATACTCACAGACGGATTCAAAGCCAACTGACAAAGGAAGCAACACCGACATCTTGGGGTGGGGGTTAAAGCCTTCAGAATATGAAAGAGGCAAATCCGCCCTGTGGAAGATTCGTGTAAACAAGCGGATTAAGTCCAGGTGTGACACATATTTCATATCGCCGTATTTTGTAAATTGAAGTCTGAACTTAGCCACACAAACCACCTCCAAATGCTGAAACTACACCGCAGCCTGAGCAACCCTCGCGGCAGTTTTTGGTGGTTTCGCCACGATGTGCTTTCTCGCTCTCATTTATTAAGAATTTCTTTGAAACCCCAACATCAATGAAGTCCCAGGGAAGAATTTCTTCATAGGAACGCTCGCGTGTGTTGTAAAAGTCGGGATTGATATTTGTTTCTTCAAACGCCTTATACCACACATCAGGACGGAAATGCTCGTGCCATGAGTCAAATCGTGCACCCAAGTGATACGCCGCCTCAATGGCATCGGCCAACCTTCTGTCGCCACGGGCAACGATACCCTCTAAAATACTCAGGGCAGAATCGTGCCAGTTGTATGAAACATAGCGGTTATTTATCTGCTCTTTTAAGAACATCTGCTTTTCGAATAACTCATCCTTTGTGTTCTGTGCCACCCATTGGAAAGGCGTAAATGGCTTGGGAACGAATGAAGATACGCTGACTGTTACGCGCAAATTTTTGTTGCGTATTTCCTTGGGTGTGTGCTTGTAAATTGACACAACCTCGTCTGCCAAACGTGCAATGCCTGCAATGTCTTCATTTGTTTCGGTGGGAAGACCAATCATAAAGTATAATTTTATTGTGCCGTATCCACCATTAAATGCCATTTGTGCAGCATTTACTAAATCGTCTTCTGTTATATTTTTGTTTATTACGTCACGAAGCCTCTGTGTGCCTGCTTCAGGTGCAAAGGTAAGACCTGATTTGCGCACTTTCTGTACTTTTTGCATAAGCTCCATTGAGAAATTGTCAAGTCTTAGTGAGGGAAGCGACAGGCTGATTTTTTGTTCTTCTGTTAAGTCTAATAATCCGTCTGTTAGCTCTTTTAATCTTGTGTAGTCGCTGGTAGAAAGTGAAGAAAGTGAGATTTCTTCATATCCTGTGTTTTTAATTAGTCGCTCAGCAAGCGAAAGAAGTGTTTCAGGGCTTCTTTCTCTTACAGGGCGGTAAATCATACCTGCCTGACAAAATCTGCAACCACGTATACATCCACGGAAGATTTCAAGCATAATTCTGTCATGTATAACTTCCATAAATGGAACTATAATGTTATCTGGTGCAAAGCAGGAATCAAAATCCTTAATAATACGTTTTTTAACTGTGTCGGGAGCAGCATCATAATTCTTGGTAAATGATTTTATAGTACCGTCTTCGTTATAGGTAACATCATAAAATTTGGGGACATAGATGCCCTCAATCTTTACAACCTCTGCTAAGAATTCGTCTTTTGATTTACCTTGTGCTTTCATAGTACGATAAAGGTCCATAACCTCCATAATCATTTCTTCGCCTTCGCCCAGCATAAAGAAATCAACGAAAGGAGCCAGCGGTTCAGGGTTATAGGCGCAAGGTCCGCCTGCACAGATTATGGGGTATGAGTCGTCGCGCATTTCCGAGCGCAGCGGAATACCGCCTAAATCTAACATATTTAAAATATTTGTATAGCTCATCTCGTACTGGAGAGTAAAGCCTAAAAAGTCAAAATCACGGGCAGGAGTTTTTGTTTCCAATGAAAAAAGCGGAATATCATTCTTTCTCATTTGTTCTTCCATATCAACCCAGGGAGTGAAGAAACGCTCGCAATAAATATCCTCTGCGGTATTTAAAAGGTGGTAAAGTATCTTCATACCAAGGTGTGACATACCTATTTCATAAACGTCAGCAAAGCAAAAGCCAAAGCGGATGTTTATACCATCTAAGTCTTTGTGTACGCTGTTAAATTCATTTCCGATGTATCGGGAGGGGCGCTCCACGACCTTTAAAATTTTATCTAAATTCATAATCTATCCCTTAGATCCTTCCTGCAATTTGCTTTAAGTAGTTAAGCGATGAAAGTCTGTAACCCATTAGATTTTCAAGCATTTTTTCTGTACACGACTCAAACTCATCAATGTTTGGTTTAGAAAGAGTGAAGGAAAATGCTTTTTTCTCATCGGCATCGTGCGCGTATCTCATAGCGCACAAGGTGTCCTGCGTTATTATGCGGGCGTCGGGTACGTTGCCGCAGGAACGGCACACAACACCGCCCTCTGTGGGAGAGAAGAAACACAGCTCTTCGGTATCTCCGCATAAGACGCAGCCATCCAGCTCAGGAGCGTATCCCAAAAGGCACAATAGCCGCAACTCGAAAACACACTTTATAAGCCGCAAATTCTTTTGTGAATTTGAAAAAAGGTAAAAGGTGTTGAGTAGCAGCGGAATTAAAGCACGCGCGTCCTCAGGGTCGGGGGTTATTGCTGCCGCTGCCTCTGCTGCATAAGTAGCATAAGAAAGCCGTTCAATGTTTGCAGATAGTCCATAAAAGCCTTCACACAAAACTGCCGATGTCACAATGTAGCGACCGTTTGATTCAACTAATAAAAAATCGCTGTATGAAAATAGCGAGCAGCCTGCCGAGAGCTTGCTTTTCATACTTTTGACACCACGGGCAGAAGCTGAAATCACGCCTGAATTTTCAGTTAAAATCTTGATTATAGCGTCTTTTTCGCCCACAAAAGTTCTACCGAGGACGACGCCTTTTGTTTTAATTTCCATTATATTTCAAATCCAAAGTTTGCAATTTTACCACGCTTGTTGCGCCAGTCCTCGTTAACCTTAACCCAAAGCTCAAGATAAACCTTCTTGCCGTGAGCGCGCTCTAAATCCTCTCTTGCCTGAGTGCCGATTTTTTTTAGAAGTGCGCCGCCTTTTCCTATGATGATACCCTTGTGGGACTGCTTTTCGCAGTAGATGTTGGCCTCGATTTTTAAGCTTTCCTTTTTATCCTTCATCGAGAAAATCTCAATGGCAATGCCGTGAGGAACTTCTTTATCAAGTGAGCGAAGCAGCTTTTCGCGGATGATTTCTGCTGCAATCTGTCGCTCCGGCTGGTCTGTAACCATATCCTCGGGGAAAAACTGAGGTCCTTCGGGAATGTGAGGGATGATTTCTGCCTTTAATGTGTCAACACCGTCGCGCCTCATTGCAGAAATGGGCACAACTGCTGCAAAATCAAACTCTTGCGTGTATTTTGCGATGACTTCAAGTAAAATGTCCCTTTTTACTGTGTCAATTTTATTTATAACTAAAATTACGGGAGCTTTTTGCTTTTTTAAACCCTCTATAATTTTTTCTTCTGTTCTGCCTACGTTGGGAATAGGCTCAACTAAAAACAGAATAGCATCCGTATCGTGCATAGCATCCGTGGCGTTTTTAACCATAAGTTCAGCAAGCTTGCTGGTAGGCTCATGGATACCTGGAGTGTCCGTGAACACAATCTGCATATTTTCTTCTGTTAAGATGCCTAAAATGTTGTTTCTTGTGGTCTGGGGCTTGCTTGAAATAATTGCAATTTTTTCGCCCACCAGACGGTTGATTAATGTTGATTTCCCCACGTTGGGGCGACCTATAATGCTTACAAAGCCTGATTTATATTCCATATCTTACCTCTATTTTAAAAATTTCTTTCCGTGAAATAATACTGTTAAGCCGAATTTGGGAAGAGCCAACATTCTTATAAATCTTGAGGGTTGCTTGATTAATCTGTAGAACCACTCAAGTCCGCACTTTTGGAAAAGCTCGGGTGCTCGCTTAACCTCTCCTGCAAAAACGTCCAAAGAGCCGCCGATACCCATTGCAACTTTTGTATTTAAATCGCTATGTGCGTCAATCCAGCACTCCTGTTTGGGAAAACCAAGACAAACAAAGAGAATGTCGGGGTTCTTTTTGTTAATGTCAGCAATAATCTCTTTTTCCTTTTCAGCATCAAAGTAGCCGTCGGAGATTCCCACTATATTAATGCCTGGGTAGAGCTCGCATATTTTTTCGGCAGCCTTTTCTGCCACCCCTGGCTTTCCGCCAAAAAGATAGAGTGTTTTACCCAAGGGGGCGCTTTTTTTCAAAAGCTCATTTGCCAAATCAAATCCCGAAACACGCTCGGGTAAGGGGCGTTTTAGTATTTTTGATGCATACACCACACCGATGCCGTCGGCGGTAATAAGACTTCCTCGGTTTAAGATTTTGCAATAGTCAGGATTTTTATATGCGTGTAAAATTATTTCGGAATTTGGTGTGTACACAGATGTTAGACTGTCGCCGTGAGTTGAGGCAACCAAAAAGTTCGTTGCTTCCTCCATTGTGCAGGTGTCAACGCCAACTCCTAAAATGTTAAGTCTTTTATCCATTGTTTCCTCCAAGATATATAATCTGTTTGCCTTCGGTGTCTACACCCTCTAAGGACAAAACAGGAGTAATCATTTTTATGTTTATGTTGCGAAGTTTCGCCCGAACTGCACCTGTTAATGCCCAGTCCGAGTCAAATACGCTCTTTACGTGGTCCTTGTAGTAGCTGACCTGAGGCAAGATAACCTCCTCGGGCAACACCACAACAACTTCACTGTCGCCGTTGATTTGCTGACAAATCTCAGTAACTAAAACGGTGTCGGTTTCATTTACTCTGCGGTATGTGTCAAGCTCAGACATATTTCCCAGCATAAATATAAATACCATTGCAAAAATCACAACTGTTCGCATACCCTTGTTTTTCAGGAAAAAGGCAAGGACAGATGCCGATATTATGGTTAGCCCCAAAAGGCAGGGGACAATGCTCCTGTAGGTAAGCCACACAGTTTCAGTTAAAAGGTTTGGCGCAAGCGGCAAAAAGGTAAGTCCAAGACCGATGGGCATGCAGTATTTTGCCTTGGCAACAACAGGGGACTTTGCGCCGAAATAAGCACAAAGAACAGAAATTACAAGTATTGCACAAAGGGTTAAAGGATTGCTGATTGCAATTCCCTCTATTGCGGCGTAAAAGGTTGTCCTTATACCGCCTGAAACTACAATTTCATAAAACTGGCAAAAAAGCTCTTTAATGTTGTGGGGGAGCAGTGATAGATTAAAGCCGCTTGCTCGGCTGCCCATAGCGCCAATGTTTTGCGCCAGCTTGTAACACAAAAGCATTAAAATGCCCAAAACAGCAGGCGTTATCAAATAAGCAATGCGTTTTTTTGCAGTCTTTATAAAGCCTATGATTACGATAAACTGCAATAGTGCAGACAACACCATAACCGATTCGTAAAAGCCAAATGACAGCAAAGTTGTGAGCGCATAGGGCACAAAGAGCAATTTTTTCTTTTGGGTAATGATTTTTTCCAGTAGAAAAACTGCGAGTCCTGTAAAAAATAGTCCCACACAAATTCTGCTTGATGCAGAAATCCAGTATGTGCCCTCAAAGCCCAAAGGAATTAAAAGCACTACTGCGTATATAAATGGCGTTATAAAAATTCCTGTTCGCTCAAGCACGGACGCTATCAGTTTTACTCCTGCAAAAAGTGCAACAGAAATTAGTAAAAGTGCAACCCACAAATCAGGATAAAACCTTCCCCACAATGCAGGGTCTAAAAGGGATGCTATGGGGCGTGTTGAAATTGTTCCAATATTTAAGTAAACGTGTGAAAGCTTTTCATAAAGGGGATAGCCGCCGTACTGAATATAGTCGTCTAAAACAGGGTAGTAGGTAACTCCTGCAGCAAACATTTTCAGCATCAGCGCTGCAAAAAAACAAATATCACAAAAAATACGAGCTTTCGCTATTTTCATACACTACTCCTAATTATACCTAATTATACATAATAAATTATATCATAACCTCTGTTAAATTACAAGAAAAAAAGACGTTATTTTTACAAAAATAACGTCTTTAAAATATTCTTTTACTGTCCGTGTTTTAAAAGTTCGGCAAACTTTCCGTTTTCTTTTTCTGCCAAACTATCGTATGTGCCCTCTTCTACCACCTTGCCGTGTTCAAAAACCATAATTCTGTCCACGTTTTTGATGGTGGAAAGTCGGTGGGCAATGATGATTACCGTGTGGGATTTCATCAATGTTTCCATTGAAGCCTGAATTGCCCGCTCGGAGATGTTATCAAGAGCGGAGGTTGCCTCGTCAAATATCAATATATCGGGGTTTCCCAGCACTGCGCGGGCTATTGCAATTCGCTGGCACTGACCACCTGATAAATCAAGACCGCCGTCGCCGACTATGGTGTTCCAGCCGTGCTCTAAATTATTTACAAATTCGTGAACATTAGCAATTTCCATTGCGTTTACGATGTCTTTGTTTGTTGCTTCGGGACGCGCCATTTTGATGTTGTCCCAGATTGAGCCGTAGAAAATAAATGGATTCTGTGGCACAATACCGAAATTTATACGCAGGTCGTGAGTGGGGTAGTCGCGTATGTCCTCGCCGTGAACCTTTATTACGCCGCCCTGAACGTCATAAAGTCGCATCAAAAGCTTAGAAAACGTACTCTTACCGCTACCTGATGAGCCAACGAGCGCAACTGCTTCGTCGTAGTTTATGCTGCAGTTGAAATCTTCAAAAATCTTTACGTTGTCATAGGCAAAGGACACGTTGTCAAACTGAATACAAGGTCTTCCTTTAGCTTTGTTTTTATCTCTTGAAACAGTAATGTCCCTTATGTTTTCCAGTTTCTCGGGGACGGTGGTATCTGTTTCTAAAATATCATAAATTTTATTGAGTCCCGACATAGCGCTTGCCTTTGTGATGCCTAAACTAAGCCACGAAATAAGTATGCCTAAAATTTCGCCCATACTGGATAAAAACGCGTACAAAACGCCGATTGATACACCGCGGTAAACGCAGGAGATTGCGCCTACCAAATACACTACTGCAGTACCCACATAGCGCAAAATCTCAACCTTTGCCGACTCTTTGTGTTGTGAAAAAGCCATAGTTATGCCCTTTTCATACATAGCGCCGATTTTGGTTTCGAAGTTTGCCAGAGTGTTTTCCTCTATGGAATAAAGCTCTACTGCATCAATGCCGTTCAAGGTGTCGGTCAGATACTTTGAAGCCTCTGACTCGCTCTTTATGTAGTCGTGCGAAAGAAGGCGCATTTTTCGCCTTGCGTATTTGTTTAGAAGCGCCATAAAGATGGTCGTAGCGAGTAAAATTACCGTCAGCAGCCAATCGTAAAAAACAAGTGCCGACAACGAAATCACAAATGCTACTATCTGGTATGGGACACTCATAAAAATGGAGTTCATATAGGCTTTTATATTGTTCATAGGTGAGCCTAAAATACAGTTGAAAAGCTCGCCTGCAGAGGTGCTCTGGTAAAACTTCATACCGATTCCCTGAACGTGGGAGAAAAACCTGGTACGAAGATTAAACAAAGAACCCTCTAAGGCACGCTGCATCTTAAAGAAGCCCTCCTGCCACAGAAGAACGCGGGAGGCAGAAACTGCTATGTAAACAACGCACATCATAGCGACATAGCGGATTTTGTCCATTCCCTGTAACGTGTCATTTGCGATGCCTTCGTCTACGATATATTTAATGATAAAGGGCTGAACAGCCACAAAAACGCCAACCACAAGGGCGCATATAACCGAAAAAATAAGCTTCGGCTTAAACTCCCTAAGATAAGGCCACATTTTAAACCAAAAGCTCTCATTTTTAATATTTTTTTTCATAACGACCACCCACTTTTTCAAAAAAATGAATTTGTATGTTTCGTTGGTAAAGCCATTATGTCACAGCGGGTTTCAAAAGTCAATACAAAAACATAAAAATTTGATTACTTTTATGTTAAATTTCTATTTAAAAATATAAAAAAATATTGTAATGATACTTAAAATGTACTATAATATAATAGAATTGTTATGATTATATATTAGCGGAGGTATGTCATGGCTATAAAATTATGTGTAATTTTCGGCGGAAAATCCTCGGAACACGAGGTATCCTGTAAGTCCGCCTACAACATTTTACAGAATTTAGACAAGACAAAATACGACATTATAAAGTTTGGTATCACAAAAGAGGGTGCAACATGGCTCTACACAGGTAATGACGAGAGCATAAAGGATGCAACGTGGTATACACACGATTGCGCACCTTGTGTTATTTCTCATTGCCCTAAGACAGAAGGCTTGTTCCTGCTTACTGACGGTCGTGCTGAAAAAATCAAGGTCGATGTTTTCTTCCCTGTTTTGCACGGTAAAAACGGCGAGGACGGCACAATTCAGGGAGTATTTGAGCTTGCACAAATTCCCTATGTGGGTAACGGCGTTGCAGCATCTGCTCTTTGTATGGACAAAATCTTTACCAAGAACATCTTAGAATGTGCAGGTATCCCTGTAACACCAGGCTTTTACATAATTAAAAGCGAAATTGAAGATGTTGACGCAATCAATAAAAAAATAAAGGATACCTTCGGCTATCCTGTGGTTGTAAAACCCTCTAATGCAGGCTCATCTGTGGGCGTTTCTTTGGTAGAAACAGAAGAGGAGTTAGCAGAAGCCTTAAAGGTGGCAGCGAAAGAGGACAGACGAATTCTAATTGAGAAAAAAATCGAAAAGCGCGAACTTGAGTGCGCGGTACTTGGTGGACACGAAAAAGCTTCAGCGTCAGTACTGGGCGAGGTTGTAACCACAGAGAAAATGTATGACTACAATACAAAATACATAGACTCCGCCACGAAAACAGAAATTCCTGCTGCAATTTCCGAAGAAATTTCTGACAAAATCCGCGAACTTGCAGTACGTGCATTCATGGCTTGTGATTGCACAGGACTTGCCCGTGTTGACTTCTTTGTAGAGGCGGGTACAAACAAAATTTACTTAAACGAAATAAATACACTTCCCGGATTTACAAACATCAGTATGTACCCAATGCTCTGGGGAGCAACGGGAATTTCCTACTCTGAACTGTTGGACAGAGTGATAGAACTTGCAATAAAAGAAGCGGAGGCGTAATATATGCCCGAAAAATACATTGGCGTGTTTGACTCAGGGTTAGGCGGTCTTACGTGCGTAAAGGAGCTTATGGAGCTGCTTCCCGATGAGCCAATAGTTTATTTTGGCGACACAGGAAGAGTGCCTTACGGCTCTAAATCAAACGAAACTATTATAAAGTATGCCAGAAGCGACATCAAGTTTTTAAAGACCTTTGATTTAAAGATGATAGTTGTTGCCTGCGGTACGGCAAGTGCCATTGCGTTGCCTGTTATAAAATACGAAATAGACACACCTGTATTCGGGGTTATTGACGCTGCGGCAACGGCGGCAACAGAGGCTACCCGAAATGGTAAAATAGGCATAATAGGTACTGCCGGCTCAATACGCTCAGGTGCCTACGAAAAAAGAATAAAAGAAATAAATCCCAACATTACCACAACGGCAGTAGCCTGCCCATTGTTTGTGCCTATTGTTGAGGCAGGGCATACAAAGAGTCAGGTGGCGCACCTTGTGGCAGAGGAATATTTACAACAGATAAAGGCAGCAGAAGTTGACACGCTTATTCTCGGTTGCACCCACTACCCCTTGCTAAAGGAAACTATCGGCAAGGTAATGGGCGAAAACGTGACACTGATTGACCCTGGTAAAATTGTTGCGGGATATGTAAAAGAGTATCTTACTGACAAAAATATGTTGGCTGATAAAAGCAACTACAAATTCTTCGTAAGTGATTGCCCTGACGATTTTGAACATCTGGCAAAGGAATTTTTGCAAAGAGATATTCCCGGCGGTGTAGAAAAAATAGATATAGAAAAATATGTGATTTAAGGAGATACATATGGAAAACAATGCTTTAATCACTTTAATAGGCAAAAATACGGTTGATGGCGAGGTAGACAGCTTTGAACTGACAACCGCAGGCAAATATATGAAGCAGAACGGCAAATACTTAGTTTCCTATGAGGGCAGTGAGATTACTGGTTATGACAATACCACCACAACACTGAAAATTCAGGAAAACTTCGTATCGATGATTCGTTTTGGAAAAGGTGCGGGCTCATCTCAAATGATTTTTGAGGAAAACAAGCAGTACACAGGAGTGTACCGTACGCCTCACGGTAATATGAGCGTTGACGTTTATACAAACGAAATGGAAGTAAACGTTAATGATGACGGCGGCGAGGTTATGCTTGATTATTTTGTGCAGCTAAACAGCTGCCAGCCCGTAAGAAATAACCTTAGAGTAAAAATCAGAAAGGTGGAGGACTAATTGACTTTATACGAACAGACAAAGAATTTGATAAAAGACATTACAAATAAAGCACTTAATGCTGCTAAGGAAAAGGGAGAAATTGATTTTAACGCTATTCCCGATTATGCGGTGGAGGAGCCAAGAGAGAAGGACTTTGGCGATTTTTCTGTAAATGCCGCTATGCTTATGGCAAAAGAGGCAAGACGAGCTCCACGTGACATTGCAAACATAATTGTTGCCAATATGGATACTGAGGGGACATATATAAATGAGGTAAATGTTGCAGGGGCAGGCTTTATCAACTTTAAGTTAAATCCTGTTTATATTACAGAGATAATAAAGACAGTAGAAGCCGAGGGCGACCGATTTGGTCAGAGCGATTACGGTCAGGGCAAAAAGGTAAATGTTGAATTTGTCAGCGCAAACCCCACAGGACCTATGCATATGGGTAATGCCAGAGGCGGTGCGCTGGGCGACTGTCTTGCTAATATTATGGCTTTAGCAGGCTTTGATGTTACAAAGGAATTTTATGTAAATGACGCTGGCAACCAGATAGAAAAGCTCGCGGTATCATTAATGGCGCGTTATAAGCAGCTTGTTCTGGGCGAAGAAAACTACGAGTTCCCCGAAGACGGCTACCACGGCGACGATGTGAGAGAGCACGCCAAGAATTTCTTTGAAAAGTACGGCGATTCACAGGTAAATACTCCTGATGAGGAGTTAAAGGCAAAGCTCATTGACGAAACGTTGTATAAAAACATTGCGGGTTTAAAGACAGGGTTAGAGGCGTATCGCATAAATTACGATGTTTGGTTCCATGAAAGCACACTTCACAATGCAAACGAAGTAATGAAAACCGTTGAGGAACTGACAGAGCGCGGCTACACCTATGAGCAGGATGGTGCAATCTGGTTCCGTGCCACTGATTTCGGCTTAGAAAAGGATGACGTTTTAGTTCGTGCAAACGGCTTTGTTACTTACTTTGCGGCAGATATTGCATATCATAAAAATAAACTTATGACAAGAAACTTTGACACAGCAATTGACATCTGGGGTGCAGACCACCATGGTCACGTGGCGCGCTTAAAAGCTGCTATGCAGGCGTTAGGCATTAACCCCGATAGACTTGAAATTATTCTGATGCAGTTGGTGCGTTTAGTTCGCGATGGCGAAGCCGTGAGGATGTCAAAGCGTACAGGCAAGGCTATCACATTAAATGATTTAATAGAAGAAACAGGTGTAGATGCAGCGAGATTTTACTTTAATCTCCGTCAGGCAAACAGTCACTTTGAATTTGACTTAGAGCTTGCGGTTCGTCAGTCAAGCGAAAACCCTGTGTTCTATGTTCAGTATGCTCACGCCCGTATCTGCGGTATATTAAAGGCAATGGCAGAGCAGGGCTACTCAGTTAAGGCATTTGCAGAAATCAATCCTGAACTGCTTTGCGATGCAAAGGAAATTGAGCTTATGAAAATGATAGCAAAATTCCCTGAAGAAATCAGAGCATCAGCCGTAACGCGCGAACCCAGCAGAATAACAAAATATTCTATGGACTTAGCGGCAGCGTTCCACGCATTTTACGGTGCTTGTAAGGTAGGCTGCGAGGACGAAGGGCTGAGAAGCGCGCGAATTGCTTTAGTTGCGGCTTGCCGCCAGACAATAAAGAACTCACTTACAGTTTTAGGAATTGAAGCTCCTGAGCATATGTAGGAGGAAAAAAATGAAAAAGAGAATTATAAGTATCGTATTAGCTTTTGTTATGATTTTTTCGTGCGCTGCGGTTTCTGCTGAAACACAGGGAGAAACAGCATCAAGATACCTAACAGGTCTTATAGAGCTTATAGATAAGTATTATAAATACGACGATGTTACAAAAGAAGAGCTTTACGAGGCGGTAATTGATTACTTTATCAAGAAAAATCCCGAAGAGCTGGAATCGGCTCTCAAGGCAGTAACAGATAAGCTTGATGATTATTCTGTCTATTACACCGCTGATGAGCTGGGCGATTTTGTACAGAATGTGCACCAGACCTACGTTGGTATAGGCGTAACAGTACAGAAAACAGACCTTGGCTGCATAGTTACAGAGGTAAATCCCTCGGGCGGCGCGTACGCTGCAGGCGTGTGCGTGGGGGATGAGATTATTTCTGCTGACGGAGAGTCATTAAAAGGAAAGTCACTAAATGACATCGTGTCAAAAATACAGGGTCAGGCAGGAACAACAGTTACTGTTGGCATAATGCGCAATGATGCTCATTTTACATTGGAAATTGAAAGAAAGAAGATTAATATACAGACAGTATCCTATGACATAATCAATGATATAGGTTATATCTATATAAGCTCCTTTGCCACGGCTACCGCACAGGAAATGAAGGAAGCGCTTTTCGATATTGAGGAAAATCACAAGCTGAAAAAAATCATTGTTGATGTTCGTGACAATCCCGGTGGCGAGCTTGGCAGCGTAATCGATATATTGAGCCTTTTTGTTCCTGAAGACAAGGTGCTTGTAAAGTTTGAGTACAAGAACGAAAAAATGAATTATGACATAAAGTCAAAAGCTGCGTTTTCAAAAGCTCCAAATCGCAAAATTGTGATTTTGGCAAATGAAAACAGTGCCAGTGCAGCAGAGCTTTTTACGGCAACTATGCAGCACTATAAGCTTGCTACCGTCGTTGGCCAGGTTACCTTTGGCAAGGGCAGTATGCAGGAAATGTTGGGCGTTATCGACCCTCCCGGCTTTAACCTTGGGGACATCAAGCTCACAATGGCAGAATTTACAAAGCCTGACGGCAGCCGCATAAATCATTTGGGTATTTTACCTGATGTAGTGGTAAAGAATAAGTATGAAGATTTTGACGAATCAGCCCTAACACCTATGACCATCAGCGCAAGATACACCATAGGCGATGAACATTCAGACGTTTTAGCCATTGAGGAACGCCTTGCCGCCCTCGGTTATGTTGTTGGCGAGGTTGACGGTGTGTTTGACAAAATGACACATCAGGCAACTATGAATTTTCAAGCGGACACAGAGCTTCATCCTTACGGTGTAATGGACTACACCACACAGTCTGTTTTAAACGATAAAATTGAGGACTTAGAGGTTGAATTGGATACCCAGCTTGAAAGAGCGTTAGAAATTTTAAGTAAGTAGGTGGTACAGATGAAAAAGAAAATTTTAGCATTAGCTTTGGCAATCATTCTTACCGTTCCTGTTGCGGTAAGCGTTGACAGTGATACAGTATCGGCTGCCACCGTTCAGGAAAAAATAAATGCTGCAACCAAAGAAAAACAGGAAGCACTTGATAAAATTAAGGATGCGGAGAAGGCAAAAGACGATGTTATTGCCCAAAGTGAGCAGTTAGAGCGTGAAATTGACCTAATTCAGTCTGAGATTTATGCCATTGATGACATTATCGCGGAGGCTGATGCAGAAATCGCAGAAAAAGAAGAAGAAATCGCACGATATGAAGAAGAAATCACAGCTCAGGACGAAAAGCTAAAGGCTTGTCTTCGTGCGATGGACGAAAACTCAATGACATCATATCTTGATTTGCTCCTGTCGTCTGCGAGCTTTGCCGAGTTACTCATCAACATTGAAACAATCAACGAAATGACAGAGTACGATATGGCAATCATTCAGGAAATGACCGACTTAAAATCTGAGGTAGAGATAGCTAAGGCGGTAATTGAAGCAAAGCGTGAAACTCAGGAGGAAGCCCGTGCCATTGCTGCAGCAAAGCAGGGCGATTTGGAAACAAAGCTTTCTGAAAAAGAAGTGTTGGCGAAATCCTTAGAAAAGGATATAGAAAAATATAAGCAGGTATATGAAGAGGCAAGACGTCAGGAGGAGGCGTTGAAAGCATCAATCAAAGGCTCTCTTTCCACATCTTCAAATTCTACATATACAGGCAATGGTCAGTTCTGCTGGCCTGCGCCCAGCTATACGAGAATTTCTTCTCCCTACGGCTGGAGATTGCATCCTATTTATAAAACAAACAAATTCCACTCGGGCGTGGACTTGGCTGCTCCCGGCGGTTCGAATATTTTAGCGGCAGAATCAGGTACAGTAAAATTCTCCGGCTGGAACGGCGGTTACGGAAACTGTCTTATAATCGACCATGGCGGCGGTATTACAACTCTTTACGGTCACGCATCTAAGCTTTGTGTATCAAAAGGGCAGTATGTTACACGCGGAGAGGTTGTGGCAAAAGTTGGTACAACAGGGAACTCAACAGGTAACCACTTGCACTTTGAGGTATTAATCAACGGTAAAACAACAGACCCGATGACTTATATAAGATAATTGGAGATGGCAGATTTTGTATTCTAAGAAACATATTGTATTAGCAGTTATAATCACATTTTTTGCAACATCAATTCTGGGCGCTTTTGGCTACTATTGGCACTCGGAAATGAGCGTTGATGTGCTTACTGCGGCTAAAAATCTGGTAGTTGACAACTATGTAGACGTTCTCACAGAAGAGCAGATAAATGATATGAATGACGCAGCAATAACTGCTATGGTAGCAAGCCTTAATGACCCTTATTCGTATTATTTTGATATGGAAAACTATGACCAGTTTGAAGAAAATAACGAAGAAGAATATGTAGGGATTGGCGTAAATGTTGAATACAACCCCAAAACAAAGATACTCACTGTTACCTCGCCTACCGCAGGCTCGCCCGCAGAAAAAGCAGGGGTACTTCCTCAGGACATAATCACAGGCGTTGACAAGCTCACTATCGAAAAAGACGGGTATGATGCAGTCATTGACTATATCAAGGGCGGCAGCGAAGGCGATGTTGTTACGCTTCATATTATAAGAGCGAAGGATGCTAAAGATATTCAGGTAAAACGCGAAACAATAGTGACAAAAACCGTTTTCCCCAAAATGCTGGATGAAGCGGTAGGCTATATAAAGATTACGAAGTTCCAGCACAATTCAGTTGAGGATTTTTCGTCAGCCATTACAGAGCTTAAGACCAAGGGCGCCAAGGCGTTGATTATTGATTTGCGAAACAACCCCGGTGGTTACGCTGACAGTGTGCTTAAAATGACCGACATGCTTCTTCCCAAGGGAACTATTGCATACCTTGAGGACAACAAGGGAGAGCGCGAGTATTTTGAGTCTGACGCAAAATGCATAAATATGCCTATGGCGGTGCTGATTAACGAGAGCACGGCAAGTGCCGCAGAGCTTATGTCAGGAAGCCTCAAGGCGTATGAGCTGGCAACAATTGTGGGTAAAAAGTCTTATGGTAAGGCAGTAGGTCAGGCACCTATTATGCTGACTGAAGAAACGGCTATTTACCTTACAACAGCGCGGTATTACACCCCCAAGGGCGAGTGTATAGATAAAATCGGCATAGTGCCCGATATTGAGGTTGAGCTGCCGGCAGAGCTTGCAGCAAGATTATCTGACCTTAAACCCAATGAAGACCCTCAGCTCTCACGGGCGATGGAGGAAATCTATAAAGAAATAACAAAATAAAAATATCAGGAAAATTCAGGCTACACCTGAATTTTCTTGTGTATAGGCGAAGGTACATACTCATGGCAAAGACAATAGAACTAAAAAGTGAAAGGCGTAGAATATCATTTGAAAAAAGAGACTGGCTCATTATAGGCATACTGACTTTGGTGTATGCCATAACGGCATTTTGGAACTTAGGTACGCTAAAAACACCAAAAAATGGTTTTGAAATAAAAGACGCAAGTGAAGAAATCATTTTTGATTTGGGCGAAGAGCATAACATAGGAAGAATAAACCTCTTCACAGAGCTTATAGACCGCAGACAAACTGACGGCGCAGTAGCAAGAGATGTGAAATTTTCCTACAGTGCTGACGGCGAAAGTTTTTTGAAAGAACGCATCCTTGCTGTTGACGGGGTTTTGCGCTGGCACGGCTTTTACGCCAACGAAACGGCGCGATATATAAAAATGACGTTCGATGACGCCAGATTTACTATAAACGAGACTGCGTTCTTTACACCTGAGGGAGAGCTTGTCGTTCCTGTATCGGTCACATCTGATAGCGGCGGCTCAACCAGACTCTGTGATGAGCAGCACCTGTCGGTGTATGCTTACGACTGGTATGACGGCACATATTTTGATGAGATTTATCATCCCAGGACTGCACTTGAATATATAAAGGGAATTACACCTTATGAAAACACACATCCACCGCTAGGCAAGCTGATAATTGCATTGGGTATGTCACTTTTTGGCGTTACACCATTTGGATGGAGAATTTTTGGATGCTTAGCAGGTGTTTTAATGGTTCCTGCGGTGTACTGTCTGTCAAAGCAGATACTCCGCCGCACTAAGTGGGCGGCAGTTTCCTGTGCGCTTTTTACATTTGATTTTATGCACTTGACCCAGACAAGGCTTGCGACCCTTGACTCTTTTGTTACCTTGTTTGTAATACTTTCATTTTTATATATGTTCAGGTATGTGAATATGAACTTTTACAACTCAGGCGTTAAGAAAACTCTGCTACCTTTAGGCATGAGCGGACTTTTCTTTGGTCTTGCCTGCGCTGTCAAATGGCAGGGCGTATACGCAGGAATAGGATTTGCCACAATGTATGCAGTAGCAGTCATCAGGTGCACTATTGAGTACAGAGCTGCACGCTGCGACAGGTTACAAGGAGCAAAAAATCTGGTTTTAAGAAAATACGTACCCTATATGCTCCAGACTTTGGCTGCAGGAGCAGGATTTTTTGTGGTTGCTCCGCTGGTTATATATTTTGCCTCATACATTCCCATAATGCGTCACGAGGGAGTGGGGTATTTCTGGCAAAATCAGCTTGATATGTTTAATTACCACACACAGCTTACTGCCACACACCCCTATGGCTCAAGCTGGTGGCAATGGCTTCTAGACTATAAGCCACTTTACGCTTACGGTCCGAACCGCGACTTTATTCCCGAGGGATATACTCAGGGTATTACTTCGTTTGGCAATCCTTTTGTGTGGTGGGCGGCAATACCGGCACTAATCTACCTTGCATATCGTGTAATCCGTGGCAAAGGGGACAACTGCACAATGTGTATTCTGTGCGGATTTTTGGCTATGTATCTGCCCTGGATAATAATTCCCAGACAGGCATTTATCTACCACTTTTTCCCCTGTGTGCCCTTTGTATGTATTGCAATTGCGTATATTTGTGAGAAACTGGTCAAGGAAATCCATTTTCCCAAGAAACTTATTGAAGCATATGTAATAGCAGTAATTGCTCTTTACTTTGTATATTATCCTGTTATATCCGGTCACGTTGTACCTCAGTGGTACACAGATGTATTATCAATTATCCCAGGCTGGGTATTAGGTTAGGAGGAATTGTATGAATAACACAATAGAAGGCAGAAATCCTGTTTTTGAAGCGTTGGTGGGAGATGCTCCTGTTGAGAAAATTTATATAAGCGATACTGCCCACGGCTCACAGATTTCAAAAATTATAAACGAGGCAAAGCGCCGCGGTGTGCCTTTCAAGTCCGTATCAGCAGACAGAATTGACGAGGTGGCCGAAACCCAGTCAAATCAGGGCGTGGTAGCGTTAGTTTCGCAGGTGGATTATTGCAGCGTAGACGATATTTTTGCACTTGCAGATAAAAAGGGCGAGAAACCCTTCATTATAATATGTGATGAGATTACAGACCCTCACAACTTAGGTGCGATCATAAGAACTGCCAATGCTACCGGCGCTCACGGAGTTATTATCCCCAAAAATCGTGCGGTAGGCGTAAATGCAGTGGTTTTTAAAACCTCTGCAGGTGCGGCGGCTCACACTTTAATTGCAAAGGTAGGAAATTTAAATCAGACAATCAACGAGCTTAAAGAGCGCGGCGTGTGGGTAACAGGCGCAGATATGGCAGGAAATGAAATGTACAAAGAGGATTTGCGTGGCTCTATTGCGGTGGTTGTCGGATCGGAGGGAAAAGGAATTTCTAAAAAAATCAAAGAAAACTGCGACTTTTTGGTAAGTATCCCAATGGTTGGACAGATAAATTCTTTAAACGCGTCAGTTGCGGCATCGGTACTGATGTATGAAGTATTAAGACAAAGGAGATAGGGAACGATGTATCATATAGGTGTAGATTTAGGCGGTACAAATATAGCGGCAGGTATTGTTGATGATAACGGCAGCTTAATTATCCGCCGTAGCACAAAAACACGAAGACATCGTTCTTTTCCGGAAATTATGGGTGATTTACTTGCCCTTTGCGACGAGATAATGTTAAGAGCAGATATTGATGTGAAGGACGTTACAACCATCGGTATAGGTACGCCCGGAAACGTTGACCCTAATGCTAACCGCGTAGTTTTTGGCAATAACATTCCCTGCTTTACAGGTGCAGATTTTGACCAAATAGTGAAAGAGCACTATCCCCATATGAAGCTCTACCTTGATAATGATGCAAATGTGGCAGCCCTTGCAGAGGTGGAATGCGGCGCGGCAGCAGGAAAGAAGAATGTGCTTATGGTAACACTGGGTACAGGCGTAGGTGGCGGCGTTATAATTGATGGAAAAATCAATCAGGGCTTTAACGGCGCAGGTGGCGAAATCGGTCACATTGTGTTAGAGCGCAACGGGGTTCCCTGTAATTGCGGCAGACGAGGCTGCTGGGAGCAGTATGCTTCTGTTACGGCTCTTGTGCGTGAAACTGCTGAAGAATTGGAAAAATACCCCGACAGTATTATACATGAGATGATAGGAGGCGATAAGTCAAAAATCAGTGGACTTACGTCTTTTGACGCAATGCGAAAAGGAGACGAATGCGGCAAGGCAATCGTTGATAAATACATAGAATACATAGGTATAGGCGTTGTGGATATGATAAATGTACTGCAGCCCGAAATGGTGGTTATAGGCGGTGGCATCAGCAAGGAGGGCGATTACATCATCAAGCCCCTCCGTGAGTATGTGAAGAAAAATGTCTACACAAGCTCCCAGCCTGATTTTCCTCAGACGGAAGTCGTTGCGGCAAAAATGGGAAATGACGCAGGAATAGTAGGCGCCGCACTGCTTTACAAACAAAATAATTAAAAAGCCTCGTATGCTGTTTTTATTGTTCATTTTTTCAAAAATTTCATTTCTTTTCCTTGTATTTAAGGCGAATTTCCGCACAAAATACTTTTGTAGCCAAGCGCTACAATAAATAAAAAAGGAGTGAAATGAAATTATGACAAGCAGCAAGAAAAACGTAGTTCCTGAAGCAAGAGAAGCTCTTGACAAGTTCAAGATGGAGGTTGCACAGGAAGTAGGCGTAAACTTAAAGCAGGGCTATAACGGCGATTTAACATCTAGAGAAGCCGGTTCAGTTGGCGGTATGATGGTTAAAAAGATGATTCAGGCTTACGAAAACTCAATGAAATAAGCTAAAACTTTAGATTAGTGCACAAAAGAGGGCGTTTTGTAAAATCTGTGTTTTACAAAACGCCCTTTTCTCTAAAGAGTTATGTTATGTGATTTTTTGATTGTTTCTTGTGCATTTAGAACCATTATCCCTGCCTTTTTTGTTATATCGTAGTCGGATAGTCCGTTCCAAGGCTTAATGCACAAAAATTTTGCACCCGCCATTGTCCAGATTAAAAGCTTGTCTGAGCCTGTAAAGTCCACCGAAAACTTCCTTCCTGTGGGACGGTGGAGAAGTGTTATCTTTCTGGTTTGTAATTTTTTAAAATCGTTTTTTTTCAGCGAAATCAATTCTGCTCCAAAAGTGTTAAAAGAAGGGGTTAGGTTGATGTTTGATATGGTTATTATTTCTGACATTTACATTCTCCTCTCATATACTTGTATCTTTCGACGCGGTAAAACACAAAAGTGCACAGTTGTAAATAATTTCGAAAAATTTTACATAAGACACTAAAAAACCGAAATTTTTCCGTAATTTCTTAGCGTTTTAATTGACAAACAAAAAATATTTTGGTATAGTATATGCAGTAAGCTAGAAAATAGGAAATATTTTTAAAAATTTGATGATGAGGATAGAACAGGAGGAATATAATTATGGAACTCATTGCAAATAGATTGGATTTAATAGGTACAGGTACACGTGGTAAGAATTACTGGGCGGCACTTGAGCTGGAAAGACAGGGCAAAGAGGTCTTGAAGTTAAACTCAGGGAACCCTGCTGCCTTTGGTTTTAAGATGCCTGAAAGTGTTCGACGTGCGGTAACAGATAACTTAGACCGAGCTTTGGGATACAGCGATTTGCGCGGTATGGCAGACGCCAGGGAGGCAATATATGAATACCACAAGGGTCGCGGTATTAAAAATTTTAATATAGATGACGTTTACATCGGCAACGGCGTAAGTGAAATTGCATCTATGATATCTTCCGCGCTCTTTAATAAAGGGGATGAGGTTTTAGTTCCCTCTCCCTGCTATTCACTATGGACAAACGAAGCATCCCTCAATGACGCAACACCTGTTTACTACAAGTGCTGCGAAGAAAACCACTGGAATCCTGATATTGAGCATATTAAGAGCCTGATTACAGAAAACACAAAAGCCATTTTACTAATCAACCCCAACAATCCTACAGGCGTTCTTTATTCAAAGGAAATTTTAGAGGAAATCGCTGAGATTGCAAGACAAAACAACCTTATTATAATAGCCGACGAAATTTATGACAGACTGGTATTTGACGGTAAAATTCACATTCCAATGGCAAGCATCGCGCCTGATGTGTTGGTTATTACCGCAAACGGTTTATCAAAATCCCATTGCCTGTGTGGTTTCCGCTGTGGCTGGCTGGTTATAAGCGGTCCTCAGCAAATTCGTGAAAGAGTTAATGAAGCAATTTTAAAAATTGCCTCCATTCGCCTTGGTGCAAATTCCATTATGCAGACCGCAATCCCTGCGGCGTTGGCAGATAGAGAATATACAAATTCAATGATAGAAAAGGGCGGAAGATTATACGAGCAGCGCGAGGCAACCTGCGAAGAGCTCGATAAAATTCCCGGAGTTTCTTACATTAAAAATGATGCAGCAATGTATGTTTTCCCCAAGATTCACAAGGAAATTGCAGATGATAAAAAATTCTCTTATGACCTTTTGATGGAAAAGCACGTGCTTGTTGTACCAGGCAGTGGATTTATGTGGGACAAACCCGACCATTTCCGTATTGTAATGCTCCCTGAGGCAGAAGCCCTCAGAAAAGCGGTAAGACAAATGGGCGAATTTATAAATAACCTGTAAAAATGTTACCACGATGTAAGGCAGAGTTGGTTTGAAGCCATATTTTTAGTTTATACTGCGTAAAAAATGCCGTAATGCGCTAGCACTACGGCGTTTTTTAACGTAGAAATTCGGCTAAAATATGATTTTTAGAACAATACTTCCTTATTCGGCGGTGGCCAAGGAAAAATACGTCGTTTTTTCAAAAAAAATCCTCTAATTGATTGACACACAAAGACTTTTTTGATAAGATATACAAAGTGACTTTTGAAATTGATGGAGGTAGTTAGTTATGGCATTAGTTGCAGAAAGAATGGCTGGTATCGGTTCAGATATTCGCGGTAAGAATTTCTGGGCGGCACTGGATTTGGAAAAACAAGGCATAAAGGTTTTAAAATTAAATACAGGGAACCCTGCTGCGTTCGGTTTCAAAATGCCCGAATCAGTAAGAGAAGCGTTAATCGCAAACTTAGACCGCTCTGTTGGTTATAGTGACGTAAGAGGTATGATTGATGCTCGTCAGGCTATCTATGACTACCACAAGGCAAAGGGTATCGAAGATTTTGATATTGATGACATCTTTATCGGCAACGGCGTAAGTGAAATTGCATCAATGATTGCAACGGCACTTTTTGACAAGGGCGAAGAGGTTTTAGTTCCCTCTCCCTGCTACTCACTATGGACAAACGAAATTATCTTGAGTGACGCTAAGCCTGTTTACTACAAGTGTGACGAGTCAAACCACTGGAATCCTGATGTAGAACACATCAAGAGCTTAATCACACCTAACACAAAGGCGATTTTACTTATCAACCCCAACAACCCAACAGGTGTGCTTTATTCAAACGAAACACTTTTAGAAATTGCAGAAATTGCACGTCAGAATAACATTATGATTTTATCTGATGAAATTTATGACAGATTGGTATTTGACGGAAAAGAGCACACAACGATGGCAAAGCTCGCTCCCGACCTGACAATCCTCACTATGAACGGCTTGTCTAAATCACACGTTCTTTGTGGTTTCCGTTGTGGTTGGATGGTAGTAAGTGGCCCGCAAGACTCTCGTAAGGAAATCAACGAAGCATTGCTCAAGGTAGCGTCAATCAGACTTGGCGCCAACTCTATTATGCAGACAATTATCCCCGCTGCATTAGCTGATACAGAGTATCCCAACAGCATGATTCGTCCCGGCGGCAGACTTTACGAACAGCGTAAAGCTACCTGCGAAGAGCTTGATAAAATCCCCGGCGTTTCTTATGTAAAGAACGACGGTGCGATGTACATTTTCCCCAAAATTGACAAGGGTGCAGAACAGATTGCTAATGACAAGCAGTTCGCCTATGATTTGCTTATGGATAAGCATGTGTTAATCGTTCCTGGTAGTGGCTTTAAGTGGGATGCTCCTGATCACTTCCGTATCGTAATGCTTCCTGAGGCTGACATCTTAAGAAAAGCAGTTAGCGAGATGGGTGACTTTATTACAAAGAATATAAAATAAGTAAAAATATAAGGCTGCAGTAGTTGCTGCAGCCTTTATTTTTAGAAAAAACCGAAAAATTTTAAAATTTATATTGACATTTTCCAATTCAATGTGTATAATAGTAGAAGTTGGTTGAAAACTTAATATGCACCATTAGCTCAGCTGGTAGAGCACCTGACTCTTAATCAGGGTGTCCAGGGTTCGAGTCCCTGATGGTGTACCACCGAAAATCCTTGAAGCGTAAGGCTTTGAGGATTTTTTGTTTTTTGACAAGCTTTATGTTTATGTAACCTTTCAAACGTCTTTTCTAACATTTCTCACTTCATTGTCAAGCTAGCAAACCATCTAGTGTAGTGCCTAATTCTCTCTTGTGTTCCAAATTAATATGCCCATAAATATTCATTGTAGTACCGATATCGGCATGTCCAAGCCATTCTGATATGTCTTTCATGCTCCAACCTTTAGCTAATAACATACTCGCCGCAGTATGTCTTAAATCGTGCCATCGTATATGTGGTAAATTATTCCTCTTTAATTCTTTTTGGAGCGTATGTGTTGGATATGATGGATAATATGTACTTCCATCAAATTTGGTAAATACATAATCACTTTCGATATAACAATCGCCCATTATCTGCCTATAACCATCTTGTTGTTTTTTTATAGCCAGAAAAATATTTTTTACATCCGCAAGCAAAGGATATATTCGCATACTTGACTTATTTTTGGTTTTGTCCTTTTTCACAACGACTGTTTGTAATACAACAGTATGATTAATGGTTAAAGTGTTGTTTTCAAAATCAATTGATGACCAACGTATTCCTAACAATTCAGAACGCCGTAAGCCGTATATTGTGGACACATATATCATATCATGAATCGGTTTTCCTACAACAGCATTTAGTAGAGCTTTACTTTGTTCTACCGTATAAAACTTTGCAATTGGTTGTGTTTTCTCTACCTTTGGGAGTCTTGCATAATCACAAGGATTTTTTTCAATAATGCCTTCACGTACTGCCTTTTTAAATGTAAGGCTTAGTACGGCACTATGTAATTTAATTGTCCTGATAGACAGACCGCCTTCTTTGCCGTCAAGTCTACCTGAAACGGACTTTACATTGTAATAGTTCTCAATGTCTTGTATCGTAATGTCCTGAATCATTAAGCTTTTGTCTTCAAAATACGGTATAATATGTTTTTCGGCATATTGTAGATATCCCTCATAGGTAACAGTATCGACTTGACTTTTAATTTCTTTTAACCACTTGTGAATATACTGTACAAAGTCGATTTTGTTGAACATATTTGGATTCTTTTTATATTGCGCAACAAGTTCTGCCATAGTTTGTTCTGCTTTTCTTTTGTTTCCTCTCTTTGCTTCTATATGAAGCGGAAACCACTTTGGCGTTTTGTTGCCATTAACTCGGAAAACTGCGTAGTAGTATTTCCCTTTTATCTGAAGACTTCCTTTAATTTTTATCTACTCCTTTCTCATATTAGGAAGCCCCGTCAATGCTACTTAATTGTAACACTAACGGGGGTACAAATTCAAGCACTTTGTAAAAATTCAATTACGTTGTTTTTTGGTATAATATACTTTTTGCCTATTTTAATGCTTTTTATTTGACCACTGTTAAGCAAATCGTATATCTTGTTTTTGCCAAGCGGCAAAATATTATATAAATCAGTAACAGATAAAATGTCTTTATAGTTTTCTAATATATTTACTCTTCCTTTCTTTTCTTCTTATTTTAAATTTGTTGGCACTTCTTCTACGGAAGAAAATGTCTCCCAAAGCATCGTTGGTTCTGGTGGCTCTGGTAGCGGGGTTTCCTTCTTTTCATCTCTATTGGTTTTATTATGTTGAGATATTTTCGAGATAAGTTCTTCAATCTCTTCCCGTTCTTCTCCTGTCATTTTATGTATCCATTTTATGTCTGACAGTAAAACTATATTTGTTGAGGATACTGTCTTTGGAGCTTTGCCCTCTATTGCAATGGCAACAGGCATAGATTCCGTATTATTCGTTTTCCAATATCCAATTGTTCTTAATTTACCAATATAATGTACATTATTATCAATGTAACATGTTACATAATCGCCTTCTGCTATAAAATTTACAGTTCCGTCATCTTCAACAACCTTAAGCATTCCCATAAGACTAATATTTTTCATATCGTATTTCCTCCATTTTAATAATTTTTGTTTTGGTTTATATCTTTGTTTAGTGGCACCGGAATATTGTATCCACCGTCTATAAATTTTTTGATAATGCTATTTTGATTATCTGACAATTCATATTCTCCCAATAGCCATTTATATAGTTGCGTTGGATATATTCCTAACAATGTGGCAAGTTTGTTTTTTTTAACTCCGTTTACGTCCAAATATTCTTTTACCTTTTCTTGCAGTTCCATGCAAAACCCTCCTTTAATTTTTTTGTGAATTTAAATTGTTATCATTTGATAACTTCATTTTTTTGAATAAAAAAATAAAAAATCTTTTTGTGCCCACTCTCTACCTATAGAGAATAAATTTGGTCTAGGATTTCGTGACCAAATTAAACAACTTTCGCCGAATTTACCTGTTTTTTTGTAATTTTATAGACTCAGATGTTATCTCCATATAGCGACAAAACTTTTCTCGTAATTTAGGGGATATTCAACAATTTATCACTCGTAAAACAGGCGTGATTTGATATGTCCACAAGACTAACGTAAGCATAGTAGGTATTATTAACTATCCAATACTGTATATATACGAAGTTAAAAATGCCTACAAATGGCTTGCTTAAGCCAAATACTACGATTTTCTATTTTTCCACATATTGTCTGTCGTTTGTTTCTTTGTCCTATACTGTATATATACGAAGCTTAAAAATCCTTACAAACGGCTTAGTTAAGCCGAAAACTATGATTTTAAAACAGTCTTGTATTTTCTCGTTCTTGAGAACAGTCTCGTATGTGCACAAAATCAAGGGTTCGCCAATTATATGGTTAAATTTTCGTTTTAAACGTGTATTTTGCAGCCTTGTCATTTACTTTTTTGCTGTAATATTCTGATACATGTGCTTTAAGGTTATAATGCTCAGGTATAATTTTTCCTTTAAATATACCTTTATCTGGGATATGTTCGGCAACATATTTTCTGTCAATGTATATACCATCTACTAATTTTATTCTAATATCCTCATATGGTTCACGGGCAAGGGAATCGTTCAAATATTGGTAAATTACAAAATCCAAATTATCTAAAACATCTTTTACTATCCACCAGTCAATCCTTTTTGAGTCACACGCCATTCTTACCACGCTTTCAATAATTTCGTTTCTATTTATAATTTTCATATATATCTCTCTTTCTTTAGAATAGTGATTTTATTGGCAATTTGAGTGTCTTTTTCTTATGTTTCGCAATTTTATCAACTCTCGTTGTGGAATGTAGCAACCGCCATGCAATATGATTGAATCAGAAATAGTGGTTAACCGTTCCCAATTACAGTCATAACACTGTGTATCATCGGGCAATTCAGCTTCCCAACAAGGAACTTTTCTCTTAAGGTGATTTAATGATAGATTGCTTTTATAACCATCTGCAAAACACCATATACCACAGCCTAAATCTTCTAATTAAAAATTATAGATTTACTGGATGTTTTTATTTATAATGCATTTAATTTACAAAACCACTTTTTTATGATATAATAAGCATACATACACAAATGTTTTTGAAAGGATTTGCACTATGAATAAAAAATTACAAGTCTTTATTTCTTCTACATATACAGACCTTATAGATGAGCGCCAAGCTGCTGTTGAAGCCATCCTTGATGCTGGTCATATTCCTGCTGGCATGGAATTATTTAAAGCCGGCAATGATTCACAATTGAAAACTATATATAAATGGATTGACGAATCTGATGTATATATGCTTATTCTTGGCGGTCGTTACGGCACATTGGAACCAAAGTCGAATAAAAGTTATACTCAACTCGAATACGAATATGCGATATCCAAAAAAATACCCGTTTTCGCTGTTGTGTTAAGTAGTTCTTTTTTGACTCAGAAAATAAATGCGATTAGTCTTAAAGAGGTCACCGAACAATTAGAACCAAATAAATATCAAAAATTTAAGTCCCTTGTCATGTCAAAAATTGTTAGGGAAGTCGATGATTGCAAAGACATAAAAATTACAATTCATTCAACCCTAAACGAGTTTATAAATAGCTATGATTTGGTTGGTTGGGTCCGCAATAACAATGAAAACGACACCATTCAACTACTTAAAGATAATAACTTGTTGATTAAAGAAAATAATTCACTCAACAAACAAATTTGTAAACTTCAAGAGCAATTAAAGTCCGCCTCAAAAGAACAATTGGGAGCCTATTCATTTGATGAACTTGTCTCCTTATTTAAGAAAAAGGAATTCAAGTTACCATCTAACTTCTTGGGTGTAGAAGAGGATAAATACGTAAATGCACTTGATGTATTTATCGTACTATTTGATACTTTTGTTACTGGTATAACCAACCAAGCCAGCAGTAAAGATATCGATATACATATTTACTATAACATTGCCCCATATTTTATGAGTTTTAATATCCTCGAAAGTGCCAAACTTCCAAAAACAACAGCTCAAAGAATACAAACTACAAAAATAGGTCTATCCTTTTATTCTATGTTAGAATCAAAGGGGTATATAAAAAAATAACGCACTCTACAATTTTTCTTGTATTTTAATCATTATATGATAGGTTGTGCCACGCACAAACTATCATTGAGTGTTGGATTTGCGACAACGGAGCAAAGACAATACATTTAACGCCGTAGGCAAAAGTTTTATCTTTACCCCCTAAAATGGGAGCAGACCTTCTATAAAAGCTTTGCACCCAAAAAGGGGGGTAAAAATTATATTTTGATTATTTTCCAAGCTTCTTTAAATTTCTTCTTTTTGCCGTCTATCATTCTACTTGTTTCAAATTTCTTTATCCTATATGGAATTTTTAACTCATCTAATGCTTCGTTTAAAGATTTTCTTTCTTTTAGTTGCTTTCGACCCTCACTACGTAAATTTAATTTATCAACCAATGGCTTTCGGTCGCTTTTTTTAAGCATGACAACGTCATTATCAACATATCTTTGTAAAAATGCCTCTAATGTATGGTTATTAGAAAAGGTTGTATATGTGTATCGCCCATCAGAATCTACAAACCCTAAATATTCGGCTAAATGTTTGCAGTACCCATATTCAATCTTCATTAAAGCATCATATAATTTAATGTCTGCTCTCTTTTTTGTCAGCATCATCATATTAACTTCTTTGCTACTCATATTCTTTTGATGATTGGGCTTTGTTATATCATAAATTATGCGGCTTCCGTCCTCTTGACGTGGATATTTCAAAATTAACTCTTGTGTATTGTTTTTCAATAAAAATTCAGCTTTTTCTATATCCTTGCACATTGAGCGTTTTAATCCACTTAATCTTTGATTACTGATTGTTTTTATGTAAAAATGAACAGTATCAAATTTATCAATGCTTCTTTTTCTTCCTAAACATTGGATAAGAGAACTTATGTCTGTTATATCTGCAATGATATATTTTACATTACGGTCTATAATGTTTGTCCCTGCATCAAGACAGCTTGTAGTAATTAACAGATTATCATTAAAGTGTTCGTTTTCCAACATAGATAATATTTTTGTTTCATCAGTGTATTTATAGTGCTTATTATTTGTTGAACAATTAAACAAGCTATATTGAGAATATTTACAATAAAGCTTATAAGCTTTTTCTGCACTTTGTATAAAAATTATTGCCTTTGCATTTTCATTGATTACTTTTTCTGCTAAATAATCAATATCTTCATCTTGCGAAAAGAATGTTAGACCTGACACATATTCATAATTAGGTTTAAGGGCATATTTGCGCACTCGCTTTCTGTAATTAATGGATAAATACTGTTCAACATTTTCGCCTGTTGCCGACATAAAGATTCTAATACATCCGTTTTGCCTTAATATTTCTTTGAAACTTATATCGGTAGTGTGATTAAATCCTGCATCAGCTATAAAATAATGAAATTCATCACAAACTATATAAGCATACTGCTTGTAGTTGATATGCTGATTGTGTTTCAATATGTCATATTCAATTTTTTGATATGTCAAAATATCTATGACATCACTTTTTCCATCTCTTTCAATCTCACCTTTAAACTGTTCCGTACAGTTAGAGCGGTGTATCAAGAAAAGTATTTTTTTGCTATTTTCCTTTGCATACTGATATAAACTGTTTTTTACAAAGTATGATTTTCCCGTACCCGTTCCGGCTGATATTATTACAATATCTCTTGGTGTCCAACGCTTTATATCGTTAGTAGTTATAATGTCTGTTACTCTTTGCTTGCCGTTTGCCAATACAACTACACCTCCTTACGGAATTTTGACATCGTATTGTGCAAATCCGGAGTATCTTCAAAGAAAAACACTTTGAATTTGGAGTTCTTTTCTGAATCTTCGACTTTTAATATTTTGTGTCCATTGTTGCATAGCCAATTAGCCATTGATAATGACCGTACTATGTATTTTTCTATTACTGTGTCTTGTGCCTTTATAATATTTTCCTCCTTGTAATTGTTGTAGTGGGGAAGTAAAAACCGCCCCACTATTATTATTCTCCACTTGTTGTAGATTTTTGTTTAAATTACTTCAACTATTGTTATCTACATACTGCTTTGTACTCTGGAGCATAGATTCTTTTACCTTGCCTAATAGTGCAAAATTAATATCTTCCAAAGAATCTTCTAAAGTGTCAATTCCAATATATTCAATTCCGTCTGCAATATCTTTTTCACTTGCGTTTGGATTTTCTGCTTTGACTTCAGCAATCGCACTGTTAAACAGTGCTTTACCTGCATCAATTTCAGGCTTTTCGTCCTTAATGCCGTACACATTGTTGAAAATCATTCTCATACCATGATAAATACTATTTTTAGGCACTCTCCATAAAATAGCTAACAAATATGATATTTCTACCTCAATGCGACTTAACCCATACTGTGAATACTCTTCCATAATCTTTTCAATAATCTGCTTTTTGTTCATATGTTTTGGTCTCCTTATTTCTTATTAAGTATTTTTTTGTTTGTTAAGTGAATGCGACTTCATTTACTCATTTCATCAATAACTGCATCTATCAGTTCTCTCATACCAGAATACTTAAGATGTTTTTCTTTGAATTTCGTAGAATTATTTTCTTTCTCAATTTCTGCTAAAAGAAAATCTGCATATTCACTCATAAACTCCAACACTTCCTGCGCCGTCTTCATTATAAATTTCTCCTATCAATCCTCAAAAAGTTCTCTCTTATAGCGGTCTCTTGTAAGTTCTAACATCAAGAGTTCATGAGCATAACACTGTCTTGCTTCAAAATTTCCTAAAGGTCTGATTTCAATAACCGTACCATCTGTAAATGTAAGAGTGATTTCAATATCTTTTTCATCATCAACTTCTACGTTGTCAATCTCGTTGCTGTCCAACTCAATATGTACGCCGTTTTTGTCAATGATAAAGAGTGATTCTTGCTCATCATAGCCTACGGCACAGAAGCGGATGTCCTGTTCTTCCATAATTGAACTGCAAATTGAGACATCGCAATACTTGTCCTTGAATAATTCGATTACCTCATTGTTCATTGTGTTTGTTCTTTCTGTGTTCATAAAATTTCTCCAATCTGCCCGAAAAGTCGGAGCCGCTAAAATTTTATTTAAACATCTTCTGATGAAGAGTTTCAAAAAATTAACACCTCTACTTTATATATTCTCTCTTTTCTTTCTCGTTTTTCCTTAAAAGTAAAGTGTTTTGAGAAATTTATGGAGAATATATATAGTTATGTTTTTAGATAAAAAAAGGACTATCGCTAAAAACAGACGGATTAAATCTCCATCTTTAAAAGCAATAGCCACAAAAATGAGCAAAAATATTGATTTTTCAATTCCAATATGGTATAATCATAGTGCGAATAGTGATTATACATAGTTTGCTCTGTGTGTTTATCGCTCGTATTTTTGTGCATCTACGCCAATAGATGTACGGTACTAATCAACACGCCAATGCTGATTAGTGGGAAAGGACTCTGCGCCAACAGGGTTCTTTTTTTATTTATTTAACAGATCATTCTTATTTCAAGAATTGTGAATGGAGCATCAAAAATATCAAGAATATAGATACCCGGAACAATTTCATGAATGCGAATATTATCCATAGATTCATTAAACATCAGCGAGAAACGTTGGAACTCTCCAATTTCTTTTGGGAAAAATGTAATCATTAAACGTTCTTCGCCGTCTTCATCGTCACCATATGATATATCCCATTTGTCACATACATGTATGATATTTAAACTGTCAGAATATTCAAATTTTAAAGATACACGCTGACATTGATTTATAAAATCTATAAACCTTTGAGGTTCTATAATATCGTCTTCTGTATCAAACCCCATTAACATCTCAGGGCGTTTGTTAAAAAGGTGCAGTTTAATTTCTTCGTTATTATTTAATAGTATCTCAATATCGCAAACCTCTTCAAATAATTCATCGGGATAAGTAATCTTTTTTATTGTGTTCCCATGAAGCGTTATTTTATCATACGAGAAGTATTTTTGAAAAATCAATGTGTCATTTACACGTTTAAATATTTGAAACATAAACGAAGTAGTAGGATTCCAAAAAATTCCCTTTTCGTAATTTGATAGAATGACCTCCAACATATTAAAATCATCTTCGGTAGACTCATTAATTCCTTGTATTGGTTTCCCAAATTTTTGCAGATATTGAATCTCCATAGCGAGACCGTCAGTTAATTCCTTTTGAAAATACTCTTGGGGGATACCAAATATCTCTTCCATTGCAGGAAGGTGTTTTTTAGAAACATCTTGTTTACCCTTTAGCCACAAGGTCAAGTTTTGTTTCTTAATTCCTAACGCATCAGCCAATTCGGTTTGAGACATATGGTACAAATCTAATATGTATTCCAAACAAATCATATGCTACATCTCCTTTCTACATTTAAGAGTATATCATAAAAATATTTACTTGTCAAGAAAAAATAAATATTTATTTTAGAAAAATAGTAAATATATTGTTTTTTGTTATATATGCATAGTTTGAAATGGGTGTGATTGGTAGAAATATATAATATAATCATCCACACACCACCTATTTTTAAAATCTTTACGAACATAAAATGATTTTATTTATTCAATCCTTAACAAACCCCATAACTACGCCGTTTTTAAGGTCTTACCGATAGCGGTACTATATTTTACGAAAACTGTACCCATATTGCTATCATTTATTGATATATAAACAATTTTTACCGAAGTGCAACACGAACGCCTATTATAAACAGTCATTTAAACAAAAAAGGAAACCACCGAAAACTCTCGAAATCGAGAATAATCAGCGGTTTCCCCAAACCAAATATTTATTAGGACGCTTCAAGCGTTTGCCTGAGCGGACTAACCGAAGTAAGTTTAGTGCTTTTATGCTCTTGAATTAAAGTGTCTATACTCATTCTTTCCACACTCTTTTAATGCAAGATTCTTTCATAAAGTCAATTATAGAGGTATCGTTAGCCGTTTCATAAAATCCAATCAAGAGAATTTTGAACTGCTCTAATTTCTCAATCGGTATTTGGAAGATACCAATATCATTTTCAATAAGTATTTTGTTGGCTATCAACTGCGCCACTCGTTTATTTCCGTCAATAAACATCTGCGTTCTTGCCACAAAGCAGAAGAATTTTAAAGCCTTTAATTCTATATCATCAATAGAATCTATTTCTTGCAGGTCTGCTATGATAGCTGCACTATTAGGCAATTCAGGCTCCCATGATGTACCGCCAATCTGTACAGGGAATGTTCTTATCTCTCCATTGTTGCGAAACAACAACTCTCCAACAACTTTATTATATTCCCTCAGTAGCATTATGTTGTTAGGACTATCCAAATTATCTAATAAGAACTGCCAAGCTCTTTTCATATTGATAACGAATAATACTTCTTCTGACTTAGTTTCCGTTGGAGCATTGGCAAGAATAGCTTCTGTTTTTGGAAATGTAGTTCCAAGACCTTCAAGATTAGCAGATTTCCATATACTATCTACTAAAAGCCTTTTAGCCATTTCTATAGCTGTATCATGCATTGTTAATCACTCCTTTTTACCATCTTCCTTTTGTATTTTGTTTTGTTCTCTAACAGATAATATTCTTTCACCAATTTCTTTTTCAAGCAAGGAAATAATCAACTTGTTTATGCTTAATTTTTTTTGAGTCGCATAGGATTTAATTTTATCAAAATATTCTTTTGGAACTCTAACTTTGATATCCTGTAACTTTTCCATATAGGCATTTTGAGCATCTCTTTGTTCTTCTGTTCTTTTTGCCATTATATTAACTCCTTCCTCAACTTTGTGAGAGATATTGTTATTACTTATAAATTCTATACCCATATTATACTCCCTTTTGCATAAATTTTCAAGTCTTTCATTAATTTTATATATTTTAAATAATTTTATAGACTGTCATATTGCAGACAGTCTATCTCTATCAATGTACTTCAGCACCATATAATAGTTGTTACATTGTTTCCAATATTATCTGTTGATTTATGGGTGACTATATTTATTTTTCCTTTTTGCTCTAATTAATGTGCTTTTGCTTATTCCGGTCATACTTTCAACTTCTTTGTATGTGTGACTCTCCAATAAACACATAGCAAGATTTATTTGTTCTTTTCCAAATTTGTTTGGTCTGCCTTCTCTGAAGTTAGGGTTATTCTTTGCTATAGCTTTACCGCCTTGCGTTCTTTCTATTATCATTGCTCTTTCAAACTCAGCAAAGGCTAACAGATTTGTAATTATAAGTCTTCCCATAGGTGTATCTTCAATCAACCCCATATTTAAAATATGAATCCGTACACCTTTATTCATAAGATTATCAATATATGTCAACCCTTCTTTTGTAGTTCTACAGAAGCGGTCAAGCTTCGTAACCACTAAAATATCATTTGATTTAAGTTTTTCCAATAGACCATTGAATATAGGTCTGTCTTTTGCTCCTGAATATGATTCTATAATTATCTCAACATCTTTATATCTGCATTTAATTGTTTGTGTTTGATCCTCAATACTATTTCCATCTAACTGTCCTTTTGTGCTTACTCTACAATATCCATAAACCATAAAAACACCTCTTTTCCGTTGTTACTTTTGACGCTTAGTTTTGACACCATTAAAACACGCATAAATCCATTGTTTGTATTTTGGTATCATAACTTTAAAGTTTTGGTAACAGTCCATAATTCTTTGCTCTATGGGTAAACATAACCATTCAAAGATTAAAACATTTTAATCTAAACATTCTATTCCGCCTCTCAATCTTGTGTTTTGCATAACATTTTTATCTTGTCTGTTGCAATATCTAATTCTGTTTTAAGTTTTGTGATAGTTTGCATAAATTCAAATATTATCTGTGTGTCGCCTTCCATAGTATTGTTTTGTTGTTTTGCCGTAGGAAAAATTTCTTGCCAGTATTCTTCAGCTTTGTCTATTGGGATTGAGCATAATGCACTTAGGTCTCGTGCTGATTTAAGATATGATGGTAGATTTTCAATTGGTGCTGCCAAAATGCAAGCTAACATATTTGCGTCTATCTCGTTTTGTGGACTATCATCCTCATGTCCTAATAGATAATGTGCAATTTCGTGGAAAATATAAAAGTTCCAATATCGTGTCCTAGTGTTAAAATAAACAACCTTTTCTTCTTTGTGTACAGCTAAAAATGCCGGATGGTTGTATAGCGGTGTCATTCCACCTTTATAATCTTCTTCGCATTGTTTTTCATTTTTGAATGGTATATGTAGTTGACTTAAAAGTAAAAAGGAATTTGATGGTATATTGTCATTTTCTCTAATGTGAGGTTGTGCTATTTTCTTTAATTCTTTATAGGTCATTTTAAATCTCCAATCTATTTTTTTATTTTTATTCCGTCTTCCACTCGCTTTTCTGATATACTGTACAAATCATCTAACCCTTCATCGACGGCATTGGTGTACTGTAAAATAGCGTTGATAAGTTCGTTCATGTCTTTATAGTCTTTAGCAAAAAGTAAAAGTTCGTCTCTTCCGTACGGCTCATCGTTAAAATACTTATTAGCCAATATAGCTAACAACTGTTTTGCCGTGTCGTGTTTCTGCTGAATATCGTTAACACGGTCTAAAATTTCCATATTCGTATTACTCAAAAATTCCACCTCCCAACATCACACCGGCAAGAATATTTCCATATCGTCACAAAAGTTATAAAACTCTTCTAAACGATAGTTGACGGTTGCCATATTCAAATCTTCGTCAAAGTCTTCTGATATATCTTTAATCCAAGAATTATATAAGTCGTTATCCTTGAAATAACATCTTGATATATCTTTGATACATCTTTGAAGTTCGGAAAGAATTTTTCCACATATAACAGTTGGAACATTTTCTGCATCCTCATATTGTTTCAACACTTTCCGTACATCCTTGAATCTGTCACATCTATATTTCCATTTACGCATAACATAAAAATCCTTTCACGCATTATATTTTTTCATTGACTGTACAAAGTATTTTCCTATGGTGGTCTTCTGTATAATTCCATTCCGTTCCGCATCCTTTCCGTTATTCCTCAAACAATTTTATCCCGTTGGCTACATATACCCGGTTGTAGTAGTCGATAGATTCTTGATTTCCGCTTTTGATTTCGTTATGTAGTTGATATTTCCAAGTAGTCAAATATTTTTCAGGATATTTGCAGAGGTCAACATACATTGTCAGGAACGAAACAGCAACCAATAAAACAAGGACTGTTTTAAATAGTAACCACTTCAATGCCTTTTTAAGTAGTTTAATATTTATTGCATACTGCATATTTTGATATGTAATGTAAATCATAAAATTTCCTCCGTTATGGTGGAGCGGTACTGTGACCGCTCCTTATCCACATACTACCGATTAAAAGAATTTATCAATTACCGCTTTAACTATCAGCTTTTTAAATTCTGCGGCATCTTCAGCCTGTAAGTCAACCGCTATATTTGCGTTATCCCATAATAGTTCATTTTCTGCCGAATGAAATGTAATTGCTATATAGTAGTCTGTTTTGCCTTTTTCATATGTGATATTAAGTCCCATATAATCAATAACCGATTCAGCATTGTTCCAAGAAATTTGCATTTCTTCATCATATTGTTTGTTAGCTTCTTTTATTGCCGTGTTGATTTGTTCTTTTATGGTGTCTGATACCATTGATAATTCAATAGCAACACTTAAACTGTCATCCATTACCTCTAAAGTTGCAAGGTCGATTCTTCCTATATTTTTAATTGTTTTAAATGATTTCATTATTAAATACCATCCTTTATATTATTATTTGTTTTTTGTGTGGCTTTGGGAAGGCTTTCGCCCTCCCCCTGCCGTTAGTGTGTCAAGCTATTGAAAATCTTCTTGATACCGTTGTTTTTGTGTACTGCTCATAAAGTTCTTTATGCGTTGCTTTGAATGATGTTGTGTCAAATCTGTTTGAGCTTACTTCTTTATAGCGGATTTTATATTCTCCTGCTACAAGTTCGTCTGTACTGCGTTCTGTCAGTTCTGCTTTTAATTCGTCTTGAAGGCTTGCGATTTCAGTTTCAAGCTCTTCTTTCATTCTTAAAAGCTCTTTGATTTCTTTTGCCTTTGCCTCGATTGTTTGATTCGTCATACACATAATTTGTGTACCCCTTTCTAATAAATAATTTGGTTTGTAAAAAGTCTTGTTTGACTTTCTGTACCCATATTATAGCACATATATGTACCCATATCAATAGGCAAAATAAACAAATATGGGCACATATTTTTGTGCATTTTTATGGGTACATATCTATTGACGGATATGGGTACATATAGTATAATGTAAGTACAAACCAAATATTAATATTTTAAAGGAGGACTAACAAATGAGTAAAGCAATTTATGAAATGGTGACAAAGCGAATTATTGAACAACTTGAAAGCGGTGTTATACCGTGGCACAAGCCATGGAGCGGAACGAAAAGCGGAGCATATAACAGAGTAACTAAAAAAAGTTATTCATTATTAAATCAAATGCTTTTGCAACATAGCGGAGAATATGCAACATTTAAACAATGGAGCGACCTCGGCGGTAAAGTTCGCAAAGGTGAAAAGTCTGAAATAATAGTATTTTGGAAAGTGTACCCAAAGGAACAGACAAACGCAGACGGAGAAAAGGAAGTTATAAACATACCTATTTTAAAATATATAAATGTATTTCATATATCACAGATTGACGGCATAGAGCCATTAAAGGAAGAAGAACTAGAACAAATTGAACCTATTGAAAAGGCTGAAAGCGTTTTAAATGACTATTGGAACAGAGAACACATAACAGTTAATCATATAAAAGGAAATCGGGCTTGTTATTCGCCTATAATGGACAGAATACAATTACCATTGTTTGAACAGTTTGAAAGTTCTGAAGAGTATTACAGCACAGCATTTCATGAATCGGTGCATAGTACAATGTTAAAAAGCAGATGTAACAGAGAAGAACAAAACAAAATCGTTGCTTTTGGCGGTGATGATTATAGCAAAGAAGAATTGACCGCAGAGATTGGAAGTGCTAACCTAATGAACATAATCGGCATTGAAACAAAAAGAAGTTTTAAAAATTCGGCTGCATATATTCAAAGTTGGTTAAGAGTGTTAAAAAATGATATTAAATTTATAGTATCGGCAAGTAGTAAAGCAGAAAAAGCAGTTAATTATATATTGAATATAGCGGAATAAAGGCAGTAAAAAAATAAGGTGTTTGACAAATGAAAGTCAACACCTTTTTGTTATTTGTGGAGCGGTTAAAAGTTCTTTTTTGTATCGTTTTAAGGCTCAAATTTTGCCGTTTTAAAGCCTTTAATTTTAAGGGTGTGAAAGTGTATATTAAAATTGTTTTATGGCGGTATTTGTGGCTCTGTGTTGGTGTTAGGTGATGGGGGTATGAAAACATTTTGAAAATCTTTTTTATTCTCCCGGAAGGGCATAGCAGTTCCATAAACACACCAAGTTAAAAATCAATCTTTCCCGAACAAATCACACATATTATACTTTCCATTCGTCTTCAAAATCCATTAATGACATAGGCAATATAAGCTTATCTTTTGCTGCCTCCCTTTTAGGGATCTCTTCAATATTTACACATAGAGATAAACAGATAATTGCCTCCCTCAAAATTTTCAGTAATTCCAAGGTAGCATCATATAATTCGTTTTCACTTACATATAAAGCCAGTCCGTCTTCCCATTTTTCGGTGCTATTAAAGAAACTACTTGTAACTTTTACATACTTATGTTCCAATGCATTTCTAATATCGCTGATTCTTTTCAGTTCTGGATTTGGAGAGTCCTCAAATTTTTCGAAAAAGTCTTTGCTTATCCAATATAATGCAGACAAAGCAATATTATCTTTCGGTTTAAGAATATTTTTAAATTGATACTGTTTATTACCATGTCCAGCAGATTCCTTCCAGATAGTCTTGAAATTGATATCTCGCTCTTTAATACCAATGTTAAAATAATGCTCAATAAAAAATGAAATTTTATCAAACATTCCATATAATGTCTTAAATGATGTTTTAAGTTTTTCAACTCTTATACAATATTGAGCATAATCAGTGTGTGATAATATATATGTTTCTCTATCTGCAAAATGAACTTGCCCATCTGAGTTTATAGTTTCATAATATAAATATCGTGCATAAATATATTCTTGCTTTAATTGAGCAAACATACCATGAAATATGGGTTTGTCATGAACTTTTATAATCATTTTAGGCAATTGAATGGTATCTCCCGCAAAGGCGAGTTCCAAAACAGGTAAATCATTAGCCGGATTTAAAAATAGACCTTCTTTCAAGCACCAACTTCGATATGAAAATTCAGCAGGGTCAGGATATGAGTATTTGTAGAAAACCATTTTTTCTTCAAGAGCGTTGTCTATGAATTCTTGAGAATATATATCTAGCAATGTTTTAAAACACACTTTTGCCGATGAATGAGTATTTGGGTCATTGCTTTCGTATGCCGCATATAACTTTTGACAGGCAAAATAGTGAAACTCTTCTTGCCGTCCTTCATCAAAATCAAGTTTTGCATAAGATTGATAGATTCTGCCTAAATTTCCTAATCCCATACCAAAACTGTTATGAAGTTCAAGAGCTTTTTTCAAATACTCGACCGCCATGATTTTCCTACCACATAAGTCCAAAACATTTGCATAATTTGTATATAAAGTCAATTTTTGAGTTAACACATATGGGGCAAATTCCGGTTTGGTCAATTCTTCTAATTCAATGATTTTTATGCTTTTTCTAAAATAATATAGTTGTTTCTTTATGCTGTCCTCATCAATAGTTCCTCTTATTTTTTGCAAATCTCCGTATGCGGTTCCTAACGAATAAAAGATAGCAGCTTTGGATGCTTCATCCTCAGTTTCGACTATAGATAGAGCTTTTTCAATTACACTTTCTATCTTATCTGCATCTTTGCTTATTGTTGCACTATCAAATTCTTTAGCAAGATTTTCGCTACTTTTAGAAAAAGGATTAATATATTTATTTGGGTTCATAATAATACTCCATTATAATCAATTTGTATTTATTATATCATAATGCGATACATCTATCAACAAATTAACATCAAACAATAGCGGAGCAGGGGGGGTACATAAACATCACAGAATTTTAAGTACCTAATATATAGACGGTACACCCCTAAATTTTGCGTAAAAAATAAGGGCATAACAAAACTGTTACACCCTTGTATATCACGGAATGAAAAATACACTTATGGTCTGCGGTAAACTATCATACTTTGAATTGGTTGATATATGTAGCTGATACTTATATCCGTTTTCATCTACCCATATCGTAACGCCATCAAATTCGTCTTGTGGTCTGCCGTATTTATTAGTAAAGTAAGTCTTGATTTTCTCAATCTGCTTATCGTATGAGTCAAAATCTTTTCTGTCAGGCAAAGAGAATGTCCAATTACCATTATCTAACGTTCCGTCTTTCTCATACCTTATTTCGATTTCACCGACCAATCCGCAGAACCTGACCTTTTTATATTCATCATAGTATAAAGTACCATCATCATAGACGCTATCTATTGGATTACCCAACACTTGATGTACTGTTTCAACTGACATATCTTTTTTAAGTTTGTCAAATGGAAGTTTGGTGTCTACACTAAAATGAGAATATGCAAAAACTACTATAAGTAATAATATGGCGGCGGATATTATAATCATAGTTTTCTTGTTAATTGAAATCATTGTATTTCTCCCTATGTACAATAGTCTTGGTGTTATTATACTATAATTCACAAAAATATTCAATACAATTTAAATCTGCCCCAGTTGTTTTGTCATTTGCAAAAAACTTGTTTGCCCCGTGCTAACATCCACAATAGCAAAAGACACCCTCAATACGAGAGTGTCTTTTAAAATACTTCAATGTGCTCTACATCATTTAATCTAAAGGTTACGATGACGCCTGCATTGTTTTTGTTTGTGTCATCAACGGTTTTATCGGTCTTAACATCGAATTTAATTGGTGCAGATATAGCAAACCAAGAATCGTCATCTTTTTCTTCATGTACTACATGATGTCCGATAACCCCGATGTCATTTCCTTTGAAATATACTTTAAGGTTTGAGCCTTTGTCAAAGTCTAAAATATCACGCCATATATCACTATGCGGTGTTTTATGAAACAACTTAACCAATATTTTTTTAAACCATTTTGCCGAATATAGAACGGAAACTATAATAGTTAGTACCGTTAAAAGAATAAATGAAACACCTGATAGTACAAGCGTATTATCAATCCGTTTAAACAGTGATATGAGCGTAATGCTTAGATAACTAAACAAACAGCTTAATACCAATATCATTTTTCGGTCAATCTTCTTTGAGTTAAGAAATGAAAATAATATAATAGCCCAATATCCCGGCAAGAAGTATTGCAGGATTGTAGGAATATTTTTTAATAGTAATAAAAATTCCTTTATGTAAATCACCTCATTCGTTTTTATTTTGATTATTTGAGCCTGACGGCTTTAACATATTATTTGTATCATACGGCTTCGTTCCACTTGACTGAATATTAAATACTTGTGTTCTGCTATTGATTTCGCCAACTATTACTGTACCTCTATCATCAGAGTGCTTAATTGTACCGCTGTTATTGTTGTTTACCTTGTCGCCCATATACGTATATCTCCTTGCTATAATTTTTTAATATTATAACATATTTTTCCGCAATAGTCAAATTACTCTACACTTTGACAAATTTTTCTTTTGTGTTATAATATAAGAGAATATTTATGAAAAAGGAGAGGATTAATAACATGCAGAGTTTTATCCAGTTCTTATATACATACGGAGAAGAAATTTCCCTAATAAGCGGAATTATAACTATAATATCAACCGTTGGTACTGTAATATCATGGTTGAAGATAAAAGCCAAAACAGACTTTTCTGCATTAACTATGTGTCAGCGTGAATTACCTGAAACTTTTAAAATTAGAAGATACAAGGTTTTAGCACGACAAAGAAAACGACCAAAAGCGCAAGTATGTCAAAAGAATGCAGGGGATAAAAAAACTAAATACTTGTTAAATGCAGAGCGCCAAACCGATGATTATGAATCTGGTAGCGATATAATTCGAATAGATTCTTATGGCACTGGAATTTCCAACAATAAGATTTCAAACAGCAAAATAGTATTAAAAAATAGTTCAAGCAATACGGTTGCTTTAATATGCTTTTTTGGTTTTTTATCATTAACTGTTATATGTGCAACAATATGTGTTGTAGTGTATTTTGTGACACATTAATCAAATAACCGCCAACAACCAATAGGAGAGGAGGTATACATATGTGGTACAAATGTCTTAATCCAAATTGTGGTTTTATTTTTCCAGCAACAGAAGAATGTGATAAATGCCTTGATTGTGGTAAACAAGATTTGAGAGAAGCTACAAGCGAAGAAATAGCAAGTGTCAATATGAATGATATTGACAAAAATATTGGCACACAAAAAATATCATTTGAAGATAGATTTAAAAATGCTGTAGTCAGAACAGCAGAACCACCCAAACCCACCAAAAAAGAAGAAACACCTAACACTAAAGACGAAATATCTCCTGATACACATCCAGTATATAAAGAACCCGAAAGATAAAAATACTATATAGTTTTATTAACAGACATAATAAAAGATGTTACCGAATGATAGCGTCTTATATATTTTCTGCCAAATTTTGAAACCAAACTGTAATCTTTTATTATTTTTCCTTTTGAAACATTTATAAAAAGATAGTTATATAATGTTTCCATCTGCAAGATATAACTTAATTATTATTATACCACAATATAATCTGCAATTGTGTGCAATGTTTAGTACAGGCTAAATTTTATAGCCTGTACTAATATAATTACACATTATCTCATTCTGTTTGTAATGGCGTTATGAGACTTTACTCTTGCTGTTAACTCTTGCATAAAAGAGTTAACATCTGTTGGATTAACCTCAAAATCATGAATGTCATATACAACACTCTGGGTCGTTGATGGAGTTCTATTTGAGAAATCATACGAGAAATCAGGGAGTTGAATTTTACTTAAGTTCCACAAACTATCAAGGTTTTTCATCTGCATGGAATTAAACACCTTGCCCCCTGCATCAATGTCTGTAAATATTGTTGGCTGTTTAATAGGGATAAGATGACCATTATTGTCAATGTAGATTTCTTCGCCGTTTTCGCCCATTAGAGCAGAACCGGGTTTAGTGTAGTTTGTTCCATCGGCATATTTATTATCTACTTTAATAGAACTATAATTACCACCTGTACCGCCTGTTATTTTATAATCACCGCCACCAGTATGGACAACAGTGCCAACAGGTAATTCCGTTGTAGTTGTCTTTCCACTATCGTTGATATGTATTCCAACCTCGCCAATTCCGGGGATTGTCGCAGTAGCATTGTTCTGCGGAGCGGTAGATGATGTGTTGCCCGAAGAACCACCTTTTGAACTTGTCCCAGAAGAAGTATTACCATTATATGTGGTATCCTTATTATTGGCATTGCTATTATAATTCTTAATAGCTGAGCCTACATCATTGATAATAGATTTTAGAGCAGGAATGTCGGTCGTAACGATTTCTCCCAATCCCTTTGTAATATCGCCAAGATTACTGTTAAATGCAATAACACCGCTTTCAACATTGTTGATTGTAGTTGTCAATACATTTTGAGCAGAAGTAAGATTGTTTATGGATTTTGTTTGGTCTAAAGTGTGCTTTGCAACCTGTGCTGCATATTCCGCATCAGCCAATTCTGCTTTTGCATTTAGTACATCCTGAGTGTTGGCTACCCATTTCCATTGACCGTCAATAAGCATACGGACATTACGTTCATTTAAAACATTATCAAGTTGCTGACGTTTCTTAGCTACATTCAATTCCGCACGGGCAATTTCATACTTTTTAAGCATGGTTTCATACTGCATTTCATACTGTGCCGTTATCTCTTCGAGATTTTCTTCTGTAGCATTTAAAACATCTCTGTTATACTGTCTTTGTAATTTATCCGCTTCATATTGCAAGTCAAGAAGTTTCTCTGACAAGATATTATAGTCCTCTTGATTAAATAGCAGTTTGCGTGTTTCTTCATCAAGATACTCATACATAGTAAGAGAAGCATCTAACTCTTTATTGATTTCATGTTGTGCTTCAGAAATGGAATTTGTTACATCATAGTAGGATTGTAGTAGTGTGTGAAGTGAGCCAATTTGACTTGAATTAAAGTTCAAAGAATTGATAAGTTCTTTCTTAATGGCATTGAAGTATTTTTCCTCTATGTCTTTAATTTTATCAAGTTCGTTGGCGTGCTCTTTCCTAAATCTATCCAAAACCCTTTTCCATGCCGCAACCTCATTATCAGCGAATTTATCCCAATCTCCATAAAGGTTTCTCTCGTTTATCCAACGCTCAGAATTAGATAGCGACCAATCAGCAATTTCGTTTTGTGCATCGTGCCACAATAATTGCAGTTCTTGAATTTCTTCTTTGTACTTTTCAGGGTCTAAGGCACGGAGCCGCTCAGCTTCTTTATGATATTCTTCCTGTAACTGCTTATAGAAAGATGTAGTATCACCTAATGGATTGTGCTCCAAGAACATATCTCTTGCGTGCTCAATATCTTTGATACGATTTTCATATTGCAAAGACATATTATCTAATAGCTCATTTTGTTTATCCCACCAACCTGATTGATGTTCCTGAATTTCGTCTGAACTATCGTCATATCCTAACGCTCTAAGTCTTTCGGCTTCTTCGTGATGTATCTGCTGAATGCTTTTATCAATGTATGAAGTATCATAATTATCCCCATACATATTTTTAAGCATTTCCTTTTCATGCTCAAGGTCTTTGATACGATTATCAGCATAGTCTTTACGAGCATCCTCAATCTTATCTAAAATTTCAAGCCGTTCCTCATCGGTTTTAACAAGTTTGTTTAAAGCATAATCAAGTTCTTCAATATACTTTGTTTCGTCTTGATGTATTTTATAACGGCGTTCAGCATCTTTTAAGTGTTTTTCAAGGGCATCATTCTTACTTGAAGAAGATGACGAACCTTTACTTGTCTTAGGTGACTTAATGGTAATACCACCAATAGAGTTAGCAGCACTTGTGTATGCCGAGATTATAGCGTTAGCTTGAGTATTAAAGTCCTCGACAGACATTCCTGTTAAATTACCTTCTGCACCATCTTTAGCGGCTTGTGCAGCAATCGCAAACCCAGCTAACTTTGCGGCGGCTGTTTCCGCTTTGTCTCCAGTAGTTTCGGCAGCACTACCGAGATTTGCAATAGCGGTTTTTGCAGTATTTGATAATTGATCTGTTTTGCCTGTTGCTAAATTCATAAGGTCTGTTGCCATAGCATCTTGCAACTTTTGAATTGCATTGACCTTTGCGGCTTCACCTTCAGCTAATAGGGCATCGGTGTTTATTTTTAGTTTGCCCGAAGAATAATCAAGATACTGTAATAAATCATTATCAATCAACTTCTGCATTGTTTCAGCAGAAATAGCACCTGTTGAGTTATACTCATCTTGTGCCGATTTTAACTCGTCATATTTTTCTTGAAGTGTTGATAATGTCGCTGATACACTTTTGATAGCCGAAGAATAATCACCCGATAACAAATCACTTGTTTCGGTAACTTTTTCAGCATATTCAGAAAAGTATGAATTAAGAAAACTTAAGGCACTGTTTTTATCTTCGTCGGTGAAATTGTTTTTAATCCAATCTACAACCTTATTGTACTCTTCTAAATTATCAATATATCCACCAACATTTTGAGTAATATAATTGCCTAATTTCTGATCTGCTTCTGTTTTCTCAAGTTCTTCTACTGCAATGCGATATTCTTCTACTTTACTTTTAAATTGAACTACATCGCTATTTAATTGTTTATAAAACTGAGTTTCGCCTAATCCTGCTTGTTGCAACTCAAGTAACATTTTGTTGACTTCATCATATTTATACATAAAATCGCCAAAGTCTTTAAACGCACCAAAATTAAAACTATCATCATCTTGGGGAGTAGTAGAAACGTGAGAATACTTGCTTATAATCTTTTGAACATCTTCATCCTGTGAATATCTCATTTTTGATGTTAGGTCGTAGAGCACAACATCATTCCACAGAGTTTTACCTTTTGCCTGTTCATTATCGAATGCCGTCTTTTCCTCTTCGGAAAGCTTCGCCATTCTCTGCTTAAACAGTTCTTCTGTAGTTTCCTTGTACTTACCATTAAGAATATCAATCTTATCGGCTTCATCTCCAAGAAGTCTGTTAATATCCTCATGAAGTTGCTTCTTTGTTTCGACAGGTGTATTATTCCACTCATTAGAAATTTGCAAGTCATTATACTGCTTGATTAAGCTGTCAAGCTCATTCATATTTGACTTAACTTTATCGTATGCTTCACCTGCTTTTTGAGCGTTTTCCTCTAACTTCTGTGAGTTCTTTTCAATAGCGGATGTTATAAGGGTTATACCTGCAACAGCAATAGTAGCCATTCCCATAGGTGATGTAGCCCAAGCCAAAGCTTGTCTACCTAAATGCCCTGTTACAAGTTGAATTGCCGTACCAAGATTTCTTTCAGCGACACCCATAGAAAGTATATCCGCAACAATGCTTCTTGCTCGAATTGCTTGCCACAATCTACCTGAGACTGCAAGTGCAGTATTAACAAGAACAATAGATGTTGCTATTCTTCCGATAGGAGTATCAAGTACAGTGAGCAACCCATATAGAGCATCCAATGTTCCCGTGATAACCTTGGCATCTGCAAGATTCGAGATGTATTCAGTCCACTTGGCACTTACAACCTTACTTTTCGCTTCCCATCCCTCAAGATACAAAATGTTTTCCTCAATAGCGCTATTAGCAGAGTTAAAATATTCACTTTGCATTTTCTCTACCATAGACCAATTATCGAGGATACCGGAAAGTACGTTAGCCTGTCTCTTATTCGCTATACTTTCTGTAAGCACACTTTTTGCTTCAGTTCCTAAAGTATGCCACTTATCAGAAAGTTCATCAAGAACTTCCATAGGATTTCTTAGTTCTCGCACACCATTGACAACTTCTTTTGTTGAAATGCCAACACCTTTTAAAGCTGCTTCTGCTTTTGCAATCGACTCATCATCAATAATTGTACCATCCTCAAGCTCTCCCTTTACGCTTTTAACATTCATAATTATGGTACGAATTGCACGGGCTACTTCTGCACCTTCTCTTTGGGTAACCGCTGTACCTGTACCGATTAAAGCAGTCAATTCAGAAATATCCATACCTGCGGTTTTCGCCATAGATGCTGAAACCTGTAAGCCATCAGCCATCTTTTGCATAGAAGTTGGATTTTTGTTGGCAATATTGTTTAAGGCATTTACAACATTTGTAAGTTCTGTAACATTTCCTTCCAACTGATAAGCCGCATCCACCGCTAATAACATCTTGTCTGCTGATTCTGCACTAACATCACCAACATTTTGTGTAAGCAATGAAAGTTTACCAAGTTCTGTACTATGTTGTTTATATCCGGCACGTGCAAACTCCGATACAGATTCAAGATATTCACTTGCAGACCGACCATATTCTGTTGCAACACTATAAGATGATTTCTTAATTGCTTCAATTTCATCTTTTGACATACCAGTTGTTTTACGAACCTGAATAGCTGCGGTGTCAACATTTTTCATTTCTGAAAACGCTTCGCCGATTTGATTCATAATGGCATAAAGACTTCTGTATGTAACCAAATATCTTACACCATCAGAAAGATAGTCGACAAAATCTCTCGCATGACCTCCAGCGACATTCATATTATTGCCTATGTTTTGGGTGTTCTGCTGAATTTGATGGGTAACGTTATTATTAACAGTCAGTGTTCTATTCTGCTGTGCAAGAGCAGAAATAGCCTGATTTTCGGTCTGCAATGTTCGTTGTCTTGATAACTCCAACTGTTGTGCAACTCGCATACGTTCCGTCTCAAGACGGTACTGCTGTTGTGCCGATGTAAGATTTGCATTGATATTTACAGGAGTAGCGTTTATCGTCTGCATTTGTTGTAAAATATGATTCATCCGATTTACAATATTATCAAGATTTCTCGGATTTATATTCAAACTGATGTTTGTATTATTTAGCCTATTTACAAGATTACGCACTCTGCCTTCAACAGCACTAACCGTAGCCTCATTTAAGACTAAATTAAGTAGGATTCTATCATCGTTAGCCATAGACTACCTCCTTACGCTTTAGTCTTTACGGCATTAGCATTTTCAACAAGTTTGGTAATCTTCTTTAATTGTGAAGTAAACTCTTTGGCGTTTTTCTGCATAATTTCAAGGTTTTCAGGAGACAAGTCTGCTGCCATCATATCATTAATACGGATGGTAACATCGTTTTCTTTAGCAAGACAATTTGCGATTTCGTCATTAAGCATAGATGTGAACAAATCATAATCTGCTCTTAATCTTCTTGTCATTCTGCCACAGGAAAAACTTGCAACCGTAAAGTCATTGTCTTTGTACTGATCTAAGTTCATAACTCTGTCTTCGGGAATATTAATGACATTTAAAAATCTTGCAAGCAAAACTGTCTTTTTATAAAGTTCTTTATTAAGCGAATTAACAAGTGCGATACCATTCTCATTCTTTTCTGTTGCAAACTCTGCACCAATAAGAGCCAACTTATAAATCTCTGCAATATCTGTTCCTTTGTAATCAATTCTTTTATTCATAACTATTAAATCCTCCTAAAATTCTTTTATAAATATTTTCTTAATATGCTATTTGCATATCTTTCTGCTTCTTGTTTAACAACCTCGATAACATTGGTAGATTCGCCATAGCGGGGGTTTGTTTTAGAGCCACCCATACCATGGATAATACTACTAATAAGACCTTTCCTAAAATCTCCACCATCAAAACCCGAATGCGTTCCCCAACCGTAAGTGCTTGACTTTGAAGACATAAGAGATTCATCAAAGTACACTTCGATTGTGTAATTACCCTTGCTATTTTTTATTACTTTGCCACTGACCGCATCAATCGTTTCGTATGTGCGAATATAATCAGTGGGTGAGTAGGTGGAATACCATAAATTATTAACAGACTCTTTGAGTTGCTCTTTTGTTTTTTGCATAATCTCATTAGCCGCCTTATTTAGCTTAATATCTATTTTACTTATGACTTTTTGTAACTGTTGCTGAATGCTCATTTAATCTCCTTTCCTTACAGCAGAAAAGGCTATATCAGATAAATCAATATCCAATATAGCCTTTATAGTGGTATAATAAATTAGTCGGTGGTTTCCACCTCCCAATTTAACATTGCTATGTATGTTTTATATGGTATCTGAGCCTTATATTGCTCAGCCATGTTTTTAATAAATGTTTCTTTATATTCCTTATATTTGTTAAATGCGTCTATGGCGCTGTTAAAACGACCTAATTTCTTTATTTTTCCCATAACGTTCATTTGCGCTCTATAGTCATTATGAGATTTATCGAAATTCACCCCCAACGGCAAACTACCTCTGTTGCTTTTGCCATTTAAAAATAGTGTATTAATAATGTGCGGAACAAAAGAAACCGTTGCAGGACTGTATTCTTTATTGCCTTTAAATACGATGTCTTTGTCTAAATCAAACGCCATTCCGGGAGCTTTATTCTCATCATACCACACCTTGAAATTGCTGTAATTATGCCATTCTTCACATACAACACATTCTTTATATTGTGGCTGTCTTGTATGAAATTTTTTATTATAACAACGATTCATCATATCAGACCACCTTAGATACGATTCGACATTGCTATTTTCGTATAGAGTGCCGTGATATCCTATGCCGCACAATACAGGCTCTAAACATTGTTTACTCCAATTATCAGGTTGATATTTAGGCTCGTTCATTACTTTGATAATGAAATCTTCTGAATTTTCTCCCGTTTCAGTAAAGCTTTGCTTCACGACCTTATATTGATTTTCGTTTAATGGATATAAGTTTCGGTAATAACAATCCTCTTTATTATAGCCACTGTGCCAAATAAAGATATTGTTTGCTTTGTCAGGATTAACTATAAATTCATCAACAACAGCTTTTGCTGCACGTAGACTTGTATTTACACAACCCCATTCGCCGTCAATAAGTTTTAACTTTGGCAAAGTGTAATAGAGCACTCCGTATTTGTCACGCCTACCTTGTAATAACTTGTATTTACCACTTGGCGTACTTCTTATAATACGTCCATAATTAGAAAGCCACACATTCTTATAATCCATTAACTTAACAAAAACTTCGTCTGTGCTGATAGGTACTATATTTGTTTTGTTTATATCTAATATTCTGTAAGGATTTATCGTTTTAAACTTTCTTTTTATAAGTATCTTGACATTATTTGAAATCGTTATCTTGTTCTTTTCTTTTAAATAATTCCTTTGGTATTTATATTCACACTTTTTGCAATGTCCTAAATAGTAGGGGTTGTGAAATTGTCCTTTAACAATTCTAAAATTCTCTATTGGTAGTATCATACCACACTTGTTACAAATTTTTATTACCTCATTTGTGAGGATGTCACTTAACCAATCTTGCCCCTCTTTATATGTTTTATTATCATTCATCGTTCCTCCTTTATAATACTCATAGATTCAGGCATAAAAATAGACCTCACTAGAGCGGTGAAGTCAACTATACTTGATTATGGCTCCGTCTTTCTTTTTACTCCCAACGGATAGGAGTCCCTACACTTTTAAGGCTGTAGTCTCACCTTGGTAAGTAAAAAAGACCGCATCAATCGGTCTTTTTAGTCTCATTATCGCTTTCGAGTTTTGAAGAATTATCTTCATTTTCATTTGTGCCATCGTCTTTTTTATAATTAGGGTATATTATAGTCATCTTCTTTTTATCCCTAATATCTATAATTTTTTCCTTTTTTTCGTTTTCCTTTTTCATACAAAAACTCCTTTTTTTACTTTTATAGCTCAATCGCTTTTTGAGTTTTTTCTGCAAATAATATTAAATTTGAGTATGCAACACCAATGTTATTAGCAATGTCTTTCATAATTCTTTCATCATTGGTTATCACAGAATCATTATGTGCAACTATTTGAAGCAAGCCAACCATATCTACACCGTTACAGTATATAGGAATCCCAATATACTGTGAATACTTGCCCTTGTTTGCATCGTCTTTAAAGAAAAACTTTGCATTAATTTCCTCTTTTGACATTAAATATGTAACATCTGATTTCCCTTTTTTAAACAACTTGCCATAATAGTAATTGAAGGCATCTTTTTGTGGAATATCTTTCTTGTACATATGAGGCTTTGTTTTGTTATATCCATCATAAGCCAACATAGTAAACACTTTATTTTTTCGCTTATTCCCTTTTAATTCTGGAACAACAACATTTACTGAAAAATTTTGCCCAGACTCAGCTAAATGACTAATTAGATTATAAAGACTTTCGCAAACATACGAACAGGTTTGAGAGTAATTCCATATATTAAAATCCAACAGGTTTGTTTTTCTTGCGTGGTTAATAAGTTTATATATGTTGTCAGCACCATTGTTAAAACACTTGCTGAAATCTACAAACGCTGTATTATATCCTTCTACATGTTTTTTTAATAACGCTATTTGAGTATTACAATCTTTATTTTCAGTTGTTAATCTTTCAATTTCAGCATCTTTTTCTGTATCAACCTTAACATATCTTATCGCTAATACTATCTCAAAAAACACGGATAAAATCAAAGTAATAATACAAAAAATAAATACACCATCTTTCACAGAAAATATGGCATTTCCGGTTATACCTGTGATAGCAGCTAAAATCAATGGTAAAATTGTCTTTATATATTTGTTATCAAAAAATTTCATTATTTCATCTCCAGCATAATATTTTTCTATATTATACCAGAAAAATAACATTCTTTCAACTTTTATTGACAAATTATTTCTTTGTATCATACAATTAATATTTATAAATATATTATTGATTGTAATCGTATATGCTATACATACAATGTTTACAAGTTATTTATTTTCTTCATTTCCATAAAACACAAATATCACATATTGTCACAATTTAATCCACCTTGTCTTTCTTCTCGGTTTTTCTTTTTATCTTTTTCTTGTCTTCTTCCGTATCAGAAAAAGCAAATGTTTCGTGAAAAATATCTGATGGTGGATCTGGTTGAAAATCATCGGGTATCTTTTTCTCGGCGTTCAATATCCTACAAGCTTCCTTTAGCTTTTCCTTTGCCTTAGTTTTTACACAATAGGAATTGAAATTGCCATTAGTTGTGTACTTAGGGTATATCGTGATGTAATTTTGAATTAATATTTTTTCTCCGTCAGCTATAGTATCAGCCACAGCACTCCAAAAAGCATCAACTACTTTTTTGATAATGGTTTCAGTGTATTTTAAATGATACCTTCTCTTATAGGCGTGTTTATTACCACCGACTACAATACGCTCTTTATTGAGCTTTACAGATATTTTGTCAATCAATTCATTTTTGTTTATAGTGTTCATCTGTTCCTCCTAATTTTTGTTTAGTATATTTCTTTGCTGCGGTTGCAAGTTTTGAGCCGGGTTTAATATGCACCCTATACTGTTCGGGGATAGTTATTTCCTTTCTCTTACCTGCACAGTAAATTTTCTTCTGCGGTCTATGACGAGATTCAATTACCATATATCCATTAAGAACGACGGAAGTTCCTATTGATATAGAATTTTCAATCACATCAAGAAAAGCTGTTAATACCTCATTGATTGTTTCTATACTATGATTTTGTTTTCTGCTTTTGGTTAATTCATATATTCTGTGAATCACACCCGGTTTAATAATTTTCTCGTTCATTATGTTTTTTTCTTTTTCTCCTTTCAAATTGTCAATAAAATTCTCATTTTAAGACGGTGTAATTTTCTGAAGTGCAACATAAATTGTATTTGCTCTTAATTTTGTCATATTATTTTTCCTTTCCACTTTCTTATCTGTTTCTTCGCTTCTTCAAGGTTTTTATACCTTTCCTTAAATGTACCTGAACCCTGAGAAATACGAATTGTCCCATCTTCCTCTTCAAAAAGAAGAAATCCATAAAATTTTCCTATGTAATACATAATATCTCCTTTCTTTTAGTATTGTAATATAAAATATCTTCAGATACTAAAACAAGCCTATTATCAGACTTATATAGTAGCGCCTGATGATAAGCTTGTTATGGTATTTAAAATGACAATTATATACTTAAATCAATTTTCTTTATAAACTCATTTAAATATATAATGCATTAACGGAAGCTTTCTAACATTTTTCAAACAAAAATACTTTTTTAGAGAAATTATGCTTTTGCCCTATAGTAGAACATTATATTGGTAAAAATACTGATAATATAGGTTATTACACCTCTTTTAGTAACGCTAAATAAGGATACATAATACAAAATAATTCTAATTAAAAAGGACACACTCACCCTCTTAATCAGGGTGTCCAGGGTTCGAGTCCCTGATGGTGTACCAAATAAGAGCAAGTATCACAAGATACTTGCTCTTATTTTATATTTTTTAGCAGGGACTTGAACCCTGAGAGTTTTGCACACATTTGCACATTCCATCGTGTTATAATATGCAACAAGAAATCAACATATAAGGAATGGAGGTGTAAATGTGAGATATAGCACAAAATGGAAAATGTGGAAGGCAATACTTGATTTAAAAACCTGATTGATTTGTCGAAAAAACAATGGTAAAATATATGACATAAATAAAAAAGTAGATCCTGAGCCGCCGCTTCATCCTTATTGCAGATGCATAATTGAAAGATTAAAAGCAATTTATGCCGGCACAGCTACAAACGATGGAGTAAAGGGCGCAGATTGGTATTTAAGGAACTACGGAAAATTGCCAAACTACTACATAACAAAAGAAAGAGCTGAAGAATTAGGATACATCATATTTGGGTAATTTGTCAAAAATTGCTCCAAATAGAATGCTTTTCAGGGGTATATACAATAACAGCAATGGACATTTGCCAAATGCCCCGACTAGAGAATGGTATGAAGCTGACATCAATTATAAATCCGGATTCAGAGGAGCAGAAAGAATAGTATTTTCAAATGATGGTTTGATTTTTGTAACTTATGACCATTACCACACATTTATTGAGGTAGAATAAGGAGAAACTAAATGACATACAAGAAAAATTTAAAACAAAACGCATTTAAACCGATAAAAGAAAATCCTATTATATTGGATTTTACAGGGTGTAAATACTTAGGAGAAATACATCTTATATTAAAAGAAAAATTCGGACTTCCTGAATATTACGGCGAGAATTGGGATGCTTTGTGGGATTGCTTGCAGGGCTTGTTTTACCAAAGGGGTAATTTCAAAGTAAACATATATGGTTTTTCAACACTTCCTGATGATTTAAGAGATTATTGCAAAACAATGCTTAAGATTTTTGATGATGTACATAGGGATACCCCGAATGTAACTTTTGAGCTCTTTTAATTTTTTAGTATTGACAACAAGGAAAATTCAATCTATTATAAATATAAGAATCAAGTGTTCTAAAAACCGATAGCGGTAAAGATATAAACATCAAGAAACCGTGATTTCATGGGGATAGCATCCCCTGAGAGGGCTTGGAGCGTTAAGAAAATATGCCGGTGGCATATTTTTAGCGAACAAGTCGCGTAGACAGGTACTGTGAGCGCAAGCTCACGGTCGTCAAGCGGAAAAGACTTGTGTAGCAAGGCTGTGTCCCTGATGGTGTACCAAATAAAGCAGAATGCCATAAGGCATTCTGCTTTATTTTTCTTCTACTTATTATTTTTTGCTTTTTTTCAAAACTTTTTTGAAAAAATCGGTTTTTACAATATAAATATTGATTTTTCCGAAAAAATGTGCTACTATATTTTTGTGAATTTTATAATAAAAAAGGAGTTTTGGTCATGAAAAAAGTATACGAAGGAAAAACAAAAGACGTTTATAGCCTTGACAACGGCAACGTAATGCTTAAATTCAAGGACGATTGCACAGGTAAAGACGGCGTTTTCGATCCCGGCGAAAACAGCGTTGGTTTAACAATAGAAGGTATCGGTAAGGCGAATTTGAGAGTTTCTTCTTACTATTTTGATTTATTAAAGGAAGCAGGCATCAAGACACACTTTGTTTCAGCAAACATTGACGAAGCTACAATGGAGGTTCTCCCTGCTACGGTATTCGGTCACGGTTTAGAGGTTATCTGCAGACTCGTTGCTACAGGTAGCTTTATCAGGAGATACGGCGAATACATTGCTGACGGCACAGCTTTAGAGGGCGGATACGTTGAGTGCACATTCAAAAACGACGCTTTAGGCGATCCCCTGGTTACAATGGAAGGTTTAGCTGCTTTAGGTGTTATGACACCTGAGATGTTTGCAAGTATGAAAGAACAGACATTAAAAATCACAAAGATTGTAGCTGATGACTTAAAGACAATCGGCTTAGACCTTTGGGACATTAAGTTTGAGTTCGGTTACAACAACGGCGAAGTTATCTTAATCGACGAAATCGCTTCAGGTAATATGAGAGTTTACAAGGGAGATAAAATCGTAGACCCCGTAGAACTTACCAAATTAATCTTAGACAGATAATTAAAAGTTTAAAGCACACGGCATGCGCCGTGTGCTTTTTTGTAACGAGAGTGTAATTGACATTTCAGCATAAAAGTTATATAATTTTTATAATAAGGTAAAATAGTTATAAGTGTGAATTTATATAGGAGAAAATTATGACACAGACGAACGGACTTTTTGTTATATTTGCATTTATCGTGGCTTTGATTGTGGCGTATGCTACAACGCCTCTTACTATCAGGCTGGCCTTTAAGATTAACGCATTAGACGTGCCGAAAGACAGTCGTCGTATGCACAAAAAGCCAACCCCGCGAATTGGCGGTATCGCTATTGTTTATGGCTTTTTGATAAGCATTATTTGCTTTGCTGATTTTGTAGCAGATGGCGCAATTAACAAATCATTAATAGGTATTTTATCAGGCGCAATGATTATAGCAGTTTTGGGTTTTTTAGACGATTTAAAGCCAAAGCCCGCGATACTTAAATTCTTGATACAGATTATAGCGGCTGCAATTCCCGTGCTATGCGGAGTGCGTGTAATTGCCGTTGCAAACCCATTTACGGACCTTATGATAAGAGTTCCTGAATGGCTCTCAATAGGCTTTAGTATATTGTGGATTGTTGGCGTGACAAATGCCGTTAACCTAATCGATGGACTTGACGGACTTGCTGCAGGGGTTTCCTCCATTGCGGCGGTGGCGCTTTTGTCTATACTTTTGCTGCAGCACAATGTGAACGCAACTATGCTTATACTCACAGCGGCATTGGCAGGCTCGTGCTTTGGATTTTTGCCCTTTAACTTCAATCCTGCAAAAACATTTATGGGCGATGTGGGTGCTACGTTTTTAGGGTTTGTGCTGGCGTGTATTTCAATTCAGGGGCCTTTTAAGACCTATGTGGCGTTTGCTATTCCCTTTATGATTTTGGGACTTCCTATATTTGATACACTTTTTGCTATTGTAAGACGCTTGATTAAGGGTCAGGGCATTATGACGCCTGACCGCGGACATATGCACCACAGGCTGATTGATATGGGATTTTCTCATCGTTCAACGGTGGTAATTTTATATGGACTTAGTGCGATTTTAGCGATTTCTGCTATTGTGCTGTTTATTTCAAACTTTATGCGCGCGCTTGTGCTTGTGCTTGCTATTGCTTTGATTGCGGCGTTTATAATCGTAAGCCGCAAGCAGGCGGAAGAAACCAACGAGCCGCCGACTGAAAATAAGGAAAATAAAGAAGATATTTAGGTATATCTTGTGAGGTGTAAATAATGGGAAAAATAAAAGTAATGACCGTATTCGGCACACGCCCTGAGGCTATTAAAATGGCGCCGTTGGTTAAGGTGCTGGAAAGAAGAGAGGATATAGAATCTATTGTCTGCATAACTGCTCAGCACAGACAGATGCTTGACCAGGTTATGGATATTTTCGGTATCACTGCTGACTATGATTTGGATATTATGCAGGCAGGGCAGACACTTTCTGATATCACATCCCGTGCAATGAAGGGCATTGAGGGCGTAATAAAGGAGGCTCAGCCCGACATTGTCCTGGTTCACGGAGATACCACAACTACCTTTGCTGGAGCGCTGGCGTCTTTTTACTGCCAGACCAAGGTAGGTCATGTGGAGGCAGGTCTTCGTACTTATGACAAGTATTCGCCGTTTCCTGAAGAGATGAACAGAGTGCTTACCACGTCATTGGCTGATTTGTACTTTGCGCCAACCAAGAACAATGTGGACAACCTGCTACGTGAAAACGTGAGTGATGAAAAAATATACATTACAGGTAATACTGTAATTGATGCTATAAAGACAACTGTACGTGATGATTATGAATTTCGTGATGAATGTCTTAAAAATTTAGATTATGAAAACAACAGGGTAATTCTGCTTACGGCACACCGCCGTGAAAACTTAGGCGAGCCTTTGAAAAACATCTGCAAGGCAGTTTTAGAAACAGTAGAAGCCTTTCCTGACGTTCATGTTGTATACCCTGTACACTTAAATCCTCTGGTACAGAATACCGCGCGCAGTATTTTAGGAAACCACGAAAGAATTCACTTGATTGACCCGTTGGATGTGACAGAACTTCACAATTTGATGAACAAATGCTATATGGTTATGACCGATTCGGGCGGTCTTCAGGAGGAAGCGCCATCTTTAGGCAAGCCTGTTTTAGTTTTAAGAAACGAGACAGAGCGACCCGAAGCAGTAACTGCAGGTACTGTAAAGATTGCAGGTATTGATAAAGAGGTTATCAAAACAATGGCAGCAACACTTCTTGCTGACAAGGAAGAATATGAGAAGATGTCCCACGCCGTAAATCCTTATGGCGACGGCGAGGCATCGCAAAGAATAGCAGACGCTATATTGTATGCCTTTGGAAAAAGCGATAAAAAACCTGAAGATTTCAAAGCAGAATAAATAAGAGAGGGGAGCAATATGAGCTTAAAGTTTGTGCTTGGCGCAGCCGGCAGCGGAAAAAGTGAATATGTCATTGAGCAGGCAGCCATAAGCCATTCCTTAGGCAAAAATGCAATTATTATTGTTCCCGAGCAGTACACCCACCAGTGCGAGCAGGCGATGCTTGCAAAAACAGGCTACATCTGTGACAGTCTGTATGTGACATCGTTTAACCGACTGGCAAATAAGATTATTTCAAATTCAGGCCTGCGCCACAAGGCGGCAGATTCCTGTGCCAAGGCGATGTTGGTAACGCGCGCCATAACCAAGAGCAGACAAGCCCTTACATATTATAAAAACGCAGAAAATCACACAGGTTATATTGAGCTTTTTGCTGATGCGATTTCAGAGTTTAAGAAGGGGCAGATTATGCCCGAAACGTTGAAAGTAATTGCAGACGAGGTTTCATCTCCTGTTTTTTCTGCGCGGCTTTTTGACCTTGCCACTATCTACGAGGAGTACAACAAGCTCCTGGGTGTTGATTTTGTTGATGGAGATGACGACGTTACGCTGATGGCGTCTTTGTGCTTTGGCAATGACTATATTAAAAATGCTGTAATTTATATAGATGAATTTTTCAGATTTACAAAGAACGAGCTTTTCTGCATTGAGTCTATGCTTGCATCTGGCGCAGATGTTGTGGTGTCCTTGTGTATGCCTGAGGATGCCTTAAAAGACGGTAACTTTTCTGTAGTTTATAACACAAAACGCGCATTAGAGGACTGTGCTAAAGCAGCAGGTGTGTCCGTGGGGTTTCCTGAGGTTATGCAGGAGCAGAAGCGTTTCCTGACACCTGAATTGGAGTTTTTGGAAAGGGCAATGGCAACAGGCAGCGGCGTGGCAACAACAGAGGCGAAAAACGTAAGCCTTACTGTTTTTAAAAACCGTTATGACGAGATAGAAAATGTAGCAACGCAAATAAAAAAGCTGACAAAATCAGGCTATAGCTATCGCGATATAGCGGTAATTGCAGGGGATTATGAGGGCTACAAGGAGCTACTTTGCACTACGTTTGACCTTTACGATATTCCTGTTTTTGCTGACAACAGAAAGAAATTTTTAGACCACCCGATAGTTATTTATCTGTTTTGTGTGCTTGACCTGCTGAGTGGTTTTACCACCGACAAGGTAAGTGCGTATATGAAATCCGGCTTTGCTGATATTTCCCGTGACGAGGCAGCGCAGCTTGAAAACTACGCCCTGTCCTGTGCAATAAACTATAACGACTGGTTAGACGATGAGCGTTTCTTAAAGAAGAGCGCAAGCGTCTTTGCACACGAGGAGGACGCAGGAGAAGAGGGCGAGGTTCAGCTTGCGGTAAAAAACAGACTTATTGCGCCGATAGTCAGCCTGAAAGACAAAATATCCCAGTCAAAGAACGTGGCTGACAGGGTAGACGCCCTGTGCGAATTTTTGGTGGAGACCGACCTTAAAGGGAAGATTATAGCTGAAGCTGAGGAATTCCACACTCAGGGCAAGCTTAATTTGAGCGATGAATATACTGAGGTTTATAATATAATTACAGAAACCCTTGACACTATGAAGAGCTTTTTAGGCGATGAAAATGTGGGACTTAATGTTCTTGAAGAAATTCTGCGTGCCGGCTTTTCACAGAAGAGTATAGGTATCATACCTAAGGTGTACGACAGCGTATCCTTTGGCGATTTAAACCGTTCCGTTATAAAAAATGTGAAAGCAATATTTTTAGTAGGTGTCAATGACGGAGCTTTTCCTGCAATACCCGATAGCGGCGTGTTGTTATCAGATGAGGAACGGGCATATCTTACCGAGCGCGGCGTATCTGTTGCGCCTGACAGCAAGACGCTTATTGAGGGTGCGGAATTTTCTGTGTATGAGGCGGTGAATGTTGCAAGGGAAAAGCTATATGTCAGCTATCCAATAGACAATGACGGACAGGGTTTGCGACCTGCGGGTTTTATCTCAAAGCTCAGGCGCACTTTCCCTCAACTAAAGCAAAAGGCTTACCTTACTCAGGAAACCCTCCCTGCAGAGGAATTTGTGGCATCAAAGGCGTCGGCATATACCTATGTGCTGACGCATATAGCAAATTTAGAGGAAAATTCTCTGGCAAAAAGGCTTTTTAATCTTTTGTCGGAGGATGAAGAATACAAAGAAAAAATAGAGCGTGCAGTTAAGTTTTCGAAGTACGAAAACAAAGCCGGCAGGCTCTCGCGCGATGCGGTTTGCGCCCTTTACGGAAAAAATTTAGTGGGCAGCGTATCAAGGTTTGAACGTTTTTCTGCCTGTCCCTTTTCTTTCTTTGTGGAGTATGGACTTCGCGCCCGCGAACGCAAGGTAATGAAGATAGAAGCGCCTGACGTGGGCAGTCTTCTTCACGAGGTGGTGGAGATTTTTGCCCGCAGGGTAAAAGGGCAGGGACTGAGCTTTGGAGCATTGACCAAAGCAGAGCAAACAGAGATTACCGACGTCATCATAGAAGAGATGTTTGACGGAATGATTGTTAAGAAGGTTTTTGCTCAGGGAAGAATAGAAGCGTTGAAAAAACGCTTAAAAAGCCTTGTTTCCAAGTCTGTCTGGGCAATTTGTGAGCATATTAAAAGAGGCGAGTTTGAACCTGCAGCCTTTGAATTGTCATTTGATAAAAACGGCGATATAGAGCCTGTGACAGTTACACTTCCCACAGGGGAAGAAATCACTATGATAGGAAGAATTGACCGTGTGGATACGCTCTCCCACGGGGGTAAGCTCTATATTAAGGTCATAGATTACAAATCAGGGGCAAAAAAATATTCTTTGGCAGACATATTCAACAGGACAACCCTGCAGCTTTCTGTGTATATGATTGCTATTACAGAAAACGGCAAAAAAACTCTGGGAAGTGACAATACAGCTTTTGGAGGAATGTTTTATTTCCGTCTTGACGACCCTGTGGAACAAAGCCTGCCACAAGCGGTGGACAGTGAAGCATCTTTAAAGGCGTTTAAAATGAGTGGTCTTATATCAGAAAATCAAGATGTTATCCGAGCTATGGATAAAGGTGCATCAGGCTGGTCGTCAGTTATTCCTGTTTATATTAAGGCAGACGGCACGCCTTCTGCTACGCAGTCGAAGCTTGCAAGCCCCCAACAGTACGAAAAGCTAAAACGCTATGTAAAGCGTGCGGTAACAGAAATAGGTCAGGAGATATTATCAGGTAACATTGATATCCGCCCTGTAAGAGATGGGGAGATAACACCTTGTAGCTATTGCCGCTACCGGGCGGTGTGCGGATTTGATATAAATGAACACCCTTGCAGATATGTGAAAAAGTTTGCAAGAGATGACGATATATGGAATGAAATGTAATAAGAAATGGTTGTCGCTGGCGACAACCATTTCTTATTATTCTTTATTTTTTAATAAATCTCTGATTTCTGTAAGTAAGTCTTCTGTTGTGGGACCCTTTGCTTCTTCTACCGCTTCTTCAATGATTTCTTCTTTCTTTTCAAACTTTTTCTTTGCTACGTTGATTAACTTTACAAAGAGGAAAATAGAAAACGCAATGATGAAGAAGTCAATTATGTTCTGCAAAAACATACCGTAGTTTAAAGCGCTTTCCGGCACTGTTTCCGTAGCGGGTGTAAAAACATACTTTAAATTCTTTAAATCTGTGCCGCCTGTGATTAAACCAACCAAAGGTGTGATAATATCTGCAACCAAGGATGTGACGATTTTACCGAAAGCACCGCCGACTACAACACCGACTGCCATATCGATTACATTGCCTTTGAATGCAAACTCTTTAAATTCTTTCCACATATTCATCATTTGTCCTTTCATCTTATAATGCCTCAGGTCTGTAAATCAAATGGAAAATATTGCCCTCGGGGTCACGGAAGAAAAATGTCTTGATGCCTTTTGAAGAAACAGAAACTTCTGTTACAACCTCAACGCCCTCTTCTTTTAACTTCCCAACCAATTCGTCAAAACCCTCGTCAGAAACTGACAGAGCAAAGTGTCTGATACCCCAGTCCTTAGTGGGTGTGGGAGCCTCCGCTGTGTCTGCCTGTATAATCTCAATCATAGAGCTGTCGGGAGCTTTTACAAAGTATGTACCCTTGCCGTTGTCATAAACAACAGAAACTCCAAACATTTTGACATACCAGTCTGTTAATGCTTTTGTGTCACGTGCACATATCGCTACGTGTTCAATACCTAAAATCATTTTCGTCCTCCTGAAAATTTTATAATTGGTGAAATTCTTTTGTATATTAACATTGTAATTAACGAAGTAACTGCACCCTTTACCAGATTAAAGGGAAATATTGTACCCATTGTAAGTCCCAGTCTTAATTCCTGAGGGATTCTAAACATAGGAAGCATAATGTAGAGATTTACAAACACCCCCGCAACTGCCATAGCAACTGTGGCAACAACCAGTGATACAATCGCAGTCTTAAAGGTTTTGCGTTTCATATAGATAAGACCTGCAACCGTAACAAATATACCGTTTACTATAAAGTTTGCAAACTCGCCCACAAACCCTGTTGTGGAAACTGTTAAGTGCAGAAGATTTTTAATAAGTTCCGCAAGCAAGCCCGCCACAGGACCGTAGGCAAAGGCGAGAATTAGTGCAGGCAGGTCAGAAAACTCAATTTCCAAAAAGCCTCCTACCTTGGGAAAAGGCGCTATCATCTGCAATGCAAAGGAGATTGCAGAGAAGACCGCTACCATAACCATTTTTTTAATTCGCAAGTGTTTCATAGGCTACTCCTGTTCCCCTGCTAACAACTCTGACTGATGTGTTGTGATAAGTGCGCTGATTAACTCTTCCATATCGCCGTTTAAGATTGAGTCAAGCTTGTGCAACGTCAGACCAATTCTGTGGTCGGTAACTCTGCCCTGAGGGAAGTTATAGGTGCGGATACGTTCACTTCTGTCGCCTGTTCCTACCTGACTCTTACGCTCTGAGGCTATTTTGTCATGCTGTTCCTGCTGAACTAAGTCATAAAGTCTTGAACGCAAAATTTTCATAGCTTTGTCTTTATTTTTGTGCTGTGATTTTTCGTCCTGACAGGATACAACCAACCCTGTAGGAAGGTGTGTAATACGAACCGCTGAGTCGGTGGTATTAACGCACTGACCGCCCGGGCCGCCTGCGCGGAAGACGTCTATTCTCAAGTCGTTTGCATTTATGTCTACTTCTACCTCTTCAACCTCAGGAAGCACCGCAACTGTTACAGTTGAGGTGTGAATTCTGCCGCCTGATTCTGTTGAGGGGATTCTCTGTACACGATGAACGCCTGACTCAAACTTGAGCTTAGAATACGCACCCTGACCTTCGATGCTGAAGGAAATTTCCTTGTAGCCGCCGATGTCTGTGGGGTTAGAGTTTAATATTTCTGTTTTCCAGCGGTTTGACTCTGCGTACATTGTAAACATACGGAACAAATCGCCTGCAAAAAGCGCCGCTTCATCGCCGCCTGCGCCGCCGCGGATTTCAACAATTACGCTCTTGTCATCGTTGGGGTCTTTGGGAAGAAGCAGAATTTTTAATTCCTGTGACAAACTCTCGATGCGTTGTTTTGCATCTTTGATTTCTTCTTCTGCAAGCTCTTTCATTTCCTTGTCCATATCGGGGTCGGCTATTATTTCCTCGCCCTCGGCAATTGTGTCCTTACAGGACTTGTATTCTTTGTATTTTTCTACAATGGGAGCGATGTCTGCCTGCTCCTTGCAAAGCTTGGCAAAATTGGCAGAATCTGCAATTACCGCAGGGTCTGATACTTTTTCGCTTAACTCATTGTAGCGTTCTTCTATTGCTGATAATTTGTCAAACATACATTTCTCCTAAAAAATCAAATTTTTCCGTATACTATTATATAATACTGTATCAAAAAATGCAACGTTTATTTAATTACTTTTCCTTTACAAAAAAAGAAGTTTGTGTTATACTAATAAGCAGGCCTCCATAGTTAAATGGATATAACAGCCCCCTCCTAAGGGGCAGTTATAGGTTCGATTCCTATTGGGGGTGCCACGTCGGAACAAGTTTCGCTTGTTCCGATTTTTTATTTCAAGAAAAAATCAGTCACCCGCTTCACTGTTCCTCCTTTTTCGCAAAAGGTCACACAAAAGTCGGCTATTCACTTGCAAGTTCACTCATTACGCCTTTGTTTTGCTACCAACCTTTTGCGAGTTTGAATATCCCTATTTAATTTATATAAATTTTAAAAAACATTTTACAAATACTCCAAAATAGTGTATAATAGATTTAATATAGTAAAATGCAACAAGGAGGCACATTTTATGTCACAGGAAAACAATGCTCCCGTGCAGGAGTTGTCAGAAATTTTACAGGTAAGAAGGGACAAGCTTGCAGAACTTCAAGAAAACGGGAATGACCCCTTTCAGATAACAAAATTTAACCGCACACATACCTCAAAAGACATCTGCGAGGGATGCCGCACAGAAGAGCGCACAATTGAAGTGCGCGGAGAAGAAAAGCAGATTGTAGCTAAAATCTCTCCCGTAGACGGCGAAACAGTTACAGTTGCGGGCAGAATTATGTCAAAGCGCGGTATGGGTAAGGTTGGCTTTGCGCACATTCAGGATATTGACGGTAGAGTTCAGCTTTTTGTGAAGAAGGATATTTTAGGCGAAGAAGCTTATAATACATTCAAAAAATATGACATTGGCGATATTGTTGGCGCAACAGGCGAAGTGTTTACAACACAGACAGGCGAAATCTCAATCCGAGTTGATTCAATTACACTTTTGTCAAAGTCATTGCAGCCTTTGCCTGAAAAGTTCCACGGTATGACAAACACCGACCTTCGTTACCGTCAGCGTTACGTTGACCTTATTATGAATGCGGATGTTAAGGATACATTTGTTAAGCGTTCAAAGATTATTGCTGCCATTCGCAGCTACTTAAACGCCCAGGATTTCTTAGAGGTTGAAACACCTATGCTTGTTTCAAATGCAGGCGGAGCTGCGGCTCGTCCCTTTGAAACACATTTCAATGCTTTGGACGAGGACTTTAAACTTCGTATTTCATTGGAATTGTACTTAAAGAGATTAATCGTAGGTGGACTTGAGCGCGTTTATGAAATCGGCAGAGTTTTCAGAAACGAAGGCTTAGACACACGCCACAATCCTGAATTTACTCTTATGGAGTTGTATCAGGCGTACACAGATTACCACGGTATGATGGACTTAACAGAAAATCTCTACCGTCACGTTGCTCAGGAGGTCTTGGGCACAACAAAGATAGTTTACAATGGTATAGAGATGGATTTGGGCAAGCCTTTTGAACGTATCACAATGGTTGATGCGGTTAAAAAGTACGCAGGTGTTGACTTTAATGAAATCAATTCTGTTGACGAGGCTCGTGCAATAGCCAAAGAAAAGCACGTTGAATTTGAGCCCCATCACACAAAGGGCGACATCTTAAATTCATTCTTTGAAGAATACGTTGAAGAGCATCTCTTACAGCCCACATTTGTTATGGACCACCCTGTAGAGATTTCTCCCTTAACGAAGAAAAAGCCTGAAAATCCCGACTACGTTGAACGTTTTGAGTTCTTTATGAACGGCTGGGAAATGGCAAATGCGTATTCAGAGCTCAATGACCCCATCGACCAGAGAGAAAGATTCCGCGCTCAGGAAGCCTTGCTTGCCCTTGGCGATGAAGAGGCAAATACAACAGATGAGGACTTTATGAATGCTCTTGAAATCGGTATGCCCCCCACGGGAGGTATCGGCTTCGGTATTGACCGTATGTGTATGCTCTTAACCGACTCTGCGGCAATTCGTGATGTGTTGCTTTTCCCGACAATGAAGACCTTAGGTCAGTAGCAGAGGTTTCACTATGAGCGAAAAGAAAAAAATGACCGCATTTGAGGCAATAGATAATTTCTGGTACTACCACAAGTGGAAAGTGGCAGGAGTGATGTTTGTTTTGTTAGTGATATTTGTAGTTGCGGGATATATAAACGCAAATACAGATAACCGCGCATATGATTTTAATATGGTTTCAGTTTTTGCCCGTCCTATGACCTCTGGCGACTACACTATTGAAAAACAGATTGAAGATGTAATTAGTGACGTTGATAACAACGGAGAGGTGGCAATAAAAACTTCAAACTACTATATTACAGAACGTGCTGACGGCGAAACTGACAAAATCTATCTATCCCAGTTTGAACAGTCCCTGAATTCAGCTGAGGGAGATGTAATTCTTTTTGACAGAGCAAATCTTGACAGATTTCTTCCTAAGGATTTCTTTGCTGACATTTCCGATTATGCTGACCTGTCGCAAGTTTCTCAAGAGGATATTGTGTACCGTCAGGATGTTCCTGTTGCCGTAAGATTGTCTGACAGCAAGGCGCTTAAAGATATGCAGTTTGTTATAGATGACATTTATGTAAGTGTAATGTTTACACCTGATAATGCAGAACAATCCGTTTTAGCATCCAGAGGGCTTGCAAAAGGAGTAATAGAGAAGTTAACATTAAAATAGGAAGAACTCGCCATTGGCGAGTTCTTCCTATTTTAATAATTCTTCGTAATCGTGAATATACCTGTCACACAGGCTTTCTACACGTTGGTGGTTTTCTACGGTTTGCTCGTATATTGCAACAACTGTAAATCCTGCCGATTTTGCCGTTTCCACTGCGTGGAGAGCATCCTCAAAGACAACAACTTCGTTTTGCTCTGCGACAAGTAGGTTCATAGCTGCAAAGTATATGTCGGGCTTGTTTTTTTCTATACCTAAGTCCTTGCAGGACAACACATCACAAAAATAATTAAGCAATCCTGTATGAGCAAGTGCGTTTTTGGCGTGTCCCGATTCTGTTGCCGTGGCAACGCACATTTTTACGCCTTCGTTATGTAGTTTTTTTATGAGTTTGTCCACATTGGGGCGAAGAGTTGCCTCGTATTTGTAATAGCGCGCAATATGACCATAAAGCTTTGATTCTATTTCTCGCGCCGTTCCAAGATTAAATTCCTGAGAAAATCTTTTTGCCGCCATGGGAATTGACGCGTGTCGCAAAAAGTCTAATAGCTCATCCGTAGGCTCAACCTGCGCTTCCGTCAGGTAATTGCCGTAAAGGGAGTACCACATAGGCATAGAATCTATAATTGTGCCGTCTAAATCAAATATAGCGCCTTTAATGTTCATATTTTTTCACCACCGATAAAAACAGGGTTGTGGCAAAGACCACAACCCAAATTTTTTGAAAATAAATTATTCTTCTGTTGCTTCAACAACTTCTTCTGTAGGTGCTTCTTCGACTGCTTCAGCCGCTTCTTCTGCAACAGGTGCTTCCTCAACGGGAGCTTCTTCTGCAACTTCGGGAGCAGGCAAAAGTGCACGGATAGAAAGTGCAATCTTTTTGTTCTCCCAGTCGATTTCTGTAACCTTAGCCTCAACGCTCTCGCCGATTTTGAGTTCAGCGGCAGGATTGTCAATTCTGCGGTTAGCAATCTGAGAAATATGGATTAAGCCGTCAACGCCGGGGATGATTTCTGCAAAGGCACCGTAAGGCATAATTCTTACGATTTTAACTGTTGCGGGTTCGCCTAATGTAATCTTAGACTTTACGATTTCCCAGGGGTTGTCCTCAGCTTTTTTGAAGCCTAAAGAAATTTTCTTTGTGTCTTCTTTAATATCTTTGATATAAACTTCGATAGAATCGCCAACAGAAACTACTTCTGATGGATGCTTGATGTGTTTCCAGCTGAGTTCGGAAATGTGAACTAAACCATCAACACCGCCGATGTCAACAAATGCACCGAAGTTTGTAATTGATTTTACAACACCTGTGTACACATTGCCCACGGAAGCTGAAGCCCAGAATTTTTCTTCGAGCTCTTTTTTCTGAGCATCGAGAATAACTCTTACTGAACCAACTAAACGTTTCCTCCTGTCATTTATATCAATGATTTTGAAAGCAACTACCTTTCCTACATATTCAGAAAGGTCAGCATCTCTCTTTTCAGATGCCTGGGACGCGGGAACGAAAACCTTGTAACCCTTGTAGTTAACAATCATACCCTTGTTAACAACTTCTGTTACCTTGCCTTCTAAAACGTCTCCAACCTCTGCTGCTTTCTTCACATTTTCCCAAGTTTTTACTGTGTCAAGCTTTCTCTTTGACAACATAATATTGCCGTCAGCGTCATTAACGCGAACAATAAACACTTCGATTTCATCGCCAACCTTGCAAACAGAATCTGTTGTAGCGTTGGGGTCGTCTGAAATCTCGCCAGCCGGAATAAATCCATCCTGCTTTGCACCTAAATCAACGATAACCTCATTGGGTCTTACCTCGATTACCGTGCCTTTTACGATGTCGCCTGTGTTAAGAGTTTTTAAAGACTCTTCCATCAAGGCTTCAAAGCTTTCAAAATTTTCCATCTTACCAATAGCCTCCTTTATTATGACCGCAGGAGTAGAGGCACCTGCAGTAATTCCAACTCTTTTCGAGTCAAAATCGCAACCTTGCGGCAAATCGTCTATACGCTCCAGACAGTATGCGGTAGGACACACGTCTTTGCATATAGAATAGAGCTTTTGAGTGTTGGAGCTGTTTACTCCCCCAAGCACAATCATAACATCAGATTTGCTTGCCAGCTCATAGGCTTCCGTCTGCCTCTCTTCAGTTGCATTACATATTGTATCAAATATCACTATGTCATTGCAAGTCTTTTTTAAAAAAGTTACAATTTTTTCAAAAACTTCTTGCACAAACGTAGTCTGAGCCACGACGCAAACGTTGTTATTTTCAAAATCTGCGCCTTCTGCCTCCTGCGGCGTAGCAAAAATTGCAGCAGTGCCGCCGCACCAGCCGTTAATGCCTATAACCTCAGGGTGGGTTTTGTCCCCTACAATTACAATCTTGTAGCCGTCTTTATGGTGGCGTGCCACTAGGTTGTGAATTTTCTTTACAAATGGACAGGTAACATCTATAATTTCTACATTTTTTTCTGCTAATTTGTCGTAGATTTCTTTGCCTACTCCGTGGGTACGGATAATGAGCTTCTCACCGCCTGAAAGGGAATCAATATTTTCAATAGGCGAAATACCCTTTCGGGCAAACTCGTCTACAACGTGCTGGTTGTGAATAATAGGACCTAAGGTGTAGTACTTATTGTCCTTATCCTCGCAGCATTTTTCTACTATATCCACCGCACGGGCAACGCCAAAGCAGAAGCCTGCGGTTTTTGCAACGGTAATATCCATCATTACACTCCTAAAGAGTTGATTTTATTAAGAATAGCGTCGGCATAAAGCTTTAATTCTTCAGATGAGGGCTTTGTGCCGTTTTCATTTTTTACATACAGGGGTCTGCCTATGTGAATGGTAACCCTTTTAAATATTCTGTATCCGCCACGGATTGCAACAGGGATTACAGGTGCGCCTGATTTTGATGCAATCAGTGCTACGCCTGCCTTTGCGTCGCCGTCGCCATCCTTAATGCGAGTGCCTGTAGGAAATATTGTAAAAACACCGCCGTCTTTTAATGTTTTTAGCGCAGTTTTGATAGCTGTAATGTCAGCAGTTCCCCGCTTGACAGGAAATGCCCCTGCCATACGAAGGAAGAGTGATAAGAGCTTATTCTCAAAAAGCTCAGCCTTTCCCATTGTGCGCATAGGGCGGTGTGTTGCAGTGAGGATTACGGGCGCATCCCACAGACTTGTGTGGTTGGCTGCCAGTATTGCTGCGCCCTCTTTGGGAATATTTTCTTCTCCTTCAACACGCACAAAAAATATTATTTTACAAAAAAGCTTTACTATAAATTTAATTATCGGATACATAATATCACACATTTCTTTTGTTATTTATTAAATCAAGTACCAATGTAACGCTCTCCTCAAACGTAAGCTCGGAAGTATCAGCAAGGATTGCATCCGCTGCCTGCTTTAAGGGGGAGACCTCCCTTGTCTGGTCCTGCAGGTCACGTTTTATAATGTCTGCTAAAACATCTTCATATGACACCTGTGAGCCTTTTTCAATTAATTCCTTGTATCTTCTTTTGGCTCTTACATCAGCGCCGGCAGTTAGGAAAATCTTTACATCAGCGTCAGGAAGTACGTGGGTGCCTATATCTCTGCCATCCATAATTACGTTTTTCGTTCCTGCAAGCTCACGCTGGAGAGCCACTAACTTTTCCCGAACTTTACCGATTGCAGAAACGCTTGACGCCCCCATAGAAACCTCGGGTGTGCGGATTTTGTCGGATACGTCGCAGCCGTTTAAGAATATGTGCTGCTCATCATTTATATAGTCAATATCAATTGATATGTTGTTTACGATTTCAACAGCTTTTTCGGGATTTTCCTTTATGCCTATGTTTTCGTTAAGACAAGCCAGCGCTGCCGTTCTGTACATTGCGCCTGTGTCAATATACACAAAGCCTAATGTGCGAGCCACAGTTTTTGCGATTGTGCTTTTTCCGGCACCTGATGGTCCGTCGATTGCTACTTTAAACATAGAATCCCTCCAAAATAAAATAAGCGAAAGCATACGCCTTCGCTTAACACAACCTGTTTTGTTTTCTTGTTACGCAAAAAGCGTTATCTTTTCTTTTTGTTGTTTGTTTTTAAGTTTACGCCTAAGATTCCGCCTATAGCTCCCATCAGCACAGAAATTCCTGCCATTATAAAAATGTGCGGGTCTAAAAACACTCCGTCCGATGTGACTGATGCGCAAATCCAGATAATCAGTATGTATAAAATGGCGCATAAAACACCTGTTACCACGCCGTTTTTTCCTGATTTTTTTGCAGGGACAAAGCCTGAGATTGCCGCTCCTATTCCCTCGGTAATAAAGGCAATATAAGGAATGGTTTCCTCGGCTAACGGCGTATAGGACAAAAGCAATGCCGATATTACAAATACTAAAAGTGTAAATACCGCAGCAATTGCCGTTCCCTTTAAAAATCCTGTTGCAACACTTGATATGCCACCTGTTTCTACTGTTTTGACATTTTCGTACATACAAACAAACCTCCTACCGAATACTTAGTCATCGGAGATTCGAACTACTTATGCCTTATGCTTGTTAAATTTTAATGATTTCAATTTGTCGTCCTTGATAGGCGTCAGCCTATCTTCGTCCTTCGCATTGAAATCATTAAAATTTTCCTGCGCATAAGGTCGCAGAGTTTAAAAATAGGAAATTTTGATATAAAGCAAAGAAAATTCAAAAATAATACTGACGTATATTTGCAGAATTTTCTGCAGTATTATGCAAAATTTCCATTTTTAAACCACAAGAAGTTCGACTCTCCGATGACTATATTTTAAAATATTCGGCAGGGGGATTATTTATGAATTATTCTGCTGTTTCTTCTGTTGCAACTTCTTCAACAGGAGCTGCTTCGTCTAAAAGTTCTACATCTTTTTCTTTCTTTGCTTTTTTGCAGGGTGTAACAGATGCTACAGCCTCACGCTTGATTGTCATGGGGTGTTTAGATGTTCTGTCACCGATTTCGATGCAAACTTTGTCATCTTTGATCTTTAATACTTTACCGATGATACCACCGATTGTAACTACGCTGTCACCGGGTTTCAAAGCGTCTAACATTGCTTTTGTTTCTTTTTCCTTTTTCTTCTGAGGTCTGATAAGCATAAAATAAAAAATTGCTATCATCACTACGAGCCAGATAACTGTTCCAGCCATACCTTCCATGCCTTGCATTGAAAAATCCCCTTTCGGTTTTTATTGATGAAATAATTATATATGAAATCCTATGTAATATCAAGATATTTTTCAAAAAATTTCATAATTTATTCAAAATAAATATTGACATATTATTTAAAAAATGATAGTATTTATATGTTGATAGAGGCGCGTCTTTAATCAGTAACCCAAAGGAGAAATCGGCTTTCTTTGAATTTGGGCAAAAGGGAAAGTCGCCGAAGGAATAAATTTGCCGAAGAGTTTGTTCCTGGGGGTGCGGAAAACATCCGTACAACTGTCGCCTTTGGCGGGGTGCTACAGGCGGAGTGCTATTAGTATTAAAATTTATATTTTTAATGTTAATTACGCCAAACTTCTATCATTTTGTGGAGTTTGGCTTTTAATTTACATATAACACACAGGAGGAATTGTGATGAAAAAATACAACATTGCCGTTGTCGGTGCAACCGGCATGGTAGGAAGAACATTTTTAAAAGTTTTGGAAGAAGTAAATCTTCCCGCAGAAAGCTATACACTTTATGCATCCGCAAGAAGTGCAGGTACTAAGCTTCCTTTTATGGGAACAGAATATGAAGTAAAGGAATTAAATGAAAACTCATTTGACGGTATGGACATTGCGCTTTTCTCTGCAGGTGGATCAACTTCAGAAAAATTTGCTCCCATTGCAGCAGCAAAAGGCTGTTTAGTTATCGACAACTCATCAGCTTGGAGAATGGACCCGGAAGTTCCGCTGGTAGTTCCCGAGGTTAACCCCGAAGATATCAAAAAACACAAGGGCATCATTGCTAACCCTAACTGTTCAACAATTCAGGCTATGGTAGCTCTTCGTCCCTTACAGTTAAAATACGGCATCAAGAGAATCGTTTACTCTACATATCAGGCAGTTTCAGGTGCAGGCGTTGGCGGTTACAACGACTTAAAAGCGGGCATCAACGGCGAAGCTCCCAAAAAGTTTAACCACCCCATCTTCTCTAACTGCTTACCTCAGATTGACGTATTCCTTCCCAACGGTTACACCAAGGAAGAAATGAAAATGGTAAACGAAACAAGAAAAATCTTAGGCGATCCCGATATGAAAATCACGGCTACAACAGTTCGTGTGCCTGTATTTGACTGTCACAGTGAATCAATCAATGTAGAACTTGAAAAACCCTTTGATTTAGCAGAGCTCCGTGCTTGCTTGGAAGCAGCACCGGGGTTAATCGTTGAAGACGATATCGACAACTGCGTATATCCTATGGCTTGTAATGTTGTTGGCAAAAACGAAACATATGTTGGTCGTATCCGTCGTGACGAAAGTGTTGACAACGGCGTAAACCTCTGGGTTGTTGCTGACAATATCAGAAAAGGTGCTGCTACAAATGCAGTACAGATTGCACAGAAATTTATTGAAATGGAAGCAAACGGCGAACTCTAAGCCGTATCGAAAGGAAAGGTTATTATGAGCAGAAAGACACTTTTTACAGGTGCTGCCACAGCTCTTATCACACCTTTTAATGAAGAGGGTGTAAACTTTGAGGCACTTGGTAATATCATTGACTTTCAGATAGAAAACGAAATCGATGCTTTGGTTATCTGCGGTACAACAGGCGAAGCTGCAACAATGCCTGACCGTGAACATTTAAGCGTAATTGATTTTGCAGTAAAACGTGCCGCTGGCAGAGTTCCGATTATTGCAGGAACAGGCTCAAACGACACAGCTCACTGTGTTGAACTCAGTAAAGAAGCACAGAACTTAGGCGCAGACGGCTTGCTTATTACCACACCTTATTACAACAAATCAACCCAGAAAGGTTTGATTATGCATTATGATAAGGTTTTAGAAAAGACAAACCTTCCCATTATTCTTTACAATGTACCTGGAAGAACAGGTATGAGCTACGCTATCTCTACAATTAAAGAGTTAGCAAAAGACGAAAGAATCGTAGGCGTAAAAGAAGCAAGCGGAAACATTGAATATGCAACAGAGTTGGCACGCGAATGCCCCGAGCTCGATATGTATTCAGGCAATGACGATATCGTTGTTCCCCTTATGTCTTTGGGAAGTAAGGGTGTAATTTCAGTTTTATCTAACGTTGCACCTAAAGAAACGCATGATTTATGTGCTAAATGGTTTGCAGGCGATATTGAAGGCAGCCGTGCGTTACAGTTTAAGTATTTAGAACTCATCAAGGCTCTCTTCTGCGAAGTAAACCCCATTCCTGTTAAAACAGCTATGAATATGATGGGATTTAATGCAGGGTCTTTGAGACTTCCTCTTTGTGAAATGGAAAGCACAAATTACGCTCGACTTGAAAAAGCAATGCGTGATTGCGCACTTATTAAATAGGTGATATAATGACAAAAATCATTTTAAGCGGTTGTCTTGGCCGTATGGGTAAGGCAATTACAGAAATAGTAAAAAATACAGATGATGCTGAAATCGTTTGCGGATTTGATATCGTGTCAGGGGAATGTAGTTACCCCATCTACAACGGCTATGAAAATGTAGATGTGGATGCTGATGTGATAATCGACTTTTCTCATCCGTCAAACTTCACTTCTGTTTTAAACTTTGCAAGACAGAAAAAGCTTCCGATAGTTTTAGCCACTACTGGTTTGTCAGAAGAGCAGAAACAGGAAATGAAAGAATCATCAAAAGAAATTCCCGTGTTCTTTTCGGCTAATATGTCACTGGGTATAAATCTTTTGATTAAGCTCGCTCAGATGGCAACAAAAGTTTTGGAAAAAGATTTCGATATTGAAATAGTAGAAAAGCATCACAATAAAAAACTCGACGCTCCCAGTGGTACGGCATTGGCCATTGCAGACGCGATAGATGAAGTTATGACAGATGGCGCTAATTATGTGTATGAACGCCAGAGTGTACGAAAGCAAAGAGAGAAGAAAGACATCGGAATTCATGCAATCCGCGGTGGTACAATCGTAGGTGAGCACGATGTAATCTTTGCAGGACCTGACGAAGTGATTACACTTTCGCATCATGCTTCATCCCGTGAAGTTTTTGCACAGGGTGCAGTGAAGGCGGGAATGTTTATAAAAGACAAACCTGCAGGATTTTATACAATGAACGATTTATTTGAATAAAAAAGAAGCACTCTTTTGAGTGCTTCTTTTTTATGTTTATTATCGCTAATTTTGCTTATACATTAAACCTAAATAAAACAATATCTCCATCGGCTACGATATATTCTTTACCTTCAGAACGCACAAGGCCTTTTTCCTTTGCAGCAACCATATTGCCGCAAGCCATGAGATCGTTATATGCCACAACTTCTGCACGGATAAAACCTTTTTCGAAGTCTGTGTGGATTTTACCTGCCGCCTGGGGTGCTTTTGTGCCTTTGGTAATTGTCCAGGCACGGACTTCAGGCTCGCCTGCTGTTAAGTAGCTGATTAAACCTAAAAGCTTGTAGCTTTTCTTAACAAGACGGTCAAGACCTGATTCGTTGATGCCCAGTTCTTTTAAATATTCGTCTTTTTCTTCGGGGTCAAGCATTGAGATATCTTCTTCGATTTTAGCAGAAATGGGCATTACTTCTGCGCCCTCGGCTTCTGCTAATTCTGTTAAACGTTTTACAAAATCGTTGTTCTCGACACCGTTTGCAAAGTCGTCCTCTGCCACGTTTGCCGCATAGAGTATCGGCTTTTTGGTAAGAAGATCAATCTGCGCCATAAATTCTTGATCGTCATCAGAAAGCTCTACCGAACGGGCAGGCTTGCCTGATTCTAAAACGGCGTATAATTTTTCTAAAAATTCTACCTCTACTTTATACTTTTTCTCGCCTGATTTTGCCATTTTGCGAACTTTATCAATTCGGTTTTCCACCATTTCCATATCGGCAAAAATAAGCTCTAAATTGATTGTTTCAACGTCACGAACAGGGTCAACAGAACCTTCTACGTGGATGATGTTTGTGTCTTCAAAGCAACGTACAACGTGAACGATAGCGTCTACCTGTCTGATGTGTGATAAGAACTTATTACCAAG
>JAZRPE010000025.1:0-4962 GCA_045649085.1 Congzhengia sp.
CGCAGCACATTTTACGCAAATTATCTGGACGTATTCGATTTGGCAGATAACCTGCGCAAACAGTTGGAAGCCGAGCTCGCTTCTGTTATGCTGCAGGACTTAGACCCTGAAAACAAGTACAACCCCGTAAACTTTACGAAGATGTTTTATCATATAAAAGAAAACCAGCTCTTTTACAAAACCTATTTTAAACTGGGATATGACAACCAGCCTGTTATATACCAATATGACCACACCTTGGCTGAAAAATACAAAATGGAAAAATTTGTTGATTACCATATTGAATTTTTCAAAAACGGCTTTAACGCCGTTATCAAAAAGTGGCTCGCCGGCGGTTGTATTGAATCCCCTGAAGAAATTTCACAAATAATCGTCAACGAATACATAAATCGCTGATTGGATATAATAAATATACAAACTATTACTTTTGTGTTAATTTTTTCAATTCCTCTTGACTTAGTATTAAATACTATGTATAATAGTTTTGTAATCAAACGCTTTGGAGGACATAATGAGTTTTAAAATAGTAGCAGATTCATCATCAAATGTATATAACGTACCGGATATAGACTTTGCCTGTGTGCCCCTTAAGGTCAGCATAGGCGATACAGAATATATTGACACTCCCGAAACAGATATTGCACAAATGGCAAAGGTATTGAAGACTACACAGGAAAAAACCAGCACCTCTTGCCCCAATATCTACGACTGGCAGGAAAGCTTTGCAGGTAATGACGAGATTTTTGCCGTGACAATAACCAGCGGTCTTTCAGGCAGTTACTCTTCCTGCGTAAATGCCAAAAAACTTTACGAAGAATCTAACAAAGACGCAAAAATTCACGTTATAGATTCTCTTTCTGCAGGGCCCGAATTAAGACTTATCATCGAAAAACTCAAAGAATTTATGACAAATAAGCTTTCCTTTGAGGAGATAAAAGAAAAAATTGAAGAGTATAAAAAAACAACAAGACTGTTCTTCTGTCTTGAATCCTTGACCAACTTTGCCCGAAATGGCAGAGTCAGCCCTACTATTGCGCATCTCGTAGGATTTTTGGGTATGCGTATAGTAGGCACAGCGTCAAAGATGGGAACGCTTGAGCCTCTGTCAAAACCAAGAGGCGAGAAAAAAGCTCTCCTTAACCTTTACGATCATATTAAATCTGCAGGCTTTCGGGGCGGAAAGGTAAGAATTGCCCACTGTGATAACAAGCCCTTTGCCATATCGTTAAAGGAAATGATTTTGGCTGACTTCCCTGATGCGGATATTTTAATAGAACCCTGCGGTGCTTTGTGTTCATATTACGCCGAAATAGGCGGATTGTTGATCGCAACCGAAAACTAAATAACTAAAAAGGCTGTCTACACGACAGCCTTTTTAGTATAATACGCACACATAATATTTCTCATACGGGAATTATTACAGCCCATTATATTATTAACCAAATTTTTTCATCCTGCCTGCTAACTTATCTCTGTCCTGCTTTGAAAGAATCTTCTTGCGAAGTCTTATGCTTTCAGGTGTGATTTCTACAAGCTCATCATCTGATATAAACTCTAAACACTGCTCCAGACTCATATTCACAGGAGGTGTGAGCTTTACTGTATCATCCGAGCCTGCCGCACGCATATTTGTAACGTGCTTTTTCTTGCAGACGTTAACTGTTAAATCCTCATTTTTGGCGTTTTCGCCAACAATCATACCCTCATAAACCTCAACACCGGGACCGATAAAGAGAGCACCGCGTAGCTCCGCATTCAATAAACCATAAGCAACAGATGTACCTGTTTCCCAAGCAATCATAGAGCCGCGGCTGCGTGTTGCGATGTCGCCCTTGTATTCTTCAAACCCCTCCAATATTGAGTTCATAACACCGTTACCCTTAGTATCTGTTAAAAACTCACTGCGGTATCCTATTAAACCTCTTGAGGGAATTTTAAACTCAATTCTCATATAGCCGTCGTTGGTGGGATACATATTTTCCATCTGACCTTTTCTCATGCCCAGCTTTTCAATGACGCTACCTGAAAATTCATCAGGAACATCAATAACCAAACGTTCCATAGGTTCGCATCTTACTCCGTCAATTTCCTTATAAATTACCTGAGGACGTGACACCTGAAATTCATATCCTTCACGGCGCATTGTTTCTATTAATATGGATAAGTGAAGTTCTCCTCTACCCGATACCTTGAAAGAATCAGCAGAATCGGTTTCCTCAACCTTTAAGCTTACGTTTGTTTCAAGCTCGCGGAAGAGTCGGTCTCTTATATGTCGGCTTGTTACAAAGTCGCCCTCACGTCCTGCAAAGGGGCTGTTGTTTACCATAAAATTCATAGAAATTGTGGGCTCGTCAACCTCAATTACAGGCAATGGGTCGATGCAATCTGTTGCACAGATTGTTTCTCCGATGTTAAAATCTCCAAGCCCTGAAATACAGATAATATCTCCTGCAGGAACTGACTCAACCTCAGCCCTCGTCAATCCCTCAAAAGTATAAATTCTTCCGCACTTAACATTAGAAACAGTGCCGTCAGCGCGACATAGCGCTACGATTTCGCCGTATTTTGCAGTACCACGTGCAATTTTACCAACCGCTATTTTGCCTATATATTCATCGTGGTCGATGTTTGCAATTCTGACCTGAAGCGGCTCTGCAGGCGAACCAGTAGGCGCTGGAACACTTTGTAATATGACGTCAAAAAGAGGTGTTAAATCGTTCTTCAAATCTGTCAAAGACAAACCGCAGATACCCTGCTTTGCTGAAGCATAAACAACAGGAAAATCTGCCTGCTCATCACTTGCACCCAAATCTATGAATAAATCTAAAATTTCATCGATTACTTCCTCGCATCTTGCCTGAGGTCTGTCAATTTTATTAATTACAACGATAGGCTTTAAGTTAAGCTCCAAGGCTTTCTTCAAAACAAATCGTGTCTGGGGCATTGCACCCTCAAAGGCATCTACTACTAAAAGCACGCCCTCTACCATACCAAGCACTCGCTCAACCTCGCCGCCGAAGTCTGCGTGCCCCGGAGTGTCAACAATATTTATCTTTGTTCCATTGTGGATAACTGATGTGTTTTTTGAAAGAATAGTAATACCGCGCTCACGCTCTAAGTCGTTTGAGTCCATAACGCGGTCTGCCACCTGTTCGTTATCACGGAAAATACCGCTGTTTTTAAACATTGCGTCAACCAGCGTGGTCTTACCGTGGTCAACGTGAGCAATAATAGCAATATTTCGTAAATTGTTATTTTCCAAAAGAATTCCTCCGATACCAGTCTTAAAAATTATACATTAATATTTTAGCACAAAATGTCTAAATGTCAAATAAAAATTGACATAAGGATAAACTTTTGGTAAAATGGTAGAATAATTTAGTAAAAAGGAGAATTTTTTTTGTGATTTCAGGGCATTTAGGAATTAAAGAAAACACTCTCACAATCGGCGGTGTGGATACAGTTGCTTTGGCTAAAGAATACGGCACACCCCTTTATGTGCTTGATGAAAATAAAATAAGAGAATGTTGCAGGGCTTACGTCAATTCTGTGGACAAGTACTACGGTGGCAACGGCAGAATACATTTTGCCAGCAAAGCTATGTGTATCCGTGAGCTTTGCAGAATTGTAGAAAGCGAAAACTTAGGTCTTGATGTTGTGTCCGGTGGCGAAATGTATACGGCTCACACAGCAGGGTTTCCTATGGACAAGGTGTGCTTTCACGGCAACAACAAAACTGCTGATGAGATAGCTATGGCATTAGATTTCGGTATCGGCAGATTTGTAGTCGATAATGAGTACGAGCTTGAAACCCTCAGCCGTATGGCAAAAGAAAAGAACGTTACGGCTTGCGTACTTTTTAGAATAAAACCTGGAATTGACGCTCACACTCACGATTTTGTAAAGACAGGCCAGATTGACTCAAAGTTCGGCGTCGCCTTAGAAACAGGTGAAGCACTGAATATTATAAAGAAAGCGTTGGCTTCTGATAATATAAACTACTGCGGTATCCACTGCCATATTGCTTCCCAAGTGTTTGAGGTTGAGCCATTTGTCGAGGCAGCAGAGGTTATGATGAACTTTATTAAGGAAATAAAGGACACAACAGGAGCCGAAACAGAAGAATTAAACCTTGGCGGTGGATTCGGCGTAGCGTACACAGATAGCGACTCAACCATAGCATATGACAAATTTATGGAGGCAGTAAGTACCACTATTCACAAAAAATCAGAAAGCCTTGGCGTAAAGCTTCCCTTTATATTAATGGAGCCCGGCAGAAGCATTGTGGCAGCAGCAGGAATTACACTTTACACAGTAGGTGGTATCAAGGAAATTCCCGACATTCGCACATATGTGTCAGTTGACGGCGGTATGGCAGATAACCCAAGATATATTCTGTACCAGTCAGAGTATACCTTTGAAATTGCAAATAAGGTAAACCAGCCCAAGACAGAAACAGTGACCATAGCAGGCAAATGCTGTGAGTCGGGAGATTTACTGGGAGAAGGGGTAAAGCTTCAGAAAGCTCAGGTTGGCGATACATTAGCAGTGCTGACGACAGGAGCATATAATTACTCAATGGCAAGTCATTATAACCGCATCCCTAATCCTGCGGTTGTTATGGTGCGCGATGGCGAGAGCCGTGTTGTGGTAAAGAGAGAAACTTACGAAGATGTAATTAAGAACGATTTATAAGAAGGGTCTGTAGCAAAATGATTTCATTTTGTTACAGACCCTTTTGGGGCGGACGGAAAATAGCGCAGATTGGACAAACTGAGCGAGAGCAAGGTATAGCTTTGCTCTCGGTTACCCGAAAGCTCGCCGCCATATGCTTCATTCGCTATATGCGCGCGTTGCGCACATAGTTGACTCATTTCGCAATGCCGTCTCTCTCAAAAAATGGTCAATAACCATTTTTTGAAAAAGGAAAAGCAACGGAGCGTTAAGGATTTGCACTTGTGC
>JAZRPE010000026.1:0-38821 GCA_045649085.1 Congzhengia sp.
TCCTTGCGGAATGTTTTGCGCTTTAACACTTGCACGTGCAGGACTCAAACCCATTGTGATAGAGCGCGGACAAGATGTTGACACAAGAATTCAAGATATAGATAACTTTCTAAACGGCGGAGAATTAAATGAAGATTCTAATGTGCAGTTTGGTGAAGGCGGCGCAGGCACTTTTTCTGACGGCAAACTTAATACAGGTATAAAAGATGTTCGCTCAAGAACTGTTTTAGAAGAATTTGTTCATTTCGGCGCCAGTAAAAAAATATTAATTGATGCAAAACCGCATATTGGCACTGATGTTTTAGTAAATGTTGTTAAGAACATCCGTAAAGAAATTATCTCTCTAGGAGGTAGGGTACTTTTTAGCACTAAACTTGAAAAAATTAACGTAGCAAATGGCGAAGTTAAATCGGTTATAGCATCTGGAAAAGAAATTTTATGTAACAAGGTTGTTTTGGCTACAGGTCATTCTGCAAGGGATGTTTTTTCACTTCTTAAAAAGCAGAATATTGCCCTACAGCAAAAGCCTTTTTCGGTGGGTGTGAGAATTGAACATTCGCAAGAGGATATTAATAAAGCGCTTTATGGTGAATTTTACAATCATCCTGCGCTAAACTGTGCTGATTATAAACTTGCAACACATTTAGAAAACGGTAGGGGAGTTTATACCTTTTGTATGTGTCCTGGCGGAGAGGTTATAAATTCGACTAGTGAAAATAATACCGTTACAGTAAATGGTATGAGCAATTCAAAACGCGACGGCGTTAATGCCAACAGTGCTTTACTTGTGGGTGTTGACCCATCTGATTTTCCGACAGATGATGTTTTGGCAGGTTGTGAATTTCAAAGAAAAATCGAGCAAAAGGCTTATCAAGTTTTAAAAGGCAGCGTGCCGATAACAACTGTGGGTCAGTTTGTTTTCGGTAAAGAGTTTGAATTGGGCAAAGTAAAGCCTACTATTAAACCAAAATATGATTTTGCCGATTTTAGTGAAATCTTTCCCGAATTTGTTACCGAAAGCCTTATAGAAGGTATAAAAATTTTTGACACGAAAATTAAGGGTTTTGCCAGTGAAGATGCAGTGCTTACTGCACCCGAAACGCGCAGTTCTTCACCTATAAGAATTTTAAGGGATGAAAACTGTCAAAGTATTAGCCTCAAGGGTCTTTACCCCGCAGGTGAGGGCGCGGGCTATGCAGGTGGTATAATGTCTGCTGCAGTTGACGGTATGCGTGTGGCAGAACAGGTTATAAAATCCTTGTAAAAAAAATATTCAAAACCGAAAATTTATCAAAAAGTAATTCCCATTCGCTTTCAATTTCTACCGATTTTTGTTTGGTCTTAGTGGTGGGTATTATAATAATTGTTTTTTTGTTTTTAATTTCAAACAAACTATAACCTTTCAGTGCTTTAAGTGTTGAAAGGTTTTTTATTTTTCCGTTCAGTTTAATTATTAAAAAAGTATTGTTGTTTTCAAGTGAAATTTCTTTTGTTTCTTTGCTTAATTGTAATAATAATATTGTAAAAAGTTTTTTATTAATTAAGAAATTACCATATAAATTGCAACAAAACTTAAAATCTTGTTTTATAGCCGAAATTGATTCAAAAAAATTATATGATAGTTTTTTTATGTCAACACTTTGTAGTGATTTTTTATTTAAAAATGCTTCGGCAGTGAAAATTTTTCTTAAATTTTCAAGATGTTTTGCATTTAGGCCGTTTTTTAATATGCTAAGCGAAACATAAATTCTTAAAGCAGCCAGATATCGCATAGCAGAATTTGGCGAAAATATCAAATAAACACCCCCTTAGATATAGTTATATTATGCCAAAATATATAAAATTTAAAAAAGTTGTTAAAAATTAAACATATTACTTGAAATTAGGACAAAAATGGGGTAAAATAATATGGTAAAAAAATTAGGAGGTAAATTCCAATGGTAAAAGTTGCTATTAATGGTTTCGGCCGTATTGGTCGTCTCGCTTTCCGCCAAATGTTCGGCGCTGAAGGTTATGAGGTAGTTGCAATTAACGACCTTACAAGTCCTAAAATGCTTGCTCACTTGCTTAAGTATGACTCTGCACAGGGCAGATACGCTCTTGGAGACACTGTAGTTGCAGGTGAAGACAGCATCACAGTTGATGGCAAGGAAATTAAAATCTATGCAATTAAGGACGCTAAGGAATGCCCCTGGGGTGCTCTTAATGTAGACGTTGTTCTTGAGTGCACAGGTTTCTATTGCTCAAAGGAAAAGTCACAGGCTCATATTGATGCTGGTGCTAAGAAGGTTGTTATCTCAGCTCCTGCTGGTAACGACTTAAAGACAATCGTTTACAGCGTAAACGAAAATACACTTACAGCTGATGACACAATTATTTCTGCTGCATCATGTACAACAAACTGCTTAGCTCCTATGGCTAAGGCTTTAAATGAGTACGCTCCCATTCAGTCAGGTATTATGTCTACAATCCACGCATACACAGGCGATCAGATGATTTTAGACGGTCCTCACAGAAAGGGCGACTTAAGACGTGCAAGAGCTGGTGCCATTAATATCGTTCCCAACTCAACAGGTGCTGCTAAAGCTATCGGCTTAGTTATTCCTGAATTAAACGGCAAGCTCATCGGTTCAGCTCAGCGTGTTCCTGTTGCTACAGGTTCAACAACAATCTTAACAGCAGTTGTAAAGGGCACAGATGTAACAAAAGAAGGCATCAATGCTGCTATGAAGGCTGCTGCATCAGATTCTTTCGGATACAACGAAGATGAAATCGTATCATCAGACGTTATCGGTATTAGATACGGTTCATTATTTGATGCTACACAGACAATGGTATCAAAGATTTCTGATGACCTTTACGAAGTACAGGTTGTTTCATGGTATGACAACGAAAACTCATACACAAGCCAGATGGTTAGAACAATCAAATACTTTGCTGAATTAAACTAATTTAGTAGCAAAAACCCCGAGAGAAATCTCGGGGTTTTTTTGTTTTTCTTTAAAAATTACTTGCTTATTTTGTATTATTATAATATACTATTAATTAAGAGTGCATAATTATAAATTTATGGAGTGAGTCGTATGAAGATACTGCTTATTGCAAATGAACAAAAGGACAAAAATTTTCTTCTGGCAAATGAGATAGTTAAGATTATAGATAACAGAGCAGAGGTTTTTGCGGAAAAGAAGATAGAAAATAATCTGCTTAAAGGAGTTACATACATAGCCGAAGAAGAATATGAAAAAATCGACGTTTTCTTGGTGCTGGGAGGCGATGGTACTCTTTTGTCAATATCAAAGACAGCATCAAAGCTTCAAAAACCTGTGGTTGGTGTCAATCTGGGTAGATTGGGCTTTTTATCTGAAATAGAAAAAGAAAATATCAGGGAAGATATTAACAAACTTCTCAGTGAAGAGTTTAATGTTCAGGAACGTATGATGTTGGCTGCGGATATGAGTGGCGAAAGTGATATATGCGCACTCAATGATATAATCGTGGCGCGTGGTAACTCGCTTCTTAAAATATTAGAATTCGATGTATATTTAGATGATGAATTTGTAGATCACTTTAAGGCAGATGGTATTATTGTTTCAACGCCTACTGGTTCTACTGCATATTCGTTGTCTGCAGGCGGACCGATAGTTGACCCTTCGATGGACATAATGATTATCACTCCTATTTGTCCTCATAAAATGTACTCAAGAACGATTATTGTTTCGAAGGATAAGAAAGTGACAGTAAGAAATTGCTCATCGGACGGCACTACAGCTATCGTTGCATCAGACAGTCAAATTGTAGGGGAAATAGCTAATGGAGAAAAAGTTGTTATAGGGGCGGCAAAAAATAATTTTAAATTAATCAGTTTGCACGGATTCAAATTCTTCAGCGTGCTTCACAACAAACTGGTTAAGAAGGAGAATTAGAATGAAATTATCCAGACACTCAAAAATTCTTGATTTGATTTCAAAATATAATATTGATACACAGGAAGAACTTGCAAGACGTCTTTCTGAGGACGGATATAACGTTACGCAAGCTACGGTTTCGCGCGATATTAAAGACTTAAAGCTCGTAAAAGTATTAGATGATTCAGGTGTTTACAAGTATGCACAAAGCGGTGGGAAAGAAACATCAGCTTCCGACAAAAATTTAAACTCTATACTGGTTAATTCGGTGGTAGGTGTAGATTACGCCTTAAACAATGTGGTAATAAAAACTCATGCCGGTATGGCACAGGCAGTAGGATTTGTTATAGATTCTTTGGGTCTTGAAGAAATTTTAGGGTGTGTTGCCGGGGATGACACGATTCTTTGCATTGCAAAAAGCGAAAAAGCGGCAGGACATTTTGCAGATAAGATAAACCTAATGGTAAAAAGCTGATTTTGAAAGGGTTGTTAGTTTATGCTTTTTAATTTAAGCATTGAAAATGTTGCACTGATTAAAAAAGCTGATATAAATTTTTCTGAAGGTTTTAATGTTTTGACCGGCGAAACGGGTGCTGGTAAATCCATACTTATCGGTTCTGTAAATATGCTTTTAGGTGAGCGCGCTGGAAAAGATTTTATAAGACACGAAGAGCCGTATGCCTATGTTGAGGGGCTTTTTTATGTGAATGATGAAGTAAAAAAAGAATTGCTGACATTTGATATAGAGCCTGATGAGGATGGCAGTCTAATAGTTTCCAGAAAACTTTCTGCTGATGGAAAGAATATATGTAAAGTTGGGCGTAAAACAGTACCTGTATCAGTTCTTCGCGATATAGGAAGAAATTTGATCAACGTCCATGGTCAACACGATAATCAGGCGCTTTTGGACGCTAAATGTCATATTAATTTTTTGGATGCTTATTGTATAAAAGAATACCGGAACTTGTTTGATGAATATTCTTCAATTTACGCAGAACTTAATGAAAGTAAGCGTGAATTGAATTCACTGGATATGGATGAAACAGAAAAAATGCGAAAAATTGATATTTTGCAATTTGAAGTAGATGAAATTTCCAGTTCGGAGATAACCGTAGGAGAAGAGGATGAGTTAAAAGCTAAGAAGAATTTTATCAAAAATAAAGAAAATTTTACAAAAAATTGCGCAGGAGCATTATCTTTTCTTTACGAGAATGAAGAAGTAACCGCGCATAATCTGGTATCTCAGGCATCACGCCTTATTGATAAGATAAACGATGATAGCTTGAATGAAATTTCAGAAAAAATTAATGAAATTCTTTTCAGTATTGAAGATTTGGCTACTGATTTGAGACACCAGCTTGATAAGATAAGCTTTGATGATATGTCGTTAGATGAGATAGAAGAACGTTTGGATATAATCTATCATTTAAAGCGAAAATATGGCGACAGTGAAGAGGCGATTTTAGCGTATTTAGAAAATGCCCAAAGGGAACTGGATAACATAACCTTTGCTGATGCCAAGAAAGCAGAACTTGAAAGTAAGGTATCTCAACTTTTATTAAAAGCCGAGAGCGTTGCACAAGAAATAAGTAAGACGAGAAAAAAGAGTGCAAAAATAATCGAAAACGAGATTAACGCGCAGCTTACAGAGCTTAACATGAGCGGTGCTTGCTTTAGTGTTTTATTTGAGGAATGTGAGCTTGGTAAAAATGGTATTGATAAGGTTGAATTTTTGATTTCAACCAATCCTGGCGAACCACGCAAACCTCTCACGAAGATTATTTCAGGCGGTGAGCTTTCAAGGATAATGCTTGCAATGAAGAACGTGCTAACTTCAGGAGATAGTGCCGGAACATTGATTTTTGATGAAATAGATACCGGTATCAGTGGTGTTACTGCTGGTAAAGTAGGGGTAAAGCTTGCTGAAATTTCAGATAAGAAACAGGTTATATGTGTTACACACCTACCACAGATTGCGGCACTTTCGGATAGTCATTTTAAGATAGAGAAAGAAAGTAACGAAGATAAAACGAATACATATATTACAGAATTGTCAAAGGAAGAAAGAATTAAACAAATCGCCTATATGATAAGTGGTAATGAAACATCTAAGATATCTCTGACTCAGGCAGAAGAGATGATAAATAAAAAGAGATAGTTTTTGTTAAAATGAGAGTGTTCTGTGGAACATATTAAACTAGCATAAAAGCAGCCCGTATTGGGCTGCTTTTATGCTAGTTTTCTCTATCAGAAACTGTCTGTACTTTTAGCAAATCGGTTGAATTATCAGAGCCTGCAGTTATAACGACACAGTCTTTTGCTTTAACGTAGCCGTAGCGTTTTGCGCAGGCTATTGAATGATCGAATAAATCTTCGGCATTTACCTGATAAAGGGACTTTACAGGGTGAACTCCCCACGAAAGTGATAACTGATGATAAGTCTTTTCATTTGGTGTTGTAGCAATAATTGCTTCTTTAGGTCTGAATTTAGAAACCTTTCTTGCGGTGTAGCCTGATTTGGTAATGGCTATAATAGCTTTTGCCTTTATATCCCGTGCTGTAGTGCAAGCGGCGTCGCAAATTGCATTTGTAACATCGGCCGCATTGTTTAGATACTGGAAATTTTCGTACGAGTCAAGTTCAAAAGCATCTTTTTCTGCCTGACGGGCGATTTTCGCCATTGTTTTTACTACCAATTCAGGATGGTCGCCTACAGCAGTTTCTCCCGATAACATAATAGCAGAAGTTCCGTCAAATACTGCGTTTGCTACGTCTGTAATTTCAGCTCTTGTGGGAGTATTGCTGTGAATCATTGACTCAAGCATCTGCGTTGCTGTAATGACCATTTTACCTGCTCTGTAGCATTCTCTGATGAATTTTTTTTGCAATCCCGGCAAGCGTTCAAATTCAATTTCAACACCCATATCGCCGCGGGCAACCATAATTCCGTCAGAATGACTCAGTATTTCATCAAAATTATTTACACCCTCGATATTTTCTATTTTTGCAATAATTTTAATATCATATCCGCCGTGATAATCAAGGAAATTTCTCATTGCGATAACATCTTCCTTAGAACGCACGAAGGATGCTGCTACAAAATCGGCATCAACCTTAACAGCAAATATTAGGTCCTTTTGGTCAACTTCACTCAGGTAAGGAATATCTAAATGAACATCGGGAACGTTTACGCCTTTTCTGTCGGATATTTCGCCGCCGGAAATAATTTTACATACAACGTCAGTGTCGGTTAAACTTTCTACTTTCAGGTTTATTCGACCATCATCGATAAGTACCATATCGCCTATATTTAATTGATGGGGAAGATACTTATAGGTAACAGAAACCCTTTCTTTTGTTCCTTCTGTATCATCTGTTGTAAGAGTGAAGGTGTCATTGTCTTTTAATAATTCTTTTCCGTTTTTAAACTTTCCGATGCGTATTTCAGGTCCTTTTGTGTCCAACATTATGGCAGCGGGAACATCTAAGGCATCGCGCACGTGCCGGAACAACTCGATTGTTTCCCGATGATATTCGTGCGTGCCGTGTGACAGGTTAATTCGGGCTACGTCCATACCGGATTTTAGCATTTTTAATATGGTTTTTTCATTAGCTGATGCAGGACCTAAAGTGCATACTATCTTTGTTTTTCGCATAAGTTGCCCTCCGTGGGATTAGTTATTTTCTATTTTTAATACTATAGTCTGTGTTGCTTTTTCGCCGGGTTTTAATATTCTTAATTTACCTTCTTTTCTTACGATATCTCTTCCGTCAGGATTTACGTTGCCGGGTTCTAATCCTAAAACATACTCGCCCGATTTCATAAGTTTCCATTCAGTAAATGCAGGAAGCTCGCTAACGTCATAATTGATAGATAAACCAAAACCTAAATCTGGGTTATAGATTTTAGCAAAACCAGTATTCATATCATAATAGAAACACTGTTCTGCATATCCCACTTGTGGTTTTTCCATAATGAGCGCGCAGTCTACGCCTTTTGCTGCCTCTGCGTCTCTTGGGCGCATAGATTTTGAATCAAGCGTAATAACAGAATTTTCGCATAATAGGGGATATCCCATATTCATATGATATAAAATCATATACGGAGTTTCCTCGAAATCAATGTTTTCAATGGTATCAGTAAGCGTTATTTCGTTTTTATCTAAAGAACATTCATATTTTCTAGTGAGTAAAAGCTTGTGTCCAAAGAGTCGTGCATCACGAACGGTAAGTACGATGTTTATTTTGTCATTATCAACCCAATATGATACATTTTCTGCGGGTGTGTTTGCTATTGTTCCGTGTAATGGAAGTTCCTCGCCGTTATCAGTACAGGGCGAACCAACTGCAGTAAGGCCACATGTGGTAAGTAGTCCTGCAGTCATTGACTTTAAAAACCCCAGCCCTTTGTCATCGTAATATTCCGGTCCTACATATCCGCAAGGACCGAAAAATACAAGATTTATACCTTTGTAATACATTCTTGAAATATCGCCGGCGCGATCAAGTGAAACAGTAAACATAAGACCTTTGCCGTTATTTACCTCCAAAAGACGCATGCCGTCGCCTTTGCCGCCTATCAATTTGTGTTCCTCAACACTGTAAAGCTGAGAAATGTGTCCAATATATTCTTTCATTTTTAAATCCCTCCAATTTGTGTAAAATTATAGCACAGGAGCAAATTTCTGTCAATAGATCCTCTTAGATACAGAATAAATATATTTGATATTTTTTTGCTTTTTTCCGTTGAAAATACATATTAGATATGATATAATTATTCAAGATAAATTATAAGGTGTGATTTTTGTGACCAGACGTAAAACAAGATCAATTAAAGTTGGAAAAATCGGTATAGGAAGTGAGTTTCCAGTATCTATTCAGTCGATGCTAAATACCAAAAATGGCGATATTAAAACAGCAATAGAGCAGACTGCAGCATTAAAAGAAGCAGGTTGTGATATTGTGAGATTAGCCGTGACAGATGAGGGAAGTTTAGAGGTAATAAAAGCGGTAAAGAAAGAAGTGGATATTCCGCTTGTTGCAGATATTCAATTTGATTACAAAATGGCAATTGCATCTATAGAGGCGGGTATAGATAAGGTGCGCTTGAATCCAGGAAATATCGGGAACGAAAGACGTGTTAAAGAGGTTATTTCTGCTGCGAAAGACAGAAAAATTCCTATTCGTGTAGGTGTAAATACAGGTTCTGTATCTTTAGATATAGCTAAAGAATATGGTCGCTATAGTGCCGAAGGCTTGGTTTATGAGGCTACACGTCATATTGAGATTTTAGAAAAAAATAATTTCAATGATATTGCAATATCACTAAAAGCGTCTGATGTAAACACAATGATAAAAGCGTACAGATTGATGGCAGAAAAATGCGACTATCCATTACATTTAGGAGTGACGGAGGCAGGACCTGCGTACACAGGTACCATAAAATCTGCCATTGGTATAGGCGCTCTTTTGGCTGACGGTATAGGCGATACGATAAGAGTTTCGTTGACAGATAAACCTGTCGAAGAAATCCGCGCTGCTAAAGAAATATTAAAGGCACTGGATTTACGCGAAGGTGGTCCCAAGTTGATTTCTTGTCCTACTTGCTCACGTTGCAGTGTAAATCTTATAGATATTGCAAAAGAAGTTGAAGAACGCTTGAACACTCTTAATAAGAATATTACTGTGGCAGTAATGGGGTGCGTTGTAAATGGTCCGGGAGAAGCAAGTAATGCCGATATCGGTATCACGGGCGCTAATGGAGAGGGGCTTATATTTAAAGGCGGAAAGGTAATAAAAAAAGTCAAGGAAGAAAATATCGTTGATGAGTTGTTTAATGAGATTGATAAGTTGTTTTAAGGAGATATAAAATGTCAAATTTATTGGCGGAATTGGCAGGAGCGGAGTTTGCGGCACAGTACGGAAGTGTTAATGTTACCGCTTGCAGAGTAAAAAAAGAAGATATGACAATGAGCGTAGATATGGAATCTGACGTTTTTCCTTGCGTGCTGCCCTTTGCAAAGCTACGAAGTGCTATCAGGGCAAAATTCGGTGTGTCTAGAATCAGCTTTGCAGTAAAGTATGTTGATTTCAAACTTACAGAAAGTAATATAGCCGCGTTCTATGATAACGTGCGAGAATATGTATGCTTTAAAATTCCTGCAATGTCCAAGGTGCTTATGGGAAGTACCGCAGATGTTAAAGAGGATATACTTGTGATACATCTTCGTTTTGGTTCAGAGGAAATGCTTTTAAATCAAGGCGTTGATGCATTGATAAACGAATACATAGAAAGAAGCTTTGGTTTAAATCACAGTGTTAAATTTGATATAAAAGCAGTTGAAGAAGAAAAACTGCTGGAAGAAATAGAAGAAAATAAAAAAGCCTTTGTAAAAGATTTTTTTGTAAAAGCAGAAGTTGTTGAAGCTCCTAAGAAAAAGGAAGTTATCGAAAAAGTCGAAGATGAGGAAGAAAAGGGCAAAAATCTCATTATCGGCAGAGATTTTTCCGGCGAAGTAACTGCTCTTTCAGATATTACAGAGTACAGTGGCAGAGTTATCGTATCAGGAAAAATTGTAGGCCATGAAACAAGAGAAACAAGAAACGGAAATCATATTCTCTCTGTTTATATTACTGATGACAGTGCATCTATCACATGCAAGTGCTTTGTTAAGCCGGATAAAATCAAAGAGGTTGAGGGTGCATTAAAGGCAGCGAAAGCTGTTACTGTTAAGGGAGACACAGTGTACGACCAATATGAACACGAAGTTACTGTCAAAATTAACAATTTAAAATTGAAAGAAATAAAGAGCCGTATGGATAATTCTGAAATGAAGAGAGTTGAACTCCATGCGCACACGGTTATGTCTGCAATGGATTCTGTTGCAAAAACCGACGAACTTATTAAAACTGCAGCAAAATGGGGTCACAAAGCAATCGCCATTACCGACCACGGTGTTGTTCAGGCGTATCCTGACGCATTTGACGCAGGCAAAAAGAACGAAATCAAGGTAATTTATGGCATGGAAGGTTACCTGATGGGGGATGAGTCGAAAATCGTTTACAACGAAAAACTGATGCCATTAGACGGAGATTTCGTTGTATTTGACATAGAAACAACAGGTCTTAAAGCCAAGTTTCACGAGCTTATTGAAATTGCAGGTGTCAAGGTATCGGGTGGAAAAATAACCGAGAGATTTTCTGAATTTGTGAAACCTGAAACAGAGATATTGCCTCACATAACTGAACTTACCAGAATTACCAACGAAATGGTAAGTGGTGCTGATAAAGCTGAAGATGTATTAAAACGATTTGTAGAATTTTCTAAGGGCTGTGTCCTCGTTGCACACAACGCAAATTTTGATGTAGGCTTCTTGAAGAGGTATGCAGAGAAATTTGGAATCCCATTTGATTTTTGTTATATTGATACGTTAGGGCTTAGCCGTAAGTTGGTAACCAACATTAAACGCCACAGACTTGATCGTGTGGCAAAGGCTCTCGGTATTCCGTTTGAAGGTCATCACAGAGCTATAAATGACGCGGAAGTGACTGCTAAAATATTTAACGTATTTACCGATAGTCTCAAGCGTAAAAATATTACAGATGTAACGGAGATAAACGAGCAACTTGTTGACGAAAGCATAAAAAAATACACGGATTTATACCATATTATCCTGTTAGTTAAAGATATGACAGGTCTTAAAAATTTGTATCAGCTCGTATCAGCATCCCATATTGATAATTTCTATAAAAAACCTCGTATCTCAAAAGAGGTTTTAAATGCACACAGAGAAGGTATTGTAGTCGGAAGCGCATGTGAAGCCGGAGAACTTTACAGTGCGGTTCTGTCCGGAAAAACTGAAAGAGAAATCGAAGACATTGCAAATTTTTATGATTATCTTGAAATACAGCCTTTGCTCAATAATGAATTTATGTTGCGTGACCATATGGTATCATCTATTGATGACTTAAAGGTCATGAACAAAGAGATAGTAAATCTGGGAGAAAAGTTAGGGAAACCTGTAGTAGCCACTTGTGACGTACATTTTGTAAACCCTGAAGATGCTATTTTCAGAGAAGTGCTTATGGTAAGTCAGGACTATGACGATGCAGAGTTCCAACCGCCGCTATTTTTACGCACAACTGAGGAAATGCTTGAGGAATTTAAGTATCTCGGTAGCAAAAAGGCTTATGAGGTAGTAGTTGAAAATACAAATAAAATTGCAGATTTAATCGAAGATATTCGTCCTATTCCAAAGGATACATATCCACCTGAAATGCCAGGCGCAACTGAAGATATACAAAGAATGTCTGATGCGCGTGCACACGAGATATACGGAGAGGTTTTGCCTGATATAGTAAAACAAAGAATGGAAAAAGAGCTTGTTCCTATCATTAAATATGGTTTTTCTGTTATGTATATGATAGCACAGAAACTGGTTACAAAGTCATTGAGTGATGGTTACCTTGTTGGTTCCCGAGGGTCTGTAGGTTCTTCGTTTATTGCGTATTTGATAGGCATTACTGAGATTAATTCCTTGCCACCACATTATATTTGCCCCAAGTGCAAGAACGTTGAATTTATTACCGATGGTTCTGTCAGCTGCGGTGCCGACTTGCCTGACAAAGATTGTCCCGCTTGCGGTCATAAATATAAAAAAGAAGGATATGATATTCCCTTCGAAACCTTCTTAGGGTTTGACGGAGATAAAGAACCTGATATTGATCTTAATTTCTCGGGAGAATATCAGAGTGTTGCACATAAATATACGGAAGAGCTTTTTGGTGTTGGCCATGTTTACCGTGCAGGTACTATCGGTACTTTGGCTGAAAAAACTGCTTTCGGTTATTTGAAAAAATATGCCGAAGCTAAGGGAAAACCTCTTAACAAAGCAGAAGAAATGCGTCTTGCACAGGGAATTGTAGGCGTAAAACGTACAACAGGTCAGCATCCTGGCGGTGTTATGATTGTGCCTAAAGCTAATGAAATTTATGAGTTCTCTCCCATTCAGCATCCGGCAAATGACAACGATACCGATATTATAACGACTCACTTTGACTATCATTCAATCAGTGGTAAGTTATTAAAGCTTGATATTTTAGGACACGATGATCCCACGATGATAAGAATGCTCGAGGATTTAACAGGTCTTGATGCCAAAACTATTCCTATAGATGATAAGCCTACAATGAGCTTATTTACCACAACAGAAGCTTTAGGAGTTACGCCTGAGGATTTAGGAACAACAGTTGGTACGTTTGCTGTTCCTGAGTTCGGCACGAGGTTTGTTCAGCAGATGCTTATAGAAACAAAGCCCACCACATTTGGAGAACTGATTCGTATTTCTGGTCTTTCTCATGGTACTGATGTTTGGACGAACAACGCTCAAGAACTGGTGCGCGATGGAGTAGCAACTTTGCCTGAAGTAATTTGTACTCGTGATGACATTATGCTTTATTTGTTATTGCATAACCTGCCGCCTCTTGATTCTTTTAAGATAATGGAAAAAGTAAGAAAAGGTAAGGGATTGTCACCGGAAGATGAACTTTTGATGCGGGAAAACAATGTTCCTGAATGGTATATAGCATCGTGTAAAAAGATTAAGTATATGTTCCCTAAAGCCCACGCTGCAGCATATGTTACAATGGGTTTTAGAATAGCATATTTTAAGGTACATTATCCAATTGCTTTTTACATTGCGTATTACACTGTCCGCGCTACTGAATTTGACGCTGATTTAATGCTTCGCGGCAGAGAAAGGGTTGGAACAGCGATGGCAGAGCTCAACGCCCTTCCTAATCCCACACAAAAAGAAAAGAACCTTGTTACAATTCTAGAAGTAGTAAATGAGATGTACGCAAGAGGAATATCTCTGTTGCCTGTTGACTTATATAAATCACATGCAACAAAGTTTCTGGAAGAGGACGGCGCCATAAGACCGCCACTTAATGCTATAAATGGTGTATCAGATGCTGTTGGACAAGCTATCGTAGAGGCTCGTGAGAACGGCGGGCCGTTTATATCATCAGAAGACCTTATGCGTCGTGCTAAAATAGGCAAAGCTATTGTTGATAAATTGAAAGAATATGATGTTCTTTCTCAGATTCCGGACACCAACCAGGTAACATTTTTTGATTTTTAAAGCGACGGAAAGGATAATGATATAATGCTCTTGAAAAGACCCTTGTTTTATATCTGTCTTTCGTTTGTTTGTGGTATGTATATTCTGTCGTTAGTGTCATTGGAAAAGACGCTGATGGTTGGTCTGTTCGCAACGCTGGCGCTTGTGATAGTTATAATAAGAAAAATAAATATCACTAATGTAGTTGTTTTACTTATGTGCGTGTTGTCGTTTTGCTCAGGGTGTATCAGATATGAAGCGTCAAATAACATTGCAGATAAAGAGCTTTACGCTTATGCGAACGAAACTGTACTGATAAATGCTGAGGTTATTAATGAGCCTGTTATAACGGAAAAAACCATTTCTTTCGTAGCAAAAGCAACTTCAATTGGTATAGATGGCAAGACCGTTTTATGCGATCAAAAAATACGTTTTTCATATTTTATACAGACGGATACAAATATCAAGGGATTGAATATTCCGTATTTAGGAGCGGAAATTTCAGTTATCGGCAAGTTATCTGTTCCTAATGGAGCAATGAACACAGGCGGTTTTGATTATTCGCGTTATCTTAAGGGAGATAACATATTCTTTCAATGTGAGTTTTCTTTTGAAAACTTAGAAATTACAGGATATATTGAACGATCTGTACACTGGTGGACAAAATTTCGAAGAAAATGTATTGAGATGTTTGATGAGGCTTTTCCTGCGGAAGAAGGAGAAGTTTTGAAGGCTTTTGTATTAGGGGACAAATCGTCTCTAAGTGACAAAATAGATAATACCTTTTCATCAAGTGGTTTATCTCACATACTTGCCGTTTCCGGATTACACGTTTCTGTTTTTTCAAGTGCCTTAGCTGGCATATTAGCGTTTTTTAGTAAGTCCAAAAGAAAATGTATGATAATTACCTGCATTGGAGCAATATTTTTTGTTCTGTTTACCGGAGCGTCTGTTTCGGCTATTCGTGCAGGGGTTATGTGTGCAACGGCGTATTTTGCTAAGCTTATATACAGAAAAGCAGATTCACTTTCTGTTTTGGCAGGGGTTGCTGCTGTCCTTTGTATTGTAAATCCTCATGTTGTATACGATGCCTCTTTTGTTTTGTCTTTTTCGGCAACTGCGGGCATTCTTACACTAACTGACACTGTGCTTATTATATTTAGACCGATAATGTCGAAACTCGACCAAAAGAAGCTTATTCATCGAAAAATTGGCGATAGTATAAATGTCTTTTGTGTGGGAATTGCTGCTCAAATATTTGTGACACCTTTGCTTGTGTATATGTTTAACGGATTTTCGGTTATGTCTGTCATTGCAACCGTTGCAATAAATTTTTTGCTCTCGCCTATGTTAATAGCAGGCTTGGTGTTTTGTGCGTTATCCTTTGTAAATAAAATTGTAGCAATTCCAGCGGGAGTTTTTATATATTTTTTGGCTAAAATTGTAATTATTGTTGCTGAATTTTTCGGTGGGTTTGAATTTTCCAAAATTATTTTTGGCACTGTTACGCCATTTTTGATTCTTTTGTATGCATCATTTATTATTGTTGGGATTTTTGCAATAAGGAAAAAGAAACTTCATTTTATTACTGCGCTTATATGTACTGCTTGTTTAATGGTAACATACCTTATAAACACCATATTCAACTATGATACTGCGCAGGTGTCATTTATTAACGTGGGAAACGGCGATTGTACTTTAGTAAAAGCGCCCGGCGATTGTGATATACTTATTGATGCCGGTGGCAGTGCAAAAAGTGAAACAACCGGCGAGTACATAATATATCCGTATCTTATACAAAACGGAGTAACCGATATTGAATATGTTATATTGTCGCATACACACGCTGACCATGTAAATGGTCTTCTAGGACTATTTGACATAATAAAGATAGAGCATATTATAATGCCTTGCAATGCTGAGGATACTGAAGAAGCACAGAAGATACTGAAAAAAGCAAAAGAATATAATATCCCGATAACATACTTTATTCACGGGGATGTGTTGAAGGTTAATGATGATATGAAGATAACTGCCGTAACTCCCGATGCAAAGCAATATTTAATATCAAAAGATACTAATGACAGTTGTTTAACCGTGCGCCTGGATTACGGAGAAACATCGTTTATGTTTACAGGAGACATAACAACTGATATTGAAAGATATATTCTGGATGTGCATGGAGATATGTTAGAGTCAGATGTTCTCAAAGTTGCCCATCATGGTTCAGCAAGCTCAAACTGTCAGGAGTTTATTGATGCAGTAAATGCAGAATACGCATACATTCCTGTGGGTAAAAATTCTTATGGACATCCTTCACAAGAAGTGATTGACAGACTGGTACAAAGCGGTAGTCAGGTTTATTGCGCCAATGTTCACAGAGATGTAACGTTTTATTTTGACAAGGAAAAAATACTCGGAGTTAAATACGAACCAACAGAGTAAGGAGTTATATATGAATTACGATGAATTTAAAAAGTATTTAAAAAGTGAAAATATTGATAAAAATATTTTTTTACTCTATGGCGAAGAGGTATTTTTAAAGTCGCATGGAAAAAAGGAACTCCTGTCGAGAGTTTCTCCCGAAGGCATGTCTGAATTTAACGTATTTACCTATGATGGAAAAAAATATGACCTAATTTCAGTTAAGGAAGCTATAGAAGCCCTCCCTGTGTTTTCAGACAGAAAACTGCTGGTTTTTAATAATTCAGGAATATTTTCTTTGGCGGGAAGAGATGCGGCAACTAAGGAATACAGAGAATTTTGGGAGGAAATAATAGACGAAATTCCACAGGATGTATTTGTTGTTTTTGATGAGGATAAGGTTGACAAGCGCAGTGGAATTTATAAAAAACTTGTAAAAAAAGATTCGGTAGTTGAGTTTGCATATTTGTCCGAGAGCAAGCTGATAAACTGGACCATTAGTCTTTTTAAAACAATGGGAAAAATCATTAGTCCCCATGATGCAAAGTATTTAATTGACATCACACAGGATGGTATGACATCTGTTAAGCGTGAGGCGGAAAAAATTGCAGCATACACACAGGGAAAAACTTCTGTCACACGACAAGACATAAATGATGTAACAGTTCCTGTTGTTGAAAACAGAATATTTGATATGGTAGATGCTTTGCTTTCTAAAAATGCGCCGCTGGCACTATCTATGCTAAACGACCTTTTGGTGTTAAAGGAGGATGAAACAAGAATACTCGGCGCAATTTCGTCAAATGCAGACAAACTTTTAACAGTGAAATTACTTACAGACGATAGAGTAGACAAATCAGTAATTGCATCAAAAGCAAAAATAGCACCTTTTATCGTTAGTAAGTACACTACTTTGAGCTCTAAGCATAGTCCTGTTGATTTAAAAAAACTTTTATCAAAATGTATAGAAATTGATAGTTTATTTAAACTTACAAGAGGAGATAAAGCAGTTATTTTGCAGTCGTTTATTGCAGAATTTGCTGCAAAATGATAATTTCATAAAAAGTTCACAATTTAGCACTTGACTTTTAAAAAGTTAAGTGCTATCTTTATATTAGCACTCGGAAACGACGAGTGCTAATAACGAGGTGAAAAGTATGGAACTTAACGAAAGAAAACGTAAAATTCTAAATACTATCATAAATGAATACATCTCATCAGCTGAGCCTATAGGCTCCAGACATATAGCAAAACACGCTGACCTTGGGTTGTCAAGCGCTACAATTAGAAATGAAATGGCTGACCTTGAAGAAATGGGCTACTTAGAACAGCCTCACACATCTGCAGGCAGAATTCCTTCCGATAAGGGCTATAGGTTTTATGTAAATGAGCTTATGGGAGGATATGAAGCAACACAACAGGATATTGACTTGCTGACTGCAGCAATGACTGTAAAAATACATCAGTTTGACAAGGTCATTCGTCAGGCGTCAATGCTTTTGTCAAAACTCACGAACTATACAGCCTTTTTAATGACGCCCGAGATGAAACATGGCGCTATAAAAACAATTGAGCTTATTCCGATTGATAACACATCGATGTTTATAGTTTTAGTGACAAACGAAGGTATAATGAAAAACAAGCGAGTCATAATACCTCGTGGTATAAACGGAGAATATATTCCCCAAATTTCTTCTGTTTTGAAAGAAAAACTCTCTGGAGTGTCTTTGGATGAAATCGGTGTAAAAAAGATTAACGAGCTAAAAACCGCCCTTGGAGAAAATGAACAAATGCTTTTTCCGGTGCTTGAGTTTATTTCGGAAATTGTGGATGATATCCAAAAAGAAACTGAAGTATATTTAAGTGGTGTGTCTAACATATTTAATTTTCCTGAATACAGAGATATTGACCGCGCTAAAGAATTTATCGAGTTTTTAGATGATAAAAGTTCAATAACAAAGGCAGTCAATGCTACAGATGAGGATGATGACAGAGTTATTCATATTAAAATCGGCAAGGAAAACGATATGGATATTATGCAGAATTCAAGTTTGGTTACAACCAATTACAAAGTTGGCGGTCGTACAGTGGGTAAAATAGGTATTATCGGTCCTACACGTATGAACTACTCGAAAGTGGTTGCAAATATAAATCAAATCTCGCAGTATCTTGAAAAACTGTTAAATGAGATTTATTACGATGACAATGGAGAGTGATAGAGTTGGCTAAAAAAGCTACCAACGAAAATAAAGAAAATTTAAACGAAGAAATTATTGAAGAGATAGTAGAAGAAGTTACAGAAGAAACAGAAACTACTGAAACTATTGAAAAAGAGAAATACGACGAACTCTACGATAAGCACTTAAGACTTATGGCAGAGTACGATAATTTCAAAAAGCGTACACAGAAAGAAAAAGAAGAGTTAGGAGCTTTTGCTGCAGCTGGTACTATCGAAAAGCTTCTGCCTGTAATTGATAACCTAGAACGTGCACTGGAAAGTGTTACAGAGGAAGAAAAGAACAAATTTTCCGAAGGCATTGAAATGATTTACAGACAGATAATAGAAACTCTTGAAAAAATGGGAGTTTCTGAAATCGAAGCAGTAGGCTGCGAATTTGACCCGAATCTTCATAACGCAGTGATGCATGTGGAAGACGAAAGTGTTGAAGCAAGTGTTGTAGTTGAACAGTTTATGAAGGGTTATAAATTTAAAGATAAGGTTATAAGATATTCAATGGTAAAGGTTGCAAACTAACGCAGTTAATAAACATTTGTTAGAATATAGGAGGAAAAAATTATGGCAAAGATTATTGGTATTGACTTAGGTACAACAAACTCATGTGTAGCAGTTATGGAGGGCGGCGAAGCTGTTGTTATCCCTAATGCCGAAGGCGGCAGAACAACACCTTCTGTTGTCGGCTTTTCTAAAACAGGTGAAAGACTTGTTGGTCAGGTTGCAAAGCGCCAGGCGGTAACAAATCCCGAAAAAACGATCATTTCTATTAAAAGAGAAATGGGTAACGCTACAAAAGTTCAGATTGATGATAAAAGCTATTCTCCCCAGGAAATTTCAGCAATGATTTTACAGAAATTGAAAGCAGATGCAGAAAGCTACTTGGGCGAGCCCGTAACACACGCTGTTATCACTGTTCCTGCATACTTTAACGATGCTCAGCGTCAGGCAACAAAAGACGCTGGTAAAATCGCAGGTTTGGAAGTACAGAGAATTATAAACGAGCCTACAGCAGCTGCTTTAGCTTATGGTCTTGACAAAGATAACGACCAGAAGGTTATGGTTTATGATTTAGGTGGCGGTACATTCGACGTATCTATCTTAGAGCTTGGCGATGGTATATTTGAAGTACTTGCTACAGCAGGTAACAACAGATTGGGCGGCGACGATTTTGACCAGAGAATTATTGATTTCTTAGCATCAGAATTCCAGAAGGAGAATGGAATTGACTTAAAGGCTGACAAAATGGCACTCCAGAGATTAAAGGAAGCTGCAGAAAAGGCTAAGATTGAATTATCGGGTGTTACAACAACAAACATCAACCTTCCCTTTATTACGGCAGACGCTACAGGTCCTAAGCATTTAGATATTACAATGACTCGTGCAAAATTTGATGAGTTAACAGCAGACTTGGTGGCAGCTACAATTGAACCCACAAAGAAGGCTATGGCAGACGCAGGTCTTTCAGCTTCTAACATTGATAAGGTACTCTTGGTTGGTGGTTCATCGAGAATTCCTGCAGTACAGGAAGCAGTTAAAAATATTACAGGCAAAGAACCTCATAAGGGCATTAACCCTGATGAATGTGTAGCTGCAGGTGCGGCTATCCAGGGTGGTGTATTATCAGGCGATGTAAGCGGTATCGTATTACTTGACGTAACACCCTTGTCACTCGGTCTCGAAACATTAGGTGGCGTATTTACAAAGCTTATCGACAGAAACACAACAATCCCTGCTAAGAAATCTCAGATTTTCTCAACAGCGGCAGACGGTCAGACAAGTGTTGAAATTCACGTTTTGCAGGGCGAAAGAGAATTTGCCGCTGATAACAAGACTCTTGGTAGATTCCATTTGGATGGTATTCCTTCAGCTCCTCGTGGTGTTCCACAGATTGAAGTAACATTTGATATCGATGCTAACGGTATCGTTCATGTATCTGCAAAGGATATGGGTACAGGTCACGAACAGAATATCACAATTACAGCTAACACAAATCTTTCTGACGAAGAAATTGATAAAGCGGTTAAGGAAGCTGAACAGTTCGCAGCTGAAGATAAGAAGAAAAAAGAAGCGGTTGATATCAGAAATAATGCTGACTCGTTAGTATATCAGAGCGAAAAATCTTTAACTGAATTAGGCGACAAATTAGACGCAGCAGATAAAACTGCAATCGAAGGTCTTATCAATGATGTTAAAGAAAAATTAAAAGGCGAAGATACAGAAGCTATCAAAGCAGCAACAGAAGAACTCTCTAAGAAATTTTATGAAGTAAGTTCTAAGATTTATCAGCAGGCTCAGGCTGCTCAGGGTGCAGAAGGCGCCCCTGGTGCTGATGCTGCAGCAAACGATAATGTAGTAGATTCTGATTTTGAAGAAGTAGAATAATACACATTACCCAAAACCCATAGCGCACTAACGCTATGGGTTTATGGTGGTTAATAAAGGGTGAAATTTATGGCAGACAAGCGAGATTTTTATGAAGTCCTAGGCGTTGCAAAAGGCGCTACAGATGAGGAAATAAAAAAAGCATATAGAAAGCTTGCAAAAAAATATCATCCGGATTTGAATCCAGATGACAGCAGTGCAGAACAGAAGTTTAAAGAAGTAAGTGAAGCGTATGAAATTTTATCGGATAAGGAAAAGCGCTCAAGGTATGACCAATTTGGTCATGCAGGGGTAGATCCGAACTTTGGCGCCGGCGGCGGAGCAGGTGGCTTTGGTGGTTTCGGCGGTTTTGATATGGGAGATATTTTTGGAGACATCTTCGGCGGTGGATTTGGCGGCTTCGGTGGTCGTAGCAATACTCGTCGTGGACCTCAAAGGGGCTCTAATGTTTCTGCGGATGTAACCATTTCATTTGAAGAGGCAGCGTTTGGTTGTGAAAAAGAAATCAATTTATATAGAATAGAAACCTGCCCTGATTGTAGCGGCTCAGGTGCGAAACCGGGTACTGAGGTAACCACATGTTCTGTCTGCGGCGGTCGCGGACAGGTAACTACAACACAGCGAACAATTCTTGGTAATATGCAAACGGTAACAACCTGTTCGGCGTGTGGTGGCAAGGGAAAAATTGCAAAAGAACCCTGCGGCAAGTGTGCCGGAAAAGGCAGAGTTAGAAAAAATCGCAAGATAAAGGTTAAAATTCCTGCGGGTATCAATGACGGACAGACCATTTCGCTGAGTGGTCAGGGAAATGCTGGAGAACAAGGGGCACCCAGTGGCGACTTGTATGTTTCTGTTTACGTTAAGCCAAGTTCTACTTTTGAAAGAAACGGCTTTGACGTATCTTATAAAATGGATATTAGCTTTGCTGAGGCAGCGCTTGGTGCAACTGTTGAAGTGCCTACTTTAGACGGCAAGGTAAAGTACGAGATTCCCGAAGGAACGCAGCCTGGTACCGTTTTCAGATTCAAAGGAAAAGGTATTCCTTATCTGAAACGCAGTGGCAGAGGGGACCAGTATGTTATGGTTAATGTGGTCGTTCCCAAGAAATTATCAAACAAGCAAAAGGAATTATTAAGAGAATTTGCGGGAATGACTAACGGTAAAGAAAAATCAAAAGGTTTCTTTGATAAAAAGAATTAATTGGAGTTGATTTTGTGTCAGACTTACTTAAAGAAAATAAAAACGGATGGGAATCTGTAACAGAAGCCGAAAAACAGTCTATATTTGAATTTTGTGACGGATACAAGAGTTTTATCAATAATTCTAAAACAGAACGTCAGGCAGTAAAATCCATTATAAAAATAGCTAAAGAACACGGTTTTACTGATTTGAATGGTGTAACAAGTTTAAAACCTGGCGATAAAGTATATTTTGTGAATCGTGAAAAGTCAATTTATCTGGCTGTAATCGGCAAAGAGGACATTACAAATGGCATTAATTTTATTATCGCTCATTTAGATGCACCCCGTATTGATATTAAAGCTAATCCCTTATATGAGTCAGGGGATATGGTTCTTTTGAAAACACATTATTATGGCGGGCTCAGAAAATATCAGTGGATTACTATACCACTTTCTTTGATTGGAGTAGTATATAAAAAAGACGGAAGCTGTGTTGAAATTAACATTGGCGAAAATGATGATGACCCTGTTTTCTATATTTCAGATTTAGCACCTCATCTTGCTAAAGACCAAGTGCAGAAAAAGATGTCTGAATGTATAGAGGGCGAAAACTTAAATATTATTTTAGGAAGCACTACATCAAACTGTGAAAAGGATAAGTTTAAAACTGCAGTTATGGAGATTTTGAACGAAAAATACGGTATCACAGAAGAAGATTTTCAAAGTGCTGAAATCGAAGCAGTACCTAACTGTAAAGCTCGCGATGTTGGTTTGGACAGAAGCTTGATAGGAGCGTATGCACACGACGACAGAGCGTGTTCCTATACTGCACTGATGGCACTGTGTGACGTGAATGCGCCAGAAAAAACGATTGCTTGTGTGCTTGTTGATAAGGAAGAAATTGGTTCAATGGGTAATACCGGTATGAAGGGTGCTGCTTTCGAATATGTAACAGCCACACTTATTGCAAAGTCAAGGACTGAATACAATGAGTATATGAAAATGACGCTTTTCAGAAATTCAAGCTGCCTTTCCGGCGATGTTACAACTGCGTTTGACCCGAATTTTCCCGAGGTTAATGACAAACTTAACGCAGCTTATTTAGGCCATGGCGTAAGTGTGTCAAAATACACAGGCTCAAGAGGTAAGTATGATACATCGGATGCCAATGCGGAGTTTGTATCAAAGGTTCGTAATTGCTTTGATAAAAATGGTGTAATGTGGCAGATGGCAGAACTTGGCAAAGTTGACCACGGCGGTGGAGGAACTATCGCCCAGTATGTAGCGAACCTTGATGTGGATGTTTTAGATTGCGGAACAGCACTTCTGTCTATGCACGCGCCTGTTGAAATTGCATCAAAATACGATATTTATATGACTTATAAAGCGTATAAGGCTTTCTATGGCTTAAATTAACTTAAAATCCACAGTTTATGCTGTGGATTTTGATTTAGGTGATATTATGGAGATAAAATTAAGACAAGCATACATCAGTGATGTTCCTGCGCTTAAACAACTATGGCGAATATGTTTTGGAGACAGAATGAGGTACATTAACGTATTTTTCGAAAAGATGTTTGTAGCAGAAAATACGGTGGTAGCATTAGCAGATGGAAATTTGGCAGGTGTTGTTTATATACTTGAGCGCAGTTTAAATGGAAATAGGTTTATGTACGGGTATGCAATAGGCGTATTTCCACAATACAGAGGAAATAATATTTGCGAAATAATGCTTGGTTATGTAAAGAAAAAGGCAGAAAGTGAAGGTTGTATATTTGGATTGCATCCGGCCAATGAGAAATTGGCAGAGTTTTACCAGAGAATAGGTCTAAAAGAGATGTATACCTTAAAAGAGGTTGATGCTTCAAATTATACTTCTGACGCCCAATATGAGTTTTGCGATATTAGCGCTGATGAATTGTACGATTTGCGAAAAGACGCTTTTGAAAACGCTGTTGAGTGGGATAAGAACGCCCTTAAATATATTCTTAAGAACGGAGAAATTGTAAAGGCTATTACTTTACACAACGAAAAGCGTTATTTTGTTTTAAGAAAAGATGAAAATAATGTTTTCGTAAAAGAGACTTCTGCAACCGATAGTGAAATAAAAGAGGTTAGCCAGTTTATCAGGTCTTATTACGATGCAAAAAATATTAAATACTTATTATCAAGCAAAAGCGCTTTACAGGGCGTTATAAAGCCTGTGGTTTACGGGTTTTCGGACAAAAATGATGAAGTATATATGAATTTATTTTTAGATTGAGGTGCAATTATGAAACAGAAGAGAGTATGTGATTCCTATGCTCAGCAGGTACAAATATTAACGCAGGGTAATCTTAATGGATATTCAAGACTTTTCGGCGGTCAACTTATGGAATGGATAGACATAGTTGCGGCGGTAGTGGCAAGACGTCACTCGGAACACAATGTAACCACGGCTGTTGTTGATATGCTGGAATTTAAAAAGCCTGCATACGCTAATGATACTATAATCATTAAAGGTAAAATAACATATGCTGGCAAAACGTCAATGGAAATTAAGGTAGAAACCTTTGTTGAAGAGTTGTCAGGCAGAAGAACACTCATTAATACTGCGTATCTTGTTATGGTAGCGTTAGATGAAAATGATAAACCTACGCAAGTGCCTGAATTAATTTTGGAAACTGAGGAGGAAAAAACAGAGTACCGTGCAGCAATTTTAAGAAAAGAAAGACGAACTGCATACAAAAAAGAGGCTGTTTAAAAGCAGTCTCTTTTTAATTAACTGTTTAAAATATCTTCTAAACATGACATGTGAAATGATAAATGGAAGGTAAAAAATTAATTACATTTTTATTAAAAATTCTTCCAACTTAACTTTACATTTACCGAATAATGTAGTAAAATAGATTTATTATACATTATCAGTATTATAAGAGGTGTTTTTTATGAAATTATATAGAAATCTGGTTGTTTTTTTAGTTGCAATAGGTGTTTTGATTGGTGCTTTTGTTGCAGTATATAAACTCGTTCCCGAAAAAAACGAAGAACCGGTACAAAATGAACCATCCGTATCGGAGACAATTACAGTTTTGGAACTTGATTCAGATACTATAACAAAGGTTAATGTTAAAACTGAAGAGGGCGAATATTCGATTACAAGGTCTGATGATAAACTGAATCTCTCGAACAGCGCAGGTCTTCGTCTTTCCGAAAGTAAACTGCAGTCACTTATCTATTCTTGCTCTGCTGTTTCAGCAAGTCAAATTATAAGTGAAAATTCTGAAGAAGCGTCAATGTATGGCTTTGATAAGGGTACAAGCACTGTGACTGTTCATACATCAGATGGCAGCAAAAAAACCATATTGATAGGCGATAGAACGTTAGATAATAAAAGCGGTTATATCAAACTTGCAGACAGTGATACAATATACTTAAAGAGTGTATACGGCATTGAAAATTTAATCCCTGAATACAAAGATTTCGTTGACAAATCACTTGTTACTGTTGACACCGGCGACTTATCTACCTTAAAGCACGTTCATATTTCAAAGCAAGGAAATACACCTGTTGTATTGGAATACATAAATATTGGCTCTGGTGCTAAGGAAAAATACACGTGGAAAATGACAGAACCAGCATATGCCGATGTTAACGGTCAAGTTTTGTCTGATAGAATACTTACGGCACTTGAAAGTTTCAGCGCAGTTGATGTTGCAGAAGCACGTGTAGCAGATCGTAGCAAATACGATTTTGGCAATCCTTATGCAGTGTTCTCGATTGATTACGACGGAAAAACAACAAAACTTATTTTCGGCAAGAGTTATGACAATTACAGATTTGTTATGATGGATGGATACGATAGTGTGTATACAGTTAAAGAGTCTTCTTTGATGTTTTTAAACGTCCCGTATCAGAATCTTATGAGCCGTTTAATTCATGTTGAATATATAGACGAAATTTCCAAGGTAGAAATTGTCGGACCTGATACAAACATCACTATGGAAATAAATGAAAACGAGTATAAAATAAACGGAAAAGTTATTGAAAAAAAGACCTTCTCAAAGGCGTACCAGGCAGTTATTGGCATCAGTCTTGACAGCGTGGAGCTGAATGCACCCACTTTGGAATCCTATGAAGCTACTATAAAATATACGAAGAATGACGGAAGTGTAGTAACCGTTGGTTTTGCAGCTATAAACGAGCGCAGCTATCTTGCGTTAGTAGATGGAAAGGGTAATAGCATTACGGCGAAGAAAAACTTTAAAGAAGCTACGGAATTTGTAATGAATACATATAAGAAATCCAAATAAGGAGGCGGCAGTAATTAACAGAAATCAATTTAAACAAATTATAAAATCAAATATCTTGTTGCCCGCGTTTATCTTTGACAATAAAGAGGAAATTGCTGAATGTTTCAGCGCTCATATAGAAGCGGGTGCGAATGTTATTGTTGCTCCGAGTTATCTTTACAACTCCGAAAAAATGCAAAAAAAATCAATAGAAGAAACTGTCGGAGTTGCCGGAGAAAAGGTATTTGTTGCAGGAGCAATTTATGCCAATTCCGAAAAAACAATTTTTTCAGGAGGCAAGCTTTCGTATGATACATATTACAAAATTATAAAAGAACAGGTAAAGTTTATATACAAAACTCATCCTGTAGCTATGATGTTTCTTTTGGGATTCGATACTCTTGCAGAGGCGAAATATGCAATCTATGCTGCAAAGGAGGCTTGTGACCTTCCTATATGTCTGTGCCTTGATTTCAGAGATAAAACAGTTTTATCCGACGGATACGATGTTCCTTCTGCAGTTATTACTCTACAGAGTTTGGGTATCAGCGCCCTGGGAATTCAGGCTAACACCCCTGACACTGTATTTGACATTTTGCTTGAAATGAAGGAGTTTACATCTGTTCCACTTTTTGCGATACCTGATGCTAATGAACACATTGCCCCTTATGAATTCGCGGAATATGCACACGATTATGTCAATAACAAATGTGTTATGTTTGCAGGTGGCAGAAACACCGACGAAAGGTTTACTGCAGAGATTGCAAAAGAACTATGGCAGGCAGAACCTTTTATGCCTGATTTTCCCACTGTAAACGCAGTTTGCGGAAAAAATAATATCTTCTTTATGGATTTTGAAAATAACGTTATAGGAAAAAATAAAGAGCTTTTGGAAATCGACCTTAAAGGGCTCGCGGAAGATAGCAAAATTGATGAAATGATATTAAAAATCAAATCGGCAGGTCTTCCGCCTGTATGCTTTAATTCAAAGGAATTAGGTGTTTTGGAGCGTGCTATGAAGGTGTATCCCGGACGTGTGGCGATAAAGTCTGATGAATACGGCGAAATTGCTGCTAAAGAATACGGTGCCGTTATATTGAATCAAGGAGAAAATTGATATGTATGCATTACCTATCGCAAAGTTAATAGAAGAATTCTCAAAGCTCCCTGGAATAGGAAAGCGTTCAGCTGAACGTCTTGCTTTTCATATCTTGAAGCAACCAAAAGAAAATGTTGAACGGTTTTCTCACGCGTTGACTGAAGCAAAAGAAAAAATCACATTCTGTCCTACTTGTCAGTCATTGACCGACGTAGTGCCGTGTGCTATATGTTCGAACCCGAAAAGAGATGCTTCTGTTATTTGTGTTGTTGAAAATCCAAAGGATATTGTCGCAATGGAAAAAACCAGAGAATTTAATGGTGTATACCACGTTCTTCATGGTGTTATTTCTCCTATTGACGGAATAGGTCCTGACGATATTAAGATTAAAGAACTTTTGGTTCGAACCAAGGATAATAACGTAAAAGAAATAATTATGGCTACAAATCCTTCTATTGAGGGCGAAGCCACAGCAATGTATATATCAAATCTTTTTAAGAATTTCGGTATCAAGGTCACAAGAATTGCTCACGGTCTGCCTGTTGGCGGAGAGCTTGAATATGCCGATGAAATCACTATTACCAGGGCCTTGGAAGGAAGACAGGAAATATGATGGAACTAAATCCCAACGAAGTAATTGAAGATTTAGGCGAAGGCTTTAAAATACTTCAAAATAAAAGTATGTTTTGTTACGGCACAGATGCAGCGGCTTTGTCTGATTTTATAGTGGCAAAACCCAAAGAAAAACTTATAGACCTATGCAGCGGTAACGGAATTATTCCTATACTTCTTTGTATGAAAACCAAGTGTAACCACATTACAGCTTTAGAAATTCAAAATGAAGTCTGTGAACTTGCAGAAAAAAGTGTAAAGTTAAATGACTTGTCAGAACGTATTAAAGTTGTTAACGGTGATTTAAGAGAGGTAAAGCACAATTTTAATTGCGGATACTTTGATGTTGTAACCTGTAATCCGCCTTATATGCCCATAGGCACTGGAAAGAATAATGTAAGCGAAAGTGTCAACATCGCTCGACACGAAATAATGTGTACATTAAAAGATGTTATTTCTTCTGCCGCTTACTTAGTAAAAAACGGCGGCAGGTTTTATATGGTACACAGGGCCGAAAGGCTTTCTGATATTATTTATTTGATGAGATGCAATAACTTGCAGCCAAAAAGACTTACGATGGTACAAGCAAATCCGCAAAGTGAGCCGTCTTTAGTTTTAATCGAAGCACAAAAAGACCGAAAGAGCGGTTTAATTATTACGAAACCTTTATATGTAAACCTTTAAACGGAGGAAAAAATGAACGAAAATTATGGCGTTTTATATCTTGTTGCAACACCAATAGGAAATCTTGAGGATATTACATACAGAGCGCTAAAAATTTTAGGCGAAGTAGATTTTATTGCAGCAGAAGATACAAGACATACACTTAAGTTGTTAAATCATTTTGAAATTCAAAAGCCAATGATAAGCTACTATGAACACAACATAAGACAGCGCGGAGAAAAGATTGTTGCCCGTATAAAAGATGGAAAAAACGCGGCTTTAGTTTCAGATGCAGGTACTCCGGCAATATCAGATCCGGGCGAAGACTTAGTAAGGTTGTGCATTGAAGAAGGGATAAGGGTTATTCCCGTTCCAGGGGCTGTGGCTGGAATAAATGCTTTAATTTGTTCAGGAATTTCAACAAAACGATTTTCCTTTGAAGGTTTTTTAAGTGTAAATAAAAAGAGTAGAATAGACCATTTAGAATCTGTAAAGGAATCTGCCTACACACTGATTTTTTATGAAGCTCCACACAAGCTATTAAATACTTTAAATGATATGCTTAAATATTTTGGTAATAGAAAAATAACCGTTGCCAGAGAATTAACAAAAAAATTTGAAGAATTTTTGTACACAGATTTAGAAGATGCTATTGTTCATTTTACAGAGAATTCGCCGAAAGGCGAGTTTGTTTTAATTGTAGAGGGCACCAAAGAGGGAGAAAAAACCTCGCCTTTTGATAAAATGACGATTTTAGAGCATATTAATTATTATATAAAACAGGGCTTTGATAAAAAGGAAGCAATGAAAAAAGTAGCAACTGACCGCAATATTTCAAAGCGTGATGTGTACGCTGAAACTATCAAGGAGAATTAAAATGAACAATGTCAAATGTTTTAATTTAAAGCAGGGAGTAAACCTTTATTACATTCCTGAAGAGAAATTTAAAACTAATTACATCAGTATAAATATCCATAACTTACTTAAAACTGATACTGCAGCAAAGTGCGCTTTACTTAGTGATGTGCTAAGTCGCGGCAGTGAAAAGCTACCTACAGAAACCGCAATTTCTGAGTATATGCAGGAACTTTATGGTGCGTCTTTTAAGTCAGATATAAGGAGAAAAGGAATTGACCAGATATTGAATTTATCTGCCACCTGTGTAAATGATGACTATTTGCCGACGGGAGAAGCGGTTTTCGATAAAGTTTTGGAATTTTTATTTGATATACTTTTAGAACCAAAGGTTTTAAATAACGCTTTTGATACTACCTATGTAAATCAGGAAAAAGCTAACCTTATAAATGATATAGAAGCTATGATAAACGACAAGCGCACCTATTCTGTGTGGCGTTTGAACGAATTAATGTTTGAGGGCAAACCCTATTCAGTATACGAATTGGGTAGCGTTGAGCAGGTAAAGGAAATTACTCCTGAAAATCTGTATGATTTTTACTGTGAAACCTTGAAAAATTGCCCAATGGACATATTTGTAGTAGGTAATGTCAACGTATCAAAAATTATGGAATATATCGAAAAACGCATTGCTGATATTTCTCCTGTAAACCATTCGTACCCTATATGTGAATTATACGATGGTAGTTTTGGCGGCAAAGAGGTTGTTGAGCGTTTTGATGTGACTCAGGCAAAGCTGTGTATGGGATATAAAACCAATATAGCAGCTGATAGCGACGACTATTACAAGCTGATGGTTGCAAACGGCATTTTAGGCGGTGGAGCTCATAGTAAATTATTTAATGAAGTGCGTGAAAAACTTAGTCTTTGCTATTATGCTGGTTCCAGATTATCTCGTTACTGTGGTACGATGATTATCTCAGCGGGAATTGAAACAGAGAATAAAGACAAAGCAATTAACGAGATATTAACTCAGGTAAACTTACTAAAGCAGGGCGTTTTTTCAGAAGAGGAGTTTACTGCTACTATTAAAAATATAACCAGTTCTATCAAGGTTTTGGGGGATAGTATAGGATATTTGTGCGATTATTATTTGGGCAATGTCATCACAAATACGCTGATAAGTCCTGAAGAATTTGCCGAAAGAATTGAATCTGTAACGCGCGAAGATGTAATCTATGTCGCTCGAAATTTAGAACTCGAAATGATATATTTCCTTACAGGAAAAGAAAGTGAGGAAAAATAATGAAGTTTACTAAGACGTATTATGATAAATTTAAAGAAACTCTGTATTTTGGCACTCATAATAGCGGATTGCGTGTATATGTGATGTCGAAAGAGGGTTATAGCAAATGTTATGCTATTATAGGCACCCATTTTGGCTCAATTGACAGTGTCTTCACAGCAGCGGGAGAAAGTGTTCCTACCGTTTTACCTAACGGTGTAGCGCACTTTTTGGAGCACAAAATGTTTGAACAGCCTGACGGTGGTAATGTGTTTGGAGAATTTGCGAAATATGGTGCAAACGCCAATGCTTTTACCAGCAACACAATGACAGCGTACCTTTTTGAATGTACGGAAAATCCTGTAGAAAATCTTAAAATTTTATTGGATTATGTAAGTAAACCCTATTTTACCGAAGAAAACGTTGCAAAAGAACAGGGAATTATCGGTCAGGAGATCAAAATGTACGATGATGATGCAGACTGGAGATGTGCTATTAATTTACTGGGCGCAATGTATGAAAATCATCCTATAAAGAATGATATTGCAGGTTCTGTTGAATCCATAGCAAAAATTGATAAAGATTTATTATATAAGTGCTATAACAATTTCTATAATATGGCGAATATGATTTTATTTGTCATTGGTAATGTCGATGCAGAGGCTGTGGGTAACTGCGTTGAAGATGTTATTAAGGACTATAAAATTTTGAAAAATCTGCCTGTAAGAGATTACGGAGTTGAGCCTAAGAATGTTTTAAAAAGTACCGTACGTCAAAGTATGGACGTGTCTGTACCGTCTTTTGTTCTTGGGTATAAGGATACCGATACTGGTTATGCTGGCAAGAAACTCTTAAAAAAAGCGTGTGAGTATTCGATTATACTCGAACTTGCCTTTGGCAAGACGAGTGATATCTATAATGAGCTTGTTGAAAAAGGTCTAATTATGGGATTTTTAGACTTTGATGCTGAGTGTGAAAAAAGCTATTGTCATATCTGTATTTCCGGAGAAAGCAATGACCCTGATGCAGTTCGTCGGGTTATCTTTGAAGGCATTAAAAAACTGAAAAATACCGGCATAAAAGAAAAGGATATAGAGCGACTTAAAAAGGCTTACCTTGGAAGATATTTAAAACAGTTAGACCATATAACCTCAGTTGCTCACGGATTTTTAAATAATGCATTTAACAATATAGGAATTTTTGATTATACTGATGTTATTTCTGAAATTACCGTAAATGACATTAACAAACGACTGTTGGAAAGCTTAGACGAAAACTTGTCTGTTCTTTCTGTAATTGACCCGAAATAAGGTGATTTTAAATGATAAACACAATTTCCTTTCCCGGACTCGGAATAGGACCTCTTAAAATAGCTGAAACTGTGAGTATCTTTGGTTTTGATATTCACTGGTATGGTGTTATTATTGCAATTGGCATTATTCTTGCGTACGCTTTTGGTATGAAGATATCTAAAGAGCACGGACTTACCAGGGATAATATCAGTGACATTCTTATATTTGGCTTACCTAGTGCTTTGATTTGCGCCAGAATTTATTATGTGATTTTTGAGTGGTCGGATTATCGCGATAATCTGTTGGACATTTTTAAAATCTGGAATGGTGGAATTGCCATTTACGGCGCAGTTATAGGAGCTTGCATTTCTACGTTTATATATTGTAAAAATAAGAAAATAAATGTTATGAAAGCTTTTGATGTAGGCGCTTTTGGACTTTTAATCGGTCAAATATGCGGAAGATGGGGAAATTTTGTTAACGCAGAAGCATTTGGTGCGGTAACGACACTTCCTTGGGGAATGCAAATTGATGAAATTAGTAAAACCTTAATGTTTCATCCGACTTTTTTATATGAGTCGCTGTGGAATCTGTGCGTTTTTATAATCCTTACTTTTAGGCGCAAAAAACGTACTTTTGACGGAGAAATGTTTCTTAGCTATGTAACTCTTTATGGCTTGGGACGTTTCTGGATAGAAGGTTTAAGAACAGACAGTCTTTATTTAGGGCCTGTTCGCATATCGCAGTTGATAGCTGCTATTTGTGTAATTGTCGGAACGGCGTTGATAATTGTATTAAAACGAAAGGGCAAAATGCGAGTAGATTAATCTACTCGCATTTTTAATAGTCTAAAGTTATTGCAGTGTTATTACCAAATACTTTTTCAAATGTGTTTTCAAAACGCTCGACACTTACTTCGCCGTCATATTGACTGACGCCATGTTGCGCAGCAAGTTCGGCCGTGTAGTCCTTCAAAGGATATACTCTGAAGCCTCTTGAATTTACGTTATAGTGTGTCACAATGGGCATTATGGAGCTTTCTTTGATATAGATGACATTATCTTTGTTGCGACTAATTTTAACGCTTGCCATACCACCTAAAAGATTATTTGCTTCTTTCTGCCTTGATACATAATTTCCTAAAGAATAATAGACAAGCGCTTTGTTTCCGTTTTCTGCTTCAATCCATTTTACAGGCTCTAATACATGAGGATGGGAACCCATAATAAGATCAGCGCCGTTTTCGCACATAAGTTTTGCTAAGTTTGACTGATATTCATTTTCTGTCAATGAATATTCAGTTCCCCAGTGCATAAAAACAATTGTAAATTCAGCATTTTCTTCTGCAATTAAAAGGTCGCTTATCATCTTTTCTTCGTTTACAGTATTAACAAGGTATTCCTTTCCGGCAGGCGTGGGGATTCCGTTTGTGCTATCCGTATAGTTGAGCAATGCAAATTTGATGCCGTTTTTTTCAAGGTAAGTTATGCTATTTTGAGCTTCAACGCTTTCGTTTATACCAAGTACAGTAACCTGGGGATATTTTTTCCAAAACTTAAGAGTGTTTTCAACACCTCTTGCTCCTTTGTCCAAGGTGTGATTGGTAGAGTGGAGTACAATATCAAATCCCGCCCGTACAATCGAGTTGCCGACCTCCTGAGGAGAGTTGAACATAGGATAACCGGAATATCCCAGGTCTTTACCGCCAAGAACAGTTTCCTGAACGATAACAGATAGGTCTGCTTCTTGAAAATATGGCAACATTTCCTCATAAAGACTGTCAAAATTAAGTGTTCCGTCTTCCTGTTCCGCGTTGCGGATAAGCGGTGTGTGCAAAAGATTATCTCCAACCATAACCAGTGACACTTCATCAGGAACAAGGGGATTCTCAATTTTTACGACAGGTTTTTCGTTTTCCTTTGTAATGTGTACAAATTTAGCAGCGACGACACCTGCTAAAATCACAGCTAAAACAACTGCAAATGATATACCTGCTCTTATTAAGAATTTTATTTGCTTTTGTCTGTGTAATTTTGAATACTTTTGCAAAATACTACCTCTTTTCAGCCAGAATAACTCTGTCAAGTCCCGACAAATCCTTGATTGTTTCTATATTCTTAAATGCATCTGTGTTGTTTATTATTTCTTTTACTGCCTGAGCCTGATTATACCCTATCTCGTATGCTAAAATTCCTCCGGAGGGTAATTTTTTAGTAGCTAAATCTGTGATTTTTCTATAAAACACAAGCCCGTCAACGCCACCATCTAAAGCATACATAGGCTCAAACTCCTTCACATCAGAGGGCAGAGTAGTGAGAGTATCGGTTTCAATGTATGGTGGATTGGAAACGATGCAATCTACTTCTCCAAAATCTAAATCACTCAACACATCAGCTTTGATTATATTTATTTTAACCTGATTTTTTATTGCATTTTTACTTGCTGTTTCAACACAAATATCATATTTATCTACTGCGGAAACAAGGGAATTATTTAAATAATACGCAAGGCTTACTGCGATAGCACCGCTACCTGTGCACAAATCAATTATTTTTACAGATTTATCCCTGTAAATCTCAATGATTTTCTCGACAAGAATTTCTGTATCAGGGCGAGGAATAAGAATCCCGTCGGTTACATCAAATTCTAATGACATAAATTCTTTAGTCCCCGTTATATAGCTGACAGGTTCGTTATTTTTCCTTCTTTTTATATAAGAAAAATAAATATCGCGTTCTTCGCCAGACAGTAGTTTGTCTTTGTTAACAACAAGACTTATACGCTCACAATTTAATATACAACAAAGAAGCACCTCAGCATCAAGTCTTGGTGTTTCAATTGTTTTATTTTTTGATAATAATTCTGTGCCTCGCTTTAGTGCTTCTGCTATGGTAATTTTACCACTTATCGTCATTTTTATCACCGGTTAAAACTGCTTTCAAAGCTTCGATTGCCACCTCTATCTGGCTGTCGTCAGGCTCATTTGTTGTAATTTTTTGCAACCACATACCTGGGGCGCTGATAACCCTTACTACAGGTCCTGAATGTCTGCCTGCAAACTTGATAAGTTCATAAGAAATACCCGCGACAACAGGAAGTAATAATAACCTTATAAGAACTCTCAAAATCGCGTTGTCTGCAGAAATAAATGAAAACAGTATAATGCTGACGATCATAACGAGAATTAAAAAGCTTGTGCCACATCTGGGATGAAGTCTTTTTTGTTTTTTTACATTTTCCACTGTTAATTCATCGCCTGCTTCGTAGCAGAAAATAGTTTTATGTTCTGCACCGTGATACTGAAACACGCGCTTAATGTCTTCCATTTTAGAAACTAAGATAACGTATACAAGAAATATCAATATACGAAGTATGCCCTCAAAAAGACTCACAACAACCTGATTTAACTCAAAAAAATGTCTGATTCCTTCGATAACTGCGGCGGGCAACAACATAAACACGCCTATACTAAAAATCAAAGCAACAACAACAGAAGCGTAGATTGCAATATTTAAGGTTTTCTTTTCCTTGGCTTCAAAGTTTTTGAGTTCTTCTTCTGTCATTTCTTCTTTTTTCTTTTTATCTTCCTCTTCTTCTATGTCAAAAAACTCCGCAGAGAACATAAGCGCCTTTGTTCCTTCTATCAAAGATTCAACAAAAGAAAATACGCCTCTTACAAATGGAATTTTATTTATTTTAAATTTTGCAACAAAAGAGTTAATAGGTTTTTTTTCAACTATAATTTCGCCGTCGGGCTTTCTTACGGCTATGGCAGATTCTTTAGGTCCGCGCATCATAACGCCCTCAATAACAGCTTGTCCACCTATGCTTGTAATATGGCAGGATTGATTTTTATTTTCACTCATCTCAAAGACTCACTTTCATCAAAAATTTCATAAATAATTCTATCACATACTGTAATAAAATACAATTAAAATTTTATGAACTTTTGAAATAAAAGAATGTGAACTGTCAATAATAATTTTTGTAAGGAGGGTTGATATGTTAAATATAATAATGACGGTTATGCAAATATGGCTTTTGTGCGTTATGGGAATGTATTTTTATTCAATGGTGCGTTCTCAAAAAACGACAAAAAGCTCTATAAATAAAGACGCATCGAGAGAGTTAGAGAAACTCAGAAAATTGCAAAAAATATCTTTAACTGAGCCTTTGTCTGAAAAAACCAGACCAAGTAAAATGCAGGAAATCGTGGGTCAGGAAGATGGGATAAAAGCACTCAAAGCTGCTCTTTGCGGAAAAAATCCACAGCATGTTATCATTTACGGACCGCCGGGAGTTGGAAAAACTGCAGCAGCGAGAACAGTTCTTAATGAAGCTATCAGAAATACAGCGTCGCCTTTTACACAAAATTCAAAATTTATCGAGATGGATGCAACCACATTAAGATTTGATGATCGGGGAATTGCAGATCCGTTGATGGGTTCTGTACACGACCCTATTTACCAAGGGGCCGGCGCATTTGGACCAGCAGGAATTCCGCAGCCTAAAGCAGGTGCGGTTACAAAGGCACATGGAGGCATTCTTTTTATAGATGAAATCGGCGAACTCCATCCTGTACAGATGAACAAGCTTCTTAAAGTATTAGAGGACAGAAAGGTCTTTTTTGAATCGGCTTATTATTCGAAATCAAATCGTGAAATTCCTTTATATATACACGAAATTTTTCAAAAGGGCATGCCTGCCGATTTCAGATTGGTGGCAGCCACTACAAGTCTTCCCGAGGAACTACCACCGGCATTGCGTTCAAGATGTACGGAAATATATTTTAAACCGTTGTCTAAAGCAGAAATAATAAAAATAGGCGAAAATGCAGCACAAAAAGGCGGTTTTGATATTTGTGATTCTGCGGTAAATCTGATTTCAAAATTCTGTGATAACGGAAGAGAAGCCGTAAATATGGTTCAAACCGCTGGTTCTTATGCTCAACTTGATAAAAGAAGTAAAATAACTCAGGAGGATATAGAATGGGTGGCAGAATGTTCTCGTTTTGCTGCAGTTCCTGAACAAAAAGTGCACAATGAGGAATTTATTGGTAGAGTTAATGGTCTTGCAGTATACGGGGCAAGCAAAGGTGCTGTAATGACCATAGAAGCAAAGGCAAATGAATGCGAAAAGGGAAGAGGAGTACTCAAAGTAACAGGTGTAGTAGATAGTGAAACTTTGGAGCGCAGAGGACAGAAACTGAAAAGAGAAAGCACGGTAAAAGCTTCAATTGAAAACGTTTTGACGTTGCTAGCAGAAAAGTATAACACAAATCCTAAAAATTATAATATTCATCTTAATTTTCCAGGAGGTATGCCTGTAGATGGTCCTTCGGCCGGCGTCGCTATTTTTTTGGCTATTTACTCTGCAATTCACAACATACCTGTTCGAAATGACCTTGCTTTTACGGGTGAAATATCTATTTTCGGTAATGTGTTGCCGGTAGGTGGAGTTAAAGAAAAAGTAGAAGCTGCTCAAAGTGCCGGAGCGGTCAAGGTATTTATTCCAAAAGAAAATGACAGAAGCTATTTGCATACAACAGGTATAGCTGTCTTGCCTGTTTCAAGCATTTCGGAAATAACAGATGAAGTGTTTAAAAACAAAGTAATAGAGGATACCCCTGCGTATACACAAGGCGCTGACATCCTTACTGCAGAAGGTATAAACTAAAAGAGAGCCTTACAGGTGAAGTGATATAATGATGGTAGACACAAAAAAGTGTCTACCATCATTTATTGAATCTTTCTTTGGGAGATTCAAAGATGTACTGCGTTCACACTTCCAATATCGGAAGTGTGATGACTTACAGAAGGTCATTGACGAAACAATATATTATTTCAATTACATAAAACCTACGCGAAAGCTAAAAAGAAAACCGCCTGTTCAATACAGACTTGAACAGGCAGCTTAAAATATTCTTTTTTGTGTCTACAAAGTATTGACTACTTCAGATTACTCTCCGTTTTTTTATTATGTATTTTTATCAATTTAATACGAAACGATTTTTATTAAATTGAATAAGTCCTTCATCGCGCATTTTGCAAAGCTCTTTAGACATTGCACTTCTGTCCACCGAAAGAAAATCTGCCAATTGCTGTCGGTCAAAGGGAATCATAAAATCAGATTTATTTTGTTTTTCTGATTCTTCAGATAAATATGAAAGAAGTTTCTCTCTGATTGTACGCTTAGACATATGCCCAAGTTTTTGTACAAGTCTTTTATTTTTCTCTGATATTGCAAAAAACAGGTTCTGTACTACCATAGAGTGAAAACGACATGCAGAGGAACAAGTCGTTAAAACTCCTTTAACATTGAAAAATAAAGCTACACTGTCCTCTATCGCCACAACATCATTGAGAAGTGCCCCGCTATTTGGTGCTATATACGTTTCTCCAAACATTTCTCCTACGGCTATATGGCCAAGTATACTGCGATTCCCCCAGTAATCATCTTTTTGTATATGAAGACTTCCCTCAACAAGAATTA
>JAZRPE010000027.1:0-8832 GCA_045649085.1 Congzhengia sp.
GGTCTTTTTGATAAGAACGGTAAAATGCTTGGTAATCCTTATCACTACCGCGATACAAGAACAGATGGTATGATTGAGTACGCTGACAAGGTAATCGGCAAAAAGTACATATTCGACAGAACAGGTATTCAGTTTAATTTCTTTAATACAATATTCCAGTTTATGGCTATGAAGAAAGAAAACGATCCGCTTCTTCCTATTGCTGATAAAATGTTGTTTATTCCTGATATTTTCAACTACTTGTTAACAGGCGTTATGAAGAATGAGTATTCTATCGCTTCAACATCGCAGTTGCTGGAAGTACATTCTAAAACATGGGATAAAGAATTAATGGAAAAAGCAGGAATACCCTCAGAGATTTTCTGTGACATCATTATGCCTGGCGAGGTAGTTGGAATGTTGTCAGATGAAATCTGCGAAGAATTAGGTTGTCCTAAAATTCCTGTTATTGCAGTTGGCTCACACGATACAGCATCAGCCGTTGCCAGTGTACCTGTAACAGAGGATTATAAGTACGCATACATTTCAACAGGAACATGGGCGTTGATGGGCTCAGAGCTTGATACACCCAATGTCAGCGATGTAACTTATGGATACAATTTTACAAATGAAGGCGGCGTATGCGGTAAAATCCGTTTCTTAAAGAACATTATGGGTCTTTGGATTATTCAGGAGAGCCGTCGCCAGTGGGCAAGAGAAGGTAAGGAATTTTCATTTAACGATTTAGAGCAGGCAGCATGGGCAGCCGAACCCTTTAAATGCTTTATTGACCCTGATCATATCGATTTTGCAACACCTGGAAATATGCCTAAGAAAATTCGTGATTATTGCGCTCGTACAGGTCAGTATGTACCTCAGACAGAGGGAGAAATCATTCGTTGTGCAGCTCAAAGCTTAGCGTTTAAATTCCGTATGGTAGCAGAGGCAATGGAGGACGTTATCGGCGAACCTCTGTGTGCAGTTCATATGGTGGGCGGCGGTATCAAGGATACTATGGTTTGCCGCTTTACAGCATCAGCTACTGGCAAGAAGGTTTTAGCAGGACCTGTAGAGGCAACCAGCACAGGTAATGCTGCAGTTCAGCTTATGGCTTTAGGTAAGGTAAAAGACTTAACGGAAGCAAGAAAAATAGTTAAGAATTCATTCCCCATTAAGACATACGAACCCGAAGATGCGGATGCATGGAGTGCTGCGTACGAAGAATTTAAAAAATACGCGAAAATGTAATTTTTATAATTTTAACGATACGGTCTGTATAAACTAATACAGACTGTATTGTTTTATATGAATGGAGAGAACACTATGAGCAAAGTGGCTCAGTTTAAAGAATATGTAAAAGGCAAGAATATATCTGTCATCGGAATCGGTATCAGCAATAGACCTCTTATTAAGTATCTGGTTTGTGCAGGTGCTGACGTAACTGCATATGACAAAAAAACAGAAGAACAGCTTGGAGACATCGCACAGGAGCTGAAAGAATTAGGGGTAAAGTTGGTTTTGGGCGATAATTACCTTGAAGATTTATCGGGAGATGTAATATTTAAAACTCCAGGTATGAGATATGATAACCCTGCAATATTAAAGGCAAAAGAAAAGGGAAGTATCATTACCTCTGAGATGGAAGTGTTCTTTGAAATATGTCCGGCTAAACTCATTGCCGTAACCGGCAGCGACGGAAAAACAACCACAACAACGCTTATTTATACAATGTTAAAGGAAGCTGGATTTACTGTGCATTTAGGCGGCAATATAGGTACTCCTTTGATGACTAAAGCTGAGGAAATGAGTGAGGATGATTATGCGATTTTAGAGCTTTCAAGCTTTCAGCTTCACACTATGAAAAAAAGTCCTCATATCGCAGTAATCACAAATATTACACCTAATCATTTGGACTGGCACACAGATTATCAGGAGTATATTGACGCTAAGAAAAACATTATGCGCTATCAGACAGAGAAGGATATTCTGGTTGCGAACGCAGGCAATGAGGAAACTGAAAAAATAGGGGAAAAAGCCTGTGGCGAGCTACGATGCTTTTCGTCAAAAGTTGATGCTCTTGTTCATCTAAAGGGAGATATGATTTGTTACGGCGATGATGAAATTTTAAACATAAATGATATAAAAATTCCCGGAAAGCACAACGTAGAAAACTATATGACCGCTATTGCGGCTGTATATGATTTTGTTAGTAAAGACATAATAAACAGGGTAGCACGCAACTTCGGCGGCGTGCCTCACAGAATAGAATTAGTAAGAACAATTGACGGTGTGAGATATTATAACAGCTCTATTGACTCATCTCCCAACCGTACTATAAATACTCTTAATGTATTTTCAGAGCCTGTGGTGTTGATTGCAGGCGGTAAGGACAAGGGAATACCCTATGATGAAATAGGCGAGCCTATAGCAAAACATGTAAAAACATTAATACTTATTGGTGCAACATCGAAAGTAATTGATGAAGCAGTAAAAAAGACCGGAAAAAATGTTCCTACACTATTCGTAAATACTTATGAAGAAGCTGTTGCTAAAGCAAAAGAAAACGCTGCGTCAGGCGACGTGGTGTTGCTTTCTTCTGCCAGCACGAGTTTTGACATGTTTAATAATTTTGAAGAAAGAGGAAACCTTTTCAAAGAACTGGTAAACAAATTATGATAAAAAATCTTATGGAGCTATCCAATGCAGGCGGCATTTCTGGATTTGAATACACCGTTACCCCTGTTGTAGAAAAGCTCCTCTCAAAATACTGTGATGAGGTAAATAAGGATATTTCGGGCAATGTGATAGGCTACATCTATACAGATGACAAAAACGCCCCCACAGTGATGATAGAGGCGCATACTGACGGTATTGGTTTGATGGTAAAAGATATTGACGAGCGTGGTTATATCACGTTTGTAACTATCGGTGGAGTAGACCCTAGAATTTTACCTGCGGCTGAAGTAGTTGTCTGTGGTAAACGTGAAATTTATGGCGTTATTGCATGCCGTGCACCGCACTTGATGGCAACGGATGAGCGAAATGCTGCAGCAAAAATTGAAGATATGGCAGTCGATGTCGGTATGAGGCACGATGATGTGGCAAGGCTGGTTACTCCGGGAGATATGATTTATTTTAAAACTGAGGCAGTAAAGTTGCTTGATAAAAAAATCTCAGGCAAATACTTAGACGACAGAGCAGGAGTAATATCTCTTTTGATGGCACTGCGCGAATTGAAAGATAAGAAGCTTCCGTTTAATCTGGCAGTATTATGTGCAGTTCAGGAAGAAGTTGGTCTCAGGGGTGCTGTTACAGGAACGTACGGAACCGACCCTGTTTGCGCTATTGTTGTAGATGTTTGCCATGGCACTACGCCTGACAGTGGCAATGCATCTGCCTTTAAATTGGGCACAGGGACTGTGATTACATGTGGTCCTAATATTGATAGAAGAATGTTTGAGCTTGCCAAATGTGCAGCAGAAGAAAATAAAATAAAATACTCAGTAGAAGCAGAAAGCGGACACACAGGAACAGACGCTTGGGTTGTGCAGACATCAAGACTTGGTGTTGCTACACTTTTGTTGTCTATACCACTGCGCTATATGCACACAACTGTTGAAACCTTGTCAATGAAAGACTTAGAGGCGACGGCAATGCTTATTGCCCGTACCCTTGAAAAAATAAACACGGAGGAGTTTTCACTATGTACCTTAAAGAACTAACCCAGCTTCGCGGCGTTCCGGGGTATGAAGCTCCTGTTCGCGAATATATTTTTGATAAAATTAAAGACAAATGTGACGAAATTTACCGTGACAATATAGGGAATTTGATTGCCGTAAACCGTTGTGGTAAAAGTGATGCCAAAAAGGTAATGGTGTGCGCCCATATGGATGAAGTGGCGCTTTTTGTTACAAAAATTACCGATGAAGGATTTTTAAAATTTGACACCTTAGGCGGTATTGACACATCGGTTTTAGTTTCTAAAAAAGTTTTGGTAGGCACTAACGCTATCCACGGTGTAATTGGCGCTAAAGCCATCCACCTTCAAAAAAAATCTGAGCGCTCAAAAGGAATGGAAATTGAGGAGCTCTATATTGACATTGGCGCAAAGGACAAAAAAGACGCAGAGAAGAAGATTTCTCTTGGAGATTATGCTACGTTTGACAGTGGATATGTAGAATTTGGGAACGGATTTATAAAGGCAAAAGCACTGGACGACAGATTAGGCTGTGCCGCTATGATAGAGTTGGCTGACAATCGCTATGATTTTGATTTATACCTTGTTTTTACTGCCCAGGAGGAAACAGGACTGCGTGGTGCACAGGTTGCAGCAAAAAGAGTAAATCCTGATTTTGCCATAGTTTTAGAAACCACAGCCTGCAATGATACATTTGACGTTGAGGAAAAAGATTATTCTACCATTTGTGGCGGAGGAGTGGTGCTGCTTTTTGCAGATATGCGAACATATTACAGTAAAGAAATATTAAAAGATGTAGAACACGTAGCTCAAAAACACAATATCCCATATCAGTTCAAGAAGACAGTTTCCGGAGGTAATGATGCAGGAGCAATACATCAGTCTTGCGGCGGTATTAAAACAATCACAATGTCTGTTGCGACGAAATATATTCATTCGCCGTCGTCTGTTATAAGCAAGGCAGATTATGAAGCACAAAAGTTGTTAATACAAAAATATTTACAGGAGGTAAAACTCTGATGGAATTACTAAAAAAACTCACACAGATTACAGGTCCCTCAGGCAATGAAGAGGCAGTCTGTGAATTTATAGAAAATGAAATAAAAGATTATGTCGATGAAATCTACCGTGACAATCTGGGAAATTTAATTGCGCATAAAAAAGGCTCGGGCGCTCGCGTGATGTTTGATGCCCACACTGATGAAATAGGAATTTTGGCTACCTTTATTGAGGAAAGTGGCTATATCCGCTTTGCAAATTTGGGTGGGGTTTCGCCATATAATGCTTTATACCAGAGAGTCAGATTTTTAAATGGTACAGAGGGTATAGTGACGGTTGATGCCAGTCGGGATGATATAATGAAGAATTTGAAGCTTTCTGACCTTTACATCGACATAGGTGCTAAAAATCGCGATGATGCAGAAACGAAAGTGTCAATAGGCGATGCGGCGGCATTCGTGGGCAATTTTGCAGATTTAGGCGACAGAGTAGTATCAAAAGCGTTAGATGACCGTGTTGCTTGCTATTGTTTAATCAGAGTAATAAAAGAAATAAAATTGCAGAAAAACGATTTGTATTTTGTTTTTGCGGCAAGTGAGGAGTTGGGACTTCGTGGGGCAAAAGCAGCAGCAACATCCATTAATCCCGACTATGCTGTGGCGCTTGATGTGACAAGCACAGGGGATACATTGGGAAAACGCAAAATGGCAGTGAAATTAGGCGCTGGTGCGGCAATTAAAATCAAGGACAACTCAATCCTTTGTCACCCTTATATAAAGCAACTTATGATAGACGTCTGCAAAAAGTATGATATACCTTACCAGACAGAAGTTTTAGAATTTGGCGGCACAGATGCAGGCGCAATTCACCTGACGGGAGCAGGCGTTGCCACAGGCGCAATCTCAATCCCAACACGCTATATCCATTCACCATCCGAGATGGCAGATAAAAACGATATCGAAGCAGTAATAAATTTAAGCTTAAAGCTTATAGAAGAGGGTTTTAACCAATAAAAAAGCGGCTCGTATGAGCCGCTTTTGCTTTTAGTCTAATATGTTTCCGTCCTTATCAAATAATGGTAATTTTTCTAAGAAAATAATATCATCGCGATCCGCTGCTTCCCCTTCAGCTAAAACTGTCATTTTCCCGCATATAATACCGCCTACTTCATTTACCAAATGTTCAAGCGCTCTTAATGATTCGCCGGTTGAAATAACATCATCAACGATTAAGACGCGCTTTCCCTTCATATATTCAGCATCTTTAAAGTCAAGACACAACACCTGCTCGTGGTCTGTTGTAATAGAATTTACTTTAACAGATACAACATTTCTCATATAAAGCTTCGAGGCTTTTCTTGCAACGATGTATTTTTCACATCCTGCCTGACGTGCCATTTCATAAACCAGCGGAATACCTTTGGCTTCGGCAGAAATTAATACGTCAAATTCAGGAGCTTTTTCAAGAAGAGCTTTTGCTGCGGCAACTGTAATTTCCACGTCACCGAACATAACGAATGCTCCTATATATAAATTTTCGTTAACAGGACATAAGGGAAGTGAACGCTTACACCCTGCGATAGTCATTTCATAAGCTGTTTTCATTAGAAACAAACCCTTTCTATGTTTAAAATATCAACAGTTTAATTATAATAAACTTTGGATATTTAGTCAAGAAAAATGTTTAAGTGTGTAAAAATGAGAAAAAAATGGAAAAAACTTTAAAAATCACTTGCTTTTTCTACAGTTATCATTTAAAATAATAGTGTCGATACTTATGAATATTTATTTTTGGAGGTTTATATATGATTTCAGCAGGAGAATTTAGAAACGGCGTTACATTTGAATTTGAAGGTAACGTATATCAGATTGAGGAGTTCCAGCATGTAAAGCCCGGTAAGGGTGCTGCGTTCGTTCGTACGAAGTTAAAGAACGTAATCACAGGCGGTGTTGTTGAAAAAACATTCCGTCCCACAGAAAAAATGCCCAAAGCTCACATTGAAAGAAAGAATATGGCATATTCTTACAGTGATGGCGACCTTTACTACTTTATGGACAACGAAACATTTGATATGATGCCTTTAGGTGCTGACCAGTTAGGCGATGCATTAAAGTTCGTTACAGAAAATATGAATGTAACAGTTCTTTCATATAAGGGTAGCGTGTTCGGTATCGAACCCCCCACATTTGTTGAACTTACAGTTACAGAAACAGAACCTGGATTCAAGGGCGATACATCAACAGGCGCAACAAAGCCTGCTATTTTAGAAACAGGCGCGCAGATTAATGTTCCTCTCTTTATCGACCAGGGAGAAAAAATCCGTGTTGATACAAGAACAGGCGAATATATGGAAAGAGTATAATTTTTATTTTTGAAAGGAGTAACTACTATGGCATATCTTTCAGAAAAAGCTGCATATTTAAAGGGATTGGCAGACGGCTTAAAGCTTGATGAAACAAAAGACGAGGGCAAATTATTAATAAAAATCATCGAGGTTTTAGATGAAATGGCAATCACAGTTGATGAGCTTGATGACGAAGTTGCAGAAAACTCAGAAAGACTCGATGATGTTGAAGAATGTCTTGACGAAGTGTGCGAAGATTTAGACGCAATTTTTGACGACCTTGATGAAATCTTCGACGAAGACGATGATTGTTGTGATTGTGATGGCTGTGACGGCGATTGCGACGAATACTACGATGATGACGAAGATATGGAATTCTACGAGGTAGAATGTGACGGTTGCGGCGAAAAAGTTTACTTTGACGAGGATATGATTAATGACGAAAGCTTAATCTGCCCTAATTGTAGCAAAAAAATCGAAATTGAATTTGTAGAGGACGACGAATAATGAATTCTTGCTGCTTTACAGGTCACAGAAACATTGATGCTTCTGTGCGTGAGCAGATAATTCCTGTCCTTATTGACAAAATCGAACAATTAATCAATGAAGGTGTCGCCGTTTTTATAAACGGCGGCGCTTTAGGTTTTGACACTTTATCTGCTTTAACGGTCCTTGGGCTGAAGAACAAATATCCCAAAATACAACTGCATATTTACGTTCCACACAAGGGTCAGCAGAATAAGTGGAGCGAAGATAATAAAAAGGTATATAAATACATTTTGTCGCGTGCTGATTGCGTTAAGGTTTTAGCGCCCTTTCACTATGATACCTGTATGCACGACAGAAATCGACGTATGGTTGATGATGCTGACTGTGTAATTGCCTATGTGAAGAAAACATCAGGCGGTTCGTATTACACGGCTTGCTATGCAGAAAGTCAAAACAAAAAAGTATTTTATATTTAAAATAGCCGTCTGAAGTTCAGATGGCTATTTGTTTATTCGAATATAATAGGCGATGTTTTATAATCTAATCCTGCAGGTTTGTCTGTAAGAATGGAGTAGATATCTGTTGCCAACAAGTCTTTTTCTAACATTATTTCATAATCCATTGTATCAGGCTTTGCATCAGCTACTTTTGTGATAACAGGGATTTTTGATACCTTTTTCATTTCAGCAAGCAGTTTTTGTCCTGTTGAGTTAAAGGCTAAAATTCGTGCGTACTGCGGTTCGAGCTCCGTATGGAAGTCCTTAATACCCAGTAACGAATTCACACAAATACGGTCAATCCGTGTTCTTGTATAGCGCTTTGACTTTACAGTCTCAGCTAACTCGTTGCAACTTATTGCTGACTGTGAAGCTTTTTTAAATTTGTTTTCAAGTCCCTCTGCAACATCACAAATCTTGTGTAAAGTTTCGAGCCTTTCTTTCCTAAAATGGTATAAAATTAAATTATCATATGCTTTTTTATTATATGTCTTGCGCACATCAGTAGGAATAAGCTCTTTGACGTTTTCGTTTCTATGTATTTTTTCACGAATTGCCGAAGCGGATGCAAAATCTGTATTTCTTTTTATTGTTTTTGGTTTAATGCTGCTTTTAATTTCAGATAATGCATTAATGTATTCAAGCGCAAGAATGTTGTTTGGGGAAGAAATAAGCTTTTCATCAATATCAGGGTAGTGTTCGCGTAAAATCTGTGTTCTTGCAGCAGGAAAGCTTACTCCTGTTTTTAGCTCTTCTTCCAGTAAGGCTTTAAAATCGGGGGAGTTAATGATATCCGCAGCGAAAGATAGCACGTCAATATCTCCACA
>JAZRPE010000028.1:0-27591 GCA_045649085.1 Congzhengia sp.
AGTGGCGAAAAACAGATTGAAGATATTCTCTATGCCAAAAAATTCTTAGAAGAATTAATATAGGAGAAAGAAAATGAAAACAAAAATAGCAATTATAGGTATAGGCGGTGGTGTTGCAGGCTGGGGTCACTACGATGTATACAAAAATATTGATGATATCGATATAGTGTCAGCATGTGATATAAATCTTGAAGCCGCAAATGAAAGAATAACAGGAACCGACGACATGCACATATATGCAATACGCTTATATGCAGATTACGATAAGTTTTTAAAGGGAGAAAATCCCGAAGAAATAGACTATGTAGATATATGTACTCCTACATATTTGCACAAAGAATTCACCATCAAAGCATTGGAAAGCGGCTTTAATGTGTTGTGTGAAAAGCCAATGGGACTAAGCAAAGCCGAAACCGATGAAATACTCGAAGTTGCAAAAAGAACAGGCAAGTTCTACATGGTAGCGCAGGTTGTAAGATTTCATGAGGTGTTCAGATATTTAAAGAACCCTGTAGACAGCAAAAAGTACGGCAACATACTTCGCCTTGATATGAAGCGCATCAGTAGCATTCCTCAAAAAGAATGGTTCCACGACGAAGAAAAAAGCGGACTCGTAGGATTGGATATGATGCTTCACGATGTTGACTTTGTACAACATTGTTTTGGAATGCCAAAAGATATTATGGGTGTTAATTATGATATAAAAAACCGAAACAACTATCTTGCGGTAACGTACCTTTATGACGGTTTTACCGTGTCGGTGGAATCAGGCTGGTACAATACAAAAATGCCCTTCAGACAGGAGTTTATAGCTGTATTTGAAAATGGCTATATGATTTTCAGAGACGGAGTTTTGAACGACAACGGTACGGATGTTGTATTTGAGCACGACAACGAAACTATTGCAGAAGATATAGGAATTCCGATAAATACTGATAACCCATATGCAATTCAATTTCAATACTTTGCAAATTGTATTAAATCAGGCAAAAAACCTGAGGTGGCATCACCCGAAAGCACAGCAGCCAGCGTTACTTTAATCGAAATGACAAAAGAAAAGGCTTTAAAGATGTGATTTTGAAGGAGAAACAAAATGATTTTTGCAAATGCTCACATTGTAGATGAAAACTTCAATGTAAGAAAATGTGATATACAAGTCATAGAAGGCAAAATAGCAAAAATAGGCGAAAATCTGTCAGGTGACGAAATGCTCAATATGTCGGGTAAATACATTTTACCCGGCTTTATTGATACTCATTTTCATGGCGCGTATGGTGTCAGGGTTAACAATAAAACAGAAGATATACTAAAAATTACTAAATTTGAAGCCACACAAGGAGTTACTTCTGTGGCAATTACGACATCGTCGACAGAGTTTTCAAAGCTTATTTTAAATATGAAGGCGATAGCAAATGCAGCCAAAACGCCTATTGGTGCAAAAATTATCGGAATTCACGCAGAAGGCCCATTTTTAAACATAAAGAAAAAGGGCGCAATGAATCCTGAAAATATTTTGGCACCTGACAAAGAAAAGCTTGACGCAATGATAAAAAGCAGTAAGGGACTATTAAAGCTTATTACTGTTGCGCCTGATGTTGACGGTGCTATAGACTTTATAAAATATGCAAAAAAATGTGGTGTAGCTGTTTCTTTAGGTCATACAGATGCTACATACGATATAGCCGAGAAAGCATTTCTGGCAGGAGCAACTCAAACCACGCATACCTTTAATGCAATGCGTGCGTATGACCACAGAGAACCGGGCATCTTAGGTGCTGCACTTACCAATCCCAAAGTTAAGTGCGAAATGATTTGTGATTATGTGCATCTTCATCCCGCCACGGTAGAGCTTATTTACCGTGCAAAGGGCGCAGACAATATTAATATGATAAGCGACTCTGAGTATGCTGCGGGATTAAAGATAAAAGAATTTATGGCAGATGGTCAGAAGGTATATTTAAAAGACAGAGTACTGCGCCTTGAAGATGGAACAATTTCAGGTAGTGCAATGACGCTTTTAGATGGTGTTAAGCACCTTTTGCGTGATGGTTATCCAATGGGTGATGTGGCAAAAATGGCATCTTTAAACCCTGCAAAGACCATGAATTCAGATAAAAGTCTAGGCAGTATCAAGGTAGGAAAGTGTGCAGATTTTGCTGTGTTAGATGAAGATTTTGAGCTTTATGCTACATTTATTGACGGAAAAAGGGTGTTTTAATGATTTTAGGTGTTGACATAGGTGGAACAAATATCAAATTTGGCGTAACAGATGATGAATTTAATATTATAGAAAAATATTCCATTCCCACAAAAGCGGAAAGGACGGATATGGAGATTTTATCTGATATAGCCAAACAAATTGTAGCGATTGATAAAAAATATAACATTGACGCTATAGGCATAGGTTCTCCCGGAACTCTTGATGTCGAAAAGGGAATAGGGATTCTTGCAACGAATTTACCGTACAACAATACAAGAATTTGCGAATTTATATCAGAACACACGCAAAAAGCGACCTTTTTGGAAAATGACGCAATTTGTGCAGCTTACGGTGAACTTTATTGCGGTTGCGGCAAAGAGGCAGATACATTTATTATGGTGACGCTTGGAACAGGCGTTGGCGGTGGTGCGGTAATTAACCGCCAGATCTATTCAGTAAACGGCAAGGATTCCTGCGATATTGGACATATGATAATAAAGTTTGACGGTGAGATGTGTCCCTGCGGTCAGAGGGGTTGCCTTGAGCAATACGCATCTGTAACTGCCTTGATATCTCAGACAAAAGAAGCTATAAAATCTAACCCCGACAGTATACTTGCAAAAACGGTCGTGGAAGATGTAACGGGAAAAACGGTGTTTGATGCAGCGTGTGCGGGGTGTGATGTTGCCCAAAATGTTATAGATACTTACATAGACTACCTTTCGGCAGGAATACAAAACTGTGTGAATATTTTTCAGCCTGAGGCAATTGTTATTGGTGGCGCAATATCCAAACAGGGCAACAACATTTTGCTACCCTTGAAAAAAAGAATTAAAAATATGGAAAATATCAAAATTTCTTCCCTTGGAAATGACGCAGGAATCATAGGAGCGGCGGCGATGGCAAAATCTTTGCACTAATTTGATTTAAAAAGGCACTCAGCAATGCTGAGTGCCTTTTTAACTATGTATTAGAACAATTCACTAAGTGATGTATCGTTATAAATTCTCTTGATTGCTTCAGCAAAGAGTGATGCAACAGAGATTGTCTTGATTTTGGGGATTTTTCTTTCCTCAGGGATAACGATTGTATCAAGTGTTACAAGCTCTTCAATGGGGCAATTCTGAAGTCTTTCCATTGCAGGGCCGGAGAGCACACCGTGTGTACAGCAAGCGTAAACTGCCTTTGCACCACGCTCAGCTAAAGCGTGAGCACCGTTTGTGATTGTACCTGCTGTGTCAATCATATCGTCAAGTAAGATACAGGTTTTGTCTTTTATATCGCCGATGATGTTCATAACTTCTGAAACATTGGGCTTCGGACGGCGTTTGTCGATGATTGCAATCGGAACATCGAGTTTTGCTGCAAAGTCACGAGCGCGTGTTACACTACCCAAGTCAGGAGAAACAACAACAACATCTTCTCTTGAGGGGAACTTTTCAAGATAATACTCTGCCAATAATCTACCGCCTTTTAAATGGTCAACAGGAATATTGAAAAAGCCCTGAATCTGTGCTGCGTGTAAATCCATTGTAAGAATTCTGTCAGCACCTGCAGTTGTTAATAAATCAGCTACCAATTTCGCAGAGATGGGATCTCTTGCCTTTGATTTTCTGTCCTGTCTTGCATAGCCGAAGTAGGGCATAACTGCTGTGATTCTTGATGCTGAAGCACGCTTTAAGGCATCAATCATAATAAGCAATTCCATTAAGTTGTTGTTTACAGGGTTTGAGGTTGACTGAATAACAAACACATCTGAGCCTCTAACCATTTCGTTGATATTAATAGCGATTTCGCCATCTGAGAACATACCAACATTTGAGTCTCCTAACTCCATACCTAAGTTAGCCGCGATTTTAGCAGCAAGCTGAGGATTTGAGTTACAAGCAAAAATCTTTACGTCCTTACCGTGGTTTACCATTTGTAAAAAACTCCCCTTTTTTTATTTATTATATTTTAATTAAAATTATTTTTCTATTTTTTTCGGTCTTTCCCAACCGCTCTTATTCACCTGACGTGCACGGGCAATAGCGAGATTCTCTGCCGGAACATCTTCTGTAATTGTAGAGCCTGCTGCAGTAAATGCATTTTCTCCCACTTTAACAGGTGCAACAAGGTTTGTATTACATCCAATAAAGGCACCGTCTTCTATAACTGTTCTGTGCTTATTCTTGCCGTCGTAGTTTACTACAACAGTGCCACAGCCAAAGTTTATCTTCTTACCGACGTCAGCATCGCCAACATATGTCAGGTGCGAAAGCTTAGTACCGTCGCCAATATTTGCATTTTTGATTTCTACAAAATCGCCAAGCTTTACATTTTCGCCAACTACACACTTGGGTCTTACGTAGCAGAAAGGACCAACGACAGTACCTGCGCCAATTTTGCTCTCAGTAAGTACTGAGTGCTTGATGTTTACATCATCTGCAATTTCGCAATCAACAATATCTGAGCAAAATCCAACAACGCAGTTTTTACCGATTACGGTATTGCCGCGGATTCTCACATTAGGCTCAACTACTGTTCCTTCGCCGATTATTACTGTTTCATCAATGTAGGCATTCGCTTCATCCTGAAAAATAACACCTTTAGCCTTTAAATTTTCAATGATTTCTTTTCTATCCATTGTTAAACACCTCCGTGTTTTAATTATTTACAGATTTATCAATTCTTATGTCTGATCCAATAAAATTCAAAACCTGATAATGACCAAAAAGTCTTGATACTACACGCTCTCCATATTTTTTCTCAAGTTCTGCCATGGAGAGATTTGTATTTATAACAGTTTTCTTTCCTGAAATCAATCTTGAGTTTACGATGTCAAAAAGCGACGCTGTAGTGTATTGAGTAGAAAACTCGCTGCCTAAATCATCCAAAATCAGAAGGTCGCAGGAATAGAGCTTTTCCACTTTAAAGCGGAGCTTATCCTCGTTGTCTGTCTTTTTGAATTTCAGTTCTTCAAGCATCGAAAACGTTTTGTAAGTCGTTTCGTAAATTACAGAATGATTTGTTTCAATAAGCTCTTTTGCTATACAGGTAGAAAGAAATGTTTTGCCGAGACCAGGTTCGCCCCAGAATAAAAGGTTTGTGTCCTGTGCATCAAAATCCTTTACAAAGTCTTTGCAGATATTTAAAATCCTCTGCATATGCTCCTTGGGCGATACTCCGTAGTATTCATCTACCTCTTCCGAATAAAGCGATAAATCAAAGGTTTCAAATGTCTGGTGCGTGAGCTGTGCTGATAAATTTGAAAGCTCATACGCCTTTTCTGTTAAGAGCTTTTTGTAGCATTCACATACCTTGCCGTCAACAGTTCCCCTGTCACGGCATATGCTGCAATGAAATCTTTCGGAAAGCTCATCCTCACTGTAGCCGTTTTCTTTAAGAAGCGCTTTTTTTATTTCTAAAAGCTCCTTCTGCTTTGCGCGAAGCTTTGATACCTCTTCTTTAACATCTGTATTATTTAATGCTATTTTATAAAGCTTTAAGCCTAATGATTTTATCTCATAGTCTATTTCGTAAAGCTCGGGAACGCGTGCAAAAACAGCCTGCTTTCTGCGTTCTAAATCACGCACATTCTCTTCTCTTCTTTGCTCATATGCAAGGTCTATTTCTTTATAGAGTTCAGCATCATACGCCATTTTGTACACCACCTTTGCCTGTTACCTTCATAAATGCCTTTCTCTCAAGCTCAGAATAATCATATCTGGGCTTTTTGGCAGTTTCCTTTTTTATGGGAGTTGGTTTTTGCTTGTCGTTTACTTTAGCCTCAAGCACCTTGTTCATATAGTTAAATGAAAGCTTTCCCGTGTTGTTTATTGTTATTTCATAAGCTTCTTTAATAGCATCAGGTGTTGCCCTTAACTCCTGCTGCCATCTGCTTATAAATTCTAATTCCTTGGTTGTTAGTTTTCGTTCTATTGCGCCAACTATTCGCTTTACAGCGCCGGCATAGGACAAAAATTCCTCACGCTTTTTAATATGTCGCTTCGCCTTGGTAACTGTATCAACGCCTGCATCTGCCCATTTTTGCGCTTCCTTTTCCAGTTTGCGCATAGTAGTTGTGCCGCGTGATACGAAATACTCGATCATAACCAATATAACCTCAGGAGGAAGTCGGTAGTAGTCGTGCATAGAATACAAAATCTCAATATCAGCAGAGCTTAATGTTTTGCCCAGCGTGGTGCTGACAATTTTGTACATTTGAGATAGCTTGCTGTCCTCAGAAATCTTCTTACTGATTTCGCCACTGCGATACTGAGGTTTAAAATCAGCAAGATTTACCTTGTACTTTACATCAAAACAAAACTCAACATCAAACTCAGTATCTTCAATGCTCAAAAAGTTATGTATCTTTAACAATCCCTGTGAAGAACAGTACAAAAAGGCATTTACCACATCAATAATATTTATGTGGAGACTGTCTGCAATAAAACCGTTTGTTATGTCCGTTTTTCCCTTGTAATACTGGGACAGCGCAAACATATAAACGCTCAGGTAAACTGACTTGCCCGACTGTATTAACTTGTCACAAGCAGCCTCAGGAATACGAATAAAATTGTTCTGAGGTCCTTCACTAATCGGATTAATAATCATTTTACCTCACCTTATACAATAATACTATTCCATTGTACCACATTGTAATCATTTTGTAAACTAAAAAATCGCCAAATTTCTTCAAAAAAAGGCAGAAAAAAGTACCACATCAGCGTAAAAGCAGTAACGTGGCACTTTAAAAATTTCATTAAATTATTTACGAAGACCGAGTTTTTCGATAATCGCACGGTATCTTTCGATATCAACCTTCTTAAGGTAGCTCAAAAGACCACGACGCTGACCAACCATCTTTAAAAGACCGCGTCTTGAGTGGTGGTCCTGCTTGAACATCTTTAAATGTTCGTTTAAGTGATTGATTCTTTCTGTAAGAATAGCAATCTGTACTTCAGGTGAACCTGTGTCGCCTTCATGGATAGCGTACTTTGCAATGATTTCCTGCTTTACTTCTTTAAGCATAGATATTTCCTCCTCTTATCAATATTTGCCGTATGCCGAGAATAAGGTCAATGTCGAGGGACACCTCATCCCCAGTATCGGTAGCAAAAGTATTTTAACACAAAACTTAATATTTGTAAAGACCTTTTTAAAAGTTTTTATATTTTTTACCGGAATCAAAAAGCCGGGAATTTCCCGGCTTTTAATTATTTAACCTTAATCTTAGAAATTACGTTTTCTTTAATGTTTATTTCCATTGCAACCTTTGCTTCATCAAGGTATGCTTCATACATATCGTACATAATGATTGACTTTGCATTTTGTTCAATTGTAGCGTAGTCTGCGTGTGTAGGAGTTAAATCACATCTTTTAATGATGTGCCAGCCGTATGATGATTCAACAAGCTGAGGATTTACTTCGTTTGAGCCAACTGCGAATGTGCCCTTTGTAAATTCTGCGACCATTGCACCTGAACCGTCAGATAAGTAACCTGCTTTGTCGATTACATAACCGTCAGGAGTTGACTCCATACCGGGGTCTTCGCCGTATTCTTTTATTAACGCATCAAAGTCCTCGCCTGCAACTGCTTTTGCCAAAACTTCCTCAGCCTTTTTCTTTGCTTGTTCAGCATAACCCTCTGTTTCGGGAACAGAACCATCTTCATTCTGCTCTGTGGGCTGATTCTGAATTAAAACGTGCTTAACACGAGCGTAAGAATTTTCGATTTCTTCTGTAATTTTGCCCTCTGCAGGAGTAAATGCCTCTGCATTCTGGCTTGTTACAAAGTTATAGTAAGCATTTGAAAGATAGATTTTTTCCATAATGTCTGCAACCAGGTACTTGTCTGCGCCTGTTGCTTTTTCTGTTTCTTTGAGCATTGCAGTTGTTTCAGCATCTGTTGCTGTGAGAATAGAACGCGCCGCTGCTCTTTCTTCATCGGAAAGGGCGACCTTTTCTTCTGCTGCCTTAATTACTGCAACCTCTGTGCGGATAATATCCTCTAAAGCCTTTTCCTTGATAGCGTCCGCTGCGGGCTTTCCGTCAACCTCGCCGTTTTTAAGGAAATCTTTTAAAGCTTCTTCGTCGGCAATGCCCTGTTCTGTCGCAATTGACTGCTTTGCCATTTCCACATAATACTTAAATTCTGCCTCTGTAATTTCGTTACTGCCTACTGTAACAACTGTGCGTGAAACGTTAAGACCGTTAATGCTTGCTAAAAATACCAAAGCCACACAGATTATCACGATAGCAGCAATCCACTTAATTGCTGATTTGAATCCTTTCAACAAAAACACTCCTTTGTAAAATGTAATCGTATATATTATACACTAAAAATTTTCCGTATGCAATAGTTTATTGTACTCTTGCAACAATTTTTTAACAGTTTCCAGCAAATCCTCTCCACCTGTGGGCTTGGGTTTTAGTACCATATGAGGTTTTATACCTGCTGATATAAAAAATCTCTTTTCAAACATTCCTACAAGTCCCGATACGGCATGCACATCCATTTCTCCGCGGAAATAACACACAATATTTCCGTCTTTGATTGTAATTTCTGAAATGCTCGTATCCTTTGCAAGATATTTGATTTCTGCTATTTTAATCAGGCTTTCAACTGCCCTTGGCATATCGCCGAAACGGTCGCAGATTTCGCCCTCTACCTCTAGCTTATCCTCACCATTTTCAATAGAGGCAATTTTTTTATAAATATCAAGGCGGATGGAATGATTTTTAATGTAGCTTGGCGGAATGTAGGCTTCAACATTTATATCAATATTGGGTTGCCAGCTTTCCTTGGGTACCTCTCCTGTCAGTTCGCTGACACTTTGTGCTAAAAGCTCACAATACATATCATAACCGACAGTATCAATATGTCCGTGTTGTTCTGCACCTAAGATATTGCCTGCACCTCGGATTTCTAAATCACGCATTGCAATCTTAAAGCCTGAGCCGAATTCAGTAAACTCTTTAATTGCGCGAAGGCGCTTTGCAGCCACTTCATTGAGCATCTTATCAGGGCGATAGGTAAAGTAGGCAAAGGCACGCCTTGAGCTTCTTCCAACTCTTCCCTTTAGCTGATAAAGCTGAGATAGTCCCATTCTGTTGGCATCTTCTATGATTATGGTGTTTACATTAGGAATATCAAGTCCTGTTTCGATAATCGTTGTACACACCAAAACATCAATAGTACCTTCTGACATATCCATCATAATGCGCTCTAAGGTGTCTTCGTCCATCGCTCCGTGGGCAAAAGCAATATTTGCATCAGGAAATGCATCACGAAGCTTTTTTGCCTTCATTTCGATACTTGCTATTCTGTTGTGAATATAGTAAACCTGACCTCCACGGGAAAGTTCACGACGAATAGCGTCGTGTAGGACTGCGTCGTTTTTCTCCATTACAATAGTTCGCACAGGAAAGCGGTTTTCGGGCGGCTCTGTCAGCACACTCATATCACGAATGTTTATCATCGACATATGGAGTGTTCTGGGAATGGGGGTTGCAGAAAGTGTTAAAACGTCTACGTTGTTTTTAAGCTCTTTTATACGTTCTTTGTGCTTTACGCCGAAACGTTGCTCCTCATCAACCACCAAGAGTCCCAGGTCCTTAAATTCTATATCCTGACCCAACAATCTGTGAGTGCCGATGATAACATCAATTTCGCCAGATTTTAGTTGTTTTATTATCTGTGTCTGCTCTTTTTTGGTCTTAAACCGTGAGATTTCAGCGATCCTTATGGGGTACTTTTTCATTCTCTCACAGAATGTGTTAAAGTGCTGCATAACTAAAACGGTGGTGGGTGCTAAAACTGCCACCTGCTTTGAATCCATTACCGCCTTAAACGCTGCACGAAGAGCCACCTCAGTTTTACCATAGCCAACGTCGCCGCACAGGAGTCTATCCATAGGACGTGAGCTTTCCATATCTTTTTTAATTTCAGCTATACTGATTAACTGGTCGTCTGTTTCAACGTAAGGAAATGCCTCTTCAAAGGACTTCTGCCATTCTGTGTCGGGAGAATAGGCAAAACCCTGCGCTTTTTGTCTTGCAGCATATAGAGCTACCAGTTCACGCGCCAATTCTTCAGTTGATGCTTTTACCTTTTTCTTTTGTCTTGCAAAGTCGGCTCCGCCCATACGGTTTAAGCGGATCGTTCCCTCCTTGCCCACATATTTTTGCAGAATGTCAAGCTGAGATGTGGGAACATACAAAAAATCATCGCCGTTGTACTTTATCTTTAAATAGTCGTGTCGTTGCCCCTCTACCTCCAAGGTATCAAGTCCCAAATACTGTCCAATACCGTGAGTATGATGAACAACGTAATCGCCAGTGTCTAAATCGTTAAAGTCACGGATTTTGCTGGCAGAATCTAGCTTTTTGCGCTTGCCCTTTTTCTTTGGAGCTTTACCGAAGATTTCTTCCGAGCCGAAGATTGCAATTTTTTCTTCCTCGTAGTAAAACCCTCTCGATAAGCCTCCTTCTACAAAATTTATTTTAGTTTTTAAAAGCTTTTCCGTTTCGTTTATTTTAAAGCCGTGAGTTGTTAAATCCTCACATAATTTTTCTCTCACATCAAGATTTACAGAAAAAATCAATGTGTAACCGTTTTTCTGAAAATCCTTTAATTCTTCATAAAATCTATCTCGCTCGCCGAAGGTTTTTCCCAAGTCCCCTACGACTAAATTGATTTCAGCCACAGGCTTATAGTCACGGCAAGGAAACGGTAATTCTAAAAGTCCTACAAATTCATACTTTAAAACTTCTCGCAAAACATCGTAGTAGTCGTGGATATATTTTTCTTTAAATATAAAGTTTTCATTATCCTCAGCAAGTGCTTTGACCGTTTCTTCAATATCCCACTTAAGACCCTCATAGCGTTCTGAAATTTTCTGCGGTTCATCAAAGAAGATTACAGCGTCGTCATTAAAATACTCTAAAATTGAGGTTTCGCGGTTCTTAGCTGCAAAGCTGTCGTTTGCAGGACCAACGGAAACTTCCGCTACGTTTTCAACGGAAACCTGTGTGAACACGTCAAAAATTCGTATTGAGTCCACCTCGTCGCCAAAAAATTCAATTCTTACAGGGTTTTCCTGTGATGGTCCAAAAATATCTGCAATTCCACCACGGATTGCAAACTGTCCCTTGCCCTCTACTGTATCCTCACGGGTATAGCCTAAGTCAACAAGCTTTTTTGCTAATCTTTCAAGGGGTATTTCGTCCCCTACAGAGAGTGTCAGCATACTTTCCTTATAGGAATTTAAGTCCACTGTAAACTGCAAAAGGGCATCTAACGACATAACTGTAATTGTTCCGTTTCTCTCAGAAAATGCAAGCTTTTCTATTATCTCAAAGCGTTGATTCAAAAGCTCATTGCTCTTAGCATCTGCTTTATAAAATTCAAGCTCTTTTGAGGGATAATAGTAAACGTTATCCCGAAGATAGTACATAAACTCATCCGCAACGCGCTTTGCCTCATAGTCAGAGTCTGCCACATATACGCCCTGAACATTTAAATCTTTGCACAACGACGCGGCAAAATGCGCTTTTGCAGGGCGGGTAAGCCCTACTACATTCTTTGCACCTTTGCCTGCTAATTTCTTTATTTGGTTGTAGGAACTAAGCTCTTTGGCTGTGTTTAAAAGTAACATCAATACACCTTTGCGTTGAAGCTATTCATAGCAGCCTCAACTCCGTTTTTTATAATCATAGGAACGGCATCTTCAACCATAGCATCTACAGCACAAGACATATGGGTAATTTCCTCTTTTGAAAATTTACCCAACACCCAGTCGGCTAAATCGTAGTGCTCAGGGGCAGCGCCTACTCCCATTTTTATTCTTATAAATTCGTCACTGTTTAAGTTAAGTATTATAGACTTTAAGCCGTTGTGACCGCCTGCAGAGCCTTTAGCTCGAATACGCACCTTGCCGCAATCAAGACTTACATCGTCGTGGATAACTATTACATTTTGAGGGGGTACTTTATAAAAAGTACAAACCTCTCTGAGGCTATCGCCTGAAAGATTAACATACGTCTGGGGTTTAACTAAAATCACCTTTTCCCCCGCTATGTTTCCCTCTCCAATTAATGCCTTGTGCTTTATCTTATTTATTTTTATGCCGTAGTGAGAACCCATATAATCAAGAGCGATAAAGCCTATATTGTGCCGTGTGCCCTCGTATTTTTTACCTGGGTTGCCTATTCCTAAAATTACGTACATTTTCTTCTCCTTATTTTACATAAGTTATTGCCACACCGTCGCCGATTGGCAAAATGGTAGTTTCAAATCTTTCATCACTGCAAAGAAAATTTAAATATTCTCGCAAGCGTCTTGTAATTGTGATATGTTTTTTTGTTGCAAGCTCATCACTTGCAGTCATACCGAAATACAAAACATCGTCTGTTAATATTATGCCACCTGATTTTATTAATTTCAAGCTTTTTTCAAAATGGTCACGATATTGTCCTTTTGCCGCGTCAATAAATACAAAATCATACTCGCCGCTTATACTTCCTAAAACTTCTGTAGCGTCGCCAAAAATTGTGTGTATTCTGTCATCAAATCCCCGCGCTTTTATGTTTTCTCTTGCCTGTGACAGCACGCTTGCATCACGCTCAATGGTGGTAACTTTCGCACTTTCCCCTGCATACTTTAGCATAAGCATAGAACTGTATCCAATTGCTGTACCAACCTCTAAGATGTTTTTAGGCTTTATAACGGACATTAAAACGCTAAGTAACTTTTCCACCTGAGGTTTTACTATATAGATGTGGTTGCTTTCAGCAAAGCTGCGTAGCTCTGCAAAGAATGGCTCTTCTTTCTTGTGTGTGTTATTTATATATTCTTCTATGTAATCATACTGGATATTATTCATTTATAAGTAACTCCTTAAGGTATGAAAATCTTTTTGCCTCGTAGTCGTTGTCCACCATTTTTAAAAGTGCTGCTTTTTGTCCTACCAGCACCACACGATTTTTAGCTCGAGTGATCGCCGTATACAAAAGGTTTCTTGTAAAAAGCTTGTCCACCCCCCGAAATACTGGCATAACAACTGTGTCGAATTCACTACCCTGGCTTTTGTGAACGGTAATGGCATAAGCGTGGTCAATTTCTTCAAGCTGGGAATTTTCATATTCAACAACCTTGCCGTCATCATAGGTTATGGTTACAGAGGTAGATTTAACACCTGTAATTCTTCCTATATCGCCGTTGTAAACGCCGTAGCCCTCGCTGCCATCATCCTTTTTCCACTTTAAGTCATAGTTATTCTTTATCTGCATTATTTTGTCGCCGCATCTTAAAATTCTTGTCTGAAACTCACGCTCTGGCTTGTCCTTTTCCTTGGGATTCAGGATTTTTTGCAGACCTTCGTTCAGCGCGTACACACCTGACGCGGTTTTCTTCATAGGTGTTATTACCTGAATATCGGAAAAAACATCAAGATTGTATGCGGCAGGGAGTCTGCGCGAGACAAGGTCTATCAGCTTTTCGTAGGTGGTTTCCGTGTTTTCTGCCTCAACAAAGAAAAAATCCTTGTCCTTGGCGTTAAGTATGGGGTACTCCCCTGTATTTATCCTGTGAGCATTTACTACAATCATACTTTCCTCTGCCTGACGGAAAACCGTTTCAAGCCGAATTACAGGAACTTTGCCGCTGCCTATTATATCAGAAAGCACGTTACCTGCGCCTACTGACGGAAGCTGGTCGCTGTCGCCAACGAGTATTACTCTTGCGCCGTATTTAACAGAAGAAATTAAAGCGCCCATAAGTATGGCATCAACCATACTAACCTCGTCAACAATTACCACATCTTCTGCTAGGGGTTCGGCATTGCCTCTTGAGTATTCACGCAATACATCGTCCTCGCGGTAGTCAATTTCCAATAATCTGTGGATTGTTTTAGCATCACGCCCACAAAGCTCCGTCATTCTCTTTGCCGCTCTTCCTGTGGGAGCGCAAAGGGCAATTTTATCGCCCTGCTTTTCAAAAAGCTTTATAATAAAATTAATAGTGGTGGTTTTACCTGTACCGGGACCACCTGTAATAACTGTCAGTCCTGAAGAGATGGCGCAACGCACCGCTTCACGCTGACGTTCTGCCAATTCAATCTGCTCTTCTTTTTCAATCTTTTCTATTTCTTTGTCTGCGTTCTTAAACGCTGTCTCTGAAATTCCGTTGTTTATATCTTTTACACAGGTTGCAATTAATTGCTCCGCACAAAAAAGCGCGGGTAAAAATATGGCGTCTTTGCCATCCTCTATTTTTTTTAATATAAGCTGATGCTCAGACAATAGCTTGGTAAGAGCATTTTGCGCTGCAGTTTCATCAACGTCTAACATCTTAATCGCATAAAAAATCAGTATCTCACGGGGCAGGTATGTATGTCCCTCGCTGCCTGCGTAATATGTAAGAATATACTTAAGTCCTGCCTTTATTCTGTCCTGATTTCCTTTATCGCCGCCGGAAAGTGATGCCACGCGGTCTGCAGCCTTAAAGCTTATACCACGCACACGCTCACAAAGGATATAGGGATTTTCCTTGATTTTTTCAACGGCATTTTTCCCTAAAATGTCATAAACCTTAATAGCATATCCTGCAGAAATGTTGAATTTCTGCAAAAACATAATAAGTTGCTCTTTGTCCTGAACCGCTATATAACTCTCACTTATTTTAGCAGCACGCTCACGGGAAATGCCTTTGATTTTCGCCAAACGTTCAGGTGTGTCAGAAATCACACGAAGGGCTTCCTCGCCAAACATATCAACGATTTTTTCCGCCATTTTTGGTCCTATTCCCTTGATGATACCCGATGAAAGGTAAGTTAATATCGAGTCTTTTGTTTCAGGCTCAATGCGCTCAAAGTATTCTATCTTTAACTGTTCTCCGTAGTTTGGGTGGTTTACCCATTTGCCGCATACTACCAAAATTTCGCCACACTTAATATAGGGCACAGTACCTACACAGGTAATTAACCCCTCGTCTGCGTCCTCAAGGTCAAAGATAGCGTAGCCGTTATCTTCGTTCATATATATAATTTCATCAACTGTGCCGCGGTATGCGTCTAAATTATTCATATACCAAATTCTCCGATGTAAGCTCTTACTTTATCATACAATTCTTCATCTAAGCAATCAAACCAAGTATACCCGCAACGCCTAAACCAGGTCAATTGGCGCTTTGCGTAGTTTCTGCTGTTTTTCTTAATTAATTCTATGCTTTCTTCCTTTGAAATTTCGCCGCGTACTTCCATTACTGCCTCTTTGTAGCCAATGCCTTGCATTGACTGGGCATCTTTCGAAACACCTTCATCAAGCAAGCCCTTAACCTCATCAAAAAGTCCTTGCTCTGTCATAATGTCAACACGGCGGTTGATGCGCTCATACAAAAGCTCTCTATCGCAACTAAGGGCGATAAGACAAAAGTCATAAGGAGATTTATTAAGCTTTGATTCTGCCTCGTAGGCTGTTCTTGTTTTGCCTGTAGTTTCATAAATTTCCAAGGCTCTTATTACCCTTTTTGTGTTGTTAGGGTGGATTGTTTCTGCTGATTCAGGGTCTATATCTTTTAACCTCTGGTGCATAGCCTCAGGTCCGATTTTAGATAGCTCTTCCTGTAGTCTTGTACGTACAGACATATCCTGACGTGATTCCGAAAACTCAACATTATCAACCAACGATGAAATATAAAGTCCAGTGCCTCCAACTACAATAGGAACTTTTCCACGCAAGAGGATATCGTCAATTTTTTCCTTGGCGTCCTGAACATAGTCAGCCACAGAATAAACACCGTCCGCTGATACAAAATCCATAAGGTAGTGCGGTATTCCTTCACGCTCCTCCATACTTGGTTTTGCTGAGCCTATATCAAGTTTTTTATAAATCTGTATTGAGTCGGCAGATACAATTTCTCCGTCCAAATCTTTAGCCAGCCGCACCGAAAGGGCAGTTTTTCCCGTAGCGGTAGGGCCTGCAATTACAATTACCTTGTTCATTTAAACTATCCTTTTAAACTGTTTTTCGATAAAATCTTTTGTGAATTCTATGGTTATTGGTCTTCCGTGAGGACAGGTGTTGATGTTGTCTAACATAAAGATGTCATTAAGCAGCTTGTCCATCTCGGAGTTATTTAACTCTTTATTTGCCTTGATTGCACCTCTGCAGGCAATGCGGTAAAGCATTTTTGACGCGAGATCGTCATCAATATTTTTACGATTAGCAGCAAACATTGAGATTATTTCAAAAATTGTTTCTTCTATGCCTGACTCTTCTGCCTCCATAGGAATTTCTCGCACAATTATTTCGCGCTCGCCATAAGGAGAGGCAATATAGCCTAAATCATTGATTGCCTGTTCATTTTCGCAGAATGTCGCATATTCATTTGCCGTTAATTTTACGATTTCGGGCATAAGCAAAATCTGTGTTACGATGTTGCGCTCCTGGTACTGCGCCAAAAGCTTTTCGTACCGTAATCTCTCGTGGGCTGCGTGCTGGTCAACCATAAGCATTTTTCCGTCTTTTTCAACTATTATGTACGTATTAAAAACCTGACCGCAAACTTTAAATACAGGTTTTTCTTTTACTATTTCAGTCTTTTTTATTTCTTCGATTACAGGTTTTGGAGCTTCTTTTATTTCTATCTTAATTTCAGGCTTTGGTTCATCAATCTTTTTCCCGGGCGCTCTGTATGTATTTTCTCCAAAGCTGATTTTTGCCTGTTCTGTTTTTGGTGGCTCATATGGTTTTACGGGCGTCACTTTATCAAAATCAATTTTTGGTGTTTCTTTTTTTATTTCAGGCGCTGACCTGAAGATTTCCTTAACCGCCTGAGGCGTGGGGCGCACATAGGTTGTCTGAGAAGGCTTGCTTTCTGTCACCTGTGGCACATACGCTTTTTTGTAAAGTGCATTTTTTGCCGCCCAGTAAACTGCGTGATAAACTGTTTTTTCATCGGCAAACTTTGCCTCTAACTTCGTCGGATGGATGTTTATATCAACCATTTCGGGGGATATTTCAACATTTAGCACACAGGCGGGGAATTTTTTTACCATAAGCTCATTTTTATAGGCTTCCTCCACCGCGTGGGCAAGCATAGCGCTCTTTATGTATCTTCCGTTTACAAAGAAGTTTTCCATATTGCGGTTAGCACGTGATGCCGATGCTTTAGCGCACATACCGTGTACCTTCACTCCGCCCTCTTCGTACTCTGCTTCCACCATTGCATTCTTAATGTCACGACCATAAACTGCATAAATAGCTGATGACAGCTGATTGTCGCCCGGTGTAAAGATTACTTCTTTACCATTGTTTATGAATTTAACGGAAATTTCAGGATGAGAAAGGGCAAGACGTGCCACAATATCTTCAATATAACCTGCTTCAGTAAAGTCTTTTTTCAAAAACTTCATTCTGGCAGGAACTGTGCAGAAAAGCTCACGGACCAAAATCGTTGTGCCACCAGGGCAACCTGCCTCGGTAATATCTATAATCTCGCCGTTTTGAGCAAGCATATATGTACCTGTTTCTTCGTCTTTGGTCTTAGTATATATTTCAAGCTTTGACACAGCTGCAATGGATGAAAGTGCCTCGCCGCGAAAGCCTAATGTGGCAATACGGGAAAGATCCTCCTCTGTTGAAATCTTACTGGTAGCGTGACGTATTATAGAAAGACGAGCATCTTCTTTGGACATACCGATACCATTGTCAGTAACGCGCATATACTTGATGCCACCTGCTTTTATTTCTATGGTAATAGCAGTCGCTTTAGCATCAACTGCATTTTCCAAAAGCTCCTTTATAACAGACGCAGGGCGCTCAACTACCTCGCCTGCGGCAATTTTATCGGATACATTTTTTGATAAAACTTGTATACTGCCCATCTTCCCACCTACCAGATTGTAAAAATATCTTTAAACGCGATTAAAACCGAAAGCCCAAGTAAAATCACAATACCCACAAAGTGAACTATAGCTTCTTTTTCTACCGGAATGGGTTTTCTGCGTATCATTTCTATAATAACAAATAAGATTCTGCCGCCATCTAATGCCGGAATGGGCAAAAGATTAAATACGCCTAAGTTTATGGTTAAAAGCACCGCAAGGCTTAGAAGGTTTAATATTCCCTCAAAACCTGTCTCCTGTGCAGTTTCTACGGCGTTGCCTATTTCATTCACTATGCCTATAGGGCCCGAAACCTGCGACAGAGGTACTGTACCTCTAATCAGGTTGATAAAGGAATCTATCACGACTCTGCCATAAAAAATTGTGCGGTATGCCGCATTTCTTACTGTTTTTACTACAGAATTTCTGCCTATTTCAAAGGACATACCGTAGGTTAATCTACCCTCTGTTTCTTTTGGGGTAATTGATATGTTTTCTTTTTTGTCGCCGCGCTCAACTACTAAATTCAAAACCGCTTCCTGCTGAGAGTTGTTTGACACCTCCCATGAAAGGTCTTCGTATATATTTACACGTCTTCCGTTGGCACGAAGGATTTTGTCCCTTGCAACAAGACCTGCTTCCATTGCTCCTGAGTCCTCCATAACTTCACTCACAACAGGCTCAACGTATCCTTCCGACGCCGAACCAATGCCGACGAGCAGTACAAAGCCCAAAAGAATATTCATAGCAGCGCCTGCTACTAAAATCACAAGCCTTTTCCAAGGCTTCTTTCTGTTAAAGGCACGCGCATCTTCCGTTTCTTCGTCCTCGCCCTCCATAGAGCAAAATCCGCCTATGGGAAAAAGTCGCAGGGAATACAATGTTTCGCCCTTTTGCTTTGAAAGTATCTTAGGTCCCATACCGAGAGCAAATTCGTTTACCTTTACTCCCAGAGCTTTTGCAGCAATAAAATGTCCTAACTCATGCACAAATATCATTACTGCAAAAATAATAATTGCCGCAACGGCTGTTAAAATAAAGTTCATACACTACCTCTAAAAAATGCGTCAAAGCCTTATATGAAATCATATAAGGCTTAATATTTTACTGTATCTTATGTAGATTGCTGAAAACATATTCACGCGCCCAAAGGTCAGCGTCAAGTATGTTCAAGATTTCAGGGTTTTGGATGTTTTTGTGGTCGGCCATTGCTCGCTCAACTATATTTCCAATATCTAAAAATCCGATTTTTCCGTCTAAAAAGAGTGCAACCGCTGCTTCGTTTGCACCGTTTAACACAGTAGGCATTGTGCCTCCTGCCTCTCCTGCACGATACGCAAGCGACAAGCACTTAAATGTGTCCGTGTCTGCCTGCTCAAATGTAAGAGGGGTCTTTGTAAGGTCAAGTGCGTTGTCGCACATTGTGAGTCTTTCTGGATATGTAAGTGCATACTGTATGGGCAGCTTCATATCAGGAACTCCAAGCTGCGCAATTATCGCATTGTCACAAAACTCAACCATTGAGTGAACAATACTCTGGCGATGCACCAGGATATCAACCTTGGATAGCGAAACACCAAACAAGCTCTTCGCCTCTAGTACCTCAAGACCTTTGTTCATTAATGTTGCGCTGTCTACTGTAATTTTTGCCCCCATACTCCAGTTGGGGTGGCGTAATGCGTCTACCGCTTTCATAGACTTGAGCTCTTCTTTAGTTTTACCAAAGAAAGGGCCGCCTGATGCAGTAAGCAATATGCGCTTTAACTCTGCATCGTAGTTTTCTTTATTTACACGAGCTGCCATACATTGAAATATAGCACTGTGCTCACTGTCAACAGGGATTATTTCAGCACCAGTCTCGCACGCCGTACTCATAACAACATCTCCTGCTGTAACGAGAGTTTCTTTGTTTGCAAGACCAATTCTTTTTCCTGCCTTAACTGCCGCCAAGGTAGGAAGAAGTCCTGCTATGCCTACAATACCTGTAATGACAATATCAGCTTCAGGTAAAGCTGCGATATACTCTAAGCTTGCCTTGTCTGATAAAACCTTGGTATCAGTATCTTTTATTTTTATTTCCAATTCCTTTGCTTTTGCATCATCAGGAACTGCAACGAATTTTGGATGAAATTTTCTTACTTGTTTTTCTAACAGCTCTATGTTGGAATTACCGGAAATTGCAAGGACCGAAAAGCCTTCCTTTTCCTCTATTACCTCCAAGCTCTGTGTACCAATAGAGCCGGTAGAGCCTAAAATTACAACTTTTTTCATACTTTTCTCCTATCTTATAACAGGTAAAAACGTAATGAAATAATATACAACAGGTGCCACAAACATAAGTGAATCCACTCTATCTACCATACCACCGTGACCGGGGATTAAGTGACCAAAGTCCTTGACTGAGTAGTTTCTCTTGATAACAGATGCAGTCAAATCCCCAAGCTGCGCAACAACTGCACAAAGCACAGCCAAAACTATAAGCAAAGCATAATTTACTCTAAATCCCATTGATGACATAATCACGCCATAGACTACAAAGCCACAAACTGCTGCTGCAACGCCGCCTATTGCACCCTCTATTGTCTTATTGGGACTGACAGAGGGAATAAGCTTGTGCTTGCCGATAGAAAGTCCTGTAAAATACGCGCCGGTATCTGTTATGTAAGCGCCAATTAAAGCCATAAAAAGTAGCGCTATACCATTGTCATGCTTCCTGATGAAAGACAAATGCATCAGAAAAAACACCGAATAGATGACCAAGAAGATTGATGCGCACACGTCAGAAAGCTTAATGCGCGAATTGTCAAGCACCGCAAAAGCGCCCAAGGTAATCAAAAACAGTATTGTTACCAGATAAACCAATGCGTTTTGTATTTCTAAGTTTAAAAAACCTATTGCCATATAAAAAGCCCCAAACACATAGTTAGTTATAACTATTCCGGGTTTTGTTTCCAAGCGCATTACCTTGGTAAGCTCTGCCATTATCATAAATGTAAGGGCGCACACAGCAAGTGAAAACACCCAGTCAACTGCAAAGAAAACTACTGCCAAAAGTATCGCAATCAGCACAATTGCGCTAAGTAGTCTTGTTTTTAGTTTATCCCACATAATTACACCCCTCCAAAGCGGCGATTTCTGTTTTGATAATCAATTATCGCCTGAGTGAAGTTTTCTTTAGTAAAGTCGGGCCAGTTTATGTTTGAAAACCAAAACTCACTATATGCCGACTGCCAAAGCAGGAAATTACTCAAACGATATTCGCCGCTGGGGCGGATGATTAAATCCACATCAGGAATATCTGTATAGAGCTCATCGCCTATAGCCTCAAGAGAAATATCATCTTTGTTCATTTGACCTGCTTCTATTTTTTGTGCTATTTGCTTTACGGCGTTTACGATTTCCTGTTGACCGCCGTAATTAATAGCAAGATATAAAGTGGTGCGTGTACGGTCTTTAGACTCTGTCTCTGCCGTATCCATCTCTTTGCGGATTTCATCAGTAAGTACGCTTCTGTCGCCGATGAATTTTACTCGCACCTGATTGCCCTCAAGCAGTTTTTTGTCACGAAGATACTCAAGTAACAGTTCCATAAGGGCATCAACCTCATCTTTAGGACGTTTCCAGTTTTCAGTGGAAAAGGCATAGGCGGTAATATATTTAATTCCCATATCGGAAGCAAACTCCGTTATAGTTTTTAAATTTGCCGCGCCCACTCTGTGGCCTGCACTTCGTGGAAGACCACGTTTTTTTGCCCAACGACCGTTGCCGTCCATAATTATTCCAACGTGGTTTGGGAGGTTGTTTTTATCTACTTCGGATATTAACTTTTCATTCTTTCTGTTTTTAAATAAATGAAAAATTGTTCTTCACTCCTCAGATTTCCATTACTTCTTTTGTCTTTTTATCAGCACGTGCGTCAATATCCTTGATGTACTGGTCTGTAATCTTCTGGATATCGTTTTCTGCGCCCTTTACGTCGTCTTCAGTAATTTCTCCGTTTTTCTTCTGTGCTTTTACAGTATCTAATGCATCACGACGAGCGTTTCTTATTACAACCTTAGCTTCTTCTGCTCTTTTTGAAACTGATTTTACAAGCTCTTTTCTTCTTTCCTCTGTGGGAGCAGGGAAATTAAGTCTGATGCCTTTGCCGTCGTTGTTAGGTGTAAGACCTAAATCAGACGCCAAAATTGCCTTTTCAATATCGTGTAATATGCTTGCATCCCAAGGCTGAATCAACAGCTGTCTGGGGTCAGGCACAGAAATTGTACCAACCTGAGCTAAGGGTGTAGGTGTGCCGTAGTAATCAACTGTTACTCTGTCTAATATCGCAGGGTTAGCTCTGCCTGCTCTGATTGTAGCAAAATCGCTTTCCATAGCGGCTACTGCTTTGTCCATTTTTGCTTTTACGTCTTCGTACATATCTAAAATCTCCTTTTTGATTTTTATTAGTTTGTTACAACTGTGCCGATTTTTTCTCCGCACAGAACTTTTACAATGTTTTCAGGCTCTGCGATACCAAACACCAAAATTGGAATGTCGTTGTCCATACAAAGTGAGGTGGCAGTTGAGTCCATAACTTTAAGACCTAAGTTCAAAACCTCTTTAAAGGTCAGTTCAGAAAATTTCTTTGCATCGGGATTTGTTGCGGGGTCGCTGTCATAAACTGCATCTACATTCTTAGCTAAAAGAATAGCGTCAGCCTCAATTTCAGCAGCGCGCAATGCCGCTGTGGTGTCTGTTGAGAAGAATGGGTTACCTGTTCCGCAGCCAAAAATTACAACTCTGCCCTTTTCCAAATGGCGCATTGCCTTATTTCTTATGTAGGGTTCTGCAATCTGGCGCATCTCAATAGATGTCTGCACGCGTGTTGGAATACCCTCTGCTTCAAATGCACTGGCAAGAGCCAAAGAATTCATAACAGTTGCAAGCATACCCATATGGTCTGCTCTTGTTCTGTTCATATTGTGGCCGTCTCTGCCGCGCCAGAAGTTGCCTCCGCCAACTACTACCGCAATCTCAACGCCTGATGAGTGGCATCTTTTTACTACTTTTGATACTTCGCTCAATACATTCATATCAAAGCCTGTACCTTTAGCACCTGATAATGCTTCACCGCTTACCTTAAGTAAAATTCTTTTGTATTTAGTATCCATTTTTCCCTCCGAATAACTTTCATTTTCATCTCATTATATTATATAATGTTTGGCGTCAATATTCAAGTATATTTACTAATTTATTGACTTGGTTTACATAATATTAATACATTTTGCCGTGTTATCAACATTATCAACAGGGTTTTTAACAGTTTTTTAATATTTATTTTACTTTTTGCCATATTTTTTAGTCTCGCAAAAACCCTATCTTTATTGTATCAAAATTTATTTTTAATTGCAACAATACAACAAAAAATTAATACTAAATATAAAACAAACAATATACAGACATGCGTGATAATAAAAGAAGTGCAGCCTCGCTACACTTCTTTTATTATCACTACCATATTTTCTTCTGAATACTCTACTTCCGATGAGTACATCCGGGCAATATCTTCTATATCGCCGTCGTTTTGAGTAAGGGCGGCAATCATATAACAGGACGCAAGGCAGAATTTAATACGCGCTTCGTAGTCGCCCTCGTAAATTCCGTCGGAAAAATGACGAAATACAAAATAGCATGCCAGATTTTCAAGCTTTTGCTGATAGGCATCATCCTCAAAGATTTTCTCGTCAAATTCCGTTAAACACTCTAAAAGCTTTGTCCATTCTTCATCAAGTCTTTCTAAAGAAAGGTAAATTTTTACAAGCTCAGACAATTTAAAATCAAAAGAAAAACCAAACTCTTCTGCCAGCTCACAAAAACGCTTGGCGATACTTTTTTCCTTGTTCTGCAAAATTCTAAAAGCTTTTTTCCTCAGTTTTAAACAAAATCGCTCCTCGTCAATAGCTTTTTTGCTGTCTGTTGCAATAGAAAAGCCTTCCTCGTCATTAATGATAATTCTTGCAGCTTCTTCGCAGCAAAGCCCCAGACCCTCTTCTGTGAAATTCTCATAGAAATTGCGAAATCTTGGGTGGTCAGCACAAATATCGCAAAGCGCTCCCTCGTCAAAATCGCATATTATACGGCATAATCCGTCATCACGAAGATTTGCACAACGGTTGCCGTCTGCCAGCTTAAAATGAGGAGTTTCATCATAGGAAATTGTCTCTCTTAATGCTTTTCCGCTTTTTCCCTCTAGCGCCTCGTAAAATTCTAAAGTATCCTCGTCAATATCTATCTCCCAGCCGATGCAACAGGAGTGCTTGCACTTATCCGCTATACACTTGAACTTTTTATAATAATTTGGAGTATAGTTTTTCACTGTTTTCCTCCTGTATAACCTGCACTATTTTAATATTTCGTTACTATCCAAAACTATGGTAAACGGACCGTCATTGATAAGAGATACCTTCATATCCGCACCGAACTCGCCTGTCTGAGTATTGGCAAAAAGCTCACGGCAACGAATTACTATGTACTCATAGAGTTCATTTGCCATATGGGGAGCGCCTGCCTCTGTAAAGCTTGGGCGGTTTCCCTTGCGGCAATCGGCATAAAGAGTAAACTGAGAAACAACCAAAATCTCTCCGCCCACCTGCTCGCTACTTAAATTTGTCTTGCCGTTTTCATCTTCAAAAATTCTAAGGCGCGCTACCTTTTCTATCATTTTGCCAGCAATGTCTTTGTTATCCTCATTAGAAATACCTACCAGTAAAACATAACCCTTGCCGATTTTGCCAACAGTTTTGCCATCTATATCAACTTGCGCGTTTAATACTCTTTGTAAAACGAATTTCATATAAGCCCCCAAAATAGTTTGTATTTATAGTTTATCATCTTTCTATATAGATTTCAAGTATAAAAGCAAAAGAGCTGCTTGACTATTCAAGCAGCTCTTTTGCTTTTCCTTTTTTTCAAAAGGAGGGAAAATGAAAAAGTTCGTGTTGTGTTAGTTGTGGTATGCTTATATAATACTACTTTTTTCGTCATTTTTCAATTCGCCAACTATACAAAAATAATAAAAACAACACATTTCTTTTGTACAACATTCACAACTACTCTTCTTTTGTTACCCTCTTAAGCTTGAGTGTAACTGTATTTCCGTCTAAGGACTTGACACCCTCAGGCAGTGACAATTCCACCTCAACCTCTCCTGATTCAGAAATCATATATTTGTAAACTGTTTTTGTTTCTACTTTTTCCAACGCATCAATTGCCGCAGCCGTACCTGCAAGCTCAACTGATTTTACAGAGTTTGCGTCCAGAGTGTACCACTCGTCATCGGAATTTATTCCGTCAGCATACTGTACGTCAATGTCTAATCTTTTTTTCTTCAGAATTGCGCAGTGAACATCAGCGCTTTCCTTGTCAATCGTAACATAAGGAGTGTTGATTGCCGTGTCGGACGTACCCACAAGATACAACGGCTCAACTGTTGAGATGTCCTCGTTTTTGCCCGAAACATCAACCTCCGCTGCAACGTATGCAATACCGCTGATAATTGATTTTGCACCTTTGATGGTTACTTTCTCGGGAGTTGCCTTAATGTCGCCGACAGCATAGCCGTTCCTCGGATTACCCGACGTTACAATGCGCACCTCTTTTTTCTCGCTGATGATTTCATCAACTGTCACGTTTATTGCAGAGGGATTCTGCTCTACTATCTCAATATTTCCGTAAGGCATAACAACGCTGGGGAACACTCTGTGAGTCCCTGTCGTTTCAATGGCGCTTACATCAGCCATTACCGTAATATCAGACTTGTTGATGCCCATAATATAACGGCGCTGTCCCCTTACCTTTACATTGACTGTTACTTCCTTATCATTTATAAGCATAAGGTTTTTCCCCTCAAGTTCCGCCTTGGTAAACTGAACAGGAACGGACTTTATCGTTCTTTCAATTTCGGGGCTTTGAACCTGAATGATATAAAACCACATAAATATAGCAAACAGAAGTGAGATAAGCTTTGTTGAAAGGTCTTTTTTCATTTTACTTGCTCCAATCTGTTAATTTTCTTCGTTTTTGTCCTCATTCTTTTTCTTGAGTTTTTCTGTGTAGTGCTTTATGATGTCGATGTTTCTCTTTACATTTTCAGGGACATCATCTTTTGGTTCTAATGCCCTTGTTAACAACTCAGAAAGTGATGAAATCGATAAGTTTCTTATCATACTTCCCTTGTTCATAACTGAGATTTTGCCTGTTTCCTCGGAAACCACCAGACTCACGCAGTCCGACTGCTCGGAAATTCCTAACGCCGCGCGATGGCGCGTGCCGCATTCCTTGCTCAAGTCTCTGTTTGAAGAAAGAGGAAGAACACAGGCTGCTTTGTAGATTTTGCCGTTTCTTATGATTACCGCACCGTCGTGCAGGGGGGTGTTGTGAACAAAAATATTTTCCAAAAGCTCACTTGTCACGTCTGCATTAATAGGTGTGCCGCCTGTTAATAAATCGTCTAAGGAAACGTCTTTTTCAAACACCATAAGTGCGCCTGTGTTTGTCTTGGACATACTTTCTGCCGCTCTTACCACCTCAGCCACCAAATCCTGATGCTCTGATTTTTCGTCGGTAAACCAAGCGCCGAATTTGCTTCTGCCAACGTGCTCAAGGGCGCGCCTGAGCTCAGGCTGGAAAATGATGACAAGCGCTATAAATCCTATCTGGATTACATTTCCTAAAACATAGCTGATTACGTTTAAATGCAGCCATTCAGCAAGATATGTAACCACAAAAATTATAGCAATACCCTTAATGAGCTGAGCCGCACGGGTTTTTCTAAAATGCTTGATGATATAGTATATTACAACTGCCACAATTGCAATGTCAATTATGTCTGTAACTCTTATAGTCCGCAAAAACGGAAGTAGGTTGTTCTGCAAAAAGTCCAAATTAGACACCTCCACGCTTATAATAGTATTATTAGTTTAATTGTAGCACATTTTTTTGTTGATTACAATTTCTTTTTTATTACAATTATTGAAATAAATGTCACATTTTGAAAACGATGTTGATTTTTGTTCCGTTTTGTGGTATATTGGTTTTGCGGATAACTTTAATAGCATCGTTAAGGGCTACATTTGTCAAAAATGTAGCTCTGATTCAACTACCCTTATCGGTGCTACGTTGTCCGCAAGTCAGAAGCTACGTTTTATGGTGCGTTGCTTCGGCGATGCACCTTTTTTATTTCCGGAAAAATAAATCGTGCAAATCTAAAATTTAATTAAGGAGATTTGCTATGACGTGTTGTTTTATTAATTTTCACGAAAAAGTTAGCGAAAAAGATTTAATCAAGCACCTGGACCGGGAGATTGACTATGATATCGGCAGGGGTTGCTCTTTCTTTGCGACAGGTACAAAATACCCTGAGGACAAAATTTTTGCCGAAAGAGTTATGAATATGGCAAAATGCTACTCTGATGGCGAAATTAAGCTTGTGTGCCTGAATGACGATGATGAAACCCTCAAAGAGCTTTTTATACATATAGC
>JAZRPE010000029.1:0-28298 GCA_045649085.1 Congzhengia sp.
GACTGTAGCAAAATGTATTTCATTTTGCTACAGTCCCTTTTGGGGTGGACGAAAAATAGCACAGATTGGACAAACTGAGCGAAAGTAAGGCATAGCCTTGCTTTCGGTTACCCGAAAGCGTACGTGGGTACGCTGAGAGGCAAAGTTTGTTCAAAACACAAGGCAATAAAAAACAGAAGAAATTCGCATCTTGCGAATTTCTTCATTAATTTTATGTTATTCTAACTTTGTGGATACAATTTAATGGCTTTATTATGAGATTTCTTTGCCTTGTGTGGTGTGTGCATTTTGCTACACCCCATTCTTGCCCTTTATTGATTATCTTCTGCTACTTGTATCATAATTGCACATTCAATTCTTTTTTTAAAAAGGGTGCAGCCCTGCTCATAAATTCCTGTGATTTTACCTGATGCGTGGTAGGCATTGGCAGCGCAGCCGCCGCTGCAGTAAAGCTTTGCCCAGCAGTCGGCACATTCGGGCTTTGCATAGGCGTTGCAGGTTTTAAATTCATCACGGATTTCTGTCTTTGTTACACCTTGCCAGATATCGCCCATTTTGTACTTTTCCTCGCCCACAAACTGGTGGCAGGGATAAAGCTCGCCCCAAGGGGTAACGGCAAAATATTCAGTACCGGAGCCACAGCCGGCAATACGCTTGTATATACAGGGTCCGCCTGTCAAATCTATCATATAGTGATAGAAGGTAAAGCCGCAACCCATTTTTTTGCGGCGTATCATTTCTTTAGCCAGTTCCTCGTACTGCTCACAAACAATTTTAATATCTTCATCTGTAAGACCGTTAGGGTCGTCAGGCGCACATACAACAGGCTCCATAGAAAGCTCCGTAAATCCTAAGTCAGCCATATGAAGTACGTCTTTTGTAAAGTCGGGGTTTTTGTGAGTAAATGTTCCTCTCATATAATAGCCCTGACCGTTTCGCGCCTCCACTAGCTTTTTGAATTTCGGAACAATTGTATCATATGAGCCTTCCCCTGAGGGTGTTTTGCGAAGTGCGTCGTGAATTTCCTTACGTCCGTCTAAGGACAATACCACGTTGTGACATTCCCGATTTGCAAAGTCAATAACCTCGTCATCAATGAGCATGCCGTTGGTGGTCAAGGTAAAGCGGAAGTTTTTGTTGTGTTCTTTTTCTATTGAGCGCGCGTATTCTACGATACCTTTAACAACATCAAATCCCAAAAGCGGCTCGCCACCAAAAAAGTCCACCTCTAAGTTTCTTCTCTTGCCTGAATTTTCTATCAAGAAATCTATGGCACGCTTACCTACATCTAAGCTCATAAGTGCAGATTTGCCGTGAAACTTTCCTTGTGCTGCAAAGCAGTAATCACAGGTTAGGTTGCAGGTGTGGGCGATATGTAAGCACAACGCTTTGACTTCTGTGTGACGAGATTTAAAGTCAAAGGCACGGCTTTCATAAATGTCTTTAGAAAAAAGCTTGCCGTCTGCCTTTAACGCCTCAATATCTGCAAATAATTCTTCTATTTCTGCCTCTGTCACGTCGGGAAGATGTGCGTATTTGTCCAATAAAAATGCTTTTATTTCGTCCTGTGTGTGGCTTTCGTACATTTCTATTGCGTCATATGCCACCTCGTCAACAGAATGAACGCTTCCTGACGCCATATCAAGTATTATATTATAGCCGTTTAATTTATAGCAATGAATCATATTTCTTCTCCCACGCTGTAGTAAAAAGCGCAGAACGCATAAAGACAAAGATAGTCTATAGCGACTGTGCTAAATAATTTCGTATAATATGTTATATAAAATAGGCAGCTACCATCTTCGGTAACTTTTTATTAATGTCTTTATGCTATGAACATTCTTCGCCTCTCGCAGTATCTATATACAGCTTCGGACTCAGACAGTCCATTCTGCATCTTTTTCCGTCCAGCTTAAAAAGGGCTGTTGCATCAGCAACAGCCCTTTGCAGCGTTAATTAGTTATTTTTGTTTTCGCACTGCTGATTAGCAACGCCGCAAGATGTTTTGCAAGCTGACTGGCAAGATGTCTGGCATTCGCCGCAACCGCCGTTTTCCACGCTCTTCTTTAAATCTTTAGTTTCTAAAGTCTTAATTCTTGACATAATAATCATAACTCCTTTTTGTTTATTTATGAAAAAATTATAACATATGTAATAGAGGTTGTCAAGATATTACTCCTTAACATATACCAATTTACAGAGAAAAAGACCGCAACCGCGGTCTTTTTTGACTTATTAAACTACATACACATCGTTTTCCCAATCGCCTGAGATTGTCTGCTTGGATTTTGCGTCATAATATATCCCTGCGCCGTTACGCTGGCCGTCTGCCCATTCGCCCTTGTACCACGAGCCGTCAGGCCAGATGTATTCTCCTTCGCCTGAGTAAAGGCCGCCTTGCCAATTGCCACGATAAATGCTGCCATCAGCCATGTAAAGCTCGCCGTAGCCTGTGAATTCGCCATTTTGGTAAGCTCCTTTGTAAACGTTTCCGTCAGGCCATTCCATCTCTACATAACCTGTTGACTTACCCTCGTCGTATTGCTGCGCTGACTTTATGCCGGTTAGGGGGTTTGTGTAGAACAAAAATCCATCCTTTGAATATTTGTTCATAAACGAACCGCAAAAGCTTCTTCCGTCAGGAAAATAAGCCGTACCGTAGCCGTTGGGTTTGTTTTCGGCATTGATTTGTCCGTGGTATTCGTAGGTAGTGGGTACTTTGTTGATTAACCCGTCTACCATTGTTTCCACAGGGGGATTGGTGTTTGTGAGTATTACTGTGCGTGTTGCTGCGTCCCAGTCAACCGTCACTCCGAAGCCTTCGGCAAGCGCTCTTACAGGAACTAATGTTCTGTCGCTAACAATTGTGGCAGGGGCGTCGATTTCTACCTCGTTATAGTTGATGACAACCTTTGCCTCGTCAATGGTAAACGAAACGGTAATACCGATTTTTGTGCCGGAAGCAGTACGGGTGTCAGCATCCCACTTAACCTCTGCACCAAGTGCCTCGTAGATAGCGCGCACAGGCACCATTGTGCGGTCTGCTATTATCACAGGGGGCTGGTCAAATTCGATAGCTTTACCGTCTAACACCACCTTGATTTCTGATTCTGCAGAAACACTTAAGGGCGAAAACGCCAAAAGTGCAACCACTACTAATAACAAAAACTTTTTCATTTTCTACTCCTTATCCGATAAATTCGCCGTTTTCCCAATTGCCTGAGACTGTCATACCGGATGCTGCGTCGTACACTTCGCCGTAGCCATGCATAGTGTTATTTTTAAACTCGCCCTTGTAATAAGAGCCGTCAGGCAGATAAAGCTTACCGTAGCCGGACATTGCGTTGTTTTCCCAATTGCCGTGATAGGTTTCTCCTGAGGGAAGAGATACCTCGGAATAACCATGGATAGTTCCGTGGTTATAGCCTACAAATCCTGTAAAGCCAAAGGTAATGTCGTTTGTATACAGACGACCGGTCGCGGGGATACCATCTTCCCACAAGCCTATAAAATAAGTATCGTCAAGGGTAGCCAAAGTGCCTGTACCATAACCGTTAGGAACACCACCTGATACCTGACCTATGTAGTTGCTGTAGGTGTCGCCGTCGGCTTCATAGTCTGTGAGTGTGGCAGTTGTGTCGTTGTTTGTGAGTATTACTGTACGAGTCGTTGCGTCCCAGTCAACCTTTACGCCAAAGCCTTCAGCAAGCGCTCTTACAGGAACTAACGTTCTGTCGCTGACAATAACGGCAGGAGCATCAATTGTTTTTTCGTTGTAGTTGATTGAAACCGTAGGTGTATCAATTGTGAATGAAACCTTAATTCCGTTTTTCATACCGCTGGCTGTACGAGTTGCTGCGTCCCACTCTACATCTGCACCAAGAGCCTCATAAATAGCGCGTACAGGCACCATTGTGCGATCAGAAATGATTACAGGCGTCTGGTCAAACTCTATAGCTGCGCCGTCAAGCAATACCCTAATTTCCGATTGCGCTGAAACGCTCAATGGAATAAGTGTAAAAATTGCGATTAAAAGTAATGAAATTATTCTTTTCATAAATATACTCCTTTGCATATATTAGTTACACCTATAATGATAACACAACTTGTCGAGGAGTGTCAACAAAGCAAAAGATATTTTCTTAAAATAACTCTTGCAAATGCAAAATATATGTGCTATAATAACAATTCGTAACGAGCACGAATAGTCTGGAGAGATGGCTGAGCTGGTCGAAGGCGCACGATTGGAAATCGTGTAACGGTTAATACCCGTTCGAGGGTTCGAATCCCTCTCTCTCCGCCACTCATAAATGGCTTGAAACATAGGGTTTCAGGCTTTTTATTTTGTCATTTCTAACATTTTTTCTAACATCTTATATCCCTATAAGATTAGATAGCGCCTGTATATTTTCGTTTTTCACAATATTAGACCTATGTATATAAATCTTTTCTGTCGTACTTGTCTGTCCGTGCCCTAATTGTGTCGTTACATCTTGCAAGGATGTTCCGCTCTCAAATAACAAACTGGCTACTGCGTGTCTGTAATCGTGAATTCTGCAATGAGGCAGACCTGCTTTTCGAGTTAATGCATTCGCCATTCGATTTATGCTGTTTGGACTGTAGATACTGTCGTCGGTTTTGCGTATAACATAATCATATTGATATGTTTTATAGCCACTCCTTAAAAGTTGCCTATTCTGATTTTGCAGTAGCTTTTCCTTTTTAAGCAAGGACATAACTTTTTGCGGTAAAGGTATTATTCTGTATCCATTCTTTGTTTTTGGTGTTGTTAGAGTACTTAAAACTTCCTTTTTTGAGCCTGTTCGATTTTGAGAAATATATATTGTTCCATTGTCAAAATCCACCTTGTCCCAAGTTAATGCCAGCAGTTCGCCTTTTCTTGCTCCTGTAAACATTTCCAAATATAAAAACAAGGTTAATTTGCTTTGTGTATGTTCTGCATATTTTAATAGCGTTTTCATTTGCTCTGCATTGTAGACAGTTGGAACAAATTCTTTTTCCTCAAATAGCGGAAGTCGACTGCGAGCAATGAAATTATATCGTACCAAATCATTTTCCAAAGCAAATTCAAACGCAGAGGACAATACACCTCTAAGGTTCAAAACAGACTTTTTGGATAAACCGCCTTTTCCGTCACTTCTACCTTTATCTTGAAGGTATACAAAATAATCTGTAAAATACATCCCTTTTAAATCGCATAATTTATATTGTTTTTCTTTAAAATACGGAACTATTTTACCATTTATATTTTTTTCGTAACCTTCCCAAGTAGATGGCTTAATAGTAGGCTTAATTTGTTCAAGCCACATATAGAGAAAATCAACAAATGGCATATTACTTGTTTTGCTTTCGCTATTGTCGTATTCTCTTAACACATCCTGCAGTGCTTGTTCCGCCTTGCGTTTGTTCCCTTTTTTCGCTTGGATGTTCAGATTTACCCATTTTTGTTTTCCATTGAAACGAAATACAGCATAATATTTACCGTTTTTCTCTTGTAAACTACCTTTCACTTAAAAACTCCTTTCTTGCGTGTTAGGTAGTCCGCTATGCCTAATTATAGCATAGCGGACAGTAATATTCAATCGCTGTTTTGCAAGAAATCAATAACACATTGCTTTGGTATTAGAATTTTATTTCCTAGATGTGCCTGCTCAAATCATAAACGATAGAACATTAGTACCTGCAAGAGCGGTTGCTGAAGCGTTTGAATGTCTTGTCGATTGGAATGCTACCACTCGTACAGTAATTATTAATAATAAATAATGGTTAACAAAAAATCACGGTCTGCAGGCCGTGATTTTTTGTTAACCATAAACTAGAATGTGAACAATCGATTAATGTTCAATGTATAACCATACTATAAATTTGTATTTTAATATTTATGATGATATAATTATACCGTCTAAAGCTATTAAAAAAACATCAAGGATCTAAAGGAGAAAATTTATGAGGGATTTTATTTCCGAAATAAAGAATTTGCCAACTGATGCAGTTATAACGCGCTTTTCAACAATTTCAATAAAAATGCTAAATGAATCTCGATGTCTAGAAGAAGTTCCAGTTGTGCTAAATCGGAATGGTTTGTCGCAAAAAGGCATAGTTGGATTGAGTGCATGGGACATACTTGATATTGTATATCTTTCGGTAAAGTACAGTAACGATTATAGAAAATCTAAAAAGAAGGTACACCTTTGGGAATTAGTATCATTATATAGGGATTATGAAAATAAGAACTCTGCTGCAGATATGATAAGTGACTCGCATTTTCAAGAAATATTTAAAGTACTTTTTGGAATGACATCGGAACAGTTTAAATATCAAAAACTTTCTTGGATAATTGAGAAATTTAATAGAGATTATTATATTCTTGTTGAAGCCGAAAATTTTGAACACAGAGGACTAATCGATGCAAACGAAATTGCTACAAAAACAACAGGCTACTCATCCAAGCAATATATTATGTTGCTCTTAGCAGTTTACGCTTTATCATTAAAAAATGTCTGCCCAATATTGGCGTTTCCATCTAAATCCTTTAATGCATGCGAAGCAATACTAACTCAACAAAATATTTCAGATTTAATTGCTTATTATTCATGTACATATGATGATCTAAGGCAAAGTAGTTATGGAAAGCAAATGTTATATTCTAAGCCATTTATTAAAACACAAAAAGAGGGAATATGTGTATCTTCAAATGCATTTACTGTTGCTATGCTCGTAGGTAACGGATTGTATTGGTTGATTAGGGATTACTTTAGAAATCAAGGTCAAGATTTTCCTAACTCTTTCGGATTACTTTTCGAGGATTACGTAAAGGATATTTCTAATAAATATTGCGAACAAAACGAATTTGAAGTAATTCCTAAAGGAAATAAAAAAGGTGCGGATTTCATTTTTTTCTTTGATAAAATCAATATGATTATTGAAGCAAAAACATCGCTACTTGGTCTTGATGCAAAACAGCAAGTGCCGAATTTAGAAACGATTTCTAACTTTTTTAAGAGAACAATAGAAGAGTCTTATGAACAAGTTAATAATAGTTACGAACAATATAAACACTTAAATGAAAAGCCAACAGCAAAAATAGTGTTGTTATATGATGAGAATTCAAATAGTTCTATAGTTGAGCGTGCAAATGACAATATTTTTTTGAAGGATTTAGGTTTTTTTGTTATGACCATTAGAGAGTTGGAAATTTTACTATATTTGCGAAAAAATGATAAATTGTCATTTGATGTTGTGCAAGAAAAAATCGTCAGTTCAATCAATGCAGATTCTTTCGATAATAAGGAATCCTTTGATTCTATATTTAATGACATGGAGCTGTATGAGAACAAGCACTTGAAAGGCAACATGGATTTTTTCGGAAAAACAGTAAATGAGATAGAAAGAGAAATTAAAAATATTAGTCCAAGAAATTAGTTTGAAGATTATTATCAAACCTACTTCTTGGACTAAACCAATTATAAAAGCTTTTCGACATCAAACGAGTAGTAGTAAGGTCTACCTACTCGTTGCTTTTTAAGGTAATTTTGTCTTTCTACAAATTGGAGTTTTTTATCAACAGTAGCAGAACTTATTTTAAACAAATCTAGAAGCTCTGCTTTTGTGATTCCGTATTCAGAAAATAGTTCAGCTTGTATTAAAACAAAACAAAATTCTTGAATATCTTTTTCACGGAAGCAAGGAATTGCTTCCATTTTATTTACAAAGTTCTGTAAATCTAGCAGCCTTTTAGAGAGAGCTTTGTAGAGATTTTCCATAGATTCGTTGATTATCTCCATAAAACCGATAACAAAAGGTGTGATATCTCCACGTGATTTGGAGTCATTACATATTTTAAACACTCTATAATATTTGTTTATATTCTCTTTGATAGTATACGAAAGACGATATCCTATTAAAGGCTCAAAGTTTTGCGCCAATAAATAACTACTAATGAAACGGGAAGTTCTGCCATTTCCGTCATAAAAAGGATGTATATACCCAAATAAGTAGTGAAAAATCGAAATACGTACAATAATAGGTATTGAGGTATCATTCAAAATCCTTAAGGCGCAATTCATATTCTCTATGATTTTTTCTTCAGGAAAGCACCCACTGTGTATAATTTTTCCCGTAGATGTAGTAACTTCTGCTATGTCCTTGCGAAAAATCTTTCCATCAGGAACATTATTTGTATTATCTTGAGCTATCTCGTTTAAAACTAGTTCATCATAAATTTGTCGAATGTCTTCGCACGTTTTAAGAGAAATTCTATCAGAACTTAATAAATTATATTTATTGACAAGACCAAAAAAACGTTTTTTAGGGCCATGTTCTTTGATGCTTATTAGTACATCGTCAATTTCTCTGCGGGAGCTATGAACTCCTTCTATGTTATTAGTCAAGATGATTTCATCTATTAAACTACGTTTTGTAAACTGTAAAAGAGCCATATCGGGAAGTTTTGTACATACATCACTTATTCTTTTGTCCGTTTTCATAATTCCTTCTTGTAAATTAAATATGTCCGGACAAAGGCACAGAAAAGCATCGTTGTCATAGATTTTAAAAGAGAGTTGTATTGTATTTTCTCCATTGAACCGAGAGAAATATAAATTTTCATATTCTGTTTGATTTTTATAATACAATTCAGACAGTAATGTATATTTCATATAAAACACCCCCATAAAATATATTTTAATAATAAAAAAATTAAATTAAATCATAAAAAGTGCCAATAATTATGATTTAATTAAAATGATAAACTATTTTTTTAATATTGTCAAGCGTTTTTTAGGTATTTAACATTGTTTTGCTTTTATTATTAACAAAAAGACGAGAATTATTAAAATATTATTTCACAAACAAATGATATTTTGATTTGGTTATTGCAGTAAGTTTTAGCGGACTATCTAACACTTTTCTAACAATTGGATTTATAACAAATTTATTATATTTTCTGTGCAGATATGTTTATTTAATATACAATATAGATTAAAGTAGATTTTATAAGGCTATTTAAATAAGATTGATACAAATAGGTTCTATTTAAAATATACGTTATTTACTTCGAATCCCTCTCTCTCCGCCAAAAAGAGAAAGACATTCACGAAGTGGATGTCTTTTTTCTTGTTGCAGTAAATTTGAAGGGATTCGAAAGAATCAAGTTTGTTAAAAAAGTAACGTTCCTTGACCATTATGAATTATTTTGATATACTTTTCATATAATAGTTCAACAAATACATTTGGAGGGTTTGACGTGTTTGACGTAAAAGATAAAAAATATTTAACTGAGCTTGCAAAATCCTACCCCACAAAAAGTGCTGTGCTGACTGAAATTATAAACCTTAATGCTATTTTAAATCTCCCCAAGGGCACAGAGCATTTTATGAGTGATTTGCACGGCGAGCATGAGGCATTTTCGCACATCAGGAGAAACGCGTCAGGTGTAATAAGAAAAAAAATCGACGTGCTTTTTGCAAGAACTCTCACAAAGGGCGAGTGCGAGGAGCTTTGTACCCTTATTTATTACCCTGAGGAAAAGCTTGATAAAATGGACAAATCAGGAAAAATCTCTGATGACTGGTACAACGTAACCTTAGTGCGCTTGCTTGAGGTATGCCGATTTGTCAGCAGTAAGTACACACGTTCTAAAGTGCGTAAGCACCTGTCAAAAACCGCCCAAGGGTATGACTACATCATAGACGAGCTTTTAAACAATGACTACGATGCTGTTAACAAAGGTCAATACTACGAAAATATTTTAAAATCCATTATACAGATAGATGCAGCGGCAGATTTTATCGTTGCGGTATGCGCGGCAATCAAAAGTATGGTTATTGACCACCTGCATATTGTTGGAGACATTTTTGACCGAGGCCCCAGGGCTGACCTTATTATAGACGAGCTTATGCGGGAGCGCTCAATTGACATCCAGTGGGGAAACCACGATGTTTTGTGGATGGGCGCTGCAGCAGGGGCGCGAACCTGCATTGCCACAGTTTTAAACAATTCTATTACTTACAAAAACCTTGACGTTGTGGAAATAGGCTACGGCATATCCTTGCGTCCGTTGTCGCTTTTTGCAAATGAGGTTTATGCAAATTCTGACGTTTCAAACTATATGCCCAAGGGCGACTCCGAAGGCGATAAATTCTTAAAAGACGATGACATCTTAGTTGCCCGTATGCACAAGGCAATCTGCGTAATCCAGTTTAAATTAGAGGGGCAGACCATTCTTCGTAATCCTGATTTTCATATGGAGCACAGACTGCTTTTAGACAAGATAAACTGGGAAAGAGGTACAGCAACAATAGATGGCATCGAATATCCCTTAAAGGACACGGATTTTCCCACTATAGACAGGGAACACCCTTACGAGCTTACAGACAAAGAGGCTGAGGTTATGCAGTACCTGAAGAATGCATTTATGCGTTCGGGAAAGCTGCAGGCACACGCAAGATTTTTATATGAAAAGGGCGAAATTTATACCATATTTAATAAAAATTTACTTTTCCACGGATGTATCCCATTAGAGGAGGACGGTTCATTTATGAAGTTCCCTCTGGCACAGGGAAAAAGCGGCAAAGCCTTTATGGACTTTTGCGACAAGGCGGCGCGTCAGGGCTTCTTTGCAAAAGAGGGCAGTATAGCCCGCTCCTACGGCAAGGATTTTCTGTGGTTTTTGTGGTGCGGCAAGGATTCTCCTCTTTGCGCCCGTAAGAAAATTGCTACCTTCGAGCGGTTGCTGATAGCGGACAAAGCAACTTGGGAAGAGCCTAAAAACACATACTATAAATGCTGGAATGACGAGGGAATTGCCGAGATGATTTTATCTGAATTTGGACTTGGCGGCGAGGGTTCTCACATTGTAAACGGCCACATTCCGGTACAGAAGAAAAAAGGCGAAGAGCCGGTTAAAGCGTCAGGCAAGCTGATACTTATTGACGGCGGCTTTTGTAAAGCATATCAGTCATCAACGGGTATCGCCGGGTACACGCTGATTTATAATGCCGACGGAATGAGAATTTCGGCTCACGAGCCATTCCGCGGAATTGAGGATGCGATTTCAAATAACGCAGACATTATCTCCGATACTGTTATTTTTGAACATTCGGCAGATAAAATAAGGGTAAAAGATACCGACACAGGCAAAAGGCTTACAGGAAAAATTCAAGACCTTATGCAGTTGCTGGAGGGGTATGAAACAGGTATAATTAAAGAACGAGTATAAAGAGGGGCGTAGCAAAGTGTCGCTATTTTCCGTCCTTCCCAAAAGAGGCGCAGCAAAATGATTTCATTTTGCTGCGCCTCTTTTCATTATTTAAGCTCGGCTAAAGAATATCCAATAGGATAAGTAATTGCCGCTTTGTGAGCATTCTATTCGACTTTAGCCTCTGAATATGGTTTAGTGCCATCAGGTCTTGTGAAATCGATGATTTTCTTGGGACACTTGCTTGCACAAATGCCGCAGTTTACACATTTTTCGTAGTTGATTACTGCCACGTTGTCGATAACGTGGATTGCGTCCTTAGGACAATTTTTCTCACAAATCTTACATCCCAGGCAGCCTGCCGAGCAAATGTTCTTAAGAGCTGCGCCCTTGTCCTTTGATATACATTTTACGAATGTACGCTGGCGTACTTCAACCAGCTTTATAACATTGTGAGGGCAAACCTCAACGCAAGCACCACAGGCCACGCACTTGTCACGCTCTACAACCGCTACGTCGTTTTCCACGTGAATTGCGCCAAACTGACACACATCAGCGCAACTGCCAAAGCCAATACAACCATAAGAGCACGCTTTGTCGCTGCCACCATAGCGAGCCGCAGCCACGCAGTCCGTAATACCTTCATAGTGGTGGTTCAGCACAACGTTTCCGCAAGTGCCGCTGCACATTACCATTGCAACCTTAGGCACACTTTCGCCGACTGCAACGCCTAATATTTGCCCTATTTTTTCTTTGTTTTCAGGTTTTGTTGAGGGACAATCGGTAATATTTGCAACACCCGAACACAGAGCTTCGGCAAACCCTGAGCAGCCGGGGTAACCGCATCCACCGCAGTTTGCGCCGGCTAAAAGCTCCTCGATTTGTGCCAGCCGCTCATCCTTTTTTACTCTGAACGCCTTTGCAGCAATTCCCAAAAGCACGCCAAAGATTGCGCCCATAGCACCTAAAATTATAACAGGTATCAATATTTCTTTCATATCCATACCTCCTTAAAACTTCATACCGGAAAATCCTAAAAACGCCAAAGACAGCAGTCCTGCCGTAACAAGCGCAATAGGAAAGCCCTGTAAATGCTTGGGGATGTCAGCAGTTTCCAGTCTTTCCCTTACCCCTGCAAAAAGCACAATGGCAAGCATAAATGAAAGACCTGCAGAAAAGCTGTAAACCAGTGTATGAACAAAATCAAATCCCTCCTGAACGTTTAGGAGGGCAACGCCCAAAACTGCACAGTTTGTGGTAATTAAGGGAAGATAAATGCCCAGAGCGCCATAGAGCGCAGGGGAGAATTTCTGGATAGCCATTTCAACCAATTGCACAAGCACCGCAATAACCAAAATAAAGGCAACCGTCTGCATATAGCCGATGCCAAAAGTATCCAGCAGCATCTGTACAAAGTATGTAACTACTGACGCCACAGTCATAACGAATGTTACGGCAACGCTCATTCCTACTGCAGTGCCTACTTTTTTGGACACTCCCAAAAATGGGCAGATACCTAAGAACTTAACCAAAACGTAGTTGTTTGCCAAAATAGTTGTTAATGAAAGGAGAACTAATTCTGCTAATAATTTCATTACTTATTTCTCCTTTCTTTTTTTGCAGATATAATGTTGATAATTGCCAACACGCAACCTAGCACGATAAATGCGCCAGGAGGTAAAATCATAATTGTTGCAGGCTGAAATCCCTTGCCAAAAAGCTCTATTCCTAAAAAGGTACCGTTACCTAAAATTTCACGGACAGTGCCTAATATACAGAGGGCAAGAGTAAAGCCAAGTCCCATACCGATGCCGTCTAAAGCTGATTTTACAACGCCGTTTTTAGAAGCAAAGGCTTCGGCACGACCTAAAATGATGCAGTTTACAACGATTAAGGGAATAAATATACCCAAAGACTTAGAAACTTCAGGCACAAATGCTTTTAGCGCCATTTCAACTGCCGTAACGCAGCCTGCTATTACGATAATATATGCGGCTATTCGCACCTTGTTGGGAATGAAATTCCGAAGGAGCGAGATTATAATGTTTGACGCCACCAGTACCACCATAGTGGACAGTCCCATACCGATGGCGTTGATAACAGATGTGGAAACGGCGAGTGTTGCGCACATTCCCAAGAATTGCACAAAGATTGGGTTTTCCTTTATAAGACCTTTTGTAAGCTCTTTGAAATTACTCACCTGCCACACCTCCTAACAGTATATTTATTTCCTCCACGGCAGCCATTGCTTGATTTACGCCCTTTGCTACTGCCTCGGAGGTTACAGTTGCACCTGTGATGGCAACTATCTCATCATCCTTGGGCGTTCCGTTCTTGATGACCGACACAGGAGCGGTTTTTCCTGCAAACTGTCCTTGCCATTCAGTGTCAGTACACTTTGCGCCAAGCCCTGCTGTTTCGGAGTTTGAAACGACCTTGATGCCTGATAGCTTCATATCTGCCGTTACGCCTACCATAAGGTCGATGTTGCCGCCGTAGCCTGCAGGGGAAACAGCGACGCACCAGCCGATAACATCTGTTCCGCATCTTCCTTCAAAAACAGAAGAAACGCCGCCTTTTCTGTAATTTACATAAACAAATTCCGTAGCGCCCGAGAGTACCTGGCGCCTTGCCAGTTTTTCCTCGTTCAGTGTGTTTTCTGCAATTTTATCCCTTGTAATAGTGTTGGTAAATGCTAAAAGCAGCGCAACAACCAAGGATATAACCAGCAAAACTGCAGAAAGCACAATAGGGTTTTCGCTTTTTTTCATTACTGAGCGCCCCCTCTCTTAGAACCAAAAGGCTTGGGTTGTGTCCACCTGTCAATTAAAGGCGTTGCCACATTCATAAGGAGAATTGAATAGCTGACACCCTCAGGGTATGCCCCAAAGCGTCTTATTACAAACGTAAGCACACCGCAGCCAAATCCAAAAATCCATTGACCGCGCGATGTAATGGGAGATGTGACGTAGTCTGTTGCCATAAAGATAGCACCCAGAAAAAGACCGCCGCCTAACACGTTATACATCATACTGTCAAAGCCTGACAACCCCTCACTGGGGAATACAAAAGCAAGAATTGCTACTGTCAGAATGTATGTAAGGGGAATTTTCGGGGAAATTACTCCTCTTATAATTAAATATATACCGCCAAGCAGCAGTGCCGCTGTTGAAACCTCGCCGATACAACCGCCGATATTACCTATAAACATATCCCAGAATTCAGGCAACGAGCCTGACGAGGGATTTTTAAGAATAGCCAAGGGAGTAGCCGAAGACACAACATCAGCAGGAATTAAAAATCCTGTGGTGTGAGGAGCCGTCCACTTGGTCATAATAACAGGCCAGGAGGCGAGTAAAAACGCTCTTCCCACTAATGCGGGGTTCATAAAGTTGTGACCTACACCTCCAAAAAACTGCTTGGCAATGATAATTGCAACCACTGAGCCGACTAAACAAATCCACCAGGGAGCGCTGACAGGCAGATTAAATGCCAAAAGCATACCTGTAACGGCTGCTGTGCCGTCGGATATGGTAACAGGTCTTCTTGTCAGCTTTTGCCACAAAGCTTCCGCGCCAACACAAAAAACCATACAAAGAGCGGTAATGTATGCAGCCCTTATACCAAAATAAAATACCGATGCGATAAGTGCAGGGACAAGGGCGATACATACGTCGCGCATAATATGCGAGGTACGCGCACTGTCCTTAATGTGGGGAGATGAAGAAACTATTATATTTTCCATTATTTCTTTGCCTCCTTTGCACGTTGCGCATTAATTTTTTGCTTGCCAAGTCGGATTGACTGCACTAAATACCTCTTTGAGGGACAAACATAAGTGCAGCTGCCACATTCCATACAGTTTAGAATATTATTTTTCATCAGGGTTTGAGTGTCTCCTCTGCGACTGTACATATCAAGTGTAGTTGGTACTAATTTCATAGGACATACGCTTACGCATCTGCCGCAACGGATACAGTTTAACTCTTTCTCGTGACGGGTAAACTTTTCAGAGAACAAAAGCAGCCCTGATGTGCCTTTTACAACAGGAATATTTAAAGACACACCTGCTATACCCATCATTGGTCCGCCCATAATGATTTTGTGGGGGTCTTCCCTTGTTCCGCCGCAGGCGTCAACCAGATGGGAAAAGGGTGTACCAAGCGGTACATAAAGGTTTGAAGGGTTGGCTACTGCATCCCCTGATACGGTAACTATTCTTCGGTGCAGCGCGATACCGTGAGCCAAGGCTCTGTAGATTTCTGCTACTGTTCCGATATTTATAACAATACAACCAACGTCCATAGGGAGCCTGCCCATAGGAACTTCCTTACCTGTGATAGCGTTGATTATCTGCTTTTCCGAGCCTTGAGGGTATTTTTTCTTTAATACCTTTATCTCTATGCCTGTGCCCTCGGCTTTTTTTCTCAAAAACTCAATTGCCTCAGGAGCGTTGTCCTCAATTCCCACATAGCATCTTGACAAATCAAGAAGTCGCATCAGGCATTTTAGTCCGCCTATAACATCATCTGTCATCTCAAGCATAACGCGCCTGTCAGATGTGAGATATGGCTCGCACTCTGCAGCGTTTACTATTAAATGTGTGATTTTTTTGTCCGCAGGGGGCGAGAGCTTTACGTGTGTGGGAAAGCCTGCGCCACCCATACCCACAATACCTGCCTCGCGAATGATTTTTCTCATATCGTCAGGAGATAAATCGTCAATGCTTTGTGTATGTATAGGTGGAGCTTCTTCATAGAGTCCGTCATTTTCAATCACAATGGTCAATACCTTGGAATTTGTATGATTAAGATACATTCCGATGTCCTTTACCTTACCCGATACGGAGGAGTGCAGGGGCGCTGACATAAATGCATCTGTGTCCGCGATTTTTTGCATCTTTAATACTCTGTCTCCCACAGAAACTAAAGGGGAAAGCGGTGCGCCTATATGCTGACTCAGGGGAAAATACAAAAGCTCAGGGGCCTGTACCGTCACTAAAGGCTTATCCTTTGTGGCGTTTTTGTTGCCCGTGGGGTGTATTCCGCCTGAGAAAGTCAATTTTGCCATTTTCAAACATCCTTTCCTGTGTGTTAATTGCATCTCTATCTATTATATTAATCGTATCATAAAAAAGCCCTAAAAACAAGAAAAACTTGGGGCTTTACCCCAAGTTTTAGCGTTAAACATTTGTTAATTTTTTTGAAAGTATTCTGAAAGAATTAAGCACCGCTATAACGCACACGCCAACGTCGGCAAAAACCGCCGCCCAGATGTTTGTTATACCAAGCGCGCCCAGTATTAAAACCGCTACCTTTACCCCTATTGAGAAAATAATATTTACGCGTGCTGTGCCTACTGTCTTTTTAGCAAGTCGGATAGCGGCAGGCAGCTTTTCCAAGTTGTCGTCTGTGATTACAATGTCTGACGCTTCGATTGCTGCGTCTTGACCGATTTGCCCCATTGATACCGACAGGTCAGCCAGTGCCATAACAGGCGCATCATTGATTCCATCGCCGCAAAATATCACTTTGCCACGGGATATAGCCATTATCTGCTCCACCTTTTCCACCTTATCCTGTGGCAAAAGCTCAAAATAAACCTCATCAGCGCCTACTTCTTTCGCTGCGATTTCTGCAGCAGAGCGCTTGTCGCCTGTTAATATTACCGTCTTTTTTATTCCTTGTGATTTTAATTCAGCAAGAACGTCACTAGCGTTGCTTTTAACTTTATCGCTGACAACGATTGTGCCCAGAAATTCGCCGTTGCGGGCAACGTAAACCACAGTACCCATAGAGGACACATCGTCACAGGAAATGCTGTACTCTTCCATTAAGCGTCTGTTGCCTGCTAATATTACGCCGTCGTCGCATTCGGCATATACGCCCATTCCTGCAAGCTCTTTTGCCTCCGAGACTTTTATTAGCTCGCCCCGATATTCCTTTCTAATCGACTGGGAAACGGGATGGTTTGATATGCTTTCTGCAGACGCGCACACTTTTAACAATTCTTCGTTTTCAACACCGACTGGGTTAACCTCTGTCACGAAGAAACCGCCTGTGGTAAGCGTCCCTGTCTTGTCAAAGACTGCAGTGTCAGCCTGCGCCAAAAACTCCAGATAGTTTGAGCCTTTGATTAAAATACCGCCTGCTGATGCCCTGCCTAAGCCTGCAAAAAACGCTAAAGGTACTGAAATAACCAAAGCACAGGGACAAGAAATTACCAAAAAAGTAAGCGCGCGCTTAACCCACATAAGGGGATTTCCCAAAATAATGCTTGGCAGTACCGCCAGAAGAAGTGCTGCGCCAACCACAATGGGAGTATATACAAGGGCAAACCGATGAATAAAGCTTTCGTAGCGCGATTTTCTTGACGCTACGTTTTCTGTCAGCTCAAGTATCTTGGCTACTGTAGAATTTTTATATGTAGCCGTTGCCGTAGCATATATCACGCCACTCAAATTCACGCAGCCCGAAAGTATATTATCGCCCACGGCAATTGCCACAGGAGCGCTTTCGCCTGTGATTGCCTTGGTGTCAATGTCCGTTGTGCCTTCTGTAATCCTACAGTCAACAGGCACGCGTTCCCCCGCCTTGATTAAAATAGTATCGCCCAAAACAACCTCGTCAGGCAAAACTGTTACAAATTTGCCGTCCCGTAAAACAGTTGCAAACTCAGGGGCAATGTCAGCTAAGGCTGCAATTTCCTTTCTGCTTTTTGATACGGCTATGCTCTGAAAAAGCTCCCCAATCTGATAAAATACCATTACCGCCGCACCCTCAACAGGCTCGCCGATAAAGAATGCGCCTATTGAGGCAACCGTCATAAGCAGATGCTCGTCTAAGGGATTTAAACGCATTAAATTTTTTATTGCTCGCGCGATGCTTTTGTAGCCGCACACAAAAAACGCCACTGCAGAAAAGGCAGCTGTCAGCAGCTCTATGTTTTTAGCCAAAAGTGCTGCTACAAAGAAAACTGCTGCAATTATAATCTTTTTCAGCTCACGCTTTTGCTTTTTTGTCATAACACAATCTCCGCGTCAGGCTCGATTTTTTTACATTCCTTTGCCGCCTGACGAATAACCTTGTCAAAAATATCATCTGAGGCTTCTACTGTGATGCTTGACTTGACAAAGTTAACACTTGCATCAACTACGCCCTCTATATTCTTTACTGCCTGCTCCATCTTTGCAGCACAATGTGCACATTCCAAATCTTCTATAATAAATGTCTTTTTCATACTCTCTCTCCTATTCTGATATATGCTCCATTCCCATTTCTATAATTGTTCTTACGTGGTCATCGGACAAAGAGTAGAACACCGTCTTGCCGTCGCGCCTTTGCTTGACAAGTCGCGCTCCCTTTAACACTCTTAGCTGATGCGATATTGCTGACATTGTCATATTTAAGAGCTGGGCAATGCCGCCTACGCACATTTCCGACTCAAAGAGAACATACAGTATCTTTATGCGGGTAGAGTCGCCGAATACCTTATAAAACTCCGCCAAATCAAAAAGGTCGGTGTCCTCAGGCAACATATCACGAACTTCATCTACCACGCGGTCGTGGTTATGTATCTTTTTACAATCCTCTGGCACATTTATCCCTCCAACGATTGAATAGTTGTTCAACTGTTATTATATACTTAATCGTTAATATTGTCAATAGGTACGCAAAATTATTTTTAGTAGCACGATACTAATCATATTCGCCGAGGTCTGGGGGATTCATAGCCCTGTAAAAAAATTGAAACATTTTGAATCTCTAAAGCACTTGTAATTTGTAAAAAAATGTGGTATATTGGTTTTGCAACCAATAGTTTAATATTGCGACCAGTATTGGGTCACACTCGTCAAAAAGTGTGGCTCTGATTCAATATCCCCTTTACTGGTCGGACTATTGGTTGCAAGTCAGAGGCTACGCTTTTATGGTGCGTGGCTTCGGTGAAGTCATGCACCTTTTTTATTTCCGGAAAAATAAATCGTGCAAATCTAAAATTTAATTAAGGAGATTTGCTATGACGTGTTGTTTTATGAATTTTCACGAAAAAGAAAATGCAGAGGATTTAATCAAGCATTTTGACCGAGAGATTGACATCGCTATAGGCAGGGGTTGCTCTGTCTTTATGACAGGCACAAAATATCCTGAGGACAAAATATTTGCCGAAAGAGTTATGAATATGGCAAAATACTATAACGACGGCGAAATTGAACTTATTTGTGTAGACGAAGATGACAAAACCTTACTGCGTCGCTTTATTTGGACTGCAGACTGGGAAATATATGCCTATGACTGCAACGAATATCCGTTGCCCACAAAATAAAAAAGGGTTCGAGTACCTTCATTGATAAAAAATAAAAGCATACCAGAAGGTATACTTTTATTTTTGGTGACCCGTAGGGGACTCGAACCCCTGTTTTCGCCGTGAGAGGGCGACGTCTTAACCGCTTGACCAACAGGCCGTATTCACTTGACTTATTTATTCTAACATACCTTTTTAAAAATATCAAGTACTTTTTTCAAAAAAATAAATACCCTCACACAAAATGCAACAGTACCAGAAAAATTCAACAAAATATCGTATTTTTTGTTGAATTTTTGCACATTATGTGGTAAAATTAACGTATCTTTCAAAATTATTTAAAAAATGGAGGACGGAAAATGGAAAAGCTTTTTAAATTAAAAGAGCACAACACAAATGTAAAAACCGAGATTATTGCCGGTATTACAACATTCTTAGCAATGTCTTACATTCTGGCAGTAAACCCCGGTATGTTGGGTATCATTCCTGACGGCCCCGGTGCTGCAGCAATATTCATGGCAACAGCGCTTTCTGCAGCAATCGCTACAATCTGTATGGCATTCTTTGCTAACTATCCCGTAGCACTTGCATCAGGTATGGGACTTAACGCTTTCTTTACCTACACGGTATGTCTCACAATGGGCTATTCCTACAAGGTAGCATTAACCGCTATTCTCTTAGAAGGTATTATCTTTATGATACTTTCAATATTTAAGTTCAGAGAAGCTTTGGTTAACAAAATTCCCAAGAACTTAAAATTAGGTATTACCGCAGGTATCGGGTTGTTTATCACAATTATCGCATTAATCAATGCAGGTATCGTTGTAAACAACGACTCTACATTAGTAGGTCTTGGCGATTTAGGCTCACCTCAGGTGGTACTCGCTATCGTTGGTCTTTTAATCATCGGTGTATTACATCACTTTAAAGTAAAAGGCGATATCTTAATCGGTATCTTAGCTACATGGGTATTAGGTATCATTGCAGAATTAGTTGGCTGGTATGTGGTTGACATTGAAGCTGGCGTTTATTCTTTAATTCCCTCACTTTCATGGGATGCAATTAAAGCGAACTTTGCCGCTCCTGCACTCTTCCAGTTCGACTTTGGATTTATTAAAGAAAACTTTATGGCTTTTGCTGTTGTAATGTTCACATTCCTTTACACTGATATCTTCGATACAGTTGGAACATTAATCGGCGTTGCACAAAAGGGCAACCTTTTAGATGAAGACGGTACACTCCCCAGAGCAGGCGGTGCTTTAATGGCAGACGCTGTTGGTACAGTAGCAGGTGCGTGTCTCGGTACATCAACAGTTACAAGCTATGTTGAATCTTCAGCAGGCGTAGCTGCAGGTGGCAGAACAGGTTTAACCGCTTTAACAACAGGATTACTTTTCTTAATCGCTATCCCCTTTGCTCCTATCTTCTTAGCTATCCCCGGATTTGCTACAACACCCGCTATGTTGTTCGTAGGTCTTCTCATGCTTTCAGCAGTAACACAGATGGACTTCGACGGCGACGTTGCAGACGCAATCGGTGGTTTCTTAGCAGTTGTTATGATGCCTTTTGCATATTCAATCGCAACAGGTATTATGTTTGCTATGATTGCATGGGTAGTATTAAAGCTCTTAACAGGCAAAGCAAAAGACATTTCACCCATTATGTGGATTTCAGTTGCACTTTTTGCAATCTATATTTACACAACAATCGCATAATTAAATAAATAAAAAAGGCGGTCATTTGACCGCCTTTTTTATTTACTTTCTTCAGTTTTTGTGTTATTATATTTTTAAGTGGATATATTAAAAATAAACGAAAATCACGGAGGCAATTATGAATAACAACGCTTTTTTTAATATCGGTTATGGACTTTATGTTCTTACCACAAATGCAAACAAAGACAACGGCTGTATTATAAACACCTTCATTCAGGTAACAGCCAATCCTCAACAGGTTGCACTTGCAGTAAACAAGGACAATCTTACTTGCTCCGAGTTGCTGTCATCAGGCAAATTCTGTATATCCGCTATTGATGAGAGTGCAGATTTTGAATTGTTTAAGTGGTTCGGCTTCAGAAGTGGCAGAACCTGTCACAAGTTTGACGGCTTCAATGATGTGGCTCGTGCCGATAACGGCGTTTTATATATAACAAAAAACACCAATGCTTATTTTGCAGGCACGGTCACAGAAACCAAGGATTTAGGCACCCACATATTATTTATAGCAGATGTTACTGAGGCAGAGGTTCTGTCAGACAAAAAAACTGCAACCTACACATATTATCAGGAAAACATCAAGCCTGCACCCGAAAAGAAAAAAACAGGCTGGGTTTGTAAAATTTGCGGTTATGTCTTTGATGGCGAAAACTTACCGGACGATTTTATCTGTCCTCTGTGTAAACACCCCGCATCAGATTTTGAAAGATTATAGGAGAGATTGAGAATGTACACAAAGATTACAGACACAATTTACTACATTGGCGTAAACGACCACGACATCGACCTTTTTGAGGGACAATACGTTGTTCCTAACGGCATGGCATATAACTCATATGTTATAAAAGACGAAAAAATTGCAGTTATGGATACTGTGGATATAAGAAAAGCAGATGAATGGCTTACCAATTTAGATGAGGTATTAGAGGGCAAAAACCCTGACTACCTTGTGGTAACACATTTAGAGCCCGATCACGCAGGAAGTATAAAAGTCTTTTGCGACACCTATCCCGAAACCACACTTGTTATGACAATGAAAGCAAAAGCAATGCTCCCCCAGTTCTTCGGCAACAACATTAAAAATCCTTGCCGTGGAGTAGTTGAGGCTGAAACCCTGACTCTCGGTGCCCACACTCTTACCTTTGTTACAGCACCTATGGTACACTGGCCTGAGGTTATGGTAGCATATGATTCTTGCGACAAAGTGCTTTTTGCAGCAGATGCTTTCGGTAAATTCGGGGCATTGGATGTTACGGAAGACTGGACCTGCGAGGCGAGAAGATACTACTTTAATATTGTAGGTAAATACGGCGCACAGGTGCAAACGCTTTTAAAGAAAGCAGCGGACTTAGACATTCAGATTATTTGCCCCTTGCACGGACCAATTCTTTCTGAAAATTTAGGCTTTTACCTTGATAAATACAACACCTGGAGCAGCTACGCACACGAGGATGACGGCGTTTTGATTGCGGTTGCGTCAATCTATGGCAACACGATGAAAGCAGCAAGGAAGCTCGCTGAAATCTTAACGGAAAAGGGTGCTAAAAAGGTAGTTGTTACAGACCTGGCTCGTGATGATATGGCTGAAGCTTTAGAGGATGCTTTCAGATACGACAAGGTTGTGTTTGCAGCATCAAGCTATGATGCAGGGGTGTTCCCGTTTATGGAAGAATTTCTGCATCACTTAAAGGCTAAAAACTACCAGAAGCGTAAGGTGGCTTTAGTTGAAAACGGCTCCTGGGGTCCCACCGCTGCAAAGACAATGAAAGCAATAATCGAGCAGATGAAAGACATCGAAATCGTAGACCCTGTTGTTACAATCAAGAGCACAATGAAGGAAGAAAATGTGGAAGAATTTAAAGTTCTTGCAGATAATTTACTTAAATAAAATCAAAAAGACGGCTTTCGCCGTCTTTTTTCATATAAACAAATAAAAAATTCCCCGTATTGTTTGACAAACTTCTGACATTGTGGTAAAATTTATACGGCGAAATTTGTTAATTTATAAAATTAAAATAAATACTTGAAAGGAGCAGAATAGAATGAAATATTCAGCTGAAGTAGAACATATGTGTCCTCTTGCTAAAGGCGCATATCACGGTCCTGCGCCTATTCCTCAGGAAGGCAAATGGACACAGGTAAAAGAAATCAAAGAAATTTCCGGTTTAACACACGGTATCGGTTGGTGTGCTCCCCAGCAGGGAACATGTAAGCTTACCTTGAATGTTAAAGAAGGTATCATTGAAGAAGCATTAGTTGAAACAGTAGGTTGCTCAGGTATGACACACTCTGCTGCTATGGCTTCTGAAATCTTAGTTGGTAAGACAATCTTAGAAGCTATGAACACAGACTTAGTTTGTGATGCTATCAACACAGCTATGAGAGAACTCTTCTTACAGATTGTTTACGGTCGTACACAGACAGCTTTCTCAGAAGATGGTCTTCCCATCGGCGCAGGTTTAGAGGACTTAGGTAAAGGCTTACGTTCACAGGTTGGTACTACATACGCTACACGTGAAAAAGGCCCCAGATACTTAGAGCTTGCTGAAGGCTACATCACAAAGATTGCAGTAGATGACAACAACGAAATCATTGGTTATAAATTCGTACATCTCGGCAAAATGATGGAAATGATTGCTAAAGGCATGGACGCAAACGAAGCTTTAGAAAAAGCTAGCGGCCAGTACGGCAGAGTGGACGACGCAGCTAAACTGCTCGATCCTCGTCATGAATAATCAGGAGGTGTAGAATTATGGCATTATTTGAAAGTTATGAAAGAAGAATCGACCAGATAAATGCAGAGTTAGCGAAACACGGCATTTCATCTATCGAAGAAGCAAAGAAAATCTGCGACGATAAGGGTATCGACGTATATAATTTAGTAAAATCAATTCAGCCTATCTGCTTTGAAAATGCTTGCTGGGCATACATCGTAGGTGCTGCTATCGCAATCAAAGACGGCTGCGTCAGGGCTGCTGACGCTGCAGAAAAAATTGGTCTTGGCTTACAGTCATTCTGTATCCCCGGTTCTGTTGCAGACGACAGAAAAGTAGGTATCGGCCACGGTAACTTAGGCGCTATGTTACTTCGTGAAGAAACAAAGTGCTTCGCATTCTTAGCAGGTCACGAATCATTCGCAGCAGCAGAAGGTGCTATCGGTTTAGCAAGAAGTGCTAACAAGGCTCGTAAAGAAGACTTACGTGTTATCTTAAACGGCTTAGGCAAGGACGCTGCTCAGATTATTTCTCGTATCAACGGCTTTACATATGTTCAGACGCAGTTTGATTACCACACAGGCGAAGTAAAAGTTGTTAAAGAAACAGCTTACTCTAACGGCGAACGTGCAAAGGTTCGTTGCTACGGTTCTGACGACGTTCGTGAAGGCGTAGCTATCATGCACTTAGAGGGCGTTGACGTATCTATCACAGGAAATTCTACCAACCCCACACGTTTCCAGCATCCTGTTGCAGGTACATATAAGAAAGAATGTATCGAGCAGGGCAAGAAATACTTCTCTGTTGCTTCAGGCGGCGGTACAGGTCGTACACTCCATCCCGACAATATGGCAGCAGGTCCCGCTTCCTACGGTATGACAGACACAATGGGCAGAATGCACTCTGATGCTCAGTTTGCTGGTTCATCATCTGTTCCTGCTCACGTTGAAATGATGGGTTTAATCGGCGCTGGTAACAACCCCATGGTTGGTATGACCGTTGCAGTGGCTGTTGCTATTGAAGAGGCTATGAGATAGGAGTCGGCTGGTAAAAATAGTACAGACCATCAAAAGCAAAATATTGGATATTTTGATATTAAAGAGGAAAGCACTCAGGCAGAAACCTGAGTGCTTTTTGATTTTAAGCTTTTGATTATGAACGACTGTCACCTCTCGCACGGAAAACCAAACTTCGCTAATTAGATTCGCTAAAGCAAATCTTCAACGCTTCATTGCTTTTCCTTTTTCAAAAAATGGTTATTGACCATTTTTTGAGAGAGACGCAGTAGCGGAGCGAGTTAGCTATTTCTGTTTTACAGAAATACAACGAGTGAAGCATAGTGCGGCGAGGCTTCGGGTTCCATTCGTCCATTCTGAACAATTTTTCCTCAGCCTAAATTTTAAAAAATAAAAGTTGTATTTTACAAAATGTTGTGATAAAATATATCTGCGACATTTTATCACGAATATTGTTATTCGCCAAGAGAAAAGCTACAGCTAAAAGCGTAGCTCTGATTCGTCATTCTCTTGGTGGAATTATTCGTGATATGTCGCAGTATCTCGGTCAGGGTGTACGTTTTTGAGGTGTGCAGCTCTGGCTGCACATCTTTTTTAATTTCAGGAGGACGACAGATGAAAACACTTTTTGCAAAATTTTACAACTTTATTGAGGACAGAATACTGCCTTATTTTCTGAGTAAGCATATGCGTGAAATATCTGTTGAGTCAGATGATTTTTATGAAAACTGGCTTTTGCAGAAAATTGAGCCTGTTATCAATGATGAAAAACTATCGGATACAGAAAAAATAGAAACGCTAAAGGGTATGATTGAAAATTATGACCCCTTAGAATATTAAAAAGACGGTTTCCGTCTTTTTTTCATTTTCCTATTGACAAACAGCTTATTTTAGGTTAAAATAGTAGGGGTGTGAAGAGAGAAACCTTTACACCCCATCAAAAACAGAGGTGATTTTCTTGAAAAAGACAGGTAAAGATTACGAAATAGCTATGCTTTTAGATTTTTACGGCGAGCTTTTGACAGAAAAGCAGCGTGAGGCTATGGACCTTTATTACAACGAGGATTTGTCATTAGCTGAAATCGCAGAACCCCTAAACATTTCCCGCCAGGGCGTGAGAGATTCTATCAAGCGCGGCGAAAAGCAGTTAGAAGAGTTAGAAGGCACATTAGGTCTTGCTAAAAGATTTAAAGAAATCAAGCAGGAGGTTGTAGACATCAAGGAGATGTTTACAGAATTAAAGACCTACATCGACACATATATTCATTCTGCCAAGTTGTCGGGCGCGGTTTCCGAAATGGCAGACAAAATTGATGCCATAACAGAAAAACTTTGATATAAGGAGGCAAGCAGATGGCGTTTGAAAACCTATCGGAAAAGTTAGGCGCCGCCCTTAAAAAATTAAGGGGAAAAGGCGTAGTAACAGAAAAAGACATAAAAGAATCAATGCGCGAAATCAAGCTTGCACTCTTAGAGGCTGATGTAAACTACAAGGTTGTAAAAGATTTTGTGGCTAAGGTTTCAGAACGTTGTGTTGGCGCTGACGTTTTAGAAAGCTTAACACCAGGTCAGCAGATTGTAAAGATAGTAAATGATGAGTTAACTGCGCTGATGGGTAGCGAAAACTCCCGTATAGAATTCGGTAAAACCCCCACAGTTATCTTAATGGCAGGCTTACAGGGTGCAGGTAAAACAACCTTCTGTGCAAAGCTTGCAGGCTATATGAGAAAGCGCCACAACAAGCGCCCTTTGCTTGTTGCTTGTGATATTTACAGACCTGCAGCCATAAAGCAGTTACAGGTTGTAGGTAAGCAGTTAGATATTCCCGTTTTTGAAATGGGAACAGATACCACGGCAGTAAAAATAGCGAAAAGTGCCATTGAGCACGCGAAAGCTCATGGTAACGATTTTGTTATCATAGATACTGCAGGTCGACTTCATATTGACGACGAGCTTATGCAGGAGTTAGAAGACGTAAAGGCAGCAGTTAATCCCGACGAAATTCTGCTTGTAATTGACGCAATGACAGGTCAGGATGCGGTAAACATTGCAGAAAATTTTAACAGCCGTCTTGAAATCACAGGTGTTATCGTTACAAAGCTTGACGGCGATACCCGTGGCGGTGCGGCACTTTCTGTTAAAGCAGTTACAGGCAAGCCTATCAAATTCTGTGGTGTGGGCGAGAAACTTTCCGACATCGAAGAATTCCACCCCGACAGAATGGCGTCAAGAATATTAGGTGCAGGCGATGTGCTATCACTTGTTGAAAAAGCACAGGAAGCCTTTGATGAAAAAGATGCTCTCGCGCTGGAAGAAAAAATCAGGCAGAACACATTTAATCTTGATGATTTTCTAAACCAGATGCAGCAGATGAAAAAAATGGGGCCCCTGTCGTCACTTATTAAGATGGTGCCCGGCATTGACCACAAGGCTTTAGATAATGTTGACATTGACGAGCGAAAACTGGACCGTGTTGAGGCCATTATCAAGTCTATGACAATGGCTGAGCGCGAAAAACCCGAGATTTTAAACGCCAGCCGAAAGAAAAGAATTGCAGCCGGCAGCGGAAATCAGGTAAGTGACGTAAATCTTCTCTTAAAGCAGTTTGAACAGATGCAAAAAATGATGAAGCAATTAGGCGGCGGTGCTCGACGCTTTAAGAAGAAAAAGAAGAAAAGATAATTTCAGTTTGTTATTAAATAACATAAATATTTAACTCATACGGAGGTGAAACAAATGGCAGTAAAAATGAGATTGAGAAGAATGGGTGCAAAAAAAGCTCCTTTCTACAGAGTAGTTGTTGCTGACTCTCGTTATCCCAGAGATGGCAGATTTATCGAAGAAATCGGCACATACAATCCTTTAACAAATCCTTCTGAAATTAAAATCGATGCAGAAAAAGCAAAGAAATGGATTGCTAACGGCGCACAGCCCACAGATACAGTTAAGGTTTTACTTAAGAAAAGCGGTATCACAGAGTAATCTCTTGTCTTTTTGATTTGTAAGGAGAAGGAAAATGAAAGAATTATTAGCAGTTATTGCAAAGGCCTTGGTTGATGACCCCAATTCTGTTTCAGTCTCCGAGCGCGAGGGCGAACGTTCCATCGTTTTAGAACTTCGTGTGGCAGATGCTGATATGGGCAAGGTTATCGGAAAACAGGGAAGAATTGCAAAATGCATCAGAACTGTTATGAAAGCAGCAGCGAGCCGTGAAAATAAGCACGTTGTTGTTGAAATAGTTCAGTAAAAAGCGCTCTTATGAGCGCTTTTTATTTATATAAAAATACGGAGCACCCATAAGGGTACTCCGTGTTTTGGTGCGGATAACAGGACT
>JAZRPE010000030.1:0-59680 GCA_045649085.1 Congzhengia sp.
AATAGCATCGTCGTTACCGGGGATGACATAGTCAACATCATCGGGATCGCAGTTAGTGTCAACGATAGCAACAACGGGGATACCCAGTTTCTTTGCTTCGGCAACAGCGATCTTTTCTTTACGGGGGTCAACAATGAACAAAGCGCCGGGGAGCTTTTTCATTTCTTTGATACCGCCGAGGAATTTTTCCAATTTCTCGATTTCGCGGTTGAATTTGATAACTTCTTTCTTGGGAAGAAGATCAAATGTGCCGTCTTCTTCCATTTTTGTGAGCTGCTCTAATCTGTCGATTCTCTTTTTGATGGTTTTAAAGTTGGTCATCATACCGCCTAACCATCTTGCATTTACCCAGTACATGCCGACTCTTTCAGCTTCCTCTTTGATGGAATCCTGGGCCTGTTTTTTCGTTCCTACGAAAAGAACGGATTTGCCTGATTCAGCCACTTCCTTGATGAAGGCATAAGCTTCCTCGATTTTCTTCACGGTTTTCTGCAAATCGATGATGTAGATACCGTTTCTTTCTGTGAAGATGTACTCAGCCATTTTGGGGTTCCATCTTCTTGTCTGATGTCCGAAATGGACGCCTGCTTCGAGCAGTTGTTTCATTGAAATTACTGACATTTAAGTCACCTCCGGTTTTATTTGCAATCCTCCACACAAGTCATATTCTGCAGGAACCTCAAATGCGAGGCACCACCTGCAAAATCATTGCGTGTGCGTATTTTTGCCTTAAATACTATACCACATAAATTCTCAAATTTCAAGTACTTTTTTTATTTTTTTCAAAAATATGTAAATTACCTATAAAAACTGCATTATTTGGGGACTTTTAGGGCAGAAATTTTATTGACAATTAGTATCGGATATATTATAATAAATTAAATAATTAATACATTAAGGAAAGTATTGCTATGAACGGTGTAAAGAAAACTTTAAAAACCGCAGGCTTTATGATAATAGCTACGCTCCTTGCTAAGTTTATGGGTATGTACAGAGATATTCTTTTTGCTGCCCTTTACGGAACAAGTAATGCGGCAATTGCTTATCAGACGGCATCGCGCATACCGCTTTTGTTTTTTGATATAGCATTGGGAAGTGCCATATCATCTTCCTTTATACCTGTTTTTAATGAATATTTGGGCAAAGGCGAAAGGGAAAAAGCCGCTGAGTTTTCAAATAGTTTTTTGAATATAATTTTTTTGATTACAGCTGTTATCTGTGCTATAGGTGTGATATTTCGCGGATTTATTGTGGGATTTTTGGGCAGCGGATTGGCACCGGAAGTAAAGATGTTGTCAAGTCAGCTTGTGGCAATAATGTTTCCGTCGATGATATTTACTGCTTTAGCGTATTCTTTGACAGGCGTGCTTCAGTCTTATGGTGAATTTAACGCTCCTGCTGCAATCAGCCTTGTGTCAAACGGCATAATGGTTATATATCTTTTGATAGCAAAGGACTCGTTAGGTATACATGGCGTATCTGTAGCTATGCTTATTGCCTGGGCGTTTCAACTGATCGTGCTGATGCCATCGCTTGTTAAGAAGAAATATAGATACAGACCGAAGATAAATTTAAAAAATGAAGGTTTGATTAAGGCACTGAAGCTTGCGGTACCCATACTTATAAGCTCGTGGGTTCAGCCTATAAATACAATGGTAAATATGTTTTTGGCATCTTTTTTAAACGGAGGACAAGCTGTGTCGGCACTTGAATATGCCAATAAACTCTATATCATTTTTGTTGGAGTTATAACCTACGCAGTATCCAATCTGATTTTTCCGTCAATTTCAAGACTGGCAGCAGAAAAGGATAAAAAGCAGGAGTTTACTGACGTTTTGAAAACTGCAGTAGGCAGTGTGTTGTTTATACTTATCCCCATTATGATTGTTTTTCTTATGAAGCGTGTGGAAATTATAAGGCTCGTGTACGAGCGAGGTGCTTTTGGTGCTGAGCAGACACAGCTTACATCAACGGCGCTTTTGTGGTATTCGTTCGGTATGTTGGGATATGGTTTACAGGAAATGCTTAATAAAGCCTTTTACGCCGAACAGAACGGAAAAACTCCGATGAGAGTATCAGTGGTAGGAATTTTATTGAACATCGCATTGAGTTTCATTTTCGTGCGAGGTTTAAAAACAGGTATTGCAGGCTTGCCGCTGGCCGCGTCCATTGCATCAACATTTATGGCTTTGGTATTGGCAGTGCTTTTAGGCAGAAAATACAAGATTTTTGATAAAGTTTTTTTAATGAATGTGTTAAAGACAGTAATTGCAGCTATGGTAATGATAGCAGTGATTGTTCCTGTTTCGACGATTACGTTTGATGATGGTTTTGCGGGTAGATTTTTAGCTCTTGCGGTTCCGTCGGCAGTTGGTTTTTTATCATATTTTTTAATGGCATTATTGCTCAAAACCAGAGAAATGAAAGTAATTTCAGATATTTTTAAAAAAAGGAGTGTGAAAAATGAACAGTAAGTTATTTTCTTTTGTATCAATGATTCTTATAAAGCTCAATAACTGGTATGAAGCAAGCTCAGCAGCTAAAGCCTTCAATAAGGTATGGTCAGTTCTGTGCAATGCCTTTTGCGGTTCGTTTATTCATCGCTTTTTCGCTCAAAGCGAGCGTAAAAATATCTGGGACAACAGTATTTTTGGCAAAATAGTAAATCTTCCTATAAAATTTATATTGTTTTTGCAGAAAAAACTTTCTTTACCCGTTACTAAATTGGTAGATAACAGTGCACTCTGCAAAGGGATTTCTGACTGGGCAAATGTATCAGTTCGCTTGTATGGCGTATTAGTGTTGACGTTTGGCTCTATCATTGGTGTTTTAAGTTACAATAAAGTAATTATTTTGGCAGTATCGGTTGCGCTTGCGCTTTTGGGATTGATGCTTATCTTGATTAACAGAAGCATCAATGAATTGACAGAGGGTAGCTGTATTGTAAAGGCTGTGGGAGAAATTTTTACAGATCTTCCTCATAATGACAAAAAAAGCAAAACGCTGACTAAAAAGCAACTGATAGTTTCAGGCGCTTTGGGTGTTGCATTGGCAGTTGTTTGCTATATCATTGGCATTAAGCACTTTATTGTAGGTGTAGCGGGAATTACAGGAGTGCTTTTCTTAGTCAAGTATTTGCCTCTTGGAGTATTTATGACAGTTGCGCTTTCCCCCTTACTCCCTACAATGGTTCTTGTGGGACTGAGTGTTTTATGTGCTGCAATCTTTTTGCTTCACGCAGTAAAGAATACTGATTTTAAATTTGTGAGAAGTCCTATGAATGCAGTAGTTGCATTTTTTGTAATTGCTCTTTTGTGGGGTTGTATAAATTCATTTGATGCACTTTCATCAGCGCGTCAGATAATGGTACACTTAAGTTTTATTGTTTTCTATTTTGTTTTGATAAACACAATAAGAACAAAACAAGCATGGCTTGCGTTAGTGAAGGTTTTTTTAGCATCTGCACTTTTGGTTGCAATCTACGGTGTGGTGCAGAACTTCACAGGCGTTTCATCTACAGAAAGTTGGATAGATGAAGAAATGTTTACCGATATCAAAGTAAGAGTATATTCTTTCTTTAATAACCCTAACGTATTGGGGGAATTTTTGGTTCTTACCATCCCTGTTATGGTGGCACTTATCTGGAACAAGGTCCGTGAAGAATACAAAACCTTATTTGGCATTGCGCTGCTTTTAATGGCTGCGTGTATGATATTTACCTGGTCCAGAGGAGCCTGGCTCGGTATGCTTATTGCAGTTGCAATATTCCTTGCAATTTCAGATAAACGTTGGATATTCGTTGGAATCCTTGGTGTAATTTTAGTTCCTGTCGTGCTTTACCTGAGCGGTAACAGCGCTATTGTTGAACGAATTTTGAGTATAGGAAATACTGCTGACACATCAACGGCGTACAGAGTTTCTATATGGAGGGCGTCTATAAAACTTTTAAAGGATTTCTGGCTTCCAGGTATTGGTGTTGGTTCAGATGCTTATAAAGCGGTTTACCCTGTGTACGCATTAACAGGTGCTGACTTTGCACTTCACTCACACAATCTATACCTGCAGTTCTGGGTTGAAACAGGTATTGTCGGAATTGTTTCGCTGCTTTCACTTGCTTTGGCTTTTTTAAAGAATACCTTTGCAGCAAATGTGGTAAAAAACATCAAAAAAAGTGATGTGGCAAAATTGACAGTAGCACTTGGGGCAGGCTTTATCGGTTTTATGGTTCAGGGACTTACTGATTATGTCTGGTACAACTATAAGATTTTGATGATATTCTGGATTATTATTTCTCTCGGGATATCAGGAAATATGATAATTCGTCAAGAGTGCGGAGGTGAGCATTCGGATGATTAAAGTTTGTCAGGTAGTATCGGATACAAATATCGGCGGCGCCGGCAGATACCTGTTGAATTATCTCAAATACTATGACAGAGATAAATACAAGGTATCGGTAGTAATTCCTGAAAACAGTAGTTTGCTTGAATTTATAGCGGCGCATACTGAGGTTGATATTTACGAAATTCCTTATATGGCGGACAAGTCATATGACGGAAAATGTGTAAAAGTATTGACAGAGCTGTTCAAAAAAGAACAGTTTGACATTATTCATACGCACGCTTCACTTTCTGCAAGAATTGCAGGAAGAAAGGCAAAAATAAAAACTATTATCTCAACGCGTCACTGCATAGAGCCAAAGGGGAGATTTCCTTTATCAACTGTTAAGGGAGTGCTTAATAACAGCCTTTGCGATTACTACATTGCAGTATCGGATGCAGTTGCTGAAAACTTAAAAATGTGCGGGATAAAAAGAAGCAAAATCAAAAAAGTTTATAATGGCGTTGAGCCTGTAAGAGAGCTTTCTTCAGAAGAAAAGGAAAAAATCAGAAAGCGTTATAACATAGGCAATCAAAAAGTGTTTTCGGTATTTGCAAGGCTTGAAGAGGTAAAAGGACACAAATACTTTATCGAGGCGGCAAAAGATTACTTAAGAAAATATGAAGATGCGGTGTTTATGATTGTTGGCGACGGTACTTTGTGTGAAGAGTTAAAAGAACAGGCGCATGATGTGCAGCAGATTATTTTCACAGGTTATGTAAAGGACACAACAGAGCTTTTAAATATAACTGATGTCAATGTAATTTCCTCAAGCTCTGAGGCAATGAGCCTGGCAATACTTGAGGCAATGAGTTTGGGAAAACCCACTATTGCAACAAATGTAGGTGGCAATCCACAGCTCGTAAAATCCTTTACAAATGGCATATTGGTGGAATATACAGATTATTTCGGTATGTCGGTAGCTTTTTCAAAGCTTACACAGGATGCAGAGCTTTACGATAAGGTATCCTATGCAGCACGTGGGGAATTTGATGAAAAATTTACTGCCGAAATTATGGTAAAAAATCTTGAAAGGCTTTATCAGGAGGTAACAAATGAACACAAATAAGGAAGGAAAAATAAATATTATAGATTTATTGTTTGTAATTTTGCTGCTGATGGTTGTGGTGTTTGCAGTTTTTAAGTTTGCATCTCCTAATTCATCTAAGGTGGCAAATGCTACGAAGGTTGTGTATACACTTGAGGTAAACAACACTTTCCCGGAACTTACCGGATATATCAAAGAAGGCGACAAGGTGTTTGATGAAGAGAGCATGAAAGAGATAGGTGTAGTTACTGAAATACGCAAAAGGAATGCAACTATACTGGCGGAAAATGCTACAAATGGAACATTGGACATGGTTGAGATTCAGGACCGAATCTGTGTTGAAATTGAAGTTTCTGCAGACGGAACAGTTTTATCGGGAAATGCCAGTGTCAATTCTGTTAACCTGTTGATAGGAAAAAGTATGGAGTGCATTGTAGGAGATGCTTACATCAATACTGTTATAGTCGACGTTGGATACGAGGATGTTACGGAAATAAAGGAGGCTTTGTCAGAATGATTTTAGATAAAAACGGAAAGCTTTTCGGAAAAGTAAGTATTGTAGATATTTTGGTTATTTTGATACTTGTTGTTGGTATTGCAGGCGCTACACTTACAGTTTCTTATATCAATAATGAAAAGGTGGTTTCTGACGGTTCTAAAATGTTCCTTTCGGCAGAATCTCACTCAAATAAAATGGAAATAGGCTTAAAGCTTTACGGTGTTCGTGATGTTACTCGCGATGCAATTGTTGTTGGCGATGAGGCTTATTCAACAAAGACAAATGATTTGATAGGTGTAATAAAACGCATTGATTCAGAGCCCACAAGGCAAAATGTTGTCACAGATAGCGGTACTGTTGTAAATACAGTGATTCCTGAAAAATTTGACGTAACAATAGTAGTTGAAACAACAGGCAAAAAAACTGATACGGGATATTACACCGATACAGGGGTTCATATTCTTTACGGCAAGGACTACGAAATCAAAACATCGACGATAAAATCTACACCTTTAGTTTCAAGTGTAGCAATCATAGACTAGGACTTTTGGAGAAATAAAATGAGCGAGAAAAAAAGAATTGTAATAAAGGTTGGCACATCATCACTGACCTACGAAACAGGGAAAATCAATATAAGACAGATAGAGCTTCTTTCACAGGTAATATCTGATATTTGTCATAGCGGAAGTGAGGTTGCTTTAGTTACCAGCGGTGCTATTTCGGTAGGTATGAGTAAGCTTGGTTTTTCAGAACGTCCTAAAACAACAAGGGAAAAACAGGCGGCATCTGCTGTGGGTCAGAGTGAGCTTATGAGCCTTTATGGAAAATTCTTTTCGCAGTACGGAAAAGACGTTGCTCAGCTTCTTCTCACAAAGAACATATTGGATAATGAAGAACGACGTGAAAATGCCATAAATGCATTTAACACTCTCTTTGAGTGGGATGTAGTTCCTATTATTAATGAAAATGACGTCATATCAACTGCAGAAATCAAGTTTGGCGATAATGATACCTTGTCTGACGTTGTTGCGGAATTAATACAGGCAGATATTTTGATTATTTTATCCGATATTGATGGTCTGTTTGATAAAAATCCGGCAACAAACCCTGACGCTATGCTTGTGCCAGAGGTTTATGAAATAACCGACGAAATAATGGCATCAGCTGGAGGAGAGGGAAGCAACCGCGGTACAGGCGGTATGGTAACAAAGCTTATTGCGGCAAAACGTGCTATAGCAGCAGGTATCGAGATGGTAATAGCAAACGGTAAAAATCCTAAAATTATATATGATGTTTTAGACGGAAATGCAACCTGCACAAGATTTAAACCGCAGAAATAAAGAGGGTATAAATATGTACGATTTAATATCAGTAGCAGCAGCTGCAAAGGAAGCAAGCTTTGCACTTATGAATATGGAAAGTAAGAAAAAGACAAAAGCCCTTTGTGCAATTGCTGATGAATTAATTAAAAATACAGATGAAATTTTGATTGAAAACGAAAAGGATTTAGAAAGCCTTTTAAAAAATAAAGAAAAATCCGGCTTTTATGACAGATTAAAGCTGACACGAGAACGTATTGAGCAGATGGCAGAAGGTGTACGTCAAGTGGTATCCCTTCCTGACCCAGTTGGCGAAGTAACCGAAATGGTAAAGCGCCCAAATGGTCTTATGATAGGAAGAAAGAGGGTTCCGTTGGGTGTTATAGGCATTATTTACGAGGCACGTCCAAATGTTACAGTAGACGCTGCGGCTTTGTGCTTAAAGACATCTAATGTATGTATTCTGCGCGGTGGAAGTGAAGCGATAAACTCCAATAAAGTGCTTGTAAAAATTATGAAACAGGCGCTTGTAAAGTCAGGTATCCCCGCAGAAGCTATATCTTTGGTGGAGGATACATCCCGTGAGATTGCGATACAGATGATGCGCCTTAATGAGTGCATTGATGTGCTTATCCCAAGAGGGGGAGCAGGACTTATCAAAACGGTTGTAAATACAGCCACTGTTCCCGTTATTGAAACAGGTACGGGAAACTGCCATATATATGTTGAAGAAAGTGCAGACATAGATATGGCGGCCAATATCATAGAAAATGCAAAAACTACGCGCGTTTCTGTATGCAACGCTGCCGAATCATTGCTGATAGATGAAAAAATAGCAAAAAAGGCTCTGCCTGTAATATACGAAAGATTAAAGTCTCACAATGTGCAAATTTTTGGTTGTGAAAAAACCTGTACAATATTAAAAGAAGCAAGGCCTGCAACAGATGAAGACTACAGGACAGAGTATCTGGATTATAAAATGTCGGTAAAGGTTGTAAGTGATACTGATGAAGCAATAGACCATATAAACCGCTATAGTACAAAGCATTCTGAGGCTATCATTACAAATGATTATGAAAAGTCACAGAAATTCCTGCAGAAGGTTGATTCGGCTGCAGTTTATGTAAATGCATCAACACGCTTTACAGATGGCTTTGAATATGGTTTTGGAGCTGAAATCGGCATTAGTACACAAAAGCTTCACGCAAGAGGACCTTTAGGACTTCGCGAGCTTACTACTTCTAAATACATTATTTATGGCAATGGACAAATCAGGTGATTAAATGTTAAAGGCAGAAAAATTATTGTATTCATACGATAACGGCGTCAAGAAAGTAGACGCAGTTTTGGACAACTTAAATCTCAATATAAAAAAAGGTGAATTTGTGGCAGTATTAGGTCATAACGGATGCGGTAAATCCACGCTTGCAAAGCATTTTAACGGGCTGTTGCTGCCGTTAGGCGGAAATGTCTACGTAAATGGCATAAATACAAGGGACGAGGAAATGATTTGGAATATCAGACGTCAGGTTGGCATGGTTTTTCAAAATCCTGATAACCAGATTGTAGCTAATGTGGTTGAGGAGGATGTGGCGTTTGCGCCTGAAAACTTAGGTATTCCGTCTGCAGAGATAAGAAAAAGAGTAGATGACGCTTTGAAAACTGTAGATATGTACAGATACAGAAAACACGCACCACACCTTTTATCCGGCGGACAAAAGCAGCGTGTTGCCATAGCTGGAGCCGTTGCTATGCACCCTGAGTGTATTGTTATGGATGAGCCTACGGCGATGCTTGATCCAATGGGCAGAGCAGAAGTAATGGAAACAATATTAAAGCTTAAGGCAAAGGAAAATATGACCGTTGTTTTGATTACTCACTATATGGATGAGGCCGCAATGGCGGACCGTGTGGTGGTAATGGATGACGGACATATCGTTATAGATGATGTGCCTCGTAAGGTCTTTTCACAGATTGAACTTTTAAAATCATTAGGACTTGATGTTCCGCAGGTTACCGAGCTTGCCTACGAGCTTAATAAAGATGGATACAACATTAATTACGATGTCTTGACAGTAACAGAATGTGCAGACGCGATTATGGACTATGTTAGGAGCATAAGAAGTGGCAATTAAAATCGAAAACCTTGATTATGTCTATATGCAGGGAAGTCCCTTTGAAAAAAAAGCATTAGACAACATAAATATAGAAATTGAAGATGGCGAGTTTATAGGTCTTATTGGACACACAGGTTCAGGCAAATCAACGCTTGTTCAACATTTAAATGGTCTTTTAAAACCTCACTCAGGTCGCGTTATTATAAATGGTCACGAAACTACCACAAAAGGCGAGGAACTAAAAAAACTCCGTTGTGATGTAGGATTAGTCTTTCAGTACCCGGAACACCAGTTATTTGAGGAAACTGTTTATAAGGATATTGCATACGGTCCAACTAATTTAGGACTTTCTAAAGAAGAAATAGATGTGCGCGTGCGTGATGCGGCTCGTAGTGTTGGGTTGACTGATGATGTTCTTGATAAATCTCCTTTTGATTTATCAGGTGGTCAGAAACGCCGTGTTGCAATAGCTGGTGTTATTTCGATGCAACCAAGCGTACTTGTTTTGGATGAACCTACAGCAGGACTTGACCCCGCAGGCAGAGAAGAAATTCTTTCGCAGATTAAATCAATCCACAACGAGGGAAATATGACTGTGATTCTTGTTTCTCATTCCATGGAAGATGTGGCAAGACTGGTTAATCGCCTTATTGTTATGAATGAGGGGAAGGTCTTTGCTGATGGAACGGTTGATGAGGTATTTTCACGCGGTAAAGAGCTTAAAAATATAGGTCTTAATGTTCCTCAGGTAAATGTGTTAATAGATGAGCTTATTTCAAGAGGTCTTGATATAAATCCTGCTATTTACACTGTTGATGCTGCGAAGCGTGAGCTTTTGGAATATTTCAGGAAAATAAAGGAGGGCAACGAAAATGCTTAAAGATATTACGTTAGGTCAGTATTTTCCCATTGATTCCTTCCTGCACAAACTTGACCCAAGGACAAAAATATTGATTTTTATATTAGATATAGTTGCAATTTTCATAGCGCAGACCTTAGAGAGCTATATTGTAATGATACTCTTTACATTTTTGGTTATGTTCATATCTAAGGTGCCTGTTAAGATGTATTTTAAAGGTCTAAAACCGATTTTATATATCATTGTATTTACAGCTTTGTTGAACCTATTTTTGACTGATGGAGAAGATTTACCGATATTTGGTTATTCTATAGGCATTACTGTGGAAGGTGTTATTGTAGCGGCGAAAATGGCTGTAAGACTGGTGCTTTTAATCATTGGCAGCAGCGCATTAACATATACAACATCGCCTATGGCACTGACAGATGGTATAGAAAAACTCCTAAAGCCCTTGTCAAAAATTGGTTTTCCTACTCATGAGCTTGCCATGATGATGAGTATAGCCATTAAGTTTATACCAACTTTAATAGAAGAAACAGATAAAATAATAAAGGCGCAACAGGCAAGAGGCGCATCCTTTGACACGGGCTCTATATTTAAAAGAGCAAAGGCGTTAATTCCTATGCTCGTGCCGTTATTTATTAGTGCCTTCAGACGCGCTGACGAGCTGGCTGTTGCAATGGAAAGTCGCTGCTACACAGGAGGCGACGGAAGAACAAGACTTAAAGAGATTAAATTTTCTCATAAGGACCTAGCAGGTGTTATCTGTTTTCTGATGTTTTTTGCCTGTGTGATTTTTCTTGATTTTATTTTTTAATTTGGAGGCGTTATGAGCCAGAACCATAAAATAACTCTTATGTATAACGGCGCAACCTTTTCAGGTTGGCAAATACAAAAAAACGCAATAACTGTACAGGAAGAAGTGGAAAAAGCGTTTTCTGTGATTTTGCGCCAGCCTGTGGAGATGGTTGGAGCAAGCCGCACAGACGCAGGTGTTCATGCCTATAATTATTTTGCGCACTCTTTTTTTGATACAGATATAGAGAATGAGCGTCTTATGCTTGGTGTAAATGCAATTTTACCTGAGGGGATTAAGGTAAAATCAATCGAGAACTGTGATGAAAAATTTCATTCACGTTATAGTGCTAAGTCCAAGACTTACATATACAGAATAGATATATCCAAGTATGGCGACGTATTTAAAAAGCCATATGTCTGGAGATTTCGTTATCCGCTTAATTATGAGGAAATGGAGAAATGTCCTCAGTATTTTGTAGGAAAGCACGATTTTTCTGCATTTATGTCAAAGGGTGGGCAGGCAAAAACCTTTGAGCGTACGATTTTTGAATGTAATTTATCTTGTGAAAATGATATTATAACGATGAAAATAAGAGGCGACGGCTTTTTATATAATATGGTGCGAATTATAGCAGGAACCATTTTAAGTGTTGGAAGAGGATACTTAAAAGCGGAGGAAATACCTGATATAATTTTGTCTAAAGAACGAAAGAAAGCCGGCATCACGGCGCCACCTGAGGGTTTAATGCTTTATGATATAGAATACTAAAGGAGGAAGCTATGAAAAACACAGTTTTTAAAAAGATTATACTTTCCGTTATAGTTGTTGCGGTAATTTTGGTAGTTCTGTTTGTAGCACGGGAAATTGCGGTAGAGTTTTTTGGATATAAACCGCCTGCGTTATCCGAAACAAACCAGAAGAAAAGCCGACAGATAGAAGTAACCTTAGATAGTGAAAACAAGTACGGACATATTGTGACAGATAAGTATATTTATTTTGTTGGTACAGACAAAGTAATTATTGCTGACTCCAAGGGCTCTAATAAAGCGGAGATTCCTATAAGTACAGCTAACTCTGTTTCAAAATCTCAGGGTAAATTTGTAATAGTAGGCGATATTGATGGCAACAACATCTATGTTATCAAAGATACCGAGATTAAACAAATAATTACAACAAAAGGAAAAATTAAAAACTTTTCGGTAAACTCGTCGGGATTTTGCGTTGCAGTAACAGAAGGCGATATGGGTAAGCGAAATGTTACGGCGTACAACACCAAGGGCGAAGAAGTTTTTGTGTGGGATTCCGGCAATATGTTGGTTTTAAATGCCGTAATTGCTGAAAACAACAAAAACATTGTTGTTTCAGCAGTTGACACAAAGGACGGCGCTATGAAATCTGTACTTAATTTTTACAATGTATCAAAGTCAGAGGCAATAGCTTCTGAAAGCTATGAGGGAGAGCTTATTTCCGCTCTTACAGTAAATGGAAATTATGTTTATTGTGTAGGCGATACAAAAACGCTAATATACAAAGTTTCAGGGTCTAAAAAAAGTGAAATTTCCTATAGCGGTAAATCAGTAATCACATACGAAGTAAACAATAATGGTATTGTTATGGCATTTTTAGAGTCAACTCTTACCGGAAAGCGCTATAATATTGAATCGTATACCGAAGCGGGAAATAAGCGCGGTACATTTGAATATGCTTATGATATTAGCTATCTAGATATTGCAGATGATGTGATTGCAATTGACCGTGGAGGTCTTATCAGTGTTATAAACCATAAAGGAAGAGAAAAGGCACTTGTTGACCCCGGCGTGGATGTTGATGATTTGTGCTTTATGGGAAGCTCGTCAAAGGCGGTTGGTTTTACGGCTCACGGAGCATACCTTCTTGATATTAATTAATGGGAGAGATAGTAATGAGCATAAATTACATAGACCTTTTAGTGCTGGTTTTGATGGTGCTTTCTACATATATTGGATATAAAAAGGGTTTTTTAAAAACTATTACCGGAGTTATTTCTATTGTGCTATCTTTAGTTTTAGCGGTAACATTGTATCCACAGATGGAAACTTTTATAAAAAACACCCCCGTCTATGAAACTGTTTACAAGAATGTAGAGGAGCATATAGCGCCGCCTGATGTGGAAAGTAACAAAATATCAGACTACGGCGCAGGAACGCTCAATCTTCCCAGAAACTTTTTAAAGCAAATTCAACAAACGGCAAACGACACACAGGAAGATATAGCAACTTCAATTGCAGAGAGTACTGCAAATTCATCTGTGAAAATTGTCAGTATGCTCGCGGTATTTTTACTTGCACGCCTTGCGATATTTTTAATTGTAATGGTTGCAGGCATTATAAAAAAACTACCGTTAATAGGTTGGAGCGACAGAATGTTGGGTGTTTTGTTTGGCTTTGTAAGAGGATTTTTGATAGTGTACCTTATTTTGGCGGTTGTCACTGTAACGGCACAGTTTAATTCAGATAACTTTGCGGCTAAGGCTGTAAAACAATCGGAATTTGCTAAAGTAATGTACAATAATAACGTTTTTTTGGATTTTATTTATAAAGATTGACACAAAACATAAAATGTGTTACAATCGACTTGTTAAATTTTTTTTGGAGGAAGTATTATGGAAATCAAAGTAACAAAAACTACATCTCCCAAAGTAAAACCTGATGCTTCAGCGCTTGGCTTTGGTAAATACTTTACAGACCATATGTTTGTAATGGATTATAGTGATGAAAAAGGCTGGTACGATGCAAGAATAGTACCTTACGGTCCTTTTGAAATAGAACCCGCTTGTACAACTCTTCATTACGGACAGACAATTTTCGAAGGCTTAAAGGCATATAAGGGTGCAAACGGCGAAATCTTCCTTTACAGACCTGAAAGCAATATGGCAAGAATTAATAAGTCAAACGACAGACTGTGCATTCCGCAGATTGATGAATCATTTGCAGTAGAAGCTATTAAGCAATTAGTATTAATGGATCAAGATTGGATTCCTGAGGGCAAAGGTACATCACTTTACATCCGTCCCTTTATTTTTGGTACAGATAATATGTTAGGTGTACATCCTTCACACACATATAAATTTGTAGTAATTTTAAGCCCTGTTGGTTCATATTATAAAGACGGACTTGCACCTGTAAAAATTTGGGTTGAGGACGATTATGTTCGTGCCGTACGCGGTGGTATGGGCTTTGCAAAAACAGCGGGTAACTACGCAGCAAGCTTGAAGGCTCAGGCTGTTTCTGAGGAGAAAGGTTACTCACAGGTTCTCTGGCTTGACGGTGTTGAAAGAAAGTATATTGAAGAAGTTGGTGCTATGAATATTTTCTTCAAAATCGGCGATGAAGTTGTTACACCTGCATTAAACGGCAGTATTCTGGCAGGAATCACAAGAGATTCTGTACTTAAAGTGTTGACAGCTTACGGCTATAAGGCAAGCGAGAGAAAAGTTTCTATTGATGAAGTTGTAGAAGCTTATAAAGCAGGCAAGTTAGAAGAAGTATTCGGTACAGGTACGGCAGCGGTTATTTCTCCTGTTGGCGAATTGTGCTACAAAGGCGAAAAAATGGTTATTAACAACAACGAAATTGGTCAGGTTTCACAGTTCTTATATGATACAATTACAGGAATCCAGAAAGGTGCAGTCGAAGATAAATTCGGCTTTACTTACAGAATCAAATAGTTTTAATCTAAAATACCGCAGCACTTCTGTGCTGCGGTAACTTTAACTTTTTTTCTTCTTACAAATATCCCCAAAATATTCAAAATTTTATATCGGAGGCGTTTTATGGATTTATCTACAAAAAAAATCACAGAGCTACGCGAAATTGCAAAAAAAATAGGCTTAAAAAACATAGCTAAATTAAAAAAAGATGAACTTATAAAAGAAATCGAGAATAGTGAAAACAAAAAAACAGAAACTAAAAAAGAGTTGACATTAAACGAAGGCGACAATATGGTTTCAGGTGTTTTAGAGGTGCTTCCTGAAAACGGTTTTGGATTTTTGAGAGGCGAAAACTATTTGTCGACACCTAAAGATGTGTATGTGTCGCCTACACAGATTAGGCGCTTTAATTTAAAAACAGGCGATAAGGTGTCTGGTATAGCAAGACCGCCTAAGGAGGAGGAAAAATTTCCGGCGCTAATTTACGTTCAGCATGTCAATGATGATACGCCTGATAAAGCAATAAGAAGAAAACCTTTTGAATATCTTACACCTATATTTCCGCATGAGAGAATTCGCTTGGCAACAAATCAAAGAGATTACTCAATGCGCCTTGTTGATTTATTAGCGCCAATAGGAAAAGGTCAAAGAGGACTTATTGTTGCGCCTCCGAAAGCAGGTAAAACAACACTTCTAAAAAATATTGCAAATAATATCGAAGAAAATCATCCTGAGGTTACGCTGATTGTTCTTTTGATAGATGAGCGTCCTGAAGAAGTTACTGATATGAAACGCTCAATAAAAGGGGATGTGGTGTATTCTACCTTTGATCAGGTTCCTGAGCACCATGCAAAAGTAGCAGAAATTGTGTTAGAGCGCGCTCAGCGACTTGTAGAACAGAATAAGGATGTTGTAGTGCTGTTAGACTCAATAACTCGTTTGGCGCGTGCTTATAACCTGACTGTACCGCCGTCAGGGAGAACCTTATCGGGTGGGTTGGATCCTGCGGCACTTCATAAGCCCAAAAAGTTCTTTGGTGCCGCAAGAAATATTGAAAATGGTGGCAGTTTGACAATACTGGCAACAGCTTTGGTTGAAACAGGCAGCAGAATGGATGAAGTTATATTTGAAGAGTTCAAAGGTACAGGTAATATGGAACTTCATTTAGACAGAAAATTACAGGAAAAGAGAATTTTCCCTGCTATTGATATAAATAAATCGGGCACAAGAAAGGAAGAACTCTTGCAAAGTCAGCGAGAACTGGAAGCTGTATGGACAATAAGGCGTGAACTTTCAACGCAAACAACGCAAGACGTTACAGAAAGACTTATTAATGATTTGGTTCGCACAAGAACAAATGAGGATTTTATTGATTTGATTTTGTTTAATAAAAAATAATCAATTTTGAATAACTTCAGTTTTTCTGAGAATAATAAATATGAGCGAGGGCTCAGAAATTTCTCAATTTAGCTGGAGGATATTATGGAAAACAAAAACAGAAATCAGAATCAGAACCAAAACAGAAACGAAAACAACCAGAACCAGAACAGAAACGAAAACAAGAACAATCAGAATCAAAACAAAAACGACAATAAAAACCAGAACAACTACGACAACAAAAAACAGTTTTAATCTAAAAAAGGGATGTAGCCACGCTACATCCCTTTTTACTTAGCTTTCGCTGTTAGGATATTCGTTATAATTCATTCTTTCCATTTTGCACATTTGACGGTAATTTAAAGGAGTGATATTTTCGTGCTTTTTAAAAATATCATTAAACCTTTGCTGACTGGAAAATCCTACGATTTTTGCCACGTCTGCTACTTTTGTATCTGTGTTTTTAAGATATTCTTTTGCAGCTTCAATTCTTACTTTTAAAATATAGCTCTTTGGACTTATACCGAATTTGTCTTTAAAAGAATGTGCAAAATAACTGTCAGAAAGATAAATATATTTTGCTACTTGGGTAAGGGTAAGGTCCTTATCATAGTTGCTGTCAATATACTCCTTTGCGATTGTAAGAAGCTCGTGCAGTTTCAGGTTTCTGTTTTTCGCACTTTGCTCCCACTCCTGTTTTAGGGTCCTTGATAGTAGAACAAACAACTCTATAACTAAAAGACAACTTAAAAAATCGCCCCAAACCTGTGTTTTAATACGTTCTCTCAAGATTCTGTTCATAACGTGAACAATATCGTTCTTTTTGCTTAAAGACAAGAACAGATAATCGCCGGTAGCATCATCCTCGATGTATTCGATGAAGTCGGTTAGTGAAACGTGATTGTCAATATCGTTGTGCTGAGATTTAAAAGTAAAGCTTAAAACAATTAACTCGCATACATCTGACTTCACGGTAAATTTGTGAGCTCTGCCGGGTTTTATGATAATAATTGAATGAGGAGGCATATTTATGTCGATACCTTCAACTTCAAATACGGCACTGCCTTTTTTTATGTAAACCATCTCAAAATGGTCATGACGATTTACCGTCATAGACCAGTTAACGTCGTATATTTTTTCAATCGTTTTCACAATTGCAGGCATATAGGTAAATTTTTCAACCAGTTCGTCCCAAGCGTGGGGAAGCTGCTCGTTAGAGTACATATGTAAACCTCCTTGTAAATTTAAGGAATTCTGTTTTCATAATAACATAATGAAATAAAAAAGTAAATGTGAAATTTATACAAATTTTCTGATGTGGGTTTGTCAATGATGTGTTACAAAAATAATTAAAAAACTTCGCCGTCTTTAATGAAAGCTTTGATATAATCAGCAGGAGCCTTCCAGTTAAGTGGTCGCATAGGAAACTTGTTGTAGTTATAGTTATGTAATTTTAATTGTTTTGCAAAATCATCAAATGAATAAAATTTATGTGTAGCATAAAAATATTCGTTATCTTTTCTGTGTGAACGTTCAACTTTTCCATTGTGTCTTGGCGTAAATGGTCGTATTAACTTGTGTTGTATGTTGTGCTTTTTTAGAGCTATTTCGAACAATGTAAGTTTTGGTTTGCCTACACTTAATCGATTAGTAAATTCCAGTCCATTATCAGTTTGTACGCACCGTACAGGGAATTTAAATGCTTTTAGCATATGTTCGAGAAATATTACTGATGAATATGTACTGTGTTCTTCAAATGCCTCGACATATCTGAAACGAGAATATTCATCAATAGCTGTATATTGATAGAACTTACTACCTTTTGCATTTCCGACAATACATGCCTCTGGCACGAATTTTACATCGATTTGTACTCTTTGTCCAGGATAAAGCATTTTTTCATATGGTTTAGGGATGTACTTTGGATTGGGCGGTTTAACAGCCATTTGACCTTGTCGACGCAAAACACGATAAAGCCCTGTCACAGAGCGAGAATATCCCCTTTGACGAAGCTTTACCCAAAAGACAACTAAGCCTGCGTTGGTATTGCATTTTCGCATATCAGCAATTAGTTTCAGCTCTTCGGGAGTATGTTGGTTGGGGTGATAGTGAGGCTTGTGAGATCTATCCGCCAAAGATTGAAGAGTTCCATCGTATCTTTTGCGCCAACGATAAACATATTGACGGTTAACGTTGTAACGAATTGCAGCTTTAGTTACACCATTTTTTAAAGAATATTCAATTATTGCTTGCCTAAACTTCATAGTTTGTGTTATAGTTTTCATATACGGAAACCTTTCTTTGTATAGTTTGTTTGTGGTAAATTAACTATAACATATTTTGAAAAGTTTCCGTATTCTTTTTTACATAATATTTTGTGAGGATTGAAAATCGTCTCAAAATGTTATGTCGTGTAACACATCTATTGTAAACCTACAATGTGAAATTTATACAAATTTTCTGAATTATTGACACTTATTTTAAATTATGATATACTAATTTATGATGTTTAATGGGGAGGAGTGGGCAAAAATGAATATTAATTCTTTTATGACGCCAAGACTTCTTGCTGTTGCCTGTATGGTAAATAAGTCGAGGAGAGTGGCAGATATTGGTACAGACCACGCCTATGTTCCTGTTTATTTGGTGCTAAACAATATGGCAGAAGGTGCACTTGCTATGGATATAAACGAAGGACCTCTTATGAGGGCAGATGAAAATATTAAGCGATTTTCCCTTTCGGATAAAATAGTGACAAGACTCTCAAACGGATTAAATGAGTTAAAAAACAACGAGGCAGATACCGTTATAATAGCAGGTATGGGCGGTATACTGATAAACACTATATTAGATAGTGATAAAAATCGACTGACCTCTGTAAAAAACTATGTTCTCCAACCTATGACGGCGGTTGAGGAAACAAGAAAGTATCTTGCTGAAAACGGATTTAAAATTGTTGACGAAGCGTTAGCAAAAGAAAATGAGAAAATATATACCATAATAAAGGCCGTCCCTGGTCGAATGGAAATTAACAATGAAATAAATTATTATATTGGTGATTGCCTTATAAAAAAGCGTGATAAAATTTTGCCTGAATATATCAAAGGTAAAATATATGAATACGAAAAGGCAATTTCATCAATGGAAAATACTCAAAATTTTGAAACAAAAAAGAAACAGGAGCATTTTATGCATCTTGCTTGTGAATTGAAAAAATTGCAGGAGGAGTGCAGCAAATGGTAAAACTAAGTAAAATAATTGATTTTTTAAATTCCTTTGCACCAAGTTATCTTGCAGAGGATTATGACAATGTAGGACTTTTGGTTGGGGATAAAGACAAAGAAATAGAAAAAGTTCTTATAACGTTAGATGCTGACGAAAATGTTGTTAAAGATGCAGAAGATAAAGACTGTGACCTTGTTATCTCTCATCATCCCCTTATTTTTAAACCTTTGAAGCGCGTAATAACTGATGATTCTACTGCGCGTGCCATTATTGAATTGATAAAAAATGATATTGCTTTGGTTTCAGTACATACAAATTTTGACAGTGTAAAATCAGGTCTTTGTGATTTGTTTTTGGACAAAATAGCAGATACTAAGAACAGATGTGCAATAGAAGGCGATAGTGAAAACGGTTCAGGAAGAATGGCGCAGATGAAGCAGGCAACACCTCTTCTTGAAATTTTGAAAAGAATAAAAGAAGAGTTTTCGCTTGATAACCTCAGGTATATCGGAAATCCTGATAAGCAAATAGCGAAAATTGCAGTTTGTAACGGTGGCGGTGCTGATTTTTTGTACACAGCTAATGAAGCAGGCTGCGACCTTTATGTTTCTGGTGATTTTAAATATCATCACGCAAGATTTGCTTATGAAAATGATATAGCACTTGTTGAGGTGCCGCATTATGACGCAGAAATAATGTTTTGTGAGTATGCAAAAAATATACTAGAAAAAGAGTTTAAAAAAGATTTACAAATCTGTGTAACTGACAAAAACACAGATGTATGGAAGAAATTTTAAGTTGTCACTTTCTCGGAGGTAAAAATGGAAAATACATTTATAAAACAAACATCTGCATTGCCAACTCTTGCGGTGCGTGGTATGGTTGTTTTTCCCAATACTTTAGTTCATTTTGATATAGTGCGCGAGAAATCGCTTTTGGCGTTGGAGAACGCAATGGTTAACAAGCAGTTAGCGTTTGTTACAATGCAGACAGATCCCACCATTGAAAATCCGAAGGCAGTAGATATTGAGGCGATGGGAACAATCTGTAAAATAAGTCAGGTTGTGAAAATGCCCAACAATACCGTGCGCGTGCTGGTTGAAGGTATTAAGCGTGCAAGGATATGCGAGGTTTTAAAAACAAAGCCTTTCTTTGTATCTTTAGTTGATGAAATAGATGAGGATGATAAAGACGATAATTCTGTAGAAAGCGAAGCGCTGCGTCGTAAAATTGTTGACGAGTTTATGAATTATCGTGATTACAATAACAGAATAAGCAGTGAATTTGTATTGTCACTTGATAATACAAACAATACGTCGCGACTTGTTGACAGTATAGCCTCCAATATGCCTATGAAGCTTTCTGATAAGCAGGAAATTCTAAATATTGTAGATACAGAAAAACGCGCACAAAAGCTTTTGGAATTGCTTGTACGCGAAGTTCAGATAGCAGAGGTTGATACTAAAATTGACCGACAAGTAAAGAAAAATATTGACAAAAATCAGCGGGAATATTTCCTTCGTGAACAGCTTAAGGTAATTCACGAAGAGCTTGGCGACGATGGCGGCGAATTTGAGGTTGATGAATACAGAGAAAAGTTAGAACGTCTTGATTTGCCTGTAAATGTGGTAGAAAAATGTGAGAAGGAACTGTCAAGGCTTTCTAAAATGTCTGTAAACAATCCTGATGCCAATGTTATACGCACATACCTTGAGTGGATTTGCGACCTTCCTTGGAATAATTATACAAAAGACACTTTAGAAATTTCAAATGCAAAAGAAGTTTTAGACCGTGACCATTACGGCTTAAAAGAAGTAAAAGAGCGCATTATGGAATATCTTGCCGTTAAAAAAATAACAGGCTCTATGGCAGGTCCCATACTTTGCCTTGTCGGACCTCCCGGTGTAGGTAAAACCTCTATTGCGAAATCAATTGCTGAGAGTATGGGCAGAAGTTATGCTCGCATATCATTAGGCGGTATTCGCGACGAGGCTGATATTCGCGGTCACAGACGCACCTATATAGGTTCAATGCCCGGTAGAATTATAACTGCGTTAAAGCAGGCAGGGACAAATAACCCCTTGATGCTTTTTGATGAAATTGACAAAATGGCATCTGATTACAGAGGCGACCCTGCAGCTGCACTTTTAGAAGTACTCGACTCAGAGCAAAACACAAAATTCCGTGACCATTTTATGGAGGTGGATTTTGACCTTTCGAATGTTTTATTTATTGCTACTGCAAATACTTTGGATACAATACCAAGACCGCTCCTTGATCGTATGGAAATCATCGAAATTGCCGGATACACATCTGAGGAAAAATTCCATATAGCCAAAAATCATTTGTTAGGAAAGCAATTAAAAAAGCACGGACTTACAAAAAAGAACGTATCTTTTAATGACGGGGCAATCAAAGGAATAATCTCTCATTATACTAAAGAGGCCGGTGTAAGAACATTAGAACGTAAAATTGCCAATGTATTAAGAAAGGCAGCACTTAAAATAGTGGATAATCCCGAGATGCAGGTAAAGGTAACCGGCAGGAATTTAGAGGAATTTTTAGGAAAAGAAATTTTTCTAGATGATTTTACGTCTAAAAAAGATGAAATAGGCGTGGTAACAGGTCTGGCCTGGACTCAGGTAGGTGGCGATACTTTATCTGTTGAGGTAAATATTATGGACGGCACTGGAAATCTTGAGCTTACAGGTCAGCTGGGCGATGTTATGAAGGAGTCTGCAAAAGCTGCTGTAAGCTTTGTGCGATCCAATTCCAAAAAATTAGGTATAGACAGCGAATTTTATAAAAAATGTGATATTCATATTCACGTTCCTGAGGGCGCAACTCCAAAGGACGGTCCTTCAGCAGGCATTACTATCGCAACAGCGTTAGTATCGGCACTTTCCGGCAAGGCAGTAAACCATAAGGTTGCAATGACAGGAGAAATTACGATCCGTGGCAGAGTTCTGCCTATCGGAGGACTTCGTGAAAAAACACTTGCAGCTTATCAGGCAGGTATAAAGACAGTTATTATTCCCTTTGAAAACAAGAAGGATATTGATGAGCTGGAAGACGTGGTTAAGACGAATGTTGAAATTGTTCTTGCCAGAAATATGAACGATGTCTTAAAAGTAGCGATTAGTGGTTAAAGGGAGAAAAATATGGCAAAAGTTGTGACATTAATGCTCAACCCTTCAGTGGACGTTATGCTGGAGTTTGACACATTTGAAAAAACAAAAACCAACAGAGTGATAAACCAGATAGAGCATATGGGTGGCAAAGGACTTAATGTTTCTTTAGTTGCCCGGTCTTTTGGATTAGAAGTATGTGCGACAGGCTTTATTGGGAAAGATAAAAAGGAAGAGTTATCTCAAATTTTAGCTAATGTGCAAATAGAAAATGCTTTTGTTACAGTAGAAGGCAAAACACGTACCAACTATAAGCTGATGGATAAGTCAGAAGGTGCAGTAACAGAAGCTAATTGTAAGGGTTTTGATGTCAGTTATGAAAAAGTCGCTGAACTGGAGCAGGTTTTAGATAAAACCCTTAGTGATGCAGATATATTAGTAATCACAGGAAGCTTGCCGCAAGGAATTGATGCGCAATTTTACGCTAAATGCATAGAAAAGGCAAATAAAAGAGGGATAAAAACTATACTAGATGCGAGTGGTAAGGCGCTCAAATTGGCAATTTCAAAAAAACCATATGCAATAAAGCCCAACATTGATGAGCTTTCAGAATTTGTTGGTAAAAAACTTACAACAGAGCAGGAAGTAAAGACAACTATGAATGAACTCAATCAAAACGGTGTAACCATTGTGGTTGCGTCGATGGGTGCTGATGGTGCAATGTTTAGCCGCGAGAAAGAAATAATAAAAGGAAAAACATTTGACATTGATTTTAAAAGCGCAGTTGGTGCAGGCGATTCGATGGTTGCTGCTATGTGTTATGCAATAGCGGAGAATTTAACACTGAAAAGAATGGCACAACTGTGTATTGCGGCAGGATGCGTCACAACATCAAAGTCAGCGACTAATTTATGCAAAGCTGAAGAAGTATTTATAAATGAAGAAAGAGTAGAAACAATATGAAAGTAAACACGAATAAAGCGAAACTCTTAATATCAGCAGTCAGAAAAGAACAGTATCCCGCAACGAGTATGCCTGAGATTGCTTTTATCGGCAGATCCAATGTCGGTAAATCCTCTATGATAAATAAGATTTTAAATAGAAAGAATTTTGCTAGAGTAAGTCAAAAACCAGGTAAAACGGTAACTATTAATTTTTACAACATTGACGACAAACTCATGCTTGTCGACCTTCCGGGTTATGGTTACGCCCACGCAAGTCATGGAGAAAGAAAAACAATGACCGATATTATCGGCGGATATTTGTCTGAAAGACGTCAGCTCTTGCAGGTAATACTTTTGGTTGACTGTCGCCACAAACCGTCAGTAGACGACAAGGATATGGCTCGTGCTATTAAAGCTACAGGTGGTCAGCTGGTGGTTTTTGCCACGAAATCAGATAAGCTAGGAAAAATGGCTCTTGAAAAAAATCTTGAAATGATAATTGAAGAACTTGACCTTTCGGATGGAGATATATTAATTCCGTTCTCTACTCAGAACAGTGAGGGCGCAGAAAATTTCTGGGATTATATTTATGATTTTATTTTTGAAGATGAAGAGGAATAAATTATGGCGATGAATATTGTACTGGTTGAGCCGGAAATACCACAGAATACAGGTAATATTGCCCGTACCTGCAAAGCTACCGGCAGTACGCTACATATAGTGAAGCCTATGGGCTTTGAAATAGATGATAAAAAGCTCAAAAGGGCAGGACTTGATTATTGGCATGAGCTTGATATAAGATACTATGAAAATATTGACGAGTTCTTTTCAAAATGCCCTGGCAACTACTTTTTTTGCTCTACTAAGTCAAAGCACAGACACTCTGATGTAATCTTTAGCGATGGGGATTACCTGTTCTTTGGCAAAGAATCCCACGGACTTCCCGAACCGTTACTAAAGGAAAATTACGACAAATGTATCCGTATACCGATGACATCAGGTTCAAGGTCTTTGAACCTTTCCAATGCAGTTGCGATTGTGCTTTATGAGGCACTACGTCAATTGGAGTACATAGATTTATGTGAAGAAGGGGAGCTTACAGGCAGACCTGACTAAAGGAGAAAAAAGTGGAAAAGTATGTTGAAATTAAAGATATAGGTGCTGATTTTACACCCAAACATATTTTTGAGTGTGGCCAGTGTTTTCGTTTTATAAAAGAGCAGAACGAAAGCTATACCATTGTGGCTAAAGGCAAGGTTATTAATGTGTCAAAATCAGGCAACAACATAATACTGAAAAATACAACAGATGAAGAGTTTTCAGACATCTGGTATGATTATTTTGACATGGGAACAGATTATGACAAAATCAAAAAAAGCTTGTCAACAGATAAGTATTTAAAGCTTTCTACCGCTTTTGGCAGTGGAATTAGAATATTAAATCAAGATCTTTGGGAATGTATTATATCGTTTATTATTTCAGCAAATAACAATATTCCAAGAATTCAGGGAATCGTAAACAGATTGTGCGAACGCTATGGCGACAAAATTACATATGACAACACTACATATTTCACATTTCCTGATGTGAGAAAACTCAAAAGTATAAAAAAAGAAGACCTTGCATTTCTTCGTGCAGGATACCGTGATTCATATCTCATAGATGCAATTTTACGGGTCGCGTCAGGCGAAGTTGCGCTTGATAGATTTAAAAGCTTAAGCACGGAAGATGCAAAAAAAGAACTCCTTAAAATAAAGGGGATTGGCAATAAAGTTGCTGACTGTATATTACTGTTTGGTGCAGGTCGACGGGAAACCTTTCCTGTTGATGTATGGGTAAAAAGGTCTATTTCTGAGCTTTATTCGGATGAAATAGAAGCGATGTCAATACACGAATTTGCTCGGAGCAAGTTTTCTGACCTTGCGGGATATGCACAGCAATATCTGTTTTATTATATGAGAGAAAATTCAGCAGGAGGTAAAACCAATGGCTAAATCAAATACTTTTGAACAGTCTATGGAAGAACTTGAAAAAATTGTGAGCACCTTAGAAGAGGGAGAATGTTCTTTGGACGATGCGGTAAAACTGTTTGAAAAAGGCGTAAAGATTTCTAATGAATGCAATGCTGCACTTGATAAAGCAGAACAAAAAATAAAAATTCTTACAGAAAGTGACGTACCTGAGAAAAACGGGGAGGACGAATAATTTGGATTTTTATAGAGAATTTGAAGAACGTATTATAGAAGTTAATAAAAATTTGGAAAAGTATATAGAAGAAAGAGAATGTCCGCAAAGTACAATATATAAGGCAATGAATTACAGTGTCAAAGCAGGTGGAAAAAGGATAAGGCCCGTTCTTATGCTGGCAACAGCTGAACTTATGGGAAACAACAATGATGGCGTTATGCCTTTTGCCTGCGCTCTGGAAATGATTCATACTTATTCTTTGATTCATGACGACCTACCCTGTATGGACAATGATGACTTGCGTCGTGGAAAACCTACGAATCACAAGGTGTTTGGCGAGGCGATGGCTGTGTTGGCAGGCAATGCGCTTTTAAATTGTGCTTACGAGACAATGCTCAAAAACACAGAATTTTCTCCTAATATGACTTTGGCTGCTATGGCAGATATTGCTACGGCTGCAGGTACAGAGGGAATGATTGGCGGGCAGGTTATAGATATAGAGTCAGAAGGAAAGAATATTGATGCTGTAACCTTGATGACAATGCATTTGCACAAAACTGCAGCTCTCATTATGACGGCTGCAAGAGTGGGTGCTTTACTTGGCGGAGGAGGCAGAGAAGACCTGACCTTGATGGAGGAATTTGCACGATACCTTGGTATCGCCTTTCAGATAAAGGATGATATACTTGATGTTACTGGAAACCAAGAGACCTTAGGCAAGAAAACAGGAGTTGATGATTTACTTCAAAAATCAACTTTTGTAAGTATTTATGGTATGGAGCAGTCAGAAAATCTTTTAAAAGATTACACGCAAAAGGCAATTGACGTACTGTCGCGCTATGGAGAAAAAGCAGAATTTTTAATTGAACTTTCGAAATTTTTGCTTTCTCGTGAGAATTAAAAAAATATTAATTTTAAAAAATAGTACTTTACTATTTTAAAAAAATATGGTATATTATCGATGATGTTTGTACATCTTAACAAGTTAATAAACTTAGGTGGTGCAGTATCCTAGTCAGATCTGCTTGTTCCCAGGACGGACCTAAAAAGCCGTTAAAGGGCACATCGATGAAGTTTCTGGTGCTTGCTTTCGATGCCAGTCGGGGGTTGGTGCTGGAAGTTAAGGTTTAGGGGCGCTTCGCAATGGCATGCAAATGATGACCCCTTTTCCGTGGAGACCTGTTATTGTGCTTTATCTGCTTTTCGAAAAAATATCCAAGAGGACTTACTAAGGTACGAAACAGGGTTAAACCTGTTGCTCGGTGCAATTGTGAAAATTTTACATGAGTGCTGTGGACAGCGTAGCCTGCCTTGAGTGGTTATGGAGGATAGTTGATAAAACCATACTGCTTCGGCCAAAGCTCTATGGTTATTGCTTCTTGAAACTATAACTGCAAAAGAGGATAAGAGCAAGCGTGACTGTTTGGGAAAACCTCTAGGCTGTTCTTTTATTGAGATGCCGCGGGGATTGTAGTGTGGATTTAAGTGGTGATTCGGTTCTGTATTGGGAAACCGTACAGGGTATGCTTTAAAAGGAAACTGCTGATTTGGCGACATTTCAGTGGCGTATCGGGAAATCCTACCGGACCTAAACCGCAAAATTTACCCGTAGTATTACCACCTATTTTTATTTAAATTTTATGAAAAAGGTTGGTGCAAGAATTGTCTGACGATAGTAGGGACAAGCGAAACGTAAACAAGAAAAAAGAAAAAGAAAAAAGAGGCCGTAGGTGGGTTGTTACCGTTATTCTTATTACCTTTGTCATTTCATCGTTGTTGCAGATGATACAGGCAGGGTTGATGAGTAAGGTTAATCTTGCTATGGCTTTTGTTATTTTAATAACATTTGTCTTGATAGGTATTATATTTGATATTATAGGTGTTGCGGTTACTTCAGCGAATGAAACACCTTTTCATTCGTTGTCATCACAAAAAATCAGAGGGGCAAAGGAAGCTGTTCGCCTGATTAGAAGCGCAGACCGTGTAGGGTCTTTCTGTAATGACGTAATAGGCGACATTGTAGGTATTATTTCAGGCAGTGCCACAACGGCCATCGTGGCTATGGTTATATCGTCGGGCGTGAATTTTAGTAATTTTGCATTAACTATAATTATGACTGCAATAGTTGCGGCTCTTACTATTGGCGGAAAGGCTGCTGGTAAAAGAGTTGCTATAGATAAGTCAAACAGTATTGTATTTTTTGTTGGCAAGCTTATTAGCTTTATAGCGCCTGCAAAATGATTTAGGTGGGATTAAATGATTAATACAACGAACAAAACTAAATTTTTTGGAATATTTGGTACGCCAATTGAGCATACGTTATCTCCTAAATTGCATTCATATATGGCAAATGATACAGGTATTGATATGTCATACCTTGCTTTTAATGTTGCCCCAGAGAAGTTGCACGCTGCAATGGAAGGAGCAAAGGCAATAAATGCTTGTGGATTTAATATAACTGTTCCTCATAAAATTGAAATTATAAAGGAATTGGATGAGGTTAAAGATGACGCACTACGTATGAATTCTGTAAACACCATAATTAACCGTGATGGTAAATGGCTTGGATTTAATACGGATGGCGTCGGCTTTTGTTCGGCTCTTATTTTGGAGGGCTGTGAGATAAAAGACAAGGATATTTTGATTATTGGTGCAGGCGGTTCTGCGCGCGGTGTGTGCTACAAGCTTGCGGAATACGGAGCAAGATCTATTACAATGACGGCAAGAACTGAAGAAAAAATACATATAATAGGTGAAATGGTCAAAAAATATAGCAGTACTAAATTTTATGATTATGTTGATAAAACAAAAAAATACGACATAATAATAAACTCCACTCCCTTAGGAATGTATCCCTATGAGGATAAAAATCCATGTGATTTTATGGAGATTATAAATGAAAATACAGTTTGCTGCGACCTTATTTATAATCCTGCGAAGACTTTATTTTTGCAGGCGGCAGAGAGAAATGGAGCTAAAATTATTAACGGTCTTGGTATGCTTATTATGCAAGGTGTACTTGCATTTGAATTGTTTAATGATATAAAGCTTGACCACAAAAAATACTATAAAGAATTAAGTTGTCTTTTAGAAGATTATAAAATCTGAGGTAAATTATGCTTGATTTAAAAGAAATCACTTTGGATGATAAAGAACTGTTTTTAAATCATATAGGAAAGCAGGAAAACTCCACATTAAGTTTTACAACGCTTTATATCTGGTCTTTTGATGGTCGTATAAAGTATGATATAGTTGATGACTGCTTAATTTTGGTTTTCTGTGGCAAAAAAGGATGTATGTGCACGTATCCTTATGGAGATGGCGACAGAATATCTGCAGTAAAAAAAGCCTACGCATTTATGGAAAACCCCTCTTTTGTGTTGATGAATGAAGAGCAGGCCAAAGAGCTTGACAGTGTTTTTCCGGATGAGTTTGATATTATTTCCGATGAAAACAATGCCGATTACGTTTATCTTACAGAAGATTTGATAAATCTGAAAGGTAAAAAATATCAACAAAAAAGAAATCACTTAAATGCATTTTTGAAAAATTATGAATACACATATGAGCGCCTTACCATCAATGATATTGATGAAATCAAGGAGCTTTTCTTCAAGTGGGAAGAAAGTCAGACAAATCACGACACAGGAGACTCGAGACGTGCAACACTTTTGTTTTTGGAAAATATAGACAAGCTAGGGGTAACCTGTGCAGGTCTTCGTGTAGATGGTAAGCTCGTTGCATTTACAGGTGGCGAGGCAATAACGGAAGATATGGCGCATGTGCCAATGGAGTTTGCTGATATTAATTACCGCGGTGCTTTTAATGCTATAAACCGTGATTTTTGCAAAAATGAGTGGTCGCAATACAAATATATAAACAGAGAAGAGGATATGGGTGTTGAGGGAATGCGATATGCAAAGTGTGCCTATAACCCCATTAAAATGATAGAAAAATATAGAGCGATAAGGAAAGAGATATGAAAGCTACAGTAATAGGTGGCGGTCTCGCAGGCTGTGAGGCTGCATGGCAATTGGCAAAAAATAAAATAAATGTGACTCTTTACGAGATGAAACCTAGAAAAAAAACTCCTGCGCATCATCTTGATTTGCTGGGAGAGCTTGTGTGCTCAAATTCACTGCGTGCTGACACATTGGAAAACGGGGCAGGATTATTAAAGGCAGAAATGCGCCTTTTGGGTTCTTTGGTAACAGAATGTGCTGATGCTACACGCGTTCCTGCAGGTGGAGCACTGGCAGTTGACAGAATTGGCTTTGCGCAGATGATGACAGATAAAATAATAGAAAATCCTTATATCACAGTAGTAGATGAAGAAATCACTAAAATCCCTGATGACGAGATTGTAATTATAGCTACAGGTCCTTTAACATCAGATGCTTTGTCAAAAGAAATCAGAGAATTTTTAGGCAATAACTATATGTATTTCTACGACGCAGCAGCACCTATTGTAACTTACGAGTCTATAGATAAATCAAAGGTTTACAGAAAAGCTCGCTATGATAAAGGTACAGCTGATTACATAAACTGCCCAATGAATAAAGAGCAGTATAAAACGTTTTACGATGCATTGATTAACGCTGAAACAGCTGAGCTTAAAGAATTTGAAAACGATAAAGTTTTTGAAGGTTGTATGCCGGTTGAGGTTATGGCAAAAAGAGGAGAGGACACTCTTACCTTCGGACCACTAAAGCCTGTTGGGCTTAACCATCCCGAAACTAATGAGAGTTATTATGCAGTAGTGCAGTTAAGACAGGACAACAAAGAGGGAACTCTTTACAATATTGTGGGCTTTCAAACACATCTTAAATTCCCCGAGCAAAGACGAGTTTTTTCTATGATTCCCGGTTTAGAGAATGCAGAATTTGCACGCTACGGCGTAATGCACAGGAACACCTACATACATTCACCTGGAACTTTAAACTCAAACTATGAAACGTTAATGCGTCCGGGACTTTTCTTTGCAGGGCAGATGACAGGTGTTGAAGGGTACGTTGAGTCGGCATCTTCAGGAATTGTTGCAGGAATTGCTGCGGCGAGAAAAATTATGGATCGTGAACCTGTTGATTTCCCTAAAACTACAGCAACAGGAGCATTAGCTCATTACATTTCAGAATTTAATGGCTCGGATTTTCAACCTATGAATATAAATTTTGGTATTATTGAAAGTTATCCCGAAAGAATCAAAAATAAGCGTGAAAGATATGCAAAGATATCTGAGAGGGCACTTTCGGTAATAGAAAAAATTATCGAGGAACAATTATGAATTTAGATAAATTTAACAACAAACAAAAAGAAGCAATTCTAACAACGGACGGACCTTTGCTCATACTTGCAGGTGCAGGTTCTGGCAAAACTACTGTAGTAGTAAATAAAATTGCGTACATATTAGAGCAGGGATTAGTGGCACCTTACAGAATACTTGCCATTACCTTTACAAACAAGGCGGCAAATGAGTTAAAAACCCGAGTAGAGGCGATTTTAGGCGAGAGCAGTGAAGGAATATGGATTGGAACATTTCACTCAATCTGTATGAAAATTTTGCGAAGATATATAACGTTGCTTGGCTATCAGCAGGACTTTTTGATTTATGATTCTGCTGACCAGAAAACTCTTATCAAAAGATGTATGAAAGAGCTTAATATGGATGATAAAGTTTTCCCTCATAAAAGTATTTTAGCGGAAATATCAGCGGCAAAGGACAACTTAATGGAACCAGATGTTTACCTTGCGGCTCACGAGGGAGATTTCAGAAAGATGCAGATAGGTCAGTGTTATAAAATCTATCAGCAAAGACTTTTTGAGGCAAATGCTCTTGATTTTGATGATATTATCACTTTGACAGTGAAGTTGTTTTCTATTGACTCGGAGGCACTTGAATATTATCAAAACAAGTTTAAATACGTATTTGTTGACGAGTATCAGGATACTAATAATGCTCAGTACATATTAACCAGTATGCTTGCAGGAAAATATAAAAACATCTGCGTTGTAGGTGATGATGACCAGAGCATTTATAAATTCCGCGGTGCAAATATAAATAACATTTTAGATTTTGAAAGCGATTATGAGAATGCTCGTGTAATCAAGCTTGAACAGAACTATCGTTCTACCCAAAATATCCTAAACGCAGCGAACCACGTCATCGCAAATAATAACTCCCGTAAAGGAAAAGAACTCTGGACAAGTAATGGCAACGGCGATAAAATCACACTCTTTGAAGCTGATAACGAATATTCGGAAGCGGATTTTATAGCCAAAACTATTGAAAATCAGGTAAACGAAAAAGGAAAAAAATATTCAGACCTGGCAATCCTTTACCGCACCAATGCTCAGTCCCGTGTGCTTGAAACAACACTCTCGGGATTTGGCATTCCGTACAGAGTTTTAGCAGGCTTGAGGTTCTATGACCGGAAGGAAATCAAGGATATGCTTGCGTACTTGCGACTTGTTTTTAACCCCAATGACAACATTTCCTTAATCAGAATTGTAAACGAACCCACAAGAAAAATCGGCGTGACTACTGTTGAAAAAGTTGCGGCAGTTGCCGCAGAAAACAACGTAAGTATGTTTGAGGTAATGAAACACGCTGATAAATTTGCAGAACTCACTAAAGCGTCTAATAAGCTATCTGAGTTTGTTAAGCTCATTGAAGATATCAGAGATAATGCAGATATGTCAAGCCCCTCTGAAATTATAGAAAAACTATATTATAAATCAGGTTATGCTGCTATGTTGACGGCTGAGAACACAGTAGAAAACCAGACGAGAATAGAAAATATTCAGGAATTTATTGTATCTGCAAGAGAATACGAAAAGTCCGCAGAAGAACCATCCTTGTCAGAATTTTTGGAAAGCACCGCTTTAGTTGCTGATGTTGATAATTATGACGAGGAGCAGGAAAGTGTTGTGCTGATGACACTACACTCAGCTAAAGGTCTTGAATTTCAGGTGGTATTTATGTGCGGTATGGAGGACGGACTTTTCCCCAGTCAGCGCTCTATGTACTCAGAGGAAGAAATAGAAGAGGAGCGCAGACTTTGCTATGTTGGAATAACCAGGGCAAAAAAAGAACTATGCCTGACCTATGCAGAGCGCCGATCTATGTATGGAGGCTCGACGTATAGCAAAGCCTCAAGGTTTTTAGAAGAAATTCCTGCAGAGTTTATTAATACAATAGAATCTAAAACTCCCAAAGCAACACAGGGGGCACGAACAACTCAAAGCGAAATGTTTGACAAACTCTTTGAACGCAAAAAAACAACTCTTGCAACACCTGTTGCTGAAAACTCATTTGAGTTTAAAGCAGGCGATATGGTCGAACACCGTAAGTTTGGTAAAGGTATGATATTGTCCGTTACGCCTTCAGGTAATGATGTTAAGCTTGAAATCGTGTTCGACGAGGTTGGTACAAAATCCCTGATGGGTTCATTTGCAAAACTTAAAAAGGCATAATAGAAAATGGTTTGTGCTGAATTGTTTGATGATTCTACGCAGATTTTGTCTAATTATATAAAATGATTGAAAGGATGAAATGGCATGAGAAAAAAATTACTTTCGATATTACTTACATTGTCTTTAATATGTTCATCAGGGAGTATAGCAAGTGCAGAGCATTCAAAATATACACTTCATACCGATATTCTTGCATATATAAATGGAGTGCCCATTCGTTCTTTTAATATTGACGGTTTTACAGGAATTGTAGTTGAAGACTTGCTTCAGTATGGTTTTGGTGTGTACTATGATGATGTTGACCGAACCCTTGAGATTATCAGACTTAACAATCAAATTACGTCAAATTATGTTCCTGAGGTTTTGTCAGCACCTGTTGGTTCAAAGAATAAAAGGATTTACGATACAGATATAAAAACTTATGTGGAAGGAGTCCTTGTGCCGTCATTTAACATAGGAGGGGAAACGGTAATTTTTATTGATGATCTTATGCGCTATGGTGAGGTTGTATGGTATCCGGACGAAAGAAAAATATGCTACAACTATGTGGAGAGCTGGATGCTTGACTTACACGAAACCAATTACAATAATGATTTGATAAAAGAAATAAATTCATTTACGCTTAACTGGCAGAAAACACCCGATGGATGGTTATCTGACGGGGAAAATCTTGATTACCTGGACTATATTAGACTTTACTATGACTGGCAGGAGGGCATTAGTTTTGGTTTTTCGCTTTATCAGAGAACGCTCTTTCAAACGGCAGATTTAGGCGACTTTCTGTATCAAATGGTAACGGTAAGATATGACGGAGAATTCCTTAGTGAAAATACTGATAAGGCAAATGAGCATGTTAAAATCTACATTAATGACGAAGAACAGAAAATAGTCAAGGTGTCCCAAGGTAAGGGCAATGGACATAGAGATTATAGATTCTATCTTGATACAAAAATAGCCAAAGATGATATAATAAAAGTTAGAGTTTTATGTAAATAAAAATATACTTTATTTTTTTGTCCTGACTTGACACGAACCTGTTAGTTGCAATGTATAAAAGTTAAAAGGAAATATAAATATGATGGAGGTAAATGAAAATATTATGGCTGATAGTATTATGAATAAAAAACAACTTGAAGAATTAATGGATTTGGCTTCAAAATATGAAATAGATTTGAAAGGTATTGAAGATTGGTCAGTTGAAAAGGTTTCTTATAAAATAAACTATTTCAATGTCCAATTAAAACGAGGAGGGTTAAAAAAAAGAGAACAGTCATACCACTCCAAAGAAAAGTTGCTTAATGCGTTTAAACGAAAGTATCCGGAAACATATAATGCTATTGTAAATCGAGAAAAATATAGTGTGGAAAAGAGATTATCCGGTAACGGGAATGATAAGAAAGTCTATAACGGAAAAGATAGCAATCATAAAAGGTCACATAGCGAAAAAAACGACATAAAAAAGTCTAATAAAAAAAGCTGTAATACATGTATGCTAATGAAACGAGGCGACTGTAGCGGTCTTCGAAACAAGGTTTGTGATGATTATAAACATTCTCCTTCTGTGTCTGAAAGAGAAAAGGAAAAGTGGCCAGCATATGGAGACGCTACTGCATTCAAATTAGGAAAACGAAGATTCTAAAACAAAACATTTTGTCCTATAAAAGACAATAAAACAAATCTCAATAGTTGAGTTTTTGGATATAACCTGAAATGAATGCAGAGGAAAAGTTGTTGAATGTTATCGAAGGGAAAACAGATTATGAATGGAAAAAATATTGTTCGTGAGATAAATCATGACATTTGGCGGAAAAGTAATTGTGTTTACGTCAAACTTCAAACGTTGCTAGAAGATTTTATTAACAAGTTTTTGTTTTCTTGCTACTATGATTTTGATGGGATAATGCTAAAAGAAAAAATAGGCATAGTAGAAGATAAAATTAATGGGATTAACTTTAAAAACTTTTATACGCTAAATCGTTACAAAGAGAATTTAAAACTATAAAGATTTTAGGTGGAATTATTACAGTTTTGCTTGTGTTATTGGTTGTTTTGAATTTAGTATAATGCAATCCCAAGGTGCCAATACAGTTTTGGTTTACTTGTGTCAAGTCCAGACAATTTAAAACATTAGTTTGCCGATTTATTATATTTACATACATCATCGGGAGCGAGAAAATTCAGTATTCTCGCGGGTTCTGATGGATTTTGTTCAATAAAAAACAGTGAAAAATTTAAGGAAAAGTTAGTAGGTCCTATTATTCACTGTTCTCCTGACTTGACAAAAGTCGAATCATGCAGAATGTTATCGAAAGAATCAAACCCTTAACGGAGGTTATAATATGGATAAGAAAAACTACAAACAAACAAAATTAACATGCTATTTTACATATCTTGCAATGTCATCGGTATTTAGTTTGCCGCCACTGTTATTTGCAACTTTCCGAGAAATGTACGGAATATCTTATACACTTCTTGGAACATTGGTGCTAGTAAATTTTTGTACCCAATTTGGTATCGACTTGATTTTCAGTTTTTTTAGCAAATACTTCAACATACATAAAACAATTCGATTGATGCCACTTATTACAGCAATGGGGCTTTGTACATATGCATTAGTTCCTTTCATTTTCCCACAATACGCTTATATTGGTCTTATTATTGGAACTTTTATTTTTTCGGTAGCAGCAGGACTTGGTGAGGTTTTGGTAAGTCCTACTGTTGCGGCACTTCCTTCTGATAATCCGGAAAGTGATATGAGTGTTTTGCACTCGCTTTATGGATATGGCTTTGTAGGTGTTGTCATAGTCAGCACGTTGTTTCTGCAGTTTGTAGGCAAAGAACATTGGATGTATTTAACTCTTTTTTGGGCGGTGCCTCCAATTTTTGCTTCAGTCCTTCTTTTTATAGCAAAACTTCCTGATATGAATATGGAACAGGATGAGGTAAAAACAGTTAATACGAAACACAGAACGAAAAGCCTTGTGCTCTGTGTGGCTTGTATTTTCTTGGGTGCTTGTGCGGAAAATACAATGTCTAACTGGATTTCTGTTTACACTGAAAATGCTTTAAATATGCCGAAGGTATGGGGCGATATTTTTGGTATGTCATTTTTTGCTATATTTCTTGCCCTGACAAGAACCTTTTATGCAAAATACGGAAAGAACATTTACAAGGTCTTAACTTTCAGTATGATAGGTGCAGTTGTGTGTTATGTTATAGTTGCGATATCGCCAAGTGCAATTATTTCTTTGATTGCTTGTGTAGTCGTTGGTATTTGCACATCTATGCTATGGCCGGGAACTTTGATATTGATGGAAGAAAAAGTTCCGGAGGTTGGAGTGGCGGCATATGCTCTCATGGCTGCGGGTGGTGATTTTGGGGCATCTTTTGCTCCGCAAACACTTGGAGTTATTGTTGATAATGTTTCAGTGTCAGAATGGGCAGCAAACATTGGACTTGCATTGTCATTAACTCCGGAACAGGTTGGATTTAAGTTTGGTATGCTGATAGCTACTATATTCCCGATTTTAGGGGTAATTCTTTTGGCTTATATGAAGAAACATTTTGGTCAAGCATAACACAGTGGATGGTGCCGTTGTGTTTTAGTTCGTGTCAAGTCCATACAATTTAAAACATTAGTCTGCCGATTTATAATATTTACATATACTATCGGATGCGAGAAAATCCAGTATTCTCGCGGGTTCTAAGGAAAAGCGTTAAAGGAAAAACAGTTGAAAAAATAGGGAAAAATAGTAGGTCCTATTATTCACTGTTCACCTGACTTGGCACGAGTCTAAAAGACGCTCTTCTTAAATGGGAGATATAAAATAACTTATTAAAACATAGAAAGAGGGAAAACAAATATGCCATTGGTAGATATGTCGGTTGAACAATTATTTAAATATCAAGGGGTTTCGCCTTGCCCAAAGGATATAGACGAATACTGGGATACAGCACTTGCTGAAATGAATGCTGTAAACCATAATGCAGAGTTTATAAAGAAAGAATTTCCGTCAAAAGTGGCAAATATGTATGATTTGTACTACACAGGTACGAAAAACGCCAGAATTCATGCTAAAGTTGCAGTTCCCAAAAATGAAAAAGGAAAGCTGCCTGCAGTATTGATGTTTCATGGCCTTTCAGGTTCATCCTGTGAGTGGAGCGGACTTTTAAAGTATGCATCACAAGGATATGTTGTTGCGTATATGGATGTAAGAGGTCAGGGTGGATTATCAGAAGATGTGGGCTCAGTGACAGGAACCACTTTTACAACACCTTTTACCAGAGGTCTTGATGGCGATAAACATGACCTTTTGATGCGTGATGTATTCCTTGACACAGCGTTACTTGCAAAAATCATAATGGGACTTGATTGTGTTGACGAAACCCGTGTCGGAGCAACTGGTGGCTCACAGGGTGGCGCACTCAGTGTCGCTTGTGCTTGTTTAGTACCAGAAATCAAAAAATGCGCTCCGCTTTATCCTTATCTTTCCGATTATAAGCGCGTATATGAAATGGATTTAAATAAAGGCGCATACGAAGGACTTAAATATTATTTCAGACATTTTGATCCTACACATAAGCGTTTTGATGAAATTTATGAAAAACTGGGATATATTGATATTCAGAACATTGCAAAGAGGATGAAGGCGGAACTTTTGATGTTTACAGGGCTTATGGATACTACCTGTCCTCCATCTACGCAATTTGCAATGTATAATAAGGTTAATTCAAAAAAAGATGTTGTCTTTTATCCTGAATACGGACATGAAGGACTTAATGGCGCTGAAGATATTGTTTTTGAATTTTTAAGCAATCTCTAAGCAAAAGTGTTTTTGGTAAGACCTTAATTGACGTAAACTTTCGCTAAAAAGACCGGTATCTAGATTATAAAAAACGGCGGAAGGTTTCATTTCGGTTTCGAGTATCAGGCTGTAAGCGTGAGATTGACGCAATTTTTTATTCTCAAAAAGGCTAAGCTTAATGCTTAGCCTTTTCCCATAATATATCCATTTCTTCTAAGGTCATGTTTTCGAGTTGCTTACCTTCTGTAGTAGCCGTATTTTCGACCTTCTCAAACCTACTGATAAACTTATCGGTTGCTTTTTTTAAAGCTTCTTCAGGATTGATCTTTAAAAATCTTGCAACGTTTACACAAGAAAAGAGCAAATCTCCGAATTCTTCTTCTAAATCTTCGGGTGTCTTTGCGGATTTAACCTCATCAATTTCTTCTTTTAACTTATCATAAGCGCCGTCTATACTGTCCCAGTCAAATCCAACCTTTGATGCTTTTTTCTGCACTTTTTCAGCGCGGATTAACTGAGGAAGGTAAGAACACACATCACGCATAATTTCAGTCTGAGTTTTAAGACCTTTTTCAGCTTTCTTATTAGTTTCCCACAAGTCTAATGCCTCAGCACTGTTATCGGTCTTGTCTGAACCGAAAATATGTGTATGGCGTGTAATAAGCTTGTTGCATATATGATATAAAACGTCATCAATTGAAAACGTACCGTTTTCACTGGCAATCTGCGAATGAAATACAACCTGCAATAAAACGTCGCCAAGCTCGTCAGCAAAGTTATCCGGCTCTTTTTTATCCAAAGATTCCATAGCTTCACAAGCTTCCTCAAGCAGAGCATATTTTATAGATTGATGGTTCTGAGCTCTGTCCCAAGGACAGCCGTTTTCGTCACGCAACACTTTCATTATTTCCAACAAATCATTAAATGTATATTTTTTTTCGGCGTTTTTCATTAGTTTTCCTCACTTTTATAAAAGTCTATGCTTTTTCATGAAACTTGCAATTTTGTTGCCTTTAGGTAACATTTTAATATCTTCTTCAAAAAATGCTCGTGTTGCGCACATTGCAATAAAATATGCTATTACACCAACGAATATTGATATTCCCAATGCAACAATTGTCTTTATTCTTACAATAGATAAAACAGGAGTAACAGGAGAAAAATCTGTAAGGAAGTTTATCTTTAATGTAATCTGCGGACAATCTAAAACAAGAGCGGAGAGGTTATACACAACATATACAATGAAACCCATTGCAACTGCAGAAATCAGTGGTTTTATAACGAAATCCTTTAAATTGAATTGGGGCTTTATTGTTTTCATAATTGATACCAGATTCAGCGATGCAATAATGAGATAGCAGCAAAATGTACTGATGGGAGCACCGCCTATATTGAGATTTGGAATAGCTATTAAAATGTAATTTGATATGATTTTAAAAGCTCCGCCTATAAGCATATTCCTAACTGGGATGAATACGTGTCCCGCTGCCTGCAGTATAGAGGTAGTAACAGAAACTATACATACAAAAATTATAGCCAGCGAAAGCAACGACAACGTATACTGTGCGCGTGAATTGTTATACAACGCAATAAGAATAGGCGACGACAATAAACTAAGTCCAATTGCACAGGGAAGAGCAAACATTGTGGTTATTCTTATAGATGATTCTGTAAGAAGCTTTGCCTGTTTGTGATTTTTAATCGCTAACGCAGCGGAAATAGCAGGAACTATGCTCATCGAGATAGATGTTACAATAGAAGGTGGCAGGTTAAACAGCGACATAGCATAACCTGAATATGAACCGTACATTACATCTGCGGCTGCGGCGGTTATGTTCTCGCCAATGCGCACATTAGCCTCTGATATACCGAAAAATTCAGTTAAGGTTTTAAACACGTTCTCATCAACTGTAATCGATGAAAGTCGGTTACTTATCATAAATGTATCTATAACATTGGTAAGCGACATAACCGCAGCACCGATCGTAATTGGTACGGCAATTGTCAGGAGTCTTACAAATATTTTTTTGCTTGTGCTGGCTTGAGTGGCATCAGTTAAAGGGGATGATGTTCTGTTTTTTAAATAGAAAAATACTAATAATAACAGAGCCAATAATCCGCCTAATGTTACACCTGAAATCGCACCTGCGGCAGCTACCTCTGACGAGATTGACATAAGGAAATAAGCGCCTGCAAGACCGATAACCAATTTTGAGACTGCCTCTAAAACCTCGGAATATGCAGTGGGTACCATATTTGAATGTCCCTGAAAATATCCGCGAAAGGCAGAGAGTATTGAAATAAATAAAATAGCAGGGGAAATTGCCACAATACTTAAGTATGAACCGGGTGAATTAAAAGCGTTTTCTGCAAAAGCGCGCGCACCAAAGAAGAGAACACAGGTTCCTATTGCGCCTAATATGGTAAGGAGTACAACAGCTGCTTTTAATATTTTTTTTGATTCCGCATAGTTGTGCTTTGCCAAACTTTCTGATACCATTTTGGATACTGCAACAGGTAATCCTGCAGTTGCCATAACGAAGAGTGCGGCATACAGGTTATATGCGCGGGTAAAGTATGCCATACCTGTTTCGTGTAATATATTGGCAAGAGGAATTTTAAAACAAGCGCCGATGACTTTTACAACCAAATGAGCAATTACCAAAACGGCAGCGCCCTCCATAAAAGATTGTTTTTTTATCTCTTTCAAATTAATACTTCCTTTCTTTGCGGAGCCTATACTAATTTATTAGGCAAAAAGTGCGTATATACTATTTTCCCAGACAAAAACGTGCGAAAATTTTATCTACAATTTCATCGGATACAGTTTTGCCTGTAATTTCGCCCAAATGCGTAGCACAGTCGGTTAAATCAATCGAAACCATATCATAAGGCACACATTTCTGCAAAGCGGATATCGCCGCTGAAATAGAAGTTAAAGCAGCGCCAAGTGCCTCTTTGTGCCTTAAATTAGTAATAGCACTAGTATCTCCTGCAGATATTTGACCAAACTTAAACATTTGTTCAATAACAGAAGATAAGTTTTGTAAACCATCTCCGGTTTTAGCAGACAATTTTATAGTTGTAAAACCATCAAAGATTTTATCAATATTGATATCAGCGACATCGGATTTGTTTAGTATTACAATAACGTTTTTCTTATTCAAAGAATTAAAAATTTCTACGTCTTCATCCTCTAAGCCTGTGACTGAATCAACTACAAACAATACAAGTTCAGCATTTTTAATACATTCCTTAGACCTGTCTATACCGAGACTTTCGATAGTATCCGATGTATTTCTGATGCCAGCGGTGTCATATACATTTAAAACCGCATTGCCTATGGTAATGCGCTCTTCGATAACATCACGGGTTGTACCAGCAATGTCGGTCACAATAGCTCTTGAATCACGTGCTAAAAGATTTAAGATAGAAGATTTGCCTACGTTGGGTTTTCCGCAGATAACGGTATTAATACCGTCTTTTATAAGTTTACCTCTGTGTGATGTTTCAAGCAGAGCGATTATCTTTCCTTTTATATTGTTCAAATTTTCTGTAAGCACTCGCTTTTCAATGTCGTCAATATCTTCTTCGGGATAATCAATCGTAACATTGATTTGTGCCAGAATTTCAAGTATTTTATCACGCAAACTGTTTATATCCTCGGATAAAGCGCCGCCAAGCTGGTTGGCAGCTACGGACAATGCAAGTGAAGATGGGGAGTTGATAATATCTATGACAGCCTCAGCCTGAGATAAATCAATCCTACCATTTAAAAAAGCACGTTTTGTAAATTCGCCAGGAGCAGCGAGTGCTGCTCCGGCAGAAATCACAGACATCAATACCTTTTCAGTTACAACAAGACCGCCGTGGCAGTTGATTTCTACGGTGTTTTCTCGGGTAAAAGTATTTGGTGCGTGCATAACAGATACCAAAACTTCATCGACTATCTCATCGTCAACAACTATATTACCATAGTGAATAGTGTGTGTGTTGGCGTCTTTTAAAGACTTATTGCTTTTTGCCTTAAAAATTTTATCGCAAATATTAATACTGTCATCGCCACTTACACGGATAACAGATATTCCGCCTGTGCCGTGAGGTGTGGCAATTGCAGCGATTGTCGCGTTGTTCATAAAAACCTCCGATGTTATATACAAAACTTTAAAAAGTCATCAACTATATCAGTGAGTCCTTCGAAGAATAATTTGGTTTCTTTGAATTTTATCAATAAATCTATAACACATCTTGTCTTTTTGATAAAATTATGGTCTAACTGTGAAAAATCGGTTAGCTCAACCAAAGGACATACGGATTTAGCTCTCGGGTCAAAGATTAATTCAAATTTATCACCTTTTATGTAGGGAATTAAGGGGAAAATCCTGCAAGAAAGGGGACGCAAATCTCTATTACAGGTTCCTTTGCATATCAAAATATTTGCAGATTTTCCTGCGTATTCAAATTCTGATGAAACAATTTTAAAATCAGGGTTATCTTCAAAAAGCTTTTCCTCTCCTGGAAAAAGATACATACCTGTTTCTTCATCATCGGCACTTTTGCAGCAAGCTCCGTTACAAAGCTTGCCGCAATCCACCAAAAGTGGAGTAGAGTCTCCGTAGAATTTATAAATGCTTTTGTAAATTTCGCTTATATGCATTGTTTTCCTCTGTTTCTAAAACTTGTTTATAACTAATCCGGTTATGAGCTTAGGATAAAAATATGTTGATTTCTGGGGCATTTTTTCGTTGTTTAAAGATACGTCTTTTATCTGGTGTATTTTAGTTCCGTTTAGCAAGAAAGCGCAATCTGCACCGGATTGTTTTACAGTTTCAATAGCTTCACTTGAAAATTTTGTGTAGAGCAGGTTTTTCTGATTTGCCATATTTTCCATATCTATACTAAATATTTTATCAAGTATAAGGGTGTGAAGAACACTTACATCAAGCTCGCAGTATGCTGCTGATTTTTCGGGCAATAGCTCGTTCATAACTTTCTTGTTTTCCAATGTGATAAGATAAAAATAATCCTTACCTGTATAAAAAGCAAATGAAGTTTCTGTTATATTTTCAGCAAGAAGCTTTTCAGCAGTAGCCCCAACGTTTTCTGCGTAAACCTTCCTTACGTCAAAATATGCATTTAACTGTGAGATAACGACTTCTTCATCAAAGCTCTCTAAATCTTTTACAATTCTGTGAGTGGGCAACACAACAAGGCCGGGATCGTCCATTTCAACTGAAAAAGCAAGAATGTGCCGTGCGCCTTCATTTTCAGGAAGAGTATGAGAAAATTTTAATGCTGTTTCATATCTGTGATGTCCGTCTGCGATGAATAATTGCTTATCTTTAAAGCTTGCTTCTATAATATCACAGGTTTCTTTGTCATCTACAATCCACATATTGTGAATGATGCCGTCATCTGTCTTGAAGCTCTCTGCAGGAGGAAGTTTACAGATTTCTTCCATAATTTGATTTACGGTTTTCTTTTCATCCATATAAAGAAAGTATATGGGACTGAAATTTGCGTGTGTTTCGCTCATCAGATTAAATCTGTCGGCTTTTGCTTTCGATAAGGTTTCTTCGTGTGGCAGTACTATTTTTTCCGAGAATGGCACAAGCTCAACAGCAGAAATAATACCTCTTAGATGCTTTGTTGTGCCGAAAATCTCGAAAATTTCTTCGTATATATAGTATGCCGGAGTTTCATCAAACTTCAGCACTTCGGAATTCATCCAGTTGTTTAAGCAATCTCTTGCTCTTGTATAGCGATTGTTGTTTTCGTTATCCGTTTCGAAGATTTTACCAAGTTCTAAACTGATTATATTATTTTCGTGGCGAGCAACTAACGCCTCTTGCTCACTTTCTGAAATGATATCATAGGGTGGTGCGGTAACAAAAGATAATGAGCCGACTTTCTCGGTGTTGTATCTTAATCCGCAAAAAGGTTTAACGTTTGCCATTTTTTATTCTCCTAACTGCTTTATATATTTAATGATATCTATGGGAGTGTGTGCTAAAAAATCAGGTTTTTCAGCAATTAATTTATCCTCGGGTTGATATCCCCAGGTCACAGCCAGTGTTTTCATACCTGCGTTTTTTCCTGTTTGTATATCATAAACAGAATCGCCGATGAAAAGAATATCGCAAGGGCTTATATTGCATTTTTTGGCAATTAATAAAGCTGCTTCGGGGTCAGGCTTTTTTGCAATATCAGGCAATTCGCCATTTACGCAAACAAATTCATAGTCATTGAAATAGTGTAAAGCTAATTCCTTTACAAACTCATCGCGCTTGTTTGAAAGGATATTTACCAAAATATTGCTTTCGTTAAGAAATTCAAGTAACCCAATAATACCATCATAGGGGACTGTCCTGACACAACAGTGTGAGTTATAATGTTCAGAAAAATCAACAGAAATTTTGTCTAAAATTTCGTCACGGACTGCGCCGTCAGGCAAGCATCTTTCGATGTATTTTCTAAGTCCGTTACCTATTGCCCAAGAGTGGTGGCTAAGTTCACATTCACAAAATCCAGACTTTGTAAGTGCGTAGTTCATTGATTCTGCCAAGTCGCCTATGGTGTTCAACAGTGTTCCGTCTAAATCAAAAATTACTGCTTTACAACAGGTATTCATCTTCAGGAATTGCCTCCTCCTTATAATCATCTTCAAAATCAGGATATTCATCGTCATCAAAAATTGTTTCTGTTTTTTTCTTAGGTGTTACAAGCTGAATGATATATTTATCCATAATGTGCCAGATATAATAATTAGCCGTAAATGATGTAAAGCCTGTCATAAAGAAGGCTAATACTGCTAAGTAAACAATCGTGGGCAAATACAGTACAAAGCAAATCAGATAAAATAAAACAATGTTAATTCCTGCAAGCAAAACAAAGATAATAAAGTTCTGAGGCAATTTTGAAACAGTGAACACCCAGGCGTTTTTAAATATTGTTTTTAAATTCATTCTAAACGTAACCATAATGGGGTATATGTAAAACATCATAACTGTATATAAAACAAGTATCAATGCTGAAAGTATATAAAACACACCCATAGGTAATTCGTGAGTCATAAAGAAATTGTTATAGAAAACAAAAGCCTGAAGTAAAGCATAGGCAACGAGAGTAGATAATACGCTTGTGATGAGTGCCTGCTTTAGATTTTTCTTTGAATGTGAAAAAAATTCAGAAATAAGGAATGTTGGCTCTTGTTTTGCGTAGTTTCTAATAACAAAGGTATAACCAGCAGTAAAAGGACCGATAAACATAAAAGGGACAAAAGGCAAAATCGGTATAATAAATAGCTTGCCTGTCATGATGCTAGATACCACATGAACAAGATTTTCTCCTGAAAAATATACGTTAAAGAGCATTATTGCAGCAATAAAAAATAAAATATTACTCAATGTATACCAAAAATTCGCACCCATAATATGTCCGAAGTGTCTGCCGAATATATCAAAATAGTTGCGCTTTGCCGCTTCTTCTTTGCTTATGCCGCGACCGGGCTTGTTTGAGTAAAAACCGAACATTATAAACCTCCGTTTGTCTTTTTTCTGATCATAGAAAACTCAGGTAATTCTTTTCCTATGTTTAGTTTGAAAGTCTGCATTGGATGAGGAGCAGTATCGATTTCGTTGTCCTCCTCGTCCCAAAGTTTGTCAATGGTAAATGTAAATGGAGCGCTATTAGGTGTCATAACCTCTACTGTATCTCCTACGCTGAGCTTGTTTTTTTGAGTAAATACACATTTTCCTGATTCATTTTTCTCAAAAAGAGCAGCAAGGTCGTAAGTTCTTACATAACCGCCGTCTATTGTGTTCTGTGAATTCGAGTCAGGCTTGTTAAGCCAAAATCCTGTTGTATAGCCTCTGTTGCTGACTTTTGAAAGCTCGGTTGACCATTCGGGATTAAAGTTGTATCCTTCAGGATTGGCAAGGTATGCATCAATAGCACGTCGGTACGCACCAACAACTGTTGCAACATAGTATTCCGTCTTGACTCTGCCTTCTATTTTAAAGCTTGTTACTCCTGAGTTTATAAGCTCGGGAATATATTCAATCATACACATATCCTTTGAGTTAAAGATAAATGTGCCTCTGTCGTTTTCGTAAACCGGAAAGTGTTCGCCGGGGCGCTTTTCCTCCATTAGTGTGTAATTCCAACGGCATGGATGAGCGCAGTCGCCTGAATTTGATTCTCTGCCGGTCATATACCCACTGAGAAGACATCTGCCTGAGTAGGAAATACACATGGCCCCGTGTATAAAAGCTTCAAGTTCTAAATCGGGACTTGTTTTTTCTCTGATTGTTTTTACTTCGTCAAAGGAAAGCTCACGTGCCAAAACTACACGTTCTGCGCCCATTTTATGCCAACTGTCAACAGTCATATAGTTTACGTTGTTTGCTTGAGTGCTTACGTGTATGGGGATTTCAGGAGCGTATTCCTTAGTAAGATTAAAAGCTCCCAAATCAGAAATGATAAATGCATCAGGCTTTAGCGATTTGATTTCTTTGAGATATTCAATAAAGGGTTCGATATCTTCGTTGTGAGGAATCACATTTAACGCAAGATAAAACTTTTTACCCAAGGAATGTGTATATCTTATACCTTCTGCTAATTCTTCGTCTGTGAAGTTTTTAGCTCTTACACGCAGAGAGAAGGAGTCGCCGCCTGCATAAACAGCGTCAGCTCCGTAGGCAAGTGCTATTTTTAATCTGTTTAAATTGCCCGCAGGTGCGAGGAGTTCAATTTTGTTCATAATTTAATCCTTTAGTTTATTATTTTCAAAAGCTCATCAGCAATAGTAATACTGTCAAGTCCGTAGTGTCGCTTGAGTTTTTTGCAATTTCCGTGTGTTACTACTGCGGGATATCCAATGTTAATGCATTTTGAATGGTTGTTAAGACTGGCGACAAAAGCACTGATTTTTTCGCCGATACCGCCCGTAATAGCTCCGTCCTCAAAAGTGACAATAATTCTATGCCTGAATGCAATGTCTGATAAAAATTCTTTATTAAGAGGATAAAGAGTCCTTAAATTAATAACTGTGGCAGATTTATTTGCGGATGTTAGTTTGTCACAAACTTCTTTTGCAGTTTCAGCCATAATACCGCAGGAAATAATGCATACATCCTTGCCATTGTTGATAATATGCGGAACGCCAACCTTAAAATCAGGTACAACTTCCTGCGACAACTGTTCTTTTCCTCTTGGGTAACGAATAGCGATAGGGCCTTGATATTCTCCTGATGCAGCATAAGCTATCATCTGCTCAAATTCAGTATAATTAGCTGGTGCTAAAACCAACATATTAGGCATCTGGCTCATAAAGCCAATATCAAACAATCCGTGATGTGTTTCACCGTCTTCGCCTACTATGCCTGCTCGGTCGATAAGAAAAGTAACGTTTAATTTTTGAAGACAAACGTCGTGTAAAATCTGATCGTACGCTCTTTGCAGAAATGATGAATATATAACGACAAAAGGCTTTTTGCCACCGACTGCAAGACCTGCAGCAAAGGTTACAGCGTGTTGTTCGGCAATGCCAACGTCATAAAATCTTTCGGGGTACTTTTCACTGAATTCATCAGTTCCGGTACCTGCCGCCATAGCAGCAGTAACAACTGCAATATCCTTGTCTTTTTCAGCAAGGTTACATAAAGTGTTACCAGCAACACGTGAATATGTAACGTTTTCGCTGCTTTTGACGCCTTTTGAGGTTTCAAAGGTGCTGACACCGTGATATATTTCGGGATGTTCTTCGGCAAATTTATATCCTTTGCCTTTAACGGTTTGTATATGAATTAAAACCGGTCCCTGAATTTTTTTAGCTCTTTCAAACATCAAAGACATAGATTCAACATCGTGACCATCAATTGGACCGAAATATGCAAATCCAATATTTTCAAACAAGGTGTTACCTATAAGTAAATGCTTGATCCTGTCCTTTACAGACTTTAATAATATAGCAAAACGTTTTCCTGTTTTATTCCTAGATAAACGGTTTTCAAGCTTTGATTTAAATGAAAGATAAGGCGAAGCAGAACGAAGATACGATAAATGCTTTGTAAATCCGCCTACGCTTTTTGCGATTGACATATTGTTGTCATTCAATATCACAATAAAATTCTTTTTAGTTTCGGCTGCATTAGCTAATGCTTCAACTGCCATTCCACCTGAAAGAGCACCGTCTCCGATAACCGCAACAGAGTAGTTATTCTCGTTGTTCAGGCGCAAAGCCTCAGATATGCCATATGCCGCAGAAATTGAAGTGCTGGAATGGCCTGTGTTAAAGGAGTCATACTCACTTTCGTTTCTTTTGGGAAAGCCTGATATACCTCCGAACTGACGGAGGGTTTCGAGCTTGTCCTTGCGGTTTGTAAGCAATTTATACACATAGCTCTGGTGTCCTACATCCCAAACAATTTTGTCATCTGGAACGTTGAATATACGAAGAAGTGCTATTGTAAGCTCAACCACACCGAGATTAGACGCTAAATGACCACCTGTTTTAGAAACAGTTTCTATTAGGAATTCTCTTATTTCTTCTGCTAAAGTATTTATCTCGTCTATATTGAGTTTTTTTACGTCCTCAGGGGAGTTAACCCTGTCTAAAATGTTGTGCATAATATCACTCTTTTGTAATTTTTGATTTGACTATTTTTTCCAAGGCTCGTTTTATATAAAAAAACGAATTTTCGATGCTTTCAATGGGTGTTACCAGGATAGTAGTAAGACCGATTCTGTTTGCACCAAGCACATCTGTAAAAATCTGATCGCCTATAAAAGCAGTTTTTGAAGATTCGGCTCCGATTTCATTCATTGCTTTCAAATAGCTTTTTTTCAATGGTTTTCCGGCCTTAGCTATAAAGCTGAGAGGGTAATTGCTGAGGTATTTTTTTACACGCTCGTGTTTGCCGTTTGAAATTATACAAACAGTAAAGCCGGCGTCTTTTAAACTATTCAAAAAAGACAAAGCTGTACAAGAGGGCTCTTTTGTATTATGACTGTCTAAAGTATTATCAAGGTCACAGATAACATATTCGATGCCTGAAACCTTTAATTTCTGTATATCTATGCATGATATATTGTCATAATAAAAATCAGGTATTAATTTATTAAACACGAAAATTCTCCTTTATTTTTTCACAATATTCGCATTTATATATAATACCATAAAATGATTAAAACGTAAATAGAAAAACCGCATTTTTTTCTAAAAAAATCAGTTTTTTTATTTTTTAAATCCCTTGTATATTTCATAAGCGCCCATTAAGAATAAAAAAATGCCGAATAGTCGCTTTAAAACCTGAGCATTAATGCTTATGGCAACGAATGAACCTGCTGCTGCACCTATTAAGCCGGCAACAATCAAGGGCACGGCTATTTTAAAGTCAAGATTGTTATTCTTTTTGTGAATTATTAGTGCAATAACAGCAGTTGGAATGAAAAATAACAGGTTTACACCCTGTGCTTTGTGCTGGTCAATATTTAAAAACATAGTGAGTGCAGGAATAAGTATAGTTCCGCCGCCAATACCCATACCGCTGATGATTCCTGAGCATAATCCTGCTAAAAATTCTCCTATCAATTAAAAAACACCATCCTTACTGCAGCAATAATCATAAAACCACCGAAAATCTTGTGTATAGTTTTGAATGACAGTTTATTTAAAAATTTAGCACCGAAATATCCGCCCAAAACGCCGCCAGCGGAAACTTTTAATGCGAGAGGAAAGTCTAAAGTATCTGAAAAACCGTAAAAGAATAGGCTTATTATCGTATATGAAAAAATAATCATTATTGTTGTAGCATGGGCTTTTTTTGGGTCAACCTTTAAAAATTCTTCCAAAAAGGGAACAACAATAGTACCGCCGCCACTGCCGAATAATCCATTACAAAATCCGGATACAATACCGCCTAAAGCACATAGCCATATTTTTTTGTTTTTCTTGCTCATATAAAACACCTCTTTTTGAAAATATTTTATCCATATCAGGGCAAAAATATTGATTTTTTGGGCAGTTTGTTGTATATTAGTACTATGGGTAAAAATACAGGAGAGTTGTTATGGAAAAAGAAATTTTAGAAACAAAACATAAAAGTAAAAAAACGAAAAAGATTATTTTGGTTATCCTTGCGACTGTTTTAGCTGTATGTGTTGTTGCAGGAGGTTTTTTTGCATTTAAATATATATTTCCTTCAGACAAGGACTTGTTTTTGATAGCACACACAAATATTTTTAGCGGAGGAAAAACGTCGGTTGATGTTTATACAAAGGATACTAGTCTTTCGTTTGAATTAAAGGGGGATTTTACAAGTCAAAAAGCGGTTGATACAGTAAAGTCTATATCTGTTTTGACAAGAAATACACATTTTGGGGAAGGAAAGTCAACTTTTGATTTTAATATGCAATTTTTAAATAAGGAATTTCTATCTTTTGTCAATGCTGATGATGGAGAAAAGGAAATATTAAGCGTTCCTCGGTTAATAGAAACATCCTACGCAGCCAGCGATGCCGAAGAGGTTCTTAGCATGCTACTGGGCTCTGACAGTGCAAAAGATATAGATATACTTGAAGGTATTGATAAGGCTACTTTTGATCAATATCTGAAGAATTATGGAACGAAACTATACAACAACTTGCCTGACAATGCCTTTTCTGCGGCTAAAGACAGCGACATAAAAACTATAACTTTTACAGATGATGTTAACAGGATGCTTTATGATATCGTAACAGAAATAAGGAGCGATAATGAGTTTTGTAGTTTCTTATACGGACAAACAAGTATAATTTACACGAATATTAACGGGAAATTCCCTTACGCAGGTACATTATTGACCATTCCCAGTGAAAGTGAGTTTGAAGAAAACTACAATAAGAGTTTAGATGATTTTGTAAAAAATATTGAAAATGCAAAAATTACTGCTAAAGCTCGTATACAGGGGAGAAAGCTGTTAAGCGAGAATATTAAGGTAACCAATGGCAATGAAACCCTATATGATGTATCGTACGATAACGGTAATATTGATTTTATTCAGTACAAGGAATCTAAAGAACATATTCACTATACAACATCTGCTATTGTAGAAGAAACAAAAACTCACAGGAACACAGTATTTTCAATAGATGTTAATGAGTGGACAAAACAGCAGATTGAAGGACAGAAGATTGTGAGTGTGATTATTGATTCTGTTTTGGATACAAGCGTTACAGAAGAGTATTCTGCTCCGACAGAATACATTGATATTACAACGTTAACAGAGGCAGAAAAAGTGGAAATACAGGAAACAGTAAGTGAAAATGTAACAGAACTCATTGCGTCGTTTACTCTTGCGCTACTTTTCTTGTAAAAAGAGAGGATAAAAATGAGCGAAAAAATTGTAATCAGAGGTGCTAAAGAGCACAATTTAAAGAATATAAACTTAGAAATCCCTCGTGATAAATTTGTTGTGTTTACTGGAATTTCTGGTTCGGGAAAGTCTTCTTTGGCTTTTGATACTCTATATGCTGAGGGGCAAAGAAGATATGTGGAATCTCTGTCGTCATACGCTCGTATGTTTTTGGGGCAGATGGAGAAGCCAGACGTTGAACATATTGAGGGTTTATCTCCTGCAATCAGCATCGACCAGAAAACAACTGCAAAAAATCCTCGTTCAACGGTTGGTACTGTTACAGAAGTTTATGATTATCTGAGACTTTTGTATGCCCGCATTGGTATACCTCATTGCCCTAAATGCGGTAAAGAGATAAAAAGGCAGACAATAGACCAAATTGTTGACAAGGTTATGGAAATGCCCAAAAGGACGAAGTTTCAGGTTTTAGCACCTGTAATACGCCGCAAAAAAGGCGAACACGTAAAGTTGTTCGAAGCGGCAAAGAAAAACGGCTATGCCCGTGTGCGTGTTGACGGATACATCTATGATTTGTCCGAGGAAATAAAGCTGGAGAAAAATATAAAACACACGATTGAGATTGTTATAGACAGACTTGTTATAAAAGAAGGCATAGAGCAAAGACTGACAGACTCCATAGAAACAGCGTCATCCTTGGCAGATGGTGTTGTAATTATTGATGTCATTGACGGCAAAGAAATGACTTTTTCACAGAACTACGCCTGTGATGACTGCGGTATCAGTATGGAGGAACTATCGCCTCGCATGTTTTCGTTTAACAATCCTTTGGGTGCGTGCCCGACTTGTCTTGGTATCGGTAGTATGATGAAGGTAGCGCCTGAATTAATACTGCACCCTGATAAAACATTTACTGAGGGCGGTATTCACGCGACAGGTTGGTACTCAAAGCCAGGTAAAGTTGAAAGTATGGCCCGTATGTACTACACGGCGTTGGGCAAGAAATATGGTTTTACTGAGGATACTAAAATAAAAGATTTAAGTGATGAAGCGCGTGATGCTTTGCTTTACGGGACTAAAGGCGAAAAGCTTGAGCTTTTCCTTACACGCTCATATGGTTCATCCCATTATTTTGCGGCTTTTGAAGGAATTATTCCGAATCTTGAGCGTAGATATATGGAAACGAATTCTGAACTGATGAAGCAGGAAATTGAAAAACTTATGAGATTTAAAATCTGTCCTGACTGTAACGGAAAAAGGCTTCGTCCTGATGTTTTGGCGGTAACCGTCGGAGGGAAAAATATCAATGAGGTTACAAATCTTCCTATCAATAAGTGCAGGGACTTCTTCAAAAATTTAGAACTGACAGACAGAGAACGTACAATCGGAGAGCAGGTTTTAAAAGAAATAAATGAGCGCCTTGGCTTTTTGTGCAATGTAGGTCTTGAATATCTCACGCTTGCTCGCTCAGCGGCAACGTTGTCAGGTGGCGAAGCGCAGAGAATAAGACTTGCAACACAAATAGGTTCGGGTCTTATGGGTGTTTTATACATTTTAGATGAGCCATCAATAGGTTTGCATCAGCGTGACAACCAAAAGCTTTTAGCAGCTCTTCGCAGACTTTGCAATCTGGGAAATACTCTTATTGTTGTTGAGCATGATGAAGATACTATGTATGAGGCTGACTATATTGTTGATGTAGGTCCCGGTGCGGGTGTTCACGGTGGAACTGTTGTAGCAAGCGGTACAATAGATGACATCATCGAATGCAGAGAGTCTGTAACCGGTCAGTACCTAAGTGGAAAGAAAAAAATTGAGGTTCCGAAAGAACGAAGAAAAGGCAATGGTAAAACCATTGAATTTTTAGGATGTGAAGAGCATAATCTTAAGAATGTGGATGTATCTGTGCCATTGGGGACATTTACCGCAGTAACCGGTGTATCAGGCTCTGGTAAATCTTCTTTGGTAAATGAAATTATCAACAATTATTTATCCAGAGAATTAAACAGAGCGCACACGGTGGCTGGTAAATTCCGTGAAATGCGCGGTATTGAAAATCTTGATAAGATTATTGATATTGACCAGTCGCCTATAGGCAGAACACCTCGATCAAATCCTGCCACATATACAGGTGTATTCGGCGATATTCGTGAACTTTTTGCTTCTACTAACGAGGCAAAAATCAGAGGATACAATGCAGGAAGATTTAGCTTTAATGTTCGCGGCGGAAGATGCGAAGCTTGTTCAGGCGATGGTATCATAAAGATAGAAATGCACTTTTTGCCCGATGTCTTTGTTCCTTGTGAGGTGTGTAAAGGTAAAAGATATAACAGAGAAACTTTAGAGGTCAGATATAAAGGCAAAAACATTTACGAGATTTTGGATATGACGGTGGAGGAGGCGGTTGAGTTCTTTGCAAACCACCAGAAAATAAAAAGAAAGCTCGAAACATTGAATGATGTAGGTCTTTCTTATGTAAAACTAGGTCAACCCTCAACTCAACTATCAGGCGGCGAAGCACAGCGAGTAAAGCTTGCAACTGAACTTGCGAAACGTAGTACAGGTAAAACACTTTACATTTTAGACGAACCAACAACAGGACTTCATACAGCTGATGTTCACAAACTTTTAGAGGTGCTTGATAAACTTGTTGAAGGTGGAAATACGGTTTTGGTAATTGAACACAATTTGGATGTAATAAAGTCAGCGGACTATATCATCGATTTAGGGCCGGAAGGCGGAGACAAAGGTGGAACAATCGTTGCTACAGGGACGCCTGAAGAAGTAATGAAATGCAAAAACTCTTACACAGGTAAGTTTCTTAAAATTCATCTTGATAAAGAAAAATAAGACATCAATTGGCGGTGTGAATTATGGGTAATTTTGTAAGTTGCATAGTGGCAGCAGGAGGCTCAGGAACGAGAATGGGCGCGAGTGTCAACAAACTTTTTTTAGAGGTTAATGATGTCCCCGTTATTGCTCATACGCTATCTGTATTGGAAACAAGTGAAGTAGTTTCAGAAATTATTATCGCAGCTCGTGAAGAGGAGATAATATATATTTCCGAATTGGTTTCGGTTTTTGGAATTACCAAAGTAAAAGCGATAGTAAAAGGCGGAGCAACTCGTGCAGAATCGGTACTTTCTGCAAGTAAAGAGGTATCGCCTGCGTGTGATTTAGTTATGATACATGACGGAGCAAGACCATTTGTGACAGATGCTATTCTTGTGGAAACGGCAAAGAAGGCAGAAAAATTTGGTGCAGCTGCCTGCGGCGTAAAGCCGAAATGTACATTGAAATCGATTAATGATAAGGGTTTTATTACTGATACTGTAAACAGAGAAAGAACAATAGAAATCCAGACCCCTCAGGTATTTAAGAAAGAGCTGTTCGACAAAATGTATTCACTTGATATAGAAATACTAAAGCGGGCGACGGATGACTGTATTTTAGCAGAGAAATGCGGTGCTGAAATTTTTGTGACAGAGGGTTCATTTAAGAACATAAAAATAACAACACCAGAAGATATGGAAATAGCAGAAATTTTTCTAAGGAGGTATTAGAATGGACATTCGTATTGGACATGGGTTTGATGTTCACGCGTTTGCAGAAAACAGGAAGCTAATTTTGTGCGGCGTAGAAATAGAAAACGACAAAGGCTTATTAGGACATTCTGATGCTGACGTTGCCACACACGCTGTTATGGACGCGCTAATTGGTGCTGTAGCAAAAGGAGATATAGGCAGACATTTTCCTGACACAGATGAAAAGTACAAAGATGCTGATAGCTTAAAGCTTATGGAACATGTTATGGAAATCGTTTCTGCAGACGGGTATTCTGTATCTAACATTGATGTAACAATTATAGCTCAGAAACCAAAGCTAGCACCATATATAGAAAAAATGACTGAAAATATTGCACGCTTGGCTAAAATTGATAAACAATGCGTGAATATAAAAGCTACAACGACGGAAAAACTCGGCTTTACAGGCAGAGGAGAAGGAATAGCCGCAGAGGCTGTTTGTTTACTGACAAAATAAGAGGAACGGTAACACCGTTCCTCTTATTTTGTCAAATCTTTTACAATCTCGCTTGCTATTATAAGACCTGCAACAGCAGGAACGAAAGCGTTACTGCCGATGATACGCTTTTTGCTTTCTTTCTCTTCTAAGGTTTCAGCAGGCGCAACAGGAATTTCTCTAGAATAAACAACTTTAAGTTTTTTTACTCTGCGTTTTTTCAATTCGTGTCGCATAACTTTAGCAAGAGGGCATACGGATGTTTTGTATATGTCTGCAACTTCCAAATCTGTAGGATTAATCTTGTTGCCGGTTCCCATAGAGGAGATAATAGGTGTACCTGCCTCTTGTGCTTTTAAAACCAACTCTATTTTGCCTGTTACGGTATCAATGCAATCGGCCACGTAGTCGTAAGACTTAAAGTCAAACTGTGAAGAGTTCTCGGGAAGAAAAAAGCAGTTGTGTTTATTAACTATTGCTTTGGGGTTTATGTCTTTGATACGCTTTTCGAACGCATTTACCTTGCTTTCGCCTACGTTGGAAAGCAGTGCCACAACTTGACGATTTATATTTGAATTGTGTACAATGTCGTTGTCAATCAAATCAATAGTCCCAATACCTGAACGCACTAGAGCTTCCACAACGTGACCGCCAACGCCTCCTATACCAAAGACTGCAACTCTCGAATTTTTAAGTTTCTCCATGGCTTTCGCACCAAATAACATTTCTGTGCGCTTAAACTGTGTCATAATATCACCTAAAATAAATCTGTTGAAAGATAACGTTCGCCTGTGTCGGGGAGTATCGCAACTATGGTCTTGCCCTTGTTTTCGGGAAGCTTTGCAAGGTTGGCAGCAATAAATGTTGCCGCACCTGATGAAATGCCGACTAAAATCCCCGCACTCTTGGCGAGTTTTCTGCAAGTTTCGTATGCTTCCTCAGTTTTGATTGTCATAACTTCATCATATATAGACTTATCAAGACTGTCGGGAATAAAGTTTGCACCAATGCCTTGAATTTTGTGAGAAGCGGCAATTCCCTTTGACAAAAGAGGAGAGTCGTAAGGTTCTACTGCTATAATTTTAATATTAGGATTTTTTTTCTTAAGATATTTTCCTGTACCTGTTAGTGTCCCGCCTGTACCGACGCAAGCTACAAGGATGTCTACTTTGCCGTCGGTATCTTCAAAAATTTCAGGACCGGTAGTTTTATAGTGGGCATCCGGATTTGCAGGATTTTCAAACTGCGAGGGAATAAAACTGTTCGGATATTCCTTGGCAAGTTGCTCCGCTTTTTCTACTGCACCCGTCATACCGAGACTGCCGTCTGTAAGGATTATTTCGGCACCGTATGCAGCAAGTAATTTTCGGCGTTCTAAGCTCATTGTTTCAGGCATTGTCAAAATAACCTTGTATCCTCGTGAAGCGCAAATTGCACATAAGCCTATACCCGTATTTCCGCTTGTTGGTTCAATAACAAATGAATCCGGTTTTAATAAGCCTTTACTTTCCGCGTTGTTTATCATAGATAAAGCCGCACGGTCTTTTATACTACCAGCAGGGTTGAAACATTCAAGTTTCGCTAAAATTTTTGTATTTGCATCATTGATGAATATATTTGAAATGTCTAAAAGGGGAGTGTGTCCTATAAGTTCTGATATATTTTTGTAGGTTTTCATAACATTTCTCCTTTTCGAATATAAAAAACCTCGGAAGTCATAACTTCCGAGGTTTTCATTGGGTGCAGGGGCCGGATTTGAACCAACGACCTCCGGGTTATGAGCCCGACGAGCTACCAGACTGCTCTACCCTGCGTCATAACAACGTATACAATTATAACATCTGATTGGTAGTTTGTCAAGAGAAAATTTCAAAAAAGTACTGACAATTATATTATATGCAAAAATAATCAAATAATACCAAAATAAAAAATATTAATATTTGTGTAAAAAATGATATAAAGCAATAAAAAAGACATCACAAAGGATGTCTTTTTTTGGTGGGCCTTCAGGGACTCGAACCCGGGACCTACCGGTTATGAGCCGGTTGCTCTAACCAGCTGAGCTAAAGGCCCTTGTGGTGACCCGTACGAGACTCGAACTCGTGTTACCGCCGTGAAAGGGCGGTGTCTTAACCGCTTGACCAACGGGCCACATAAGTACTATATTCAAATACCTTGATTATTATAGCAAAATAAGTCAATGTTGTCAAGAAGAATTTTGTAATTTTTATCAAGTAAAGTTTTAACACAAGAAAAGGGTATATTGTACAAGCAATATACCCTTAAAAAATTATCTTATTTTTCTTGCTTCAATATAAAAGCGTTTGTCACATGCGTCACCCATAGAGAAAGTTTTTCTCGGAAGAGCACCGTCGACAATTACAGATTTATACAGGTCTGATTTATCCATAGCGTCAAAAATAATTCCGAAATTGTTGCCGTCTGAAAGATTGAATACAACATCTTCGCCGTGAATATAATCGATTTCGCCGCCGTTCTGTGCAATAAATTCGTCAAGCGCCTTTTGCACAGTTGCAACTGTTAAATATTCAGTCGGGTTAGTAATGGTTACTTTTTTCTGTTTTCCGTCACGAACATATATAAATGACTGACCAACTGCATTTTCTTCGTAGCTTATATTATATTCTTTTTCCAACGCATTCAGAAAAGAATCGCCATCAGCATCAAATACTACTCTGTGAATAGCTTCAAAAACCAACGAACTGTCGTGAAGATTTACAAGCTCGCAAAGGGCGTATCTTGCAGGAGAATTTTTTGCTTCGTCGCCGATTTCTTTTTTTAGGTTTTCGTAGTAGGTTTTAGCGGTTGCTAAAGAATGATTTCCGTCGCCCATAGCGTATACCAATGGCGAGGTCTCGTTTGTACCATACTTTTTATTGAAAGAATCAATATCAGAAAGTGCAGCAAGTTTTCTGTCTAACTCGTCTGCTGCGTCATCCGACATTTTGTATCCTGTAATGTGACCTGAATCCTGCATAAGGTCAAAATCATATATTTTCTGGAATGTATCGGTTATTTTTTGGTTAGGTTCTATTATGTCACAGCTTTCGTCGTCAATCAGAAGCATAATGTGAGGAAGTTCTACAGGGGCATCCTGACGCACTTTCAAACGGGGAGGTATTCTTGATACCACGGTACCTTCAGTTGCACGGATTTTTGTTTTTGAGTGTTCGGTATAGTCATATTCTTCAAGATCAACCATACCCACAACACCAAGGCGTTTGACACCGTTTCTTAAAGTTCTTTCGATAAATATGTAGGAATTTTTGTATTCGGTAAATACATCACTTTCCATATATTTCTTCATGGTGAGATTTGTGTCTTTTATTCTTTTGTCTATATCTTTGTCATTAAGATAAATTTCAGGTACTGTCAAAAACAGAGTAGAGTGTGCATCATTTGTGATTTTTCCTACCTCATTCCAGTATTCGGGTTCTGAAGTATATTGGTCACAAGCCACAACACTCCATTTGCGCATTTTGTCCTTGTCATCGGAAAAATTCGGTAAAAGTATATCGGCACGAGTAAATGCCATAAAAATCATTCCTTTCACATTTTTTTCACAGACATTTTATCACGCGATGTTGGTCTGTGTCAACTGTATCAGATGTTTTTCGAATTGAATATTGATTAACAAAAAATAATGTGATATGATTATTGCATAAAATAACAAAGGTGATAATTATGAAATTAGACAACGGAATAGTAGCAATTGAAGTATCAAATCACGGAGCAGAACTGAAATCTGCTATAAAAAATGGTCGCGAATACATGTGGTGTGGCGACGAAAAGTACTGGGGAAGAACCTCTCCTGTTCTTTTTCCTTTTGTGGGAAAAGTCAGAAACGGAGTGTACAAGATAGGACAAAAAGAGTACCCAATGGGTCAGCATGGCTTTGCAAGGGACAATGAATTTACTCTTGTAGAAACCGGTAAGAATTTTCTTACATATCTTTTTTGCGCCAATGAAGAAACATTGAAGAAATACCCTTATAATTTTGCGTTTACTGTAAAATATACGCTAATTGAAGAATGTGTCAGAGTAGAGTGGAAAGTAGAAAATAAAGGCAATACAGATATGCATTTTTCCCTTGGTGCTCATCCTGCTTTTAATTTAAAAGATGGTATTAATTATTTTAAATTCAACACAAAAGAAGATATCGTATACAATCTGGTAGACGAAAGCGGATTATATTCAGAAAAAGAAAGACATATTCTAAAATGTGATAATGGCTATGCAGAATATATCCCAGGTATGTTTGATAATGATGCATACATAGTGGAAAACAAACAGGCGAGTGAAGTTTCTCTTTGTGATGATAAAAAGAACCCCTATGTTACTGTAAAATTTTCATCGCCTCTTTTCGGACTTTGGTCACCTGTCAGGAAAAACGCACCTTTTGTGTGTATTGAGCCGTGGTACGGAAGATGCGACAGTAA
>JAZRPE010000031.1:0-59635 GCA_045649085.1 Congzhengia sp.
AAAGCAAAGATGCAAGACTGACACCAATCTGCTGATATGCTTCATACAAAAACATCCAGCTTGTTCCCATTGCAATACCTGAAAATACTACAAAGAGGAAATCCTTTTTACTTTCCCTGATATGAAATTTCCCTTTTCCAAGCATAAATAAGATAATCAAAAGAATACTGCCTATGAGTGTTCTCATAAAAACTATCTCATAACTGCTCATTGCTATATGACTTGCAACTATGCCGTTTAGTCCAAACAGCAATAGTGCTGATATATATTTTATAAATGCTATTTTGTTCATATTGAATACACCTGTAAATTTTCTTATGTTATATACTATATTTCTCCAAATCTATCCTGCCGTCCGGCTCAAAAACAATGCCTTCTGATTCGAGCAGTTGTCTTTGAACTCCTTCGCCGCCAAACGCAAAACCAGGTGCAACCTTGCCTTCTCTGTTTACAACTCTATGGCAAGGAATAATCCCCGGTTCAGGATTTATGTGCAGAGCATATCCTACAACCCTTGCCCACCGTGGATTCCCTGCAAGCAATGCCACCTGTCCATAGGTCGCAACCATGCCTTTGGGAATGCTTTTCACAACCTCATATATCTTTTCAAATGTGTTCATAGATTTCACCTTTCAATTCTCGGTTGAAACAATCCAATTCTTTGACCATAAAAATAAAACTTCGGACATTTTGTCAAACTCAACCGCTCCACTATTTTTTAGACTCAAAAATGTTTCAACAATAGCTCGTTCATCGGCAGAAACAATTTCCAGTAAATCTTTTTGATGGCTGATATACTTTCCTATTTGCTGAAAAGCTATCGCCTGTACAAGAAAAGACGCAGATTTATATAATCCCCTTAAAATTTCTTCGCTCTTTTCATACAGCATATTATGCACACAGCCGTGATAGATATTGCATGCACCGATTCTTATTGCTCTGTTAACAGCAGTTTCGGTAATCTTAGGCAGTAATTCATCAAGGCTTCCTTTTATCGGCTTTGTATCATAATAAAACTGAAAAAGGTCTGAAGACTCCCAGTTTAAGATTTCACCTTTTCCTGAAAGGAATCCGCAAATCAATTCCCTGTTCGGCAAGGTATCAAGCATCGTATTATAGGTCTTTATATCCGCAGGGGACAATTCATCGAGTATTACAACAATATCAATATCACTTTTTTCTGTTGCCTCGCCACGACCATAGCTACCCTGCAGACCGACAAACCACACACGGTCTCCAAAAGTGTCATTTATGGCTTTCAAAAAATTATCCATCCAAGTTTTAATTTCTATCATTTAGGTTACCTCGTCAAATTTAAACTTATTTCTTCGGCTGATAAAGCCCTACAGTTTCTCTGTTCCTGTACTCGTGCTTTTCGTAATAGCCGATGAGTGTCCCGTCATCATCACGAAGAGCGACCATATATACATCTTTATTTTCCTCGTCATTGCGATAGGTGTATATGATGTTATTATCCTTGCTTTCGCGAAACCACGCAACCACTTTATCAATCTGCTCATTAGCCTTTGGCGGATGGCAGTCTTTAATGCTTTTACCCGTCAAATCCTTGTGATAACGCTTTATGGCTGACGGATTCATATATACAATTATATCATCTATATTGCAAACAACCACAGGGGCAAGGTCTTGGTCTAATACGCTTTTTAGTAATTTATTTAACATTTATTTCTCCATTCCGCAGTCATATGCATTTTTTGATACAGCCTCATCATAGTACATCGTGCCATAAAGTCTGTATCCGCCTGCAAAATTGTAAGCATCAAAACCGTTTTGCATAAGTATTCTTGTCGCAAGATAGCTCCTTAAACCGCTCTGGCACATCACATATACAGGTTTTGATTTATCGAGTTCTGTAAGTCTTTCACGCAGTTCATCAACTGGAATATTGATAAAGCCCTCTGCATGACCGCGCATATATTCATAAACGGTTCTTGTATCTAAAAGCGTGATATCATCTCTTTTTTGAAGAAGAGGAATATCCTCATAATAGAACTGCCCTACAATACCATTTTTCATGTTTTCAATGATAAAGCCTGCCATATTCACAGGGTCTTTTGCAGATGAATACGGCGGTGCATAGGAAAGCTCAAGGTCTTTTAGCTTGTCCGCTGTAAGTCCTGCAAAAATTGCAGTGGCAATTACATCAATTCTTTTTTCAACACCCTCATAACCTACCGCTTGTGCGCCAAGGATTTTATAGGTTTCCTTTTCAAATATAACCTTTAATGTCATAACGGTAGCACCAGGATAGTATCCTGCGTGAGAAAGGGGCGAAAGAATAACTTTTTCATAAGCGATTTTGCTTAATTTAAGCTGAGTTTCAGTCATTCCTGTTGATGCTACTGTCATATCAAATAGTTTAATAACCGATGCTCCTTGCGTGCCTTTATAAGTGCTGTTAATCCCGCAAATATTGTCTGCCGCAATTCGCCCTTGCTTATTGGCAGGGCCTGCTAATGTTATAACTGCCTTATCATTTGAAATAAAGTTTTCCACCTCTACCGCATCACCAACTGCATAAATGTCCTCGTCCGAGGTTTGCATATTGTCAGAAACTGCAATTGCCCCCTTTACACCCATGGCGAGTCCTGCATCCTTTGCAAGCGTGTTTTCAGGCAAAACACCGACAGATACAATGACCATATCAGCAGGTATCTCCTTACAATCGGTAATGACAATGTTCTTCTCAATACTTTTTACATTGGCATTTAAAAGAATATTGATGCCCTTTGATCTTAAATTTGTGTGAACAAATGATGCAATGTCACTATCTACTGTGTTTAAAAGGTGGTCGCCTTTTTGAATGACAGTAACATCTATGCCGCGGTTTTTGAGATTTTCCGCCATCTCAAGCCCTATAAAACCACCGCCGATGATAACCGATGTCTTAATCTGATTATTGTCTGTAAACTCACGGATTTTAAGCGTATCTTCTACTGTGCGCAGTGTGAAAATGTTACTGCAATCACCAATGCAAAAATCAGGCATAACAGGCTTTGCACCGGGAGATAAAATGAGTTTGTCGTAGCTTTCTTCAAACACTTTTCCGCTTATTTTATCCAAAACCGTAATAGTTTTTCTGTCACGATTTATTTTAGTTACTTCATGGAGCGTTCTTACATCAATTTTAAATCTCGCCCAAAATCCTTCGGGAGTCTGTAAAAACAAATCTTCTTTGTCAGCGATTTCTCCGCCGATATAGTAAGGGAGTCCGCAGTTTGCGTAAGAAACATATCCGCTTCGTTCAAAAATGATTATCTCCGCATTTTCATCAAGTCTTCTGATTCTTGCTGCAGCCGTAGCACCGCCTGCAACCCCTCCAACAATAACAATCTTCATTTTTACACCTCCGTTATTCAAAACTTTCTTATTTTATTCTATAATAGCAAATAGACTTGCCCGAACCTTCACGCTTTAGCTCTCCTTCGCTTACCATTTTACGAAGTGCCCCTTCAACGGAGCTTATGCTGAGTGACGGACAGAGTTCTCTGATATCCTGTTTGGTAAAACGCCCCACCTTATTCAGTGACGCCTTTCTCACCATTTCGATTGCAGGAAGTTTTTCTTCTACGATGGAAAATCTGTCTTCAAAGTCTTTATATGCAGCAAGGATAGTACCAAGGATATATTTTATAAATGGCGTTGCATCCTCAGAGCCTTCATGCCAACCATCCTGAGATTTGTTAAGGGAATCGTAGTATAAATCTTTATTGCTTGCAATTTTAGCTTCAAGCGAGATGTATTTACCAACATAAAATCCGCTTCTGTAAAGTAACAAGGTGGTAAGCAGTCTTGACATTCTTCCGTTACCGTCATTAAAAGGATGAATGCAGAGAAAATCGTGAATGAATGTTGGAATTGCAATAAGTGGCTCAAGCTCAAGATTGCCGATAACTTTATTATATTCCTCGCAAATTTTATCAAGCGCCTCTTCAGTTTCAAATGGTGCAAGCGGAGTAAATAAAACCTCTGAATGTCCGTCAGGGTAAGTTGTGCTTATATAATTTTGCACACTCTTTGTTCTGCCAGCCATGGGGTTATTCATATGACTGCACATAATTTTATGAAGTTGCAAAATATAGTTTTTAGAAATTGGAATTGCATCAAAGTTCTCATGGATAATATTAAGAGCATCTCTGTATCCCGCAATTTCTTGTTCATCACGAGTTCTGGGAGTCGTATTTTCTGCTACAAGTTGTTTAATACGTGTATTTGTTGTAACGATACCTTCGATTGCATTGGAAGACTCTGTGCTTTGCACCTTTGCAATTTCCACAAGCTTTTCAAGCTCTTCAGGGCGTCGTTTAAGATAAAGGTCTTGTTTGCCGACTTCTTTATATATGCTAGCTACAAGACCGAGAAGTTCAGAATCCCATTTATGTTCTTTGATTATCGAATAATTAAACATTCTCATGCCCTTAACCTCCTTTCTTTCCCTTAAATACTATCACATATTAAGGGAATTGTCAATGCTTTAAGTAGGTTTTCCCTTTTTTATTATTTGTTTTTAAGGTAAAGTTATTCTGCAAAACTGTTTCATCCTTTCATATGTTTTTTCTAACATTTTTCTAGCACTTTTCTAGCGAAAACCCAAAAAATGCATCAAAAAGTGGCAATACGAAATTTGCGAGAACAGCAAAGGCTTTGAAGGAATTTATCCCCTCAAAGCCTTGATTTTATGCGGTTTTTATCGCTTTTTAAGTTCCTTTAACTTCCGCTAATTTACTCTATCTAAAAAGACTCTCTAACAGCTCGAAATGCTTTTGTCGCGTGAGCGGCACGTGGGTTCGAATCCCACCCCGTCCGCCAAGAAGCGTGACGATTTTAATGTCGTCACACTTTTTATATGCTCTTCCAATACCCGTAGGTCTTTGTTATAGGGTCCTCAAAAAGAGGAATTTGAGGTGTTAAAAATGTCAACACCATAAAAACCACCCCAATCAATACAAGTATTGCCAATGCCTTTGAGGATGATTTGCAGTTTATAAGATTGTCTCTTAAAATACGGGTTTCTGCATAATAGCTAATTACCACAGTTACAAAAAAGATGGCTATATTTATCCAATCAGGCGTAGGACCAAACACTCCATTTATTACATAGTACAATACAGGAATTAAAACTATCCCCAACACTATACCAATGAGCTTTGCACACCAGAAATTCTTATAATCCTTACCTATATATCTGCTCTCAATAAAGGCAAATACAAGCATAGGGAAAAACAACAATTTCATATGCTCCCATATTGATTCATTCACGGCAGAAAAAGGTGCAACTAAAGCATTTTCATTTGTCCAGCCAAAGAGAAAATGAAGAATCACACCTGCTACTGCCGTAAAGATAAATCCGCCCAGTTGCCACAACCATAACGATTTTTTCATATAAACCTCCGCAATATATTACATAATTAATTATATTGCAAAGATGAATATTTTTATACCGCTATTCCCTTATTTTAATTTCTTTTAATTTTCTCCTGCGTTCCTTGTAATCAGGGCAAATATACGAAAGTTCTTCATAAAACTTTGCCGAATGATTTGCCTGTAAGAAATGGGTAAACTCGTGCATTACCACATATTCTATACATTCTGAAGGTGCAAAAACGAGATTTTTGTTAAATGTCAGAATGCCCCTTACGGGATGGCAGCTTCCCCAACGTGACACCATTTTGCGAAATTTTATCTCGGGGTATGTGACTCCCCGTTTTTCAAAATACGGATATATTTTTTCACACAAATCTGTGACAAGTGATACCAATTCCTGTTCACTATAATACTGCATACGAGGTGCACTCTCTCGCATTTCATATTTTCCGAGTGTTTTAAATATCAAGTCCGCCTTTGACACAACAAATGCATCAACTGCTCTTTTTGATACCCATCTGTTTGCAGAAACAGATATTCTACCATCAGGGTATATGCGCAAATTTATATTCTTTACCTTTTTAATGTGTAAATCATATTCTATCGTTTTTTCCTTTACTTCAACTGTCCTTTTCATTTTTTCGTCCCACTTTAACACCGTAAATTATGCATACTGCCGCATAAGGAATCAAAAGAATCAGCCATGCAACGGAATATACGGGCGATAAAAATATCGACACTATCGCAAGCACGCCCATTATTACCATTAAATTACCGATAAAGCGGTTTATCTTTCGAGCTTTTTCGGTATCTAAATCGTAGTTTTTTATATAGTCAAATTTCGGCATATAATTGCCCATAATCAGGAAAATTGCCGCCACGATAAGCATAGCAACGCGTCTTATGTCTATTGCCATACCCAATCCGTAAAGTAAAGTAACCGCCTGCAAAATAACTGCCATTATGGGAATAATCCACTTTGTAACCATTGCAAGCTTTTTTCTCTCGCCGTGCCGTGCAGCATTTATGTCATTGATAACACAACAAATAATCTGCAATACTGCCATCAGAACAGGCAAGCCGAAAACCACAAAGCCCTTTGATGCAAAGTTATCAGGTTGATTATACATATTAAAATGTATTGCCATCGTGTCGGGAAGTTTTTCCCATAGTGCAACACCCAAAAGAACAGGTAAAAGACAAACTATACAGGTTATAATCAAAATTCTCCACTTCATAAATTTCATCACTTATTACCTCCTAACATATAAATCCAAGTCAAAAGCTCTTCAAAAACTGACGTATTCAATTCATAATATATAAAGTTTTTGTACTTTTCTTCGGCTATCAGGTCTGCTAATTTCAGTTTCGACAAATGATAGGAAACTGTTGCACCTGTTAAGTTAAATTGCTCGGCTATTTCCCCTGCTGACTTTTTACCGCCCTTTAGCATCTGCAAAATATCACGCCTTACAGGGTCAGAGAGTGCTTTTAATGTTTCGTTCATTCCCATTGTTTTCCTCCTCTATTTAGAAAGGTTTCTAAATAGATTATACTACACAGGCAATACAATGTCAATAGTTATTTAGATATTTTTCTAAATAGTTCATGATTAATGAATTCTACCTTGGTATTTTGGCATTTTTTATCTTGATTTTTGTAAAACATATAAAGTATAATAAAGTAAATAATTAATCCTACAGGAGGAGTAATATGGAATTTGAAAAGTTGATTTCCGAAAGGTTTTCAGTAAGGAAATTTATTCAAAAGCATTTAAAACAAGAAGATATTGATAAAATTTTAGCAGCAAGTCACGTTGCGCCTACAGGTTGCAACTACCAGCCACAGAGGATTTTGGTGCTTAACACGGATGAGTCTGTAAAAAAGCTTAAAGGCTGCACAAAATGCCACTTTGATGCGCCCTGTGCTATGCTCGTCTGCTACAACAAAGACGAAAGCTGGGTAAGAAAGTACGACGGAGCGCTTTCTGCTCCTGTTGACGCAGCAATCGTTACCACACATATGATGCTTGCAGCACACAATATCGGCGTAGGAAGCTGCTGGGTAATGCATTTTGACCCCGTCGCTATGAAAGAAAATTTCAACATCCCCAAAAACTTCGAGCCTGCAGCGCTTTTAGTTATGGGGTACCCTGCAGAAGACGCGCCTGTACACCCATTCCACGAAACTGTAAGACCTCTTGATGAGGTTGTATTCTACGAAAAATTCTAAGCAAGAAACCGAGGTATTATACCTCGGTTTCTTGTAATTTACATACAGCTTTTAAATATTTCTTTTATCTTATCATAGTCAAGCTCTATATAAGTATTGACAGTCCTTTGCTTTCCAAATGTACAAAGCTCTGCCAGTCTGTCAATGCAGTCTTCATCTATGCCAAACTCAGAAAGCTTTGCAGGCATACCGATGGATACAAAATATTCAGCCATTTTTTCTATTCCGCATTTTGCTGCTGCCTCATCGTCTGTTTCTGTACAATCCCAGACGCGCCTTGCAAATTGGGCAAACCTTGCCACATTTTTGCGGTAAATATACCTTGCCCAGGCAGGAAACAGTACCGCAAGTCCCGCGCCGTGAGCTATATGGTCAAACTCTCCGCTCAGTGCGTGCTCCAGTTGATGCACAGGTAGGGCATTCTCTCTGCCGCAGCCTGTAAGGTCGTTATGCGAAACGCTTGATGCCCACATCATATTGGCGCGGGCGTCATAATCACAAGGTTTTTCCATAAGTGTTTTTCCTGCTGAGATTACCGCCTTTAAGACGCTTTCTGCAATTCGGTCTGTCAGGTCTGTTGGCTCACAGGGAATAAAATATCTTTCCATAGTGTGAGCCATAATGTCAACCACTCCGCAGGCTGTCTGGTATTTGCCCACTGTGTATGTGAGTTCAGGGTTTAAAATAGCAAATTTACATCTGTTAAAATCACTGTTGTAACCGCGTTTCATATTAAGCTCCATATTGGTAATAACGGCAGATGAGCTCATTTCGCTGCCTGCAGCGGAAATTGTCAATATGCAGCCTACAGGAAGAGCACCTTTGACAGTAGCCTTGCGGGTAGGAAAATCCCACGGGTCGCCATCGTACATCGCCCCTGCTGCAGTATATTTTGATGAGTCTAAAACACTTCCTCCGCCAACTGCTAAAATCATCTGGACTTTGTTTTCCTTTACAACCTTTACCGCTTCTTTTACAAAAGAGAGCTTGGGATTTGGTTCTACTCCGCCCATTTCAACCACTGCGATACCATTATCCTTAAGCGATTTCATAACTTCATCATAAAGTCCTGATTTTTTAATACTACCCTGACCATACTGAAGCATTATTCTATCGTAACCGTATTCCTTTATTATTTGTCCCACATCTTTGTGTTTATCTTTTCCGAAATACACCTTTGTTGGTGCATAATAAGTAAAATCACGCATTATGAAATCTCCTTTATTCCTATTTTGCTTTATTTTATCATTTTTACTCATATTTGTAAACAGGAATAAAAAAGTAGCGGTCCTTAATTGCTTTTGGCTTTGCAATCAAGGACCGCTACTGATTACTCTTGAAATCAGTCATATGGTTAACCTCCATTTCTTTGTCTGCCTTTTGCTTCCTTCTTACATTTAATTTAACACACAATCTTTTCTTTTTTCTCCAAGTGAGAATACCTGATGTTTAAATTGTATCTTGTTGCAAAAGGCGAAATCCTGACTTTTTAACTAAGATTATCAATTATAGCTTGGACGATTACTTCTTTCCTCTTCCTCTGTCTTTTATATATAAATTCTACCTCTTTCTTGTCCAAACCCTCTGTCTGTTACAATAAATCTTCGTTAATAAGTCAATTTTAAATTTTCATTGGACTGTATCTGCTTTTCTCTCTTTTCACTTATAGTTTAGCACAATTTCGACCTGTATTCAATTGGCACAATAGCAAAAATTAAATACCTCTTTTTGTTTAAAAAAGAGAAAGTGAGCACAAGACTAACTTTTTTATTTACAAGTGTCAATGCATTGTGATATAATAAAGATATGGGCGTGATTAAAGTACGCCCATATTTTTTATTGCACTATTTATATTTGATAAACTATCGGATTTCTTTATAGCTTTAGTGGTTTTTTTATCCTCAGGAAAATTACGCATTATATATAGCCAGATTTCTTTAAGTCTGTGCACGGTGTAATGCTCACAACCCAAAACCTCAAGGTATCTTTCCTCTAATTTTTGAGAAAAGTCTATTAACTCCTGAATTTTTACTTTCTCTCCTCCTTTTATTTCTCTGAAAAGTGCAGGATTACCAATAGCACCTCTGCCTATCATAATACTATCTAAATCAGGATATCTCTTTACGATATTGTCATAATCTTCTATCGTTATAATATCTCCGTTGTAGCAAAGCCTGTGCTTTGAATTTTTGTAAGCATAACTAAAGGTTTCCATATTCGGCTTACCGCTATAAAGCTCCTCACGTACCCTGGGATGAACAATCAACTCCGTCATCGGGTATTGATTATAAATACCTATAAGTTTAGGAAATTCCTCGTGAGAGTAAAAACCTGCTCTTGTTTTTACAGAGATTTTAATTTCTGACTTTGAAAATATCCCGTCTAAAAATCTGCAAAGCTCATCTGTGTCTTTCAGAGCGCCTGAGCCTCGGTGCTTTTTTACTACAGTTCCTGATGGACAGCCAAGGTTTAAGTTAACCTCATCATAACCCAAATCCATCACTTTTTTGGCAAATTCACAGAATGCGTCATTGCTTGAGCAAAGCACCTGAGGAATGATTTTTGCATTGTTGTTTTCAGGCAATATATCCCGCAATGTCTTTACACTTAGACGTTCATTTTCAGTAGGTACAATAAAAGGCGCAAAATAAGTATCAACACCTGAAAACATCTGGTAATGTGCATTTCTGTATGTATATGTTGTTATGCCCTCTAAGGGCGCAAAATATATTTTCATTCCTGCTCCTTGTAAAACACTTCCAATAGCTTAAGTCCGCAGGCAGGCAGCGTCACACCTGCATTCTCTCTTTTTTTAGTGTTAAATATATTTTCTATATCGCTCGCACTAAGTTTTCCTGTACCTAGGTCAAAAAGTGTGCCTGAAATAATTCTTACCATATTGTATAAAAATCCATTTGCGTTGATTCGGATTTTAATAAGTCCATCCGCTTCTTCAATATCTATGAAATTCACAGTACGCACAGTTGATTTTTTCGTTTTGCCAACTGAAGAAAATCCCAAAAAGTCGTGAGTGCCCAAGAAAAGCTGTGACGCATTCTTCATTTTTTCAACATCCGGAATTTTGTCGGCGCAGTACACATATTTTCTTATAAATACATCAGGCTTTTTCGTTGCAATAGTATACTCATATGTTTTAGATACTGCATTCAGCCTGCTGTGGAAACGCTCCGTCACTTCTTCTATACCCGTTACCAGAATATCCGATGGAAGGTAGTGATTTAAATAGTCCATAATTTCAGCGCAGGTTTTATCTGTTTTGCACTTAAAATTTGCAACCTGAGCTACAGCATGCACTCCTGCGTCTGTTCTTCCTGAGGCAAAGATTTCTACTTTTTTGTTGCACATCAGGGACAATACGGACTCAAACTTTTCCTGTATGGTGTTTTTTGTGTTCTTTTGCCGTTGCCATCCGTTATATTTCGTTCCGTCATACTGAACGATAATTTTATAGTTTTTCACATTTATCACTCCAACGCTTAGTATAACACATTACCATACAAAAAACAAGAAGCCGATAGTATCGGCTTCTTGTTTTCTTATTTAAACTCTACGTTTATTCCGTCAACATAAGCATTTTTACGCTTGTTGATACAGAATTCCCATTAAACAGTTTTTCCCATTGTAATGTCAGCAATTGCTCACTTGCCCTTGCGCTTGTATTTTCTGATTGCAAGAACAATGATTGCAATCACCAAAAGACTGGCACAGCCGCCAACTACAAGCACCTTATAGTGTCGCATTACAGGCATACCCTGTGATGCTGAAACAAGGTCTGTCAGCGCTTTGATTGAGCTGACTGATGTGATATACTGTCTTGCAGGAAGTCGGCTAAAAATGTGATAATAGTTATCCACTTCGCCTTTTTCTGAAATATATGCCCAGCTGCGCTGACCTGACAATCTCTGTACATCAACGTAAATACCTGTCATTGCCGCCTGGGCGCCTGTCTTTGTTTTCTTTAAAATTATGTTATCCGATACCTCTAAAAATGCGTCTATTGCCACTTCTTCTTTAGAATAGTCAGTAGCACAAACATAGATTTTTTCAACATCCGATGTATTCTGAAGGCCTAAAAATTCGGTAAGTGTAATTTCCTCTCCTGTAAGCTCAACATCGGCGTTTTGCGCATCACGGCGAACTGCGTCTGCCGCTTCAAACTTGCCCTCATTGAGCATCGTTTCAAAGCGCTTCCACATATCGCCCTCAGCACCTTTGAGCTTCAACTCTGCCGTATCGTAGCTTGTGGCATTGAAAACATAGATGGGGTTGTTGTCATCAAAATACGCAAAGAGGTACACATTTCCCTCCATAGGTATAAAGCTGCCAACAACGCTGGGTTCTGAAAAGGTTACCCACTCACGCTCATCCATATCGCCCTTAACCACTTTAAAGGGACTGACCTGAATCTGTTCCTTGTCGTAGGCAATAAGCTCTGCAAAGAACACCTTAGCGCCATCGTGAGAAAGTAAATCTTCAGGAACGCTGCCGGCAAATGCCGTTATAGGCGTAAGTAGCACCACCATCATTAACATAATACCAATAATTCTTTTTAAGCCTTTCATTTTGTCCTCCTGATTAGTGTATGACATTTTTATAATACGATTGATTTATCCCAACAATACATCAGATACCAGCATCACACAAAAGCCTATGAGCAGTGCATAGGTTGCTCCACGCTCTGAACCGTGCGAGTGGGTTTCAGGTATCATTTCGTCACTGATTACATAAAGCATAGTGCCGCCTGCAAAAGCAAGTGCAAAAGGAAGAATTGCTGTGGATATACTTACTGCAAAGTATCCTAAAAGCGTACCCACAACCTCAACAAGTCCCGTTGCTGCTGCCAACAAAAATGTGCGCCAGGGTTTTACACCCGCAGACAACATAGGTCCTATAATTACCATACCCTCAGGAATATTCTGCAGAGCAATACCTCCTGCAATAAGCAGTGCCTCACCTGTATTATCAGAGCCGAAGCCTACGCCTGCCGCAATACCTTCGGGCAGGTTGTGTATGGCAATTGCCATAACAAACAAAAACACACTGTTTAAATTTTTGTTGTCCTTATGCTTTTCTATATCTATTCCTGCCACCTTATGAAGATGGGGAACAAGCTTATCTATAACATTCAAGCAAAGCGCACCTGCGAAAATTCCCGCAACAGTAATGATTATGGCGTATTTTCCACCGTAATCAAGCGATGGTACGATTAACCCCAAAACTGCCGCGGCAAGCATTACTCCTGCAGCAAAGGAAAGCACGATATCGCTGAACTTATGAGAAATTTTCTTAAATACAAAGCCTAAAACCGCACCAAAAAGCGTTGCTCCACCAACGCCTATAGCGGTAAGCAGTACCATTTCCATATTATCACCTCACATAAGTGTTAATATTTTACCATAATTTTACCATAAGTTCAATACGAAATATTAAAAAAAGTCGGCAATTTTCCTGAAATTGCCGACTTTTATGTTTCTTTACGGACGAAGTCCCATACCACCCTCAAGTGTGAGAGTTTCGCCATTCAGATACTTAAAATCAGGAGATGCAAGCTGTACGCACACTCTGCCGATTTCTGTTTCAGGATCGCCAAAATGACCTGCAGGAGGCATCTTTACGTTTGCCTTAAATGCTTCGGGATACGCCTTTTCAAAGTTTTCAAGCTGCGCCGTCCAAGCAATAGGACACACAACGTTTGTATTGATTCCGTCAATTGCCCACTCTGTAGCCGCTACTCTTGACAAGCCTCTTATGCCCTCTTTAGCTGCAGCATAAGAGCACTGACCGTAGTTACCAAAAAGACCCGCGCCAGACGCAAAGTTAATGATTGAACCCTTTGTTTCCTTTAAATAGGGATAGCACGCCTTCATATAGTAGAAAGTTGCATAAAGACCTGAATACATAGCAAGGTTGAACTGGTCCGTTGTGTGGTCCTGAATTGTAACACCTGATGCTGATGCTTGCGCATTGTTGATTAATACATCAATTCTTCCAAATGCTTCAATGGCAGCATCTACCACGCCCTTTGCCACTGCTTCGTTGTCAGCATCAGCCGAAATATCAGCCGCAAGAGCTAACACCTTAATACCATAGTTCTTTTCAAGCTCTTCCTTTGCTTTTTCAAGCTTTGCCACATTACGGCCTGTGATTACAAGATTTGCACCCTCCTTGGCATAAGCCGTTGCAATACCATAGCCGATGGAGCCACATCTTCCGTCAGAAAGTGCCGCAAAGCCTGCTCCTGTGATAATTGCTGTTTTTCCTTTTAAAAAACTCATCAATGAAACCTCCTATATATTATTAATTTTCCAAAGTATACAAAAATCTTAAAATATTGAGCATTTTTCTTGCTATGTGCACAGGGTCTTTTACAGAAAGTGCCGCTCCCGCTTCCCCAATTAGGTCAATAAGTTCACAGTCTGCACCAATTTTCATCATTTTTACCTAATTACAGTATACTACAAATATTTTCAAATAGCTATCCCTATATTGCCCAAAAGTATAAAAATCTTGCCTTTATTTACTGTTGCGACTGTAAAATTCCATGGCCTCCTCGTAAGGATACACCTTTGAAAACAGGAATCCCTGAGCATAATTACAGTCAATTTCTTTTAAGAAATCCATCTGCTCCTGTGTTTCCACGCCCTCGCACAAAACCTCTTTGTCCATATCGTGACACAGGGATACTATACCTCGTAAAAGCTTCTTACCTGCCTCTGTAGTAATTCCCATTAATATATAGCGGTCAATCTTTACTATATCGATGGGAAAATCTCTCAGGTCAGAAAGCGAGCTGTATCCACTGCCAAAGTCGTCAAGAGCAATTAAGAATCCCTCTTTTTTCAGCTCCTGAATATTGCGAAGAGCAATATCAGGTCTGTCCATAATTGTCTGCTCGGTTATTTCAATAACCACATTAGAATGGATAAAATCATAGTTCTTTGCAATTTCCTTAACATTGTCGGAAAAACGCTCGTCACATATGGAATAACGGGTAAAGTTGCAGGACAGACGCAAATCTTTCATAGACGTATTTTTCCAATGTGCCATCTGGGCACACACATTGCGGAAATTATAAAAATCAAGCTCTGTGATATTTTTGTGGCGTTCGAGTATGCCAATATATCGTCCAGGCATAAGCAGTCCGCGCTGAGGATGCTCCCAACGGGACAGAACCTCTGCACCGCTGATTTCATCTTTATCAAGATTTAAAACAAACTGGTAGTAAAGCTTAAATTCTGCATTCTTCAAAGCTTTTCTTACGTCTTTTGAAAGCTGATTTTCCTCCAGAGTTTCGCTGACGATATTTCCCTCAAACATTTCAAAATCCTTGCCCTGCTTAAATGCGTAATAATAGCAAAGCTGAGCATTGTACAGAGCCGTATTACTGTTTGCTTTGGCATCGCTTACACTTCCTATACCTGCACGAAATTTAATGCGGTTTTCCAAAATATCGCCGTCGTTAATATCTTCAAGTAAAGTTTTAATTTTTTTGATAGCATCATCGTCGTTTGACGCATTAAAAAGCACCGCAAAGCCTGTATTTGAAACCTTGGAGCAAATCTCAAAATGCTGCGAATACTCAGAGAAAATCTTAGCCGCGTACTGACTGATGTACTCGCACTCCTGTTTTCCATAGTATCTTAATACATATTCCTCGTCAAAGGCAATATATGTTATGTAGTAAAGAGCTTTTATACCGTCACGAACAAGTTCTGCATATTTTTTATGGAAAAATTCAACAGTACCCATTCCCGTGGAGGTATCCACGAGCTTTGAAAGCGCAAGCTTTTCCTTCGTTCGAGAATACATAAGATAAAATACCAGAGCCAACACAAGAAGTATCGCCAAAACAAACGCTGACAGAGCACTCTTCCATATCGACAGCGGTCGCGTTGCCGCACCTGCAAAACCTGCAAGTATCGACTCAAGCTTTGTACTTCTTATTTCTTCTGTGGCAGCTATTATTGCATCTTTTGTTTCTTCGCCTGTAATCTCGGTAATGCAAAATCCGGCCGTGTAATCCTTTGCTGAATATACAGGTACAAAACTGTCGGGGGCTTCTTCTCCATCCTTTACCAGTACGCCTGAAATAATTTCTGCCTGCAGATTTTCTGACATTTCCCCCCTCACGTCTGTCTCGTCTGTGATATATAAAAACTCTATACCTGTTTTTTCACTCACAAGGTCCAATACCTGAGGAATTATGCCTGAGTGCAGTTTTTCATCCTTATCATAATATTCCGTGGGGTAGCCATTGGGATTTCCGGCAACGTAAAGAGGGCTTGCCGACACTGTGGTCATCATCATCACAAGCATTATTGCCGCCAGTATTCCTTTTTTCAAAATTTTCATTTTCTGCTCCTTTAATTAAGGTTGATAGATTTTCTCTCGATTCGTCCCCATTGCATTTTCTTCTTTTTATAACCACGAAATGCAAAAAATCTCACAAACACGATAACAAATCTTAAAGCCGTCAATTCAAAAAGACACAAGGACACTGCCTTCATCATATCCGAAAAGCTTACCTTCAGGTCAATTGTATGTATTCTTGCAAAAAATGCCGTCAGGGAAAGTATAGCGGAAAACACCGCATAAATTCCAAAAAACATCAACATAAATTTAATATTCAGCAAATCAAGCAAAAACGCTGCCACCATCGTTATCACACCCACCATTTCGATGTAGGGCGAAAGCAGCTCATAAAGCAAAAAGTAAATATATGACACAAAGCTTACCGCACCGTATTTTAAATTCATAAATATGCTGCTGTGCTTCGTCATACTCTGAAAAAGTCCCAGATGCCAGCGCCGGCGCTGTTTACACAAATCCCCTAACTTTTCAGGAACCTGTGTCCAGCAGATTGCGTTGTTGGCATATCTTATAAGATAGGGCTGGTTGTTGGATACGCAGTATTCGTGCAGCTTCACAACAAGCTCCATATCCTCGCCCATAGTTGAGGCATCATAACCTCCTGCCTCAATTACCACACTTTTTTTGAATAATCCAAACGCACCTGATATAATCAGCGAGCCGTTAAATTTGTCAAAAAGAATTCTTGACGCCAAAAACGACCTATCATACTCTAACACCTGCATGCAGGCAAGAATATTGTTTGGCAGGTGGTATTTCTTTACCTTTCCCCTCTCAAATTCCGCATCATTACAAGGGCGTATTGTTCCGCCTACTGCTACAACATTGTCATTTTCCAAAACAGGATATACTATCTTTTTTAGAGAGTCGTACTGGAGAACCGAATCTGCGTCAATGCAGATAAAATAGGGGTATTTTGAAGCGTTTATTCCCATATTTATGGAATCTGCCTTACCGCCGTTTTCTTTTCTTATCAAGGTAAGCGGAACTCTCGTTTCTTCTGATTCGTATATAAATTCGCAGGTTTTGCAATCAATCTGCCGCCTTATGGGGCGTTTTACCTCGTGCATATGAAAGGCTTCAATCAGCTTTTTCGAGGTGGTATCCTTTGACCCGTCATCAACTACAATTATTTCGTACACCTTGTAATCAAGAGAAAGGAGTGATTTTACACTTTCAACAACAGTTACCTCTTCGTTATAAGCAGGAACCACTATGGTAATGGGCACATAGTAATCTCGGCTCAGCTTGTTTTTGAGCTTTTCCTGTCTTTTTTGATAATATAGAGTTGACGAACCCACCGTCACAGACAAAAACAAAAATGTGGAATAGCCGATTAAATAAAGCACAAAAAACACATTTATAACGTCAAGAATAGTTTTGAAAACATCTATCATTTCACTTGACATTGACATGCTCCTCCTTCATTTTTCTTTTGTCCAGTCTGTATCGTAAGATTTCTCTTGCAAAACGGTCGCCGCTTTCAAAAACATCTATCAAATCAAAATATGTAAGTCCCAATCTGTCGAGGCTTTCTGCAGAATTTGCACGAATGTGCCAGTTGAAATCGTATAGATTTTCTTTCAGGATTGCTATTGTGTCATCCCCGGGATAGGTTGCCAATGCAGTGGAAGCAATGGCTGAATATTCCCACCGCCTTTTTTGTCTGACTTTGCCAGCGTGAGCAGCACAGGTCTTGCCTCATCGTAGTAGTTACGTCCGAAGAACCGTATGCACTCATATCTTACCTCGTGGTCCTCTTTTTCGTTTTTCAAAAGCGCCAGCACCGCCTCAGGATTTTTACCGCCGCGAAGGCGCATATATTTAAGCAGTGTACTCTTTAAAAAAGGCTTGAAGCTATTGATGTTCTCCCATAGAATCTGATCTAACTCATCAGAGTTTCCCTCATAAAATACAAGTCCCTCTGAAATAAGTCTTGAATGATGAAAATGCTTGGATTTGTCAAGAATTTTCAGTGCCTCCAAAACAAGCTCCGGATCAGCTGAGCTATAGATTGCCTGCAGGGCATTTTCACGACAGAAAAGGTTTCCTGACTCCAAAAGAGCCAACAGAGAGTCTTTCATATCTTTATGAATTCTGCTTGTAAGTATTCTGTACTTTCTTATCACATATGGGAAATACGCTGTCTGGATGCTTTCCTTCTTGCGGTATTTGAGCATAAGGTGTACAAATACGCCATTGATTTCCTTAAGGTATTTTACCGTTTCTTCGGGAAATTCAACATAAGACATCTCCATCGCCCTATCAAAGGCAAGCAGACTGTTTATCCGGCAGAGCTTGCGCTTTAAATATTCTTTATGCGCGTCATCAACTGCAATACCTTCTCTTACATTATTTAATTGTTCCTTGATTTTTTCGTCAGTTTTTTCACTCTTTATATCCATACGCCTGTCCATATGTTTTTGTGCATAGGCGTATACTATATTAAAAATAATCATACTAACGCAAACCGCAAGATAAATATAGACAAGTATTTCAACATTCAATTAAGTACATCTGCCTCTCTATTCATTCCAGAATTCTTTAAGTATGTAGTAAGATTTTTTTAATCTTTCGTGGTATGTGACATTATTTCCCCAGCCTGACAGTTTTACCGGCTGCATTTTTATTCTTTCATTTGTATCGCTTGCAACACCTGCATACATTTTGTTAATTTTTATAAAATCCACACCGTAAAGTCCATCGTAATAGTCATCGTGAATCTGCATTTGCGACGGATCAGCAAAATTGAGCATCTGCCAGGGAATTTTGATTTCTATATAATCTCCCTTATGATAAAAGTCACCTAATGAATTAAAATCAGGACTTTCAGGGTTGGCATTGGCATATGTGAGCTGACCCGTTTCATAAACCTCTCCCATTGCTTCTGTTCTTTCGTACTTTTCAATTCCCTCAATCTCCAAAATCATATTTATCTTTGTAAATTCAGGCGACGCCTTTTTAGGAATATTTTCCTTTACATAGGTATCAAATCCGTATATACTTCTTGAATACGTTGACCTTAGCGACTCGTATCTTTCCTGAACTAACATACGGCTGTTGCCTGCGCCGTTTATATGTATCAAAAAGTCTGCATTTTCAGTGAATTTAAGACCGTAATTTTTGCAGTAGTTGCTGCCTGATTTCGGTGTTATATCCAGAGGAATGTATATATTGTCAGACTCAAAATCAAGGTCTTTTTTCCTTACCAAAAAGTACATAAATTTTTCATCATACTTTGTGGACAACTCAACGTTACCCTCAATTACTTTGTCCTCTTCTGCCCATTCAGATACGTTGCCGTCAACGTAGCAAACTGATTCTTCCTCGCCCGGGTCAAAGGACAAAAGACCAAAATACTGCTCATTTGTCTGGTAATCCGACCAGTAAGGGTTACGCTTCATATCAACTGCGTACATTGTGTTCCATGTGCGCTTAAACCATTCGTCCTGCCAGGAGAACACACAGCCTCCGACACAACCCACTGACATTATATCCTCGTAGCAGTCAATAACCGCCTGTCCCTGCTCGTGCTCTGCCGTATTGCCCTGATTTCTGTTGGTGTTTTTATCCTGATGCGCCATACCTCTGCCGGTAGAAACACCAAACTCAGAAATAAGAACAGGCACGCTGTGATGTTCTGTAAGCAAAGATAAATACGCTTTATAGGCATTCAGTTCTCCCTTTTCATTTATAAATTTCGTTTTATCATCAATACCCATCTGCGACCAGTCTTCAATATAACTCAGGTAATCAGGGTAATACGGGTAAACATGATATGATGCAAACTGCCCCGAAATAACCTTATCTGTGCACTTTATATTTTCTACATTTACTTGTGCACATTTTTCAAAAAACGTACTTACATCGTCAGGATATTCAAAGGGGTCTGTGGTTGGCCAGTTGGAAAAGGCAAAAATCTTCTGCACACCGTAGCGGTTTGCCTCGTATTCCAGCACCTTGTCACCCACCCTTGCAAGCATAACCTCAAAGGGTGACGCGCTCTCTGCTGTATAAAGATACTTGCCATTAAAGGATGTATATTCGGGATTGTCTGCATACTTTTCATCAGTATAGCGCACAGTTATATCCTCCCACTCAACACCTAAAATGTACCCAAGCACCCAGGGCGAAACATCACGTCTGTAAGTGCCCGAACCGGCGCTGCCCATTCTGCCTGCAAGGATGCTACGCTTTCCGTGAACAACATCTATCATTGTACGGCAATCCTCCATAAAGGTGCCAAAAAAATCGTTATCATAGGCATCTCTGTGGGAGTTCTGCACATAGTCATTTACCCACACGCCATGTATTAGATAAAGAGGCTCTTCTCTGCCATTGTTGTATTTATAAAAGGCATTATAGAAGGTGTCATCCTGTACTGTGTAAATACGAAGAACATTTGCGCCCATTTCCTGCATATAGGCAAACCAACGCATATAAGTTTCTTCATCAATGGCAAAGTCAGTAGACCATTCGCCTGGAATACCAGAACCCATATTAACACCCTTTACCTCAAAGGGCTCGTAACCTTTACCGCTATTTAATTCTATTGTTTTTCCGTTGGTTCTGACAAAGGTTTCAACCTTGTTGTCAGCAATGCTTATGTCAAACCCCTTGTGAAAATACACATAGTCAAGACCCAAAAGCGTTACTAGCACCACCAGAACTATAATAATAAACTTCTTCATAGAATTTCCTCTTAGTTGGCGTTTTCTTCATATTTTTTCATCTTTGATTCAGCAGAATACTGATTAATAATTTCTACGTTTTCATCAAGCCAATGTCCGCGGTCTTTAATAAAATCCTTTATCTGGTGTACTGACGCTTTGTAATTTCTGGGATTGCGTTCCGTCGGGATAAGCATATCATATTGTTTCTCAAAGGTGTGACCCCATACCTGATAATTTCGCTCCACAGCAGGTCCAAGATATTGCACTGTATCGTCAATATAGCCAAACAGATATTCTTCCGAAAATACTTTTTCCCGCAATTCCTTATATCGGCTGACAATGCGCTCGGTAAAATCCCTGTCCTTTACCAGCATTACATACCATACGCAATACTGCATTTCAAACTGGTGAGGGTCCTGATAACTTTCCTGATAAAAATCAAGGGCTGAGTTAAAATCCCACACGCACATCCTGTATTTACCGTCAATATCCTTGTAAATATATGTAGACAACCAGCCTGCGTCGTAGTTACAGGTAAACTCATTTATCAAAAAATAATCCACGAAGGATTCCACATCTATAAATTCTTCGTAACCATAGTTGTCATTATCAAAATCATATGAATAAAGAGCTTTTTCAAAAGCGGAAAACTCCTCATTTATGCTATATGCAAGTTCCGGTGTGAGATTTTTTGTTCCCGGATAGACAATATCTATAACCTGCGTATTTCTGCGGCTGTAAGAAGACAGATTATTAAGATTCTTCATCTGTACCTTACTACCTCTGTCCTGTCTAACAATATAACCTGTGAAGCTATTATCCTTTTTATCAACAGAAATCTCAAGTCGGGCATTATTGCCTGCAGTAATCGTTTCTGTGGCAAGGTACAGCCCCCTGTATTCGCCGTTAATTACTACCTCGCAAAAACGCACATTAGGGCTGTAGTCCATAATTTCACCTGCTATATTGTAGCAGATATAATTTCGTATTAAGCTTTTGTCAAGATAAGGACCGTGCAGCGCCCATTCGTGGTGGGCGTCCATACCCAAAAACGCCTGGGGATTGTTTGTGCCGTCCTCATTAAAAAAACGCATTAAATAGTTGCTTTTCTCAAATTCACGTGACGAGTTTCCGCGCACTCTTATAGTCATTGAGGTTTCAATCGTCGGTTTATCGTTTAAGTGATTATTACCCTCTTTATTGTCAATAACTGCAACAGTTGCAGATATTACATCAGACCCGTCAGGTGCTGTGGTGTAACCTAATCGCTCGTACGTTACAGGGTCCAAAATTGCCTTCCCGGGAATTTCAACTCCGTTTGTATCAATAGATATCAACGGCAAATGGGAGCACAACCCTTCGCAGTCATCACAGGGGGTATAGCCCTGATTTTCTATATGCTGGTGGTATCTTTCCACCTTACTATCCGCTGTAGCTGTCGAAAAAACCATGGCACTTACTGCCAGTACAAAGCAGGTGAAAAGCCCTATTAATTTGTATTTCAAGGTCTTTTCCCTCCCTTGATTAGTTTATTTCATCATTCTGCAGAACGATGTTTACATACTCAACGCCGCCTGCTTTATAAATCGTTTCTGTCACACTGACGTTGCCGCTTTCAGCACGAGCCAGCATCCTGTCTGTTATTTCGTATATAAATTCTACATTTTCATCTGTAGTATTTTTCACTCTCAAAACTGCTTTTCTGCTGAAAAACTTGAAAACAGTTGCCTGAACGCGTTCTGCAGCACTTCTTTCGCATCTGGCAATAAGCAGCATACGTCTGTCACTTTTGATTGCGCCGAATATCAGTAAAATCAAAAATACAACCACACTGCCTGCAGTTGCTACCGCAAAGTCACCTACACCGCAGCAGATACCTGCAATAATTGCCCAGAATATGTACATCGTATCTCGTGAATCCTTGATAGCCGTTCTGAAACGCACGATAGACAGAGCACCAACCATACCCAAGGACAACGCCACGTTATTGCCGATAACTGTCATTACTGTGCCTGTAAGGGCAGTAAGTACCACCAGTGACACATTGAATTTTCTGCTGTAAATTGTCCCTCTGTGAGAAATATAGTACGAAAGAAAGATAAAAAATCCCAATACCGCAGAAAAAGCAATGTTTGCTATTATCTGCTCTACACTTAAATCGCTCTGGTTTTCAATCAGTTTAAAAATTTGTTCGCGCATTTTGTACTCTCCTTATAAGTTAACCTGATAGGCATTTTGTCTGGCAAGGGCATATTTGCTTACCGACAACTCGCTTTTGTTTATTGTTTCTAACATATCCTTTATATACGCCAGCATAAAGCCGTTGAATTTTACCTCAAGCACCACATAGAATTTATCCAGAACAGGATTCATATTAAGATGCTCCGAGAACAAGTCAAAGCTGCTCTCTGTGGCTATAATATTGTTATCAAATGTAACTCGTATTTTGTTTTCCTTAGCTACAAACGCCTTTCGCCTGTACTCTACTATTGTTTTCGGACGATAAAGACGAGTGTGCATCAGTCCGTAGCACTCCTGTGCAAATGCCTCAGGATAGTGAAGCAACGGCGTGTAATCGCACTCAACCAATCTCTTTGCATCCTCTCGGCTGATTTTTAGCGAGCGTTTTTTCTGGTACTGCCCTTGCTTTTGCTTCATTTCCAAAACTGCAAAATCCTGCTTGGGGTCGTAGCACCTGAGCCTTATTTTTCGCCTTAACTCAATACCCTCTTCCTTTTCAAAAAAGTCGTCGTCATTGATACTGTCAAAATACAAGGACCTGATGGTATATCCGTGAGTTCCGTTGTGAACATCCTGCATCAGAAAATTATCAAGATAATGACTGCACCGCAAAAAATCTTCAATATTTATTAAAAATTTCTTTTCCTCTCTTAAAACCTCATTCAATGGTTTCCCTCCATATACGAAAAAAGACTGCACGCGTGGTAACACGTGCAGCCAGTCAATCATACAGTTACCTGTTTAGACACTAAAGCTTTGCGTCGCCGTCTTTCGACGGTTTTGCCTATACGTTTAGTCTAACATTATTTCCACTAATTGTCAAGTAAAATTATATTATCTTTACCTGACAGGTCTGCATAGACAAAAGCGCCCTCTGGTGGCTTTCCGGAGTTACGCCTGCGCAGCATTTCTCCACCACTGAAATTTGTACCTCAGGAAGAGCCGCCTTTATCAGAAAAGCATTGGAAATAACACATATATCCGTACAAAGCCCAACGAGGGTTATTTCTTCAGCATCCGATTTATTCTTCAAATACTCTGCCAGTTCTGTGCTGCCGAATGCGGGTTTGTCAAAGATTTTTTTACCCTCGGCAAAAGGCGCTAACTCGTCTGCTATCTGCCAGCCACTTGTTCCCTTTATGCAATGGGGAACAGGCAGGTTTTTTCCCTCCTGAGTATTCATATAGTCTGTTGTATGAGTATCTCTTGTAAAAATAATTTCGCCCCGAAAGTCCCCAATATACTCCTTGACCGCAGGAACGATTTTAACCGCCTCATCTGTACCAAGCGCGCCATCAATAAAGTCCTTCTGCATATCTACAACTATTAAATATTTCATCTTTCTTCCTCCATCGTTATGTCAACAAAATCATCTATTAAGAGCGTATCGGGTGTGACAATGCAATCCACGCACACTATATTTACACCTTTTTCCTCAGCCTTTTTCAGTGCTTCGCCAAATGCCCTGTGGGTTTTGTAGTTAGGTGTAAAATACCTTATCCCTTTCATTTGTACTACAAAGAAAATATACGCCTCATATTCGTTATCAATCGCATCAATCAGCTCTTCTATGTGCTTTATACCGCGCTCTGTGGGCGCATCAGGAAACGATGCTACGCCGTTACTTTCCAATGTTACGCCCTTTACTTCAACAAAAATTTTCCTGTTTCCGACCTCGATATAACAATCAAATCGTGAGTTTTTGTATTTCGTTTCAGGGCGAATGAACGCTTCCTTACCAAAATAGCTTTCCGTCCACTCATAAAAAACCTTATTGGGAGCTTGCGAATCAATATTTACTAACATTTCTCCCTTATAAACTGCTACAAGGTCGTATTTTGTTTTTCTTTCAGGGTTTTGGCTTTCTTCCAAAAACACCCTCGCACCTGGTGTTAAGAGCTCTTTGCATCTGCCTGTGTTTTTGACGTGGCAGATTTCCTCCTTGCCATCAATTTCAACATAAGCTATAAACCTGTTTGGTCGGGAAACAAATCTTCCCTCGACTATCTTACTGTATTTCATAATCACTCCGTAAAATTAAAAGGCATCTGAAATATGCGCAAATTTTTATAAGGGACGGCATATTTCAGATGCTGACAGTAATAACAATATTATTTTTTATAAGGGGGTGTCTGGGGACGCTGCTGGCTATTGGGTGCAGGCGCGTTGTGATTCTGAACATACTGACGCGCCGCCTCAACTTTCTTTTTAAGCTCTTCGTTTTCGGCGGTTAATTCGGCGACTTTTGCATCATATGCAATACTCGCTTTTTTCATATCGTCTGCCATATTTAAAGCCACAAGCATTGCTGCCATAGCCGAACTAAGTCTTGAATTCTGAATTTTTACGTCAGAAAGCTTTTTGTTTACCAAATCAGAAATCTCCAGCATATATTCACGACTTTCTTCTGACACAATAGTGTATTCCTGACCATCTAACTTTACAGTTAACCTATTCGCCATACAGACACTCCTTTATGATAGTTCTGCGTTAACTATTTCATTCATTATGTTCTCAATTTCGCTTTGACGCGCGGTTTTAGCCATAACAAGCTCTGAGACCATAATCTGCTTAGCACTATTAAGCATCTTACGCTCGCCTGTTGATAATCCGCGTGTTTTGTCACGGAACATAAGACTCTTTACAACCTGAGCTACCTCATAGATATTACCGCTTTTGATTTTAGCGGAATTTTCTCTGCAGCGCTTGTTCCAGTTTGCGTCCATTTCCGTTGAGCATTCGCGAAACTCTGCAATGACCTTATCGGCTTCTGCTTTGTCGATAACATCCCTGATGCCAATTTCCTTAGCATTTGCCACGGGTATCATAACTTTCATATCGCCTATGGGCATTCGCATAATATAGTATTCTTGCTTCGCGCCCATGATTTCACGCTCTTCTATAGACTCAATCACTCCGGCGCCATGCACGGGATAAACTATTTTATCCCCTATATTATAAATCATTTTTAACCCTCCCTGCAGTAGCAGATACTGCTGGTAAATATAATATCCCTTACTTATATTTTAGCGCAACACCACGAAAAAGTCAAGCAAAAATTGTAATCAAAACCTTTACACTTTTGTTACAAAACTTGAATATTTGTTTCGTTTATGATATGCTTTTTTTAGTTCTTTTTCGGAGGATATTATGATTAAATTTCAACCCTTGTTATCAAGCTCGTCAGGTAACTCCATCTATGTTACCGACGACACAACACATATATTAATAGATTGCGGCGCGCCCATACGCTACATTGAAAAGTGCCTGTTTCGGCTGGGCGTCAATCCTTACGAGTTGTCCGGAGTATTTATTACACACGCTCACTCCGACCACGTTGCAGCGGCGGGAACTTTAGCTAAAAAATACAACATTCCTATTTTTGCAACAGAGGAAACCTTTTCGCTTTCAGGAAAGCATCTGTCTACTATCAGCCGCAAGTCCGCGCGTATATTAGCTGCCGGCGACGATATTATTATCGGAGATATGATAGTACACACATTTACCATACCTCACGACGTGGCAGGAGCTGTTAGCTACACTGTCAGGGACTCGGAAACAAAGTTCGGTATTGCCACAGACTCAGGTCATATAAGCGATGAAATCATAGAAAACCTGACTGGCTGTGAGAGCGTAATTGTAGAAGCTAATCACGACGTGGATATGTTAATGAGCGGACCTTATCCCTATCCGCTAAAAAGACGTATTTTAAGTGATAAAGGTCATTTATCCAACGAATTATGCGGCAATCTTTGTGTAGCACTTTCCCAAACAGGCACCAAGTCTTTTTGGCTTGGGCATCTGTCCGAAAAAAATAATCTTCCCGAAAAAGCATACCATACCGTACACGAAATTCTTTGTGAAAATGGTTTTGTTGTTGGCACAGACATTGCCTTAAATGTTATACCTAAAATGTGGATTGAGGAAAAAATATGAATGTAAATATAGTTGCCGTTGGCAAAATCAAAGAAAAATATTTAAAAGATGCCATAGACGAATACTCAAAAAGGCTTTCGCGATTTTGTAAGCTTAAAATCACAGAAGTTGCAGACGAGTCAATGTCTGACAGACCATCCGATAGCGAAAAAACGCAAATCTTAAAAAAGGAAGCTGAAAAAATAAATTCTGCCATCGGCGCAACTGATGTTTTAGTTACTCTATGTGTCGAGGGCAAACAACTGTCAAGCGAGAAATTTGCCGACCTTTTTGCCAACCAAACAGTTTCAGGCGCTTCCTCATTTACCTTTGTAATCGGCGGAAGTCTGGGACTGCACGACGAAATAAAGGCAAAAAGCAAGCTCCGTCTTTCTTTTTCGGAGATGACATTTCCCCATCAACTGATGAGAGTAATACTTTTGGAACAAATCTACAGAGCATTTAAAATTAATGCCAACGAAAGTTACCACAAATAACAAAAAACTATTGACAAATTAAAAAAAGAAGAATAAAATAGATAGTAATCAAAAACCGTTGAGGCAGAAAAAAGGCAGATAAAACTTTTAAGAGCGAGTGGATTACGGTGTGAGTTCCGCAAAAGTTCCTGCGTAATATGGACTGCTGAGGGTGGCGTTAAATGCGCCGACGTAAGACTTGCGTTATTAGTCGGGAGTATGTTGGTACTCTAAAAGCGCACGAGGTAATCGTGAATCAAGGTGGCACCGCGGATAGTTCATTCGTCCTTGGCAGTATTCTGTCGGGGACGTTTTTTATTTGCCCGATGCAGGAGGATTACGTTATGGCACTTTTAACTAAGCGATGGCGTTGCTTAATTTGAAAACGGAATAAAGCTTACTTAATATATTGGAGGAAATTATTATGAAATTAGGAAATGTAGATTTTGACACTTATTTTAACAACTATCCTGACAAGGACGGATATTTCGGCAAATATGGCGGCGTGTATATTGACGATAAATTAAAAGCCGCTATGGCAGAAATCACAGAGGCGTACTTTTCAATCTGCCAGTCAAGAAAGTTTATAGCAGAACTCAGAAGAATAAGAAAAGAATTCCAGGGAAGACCCACACCTGTTACACACTTAGAAAGACTTTCAGACTACTTAGGCGGTAAGGTTCAGCTTTATGCTAAGCGCGAGGACTTAAACCACTCAGGCGCACACAAGTTAAACCACTGCATGGGCGAAGCGCTCCTTGCAAAATATATGGGCAAGAAAAAGGTTATCGCTGAAACAGGCGCCGGCCAGCACGGTGTGGCATTAGCTACAGCTGCTGCTTACTTCGGTCTTGAGTGCGACATCTATATGGGCTCTGTTGATATTAAAAAGCAGGCTCCCAATGTTGCAAGAATGAAAATCTTAGGCGCTAACGTTGTAGAGGTAACACACGGCTTAAAAACATTGAAAGAAGCAGTTGACGCAGCATTTGATGCCTACAGCAAAGAATATAAAGACTCAATCTACTGCATCGGCTCAGTTTTAGGACCTCATCCCTTCCCAATGATGGTAAGAGATTTCCAGAGCGTAGTAGGCATTGAAGCACGTGAGCAGTTTGTTGATATGACAGGTCACCTCCCCAACGCTATCGTTGCTTGCGTTGGCGGCGGCTCAAACGCTGCAGGGTTATTTGCAGGATTCTTAAATGACCCTGTTGACATTTACGGCATCGAACCGTTGGGTAGAGGCCCCAAGCTCGGCGACCACGCAGCAAGCTTAAAATACGGAACAGAGGGCATTATGCACGGCTTTAACAGTATTATGTTAAAGGATGAGAACGGCGAGCCTGCTCCTGTATATTCTGTTGCAAGCGGTCTTGACTACCCCTCATCAGGTCCTGAGCACGCATTCTTACAGGAAATCGGCAGAGTAAAATACGATGTAATCGACGACGAAGAAACAATTGATGCTTTCTATAAACTTGCTCGTATGGAAGGTATTATACCAGCTATTGAAAGCTCACACGCCGTAGCCTACGGTATGAAGTTAGCTAAAACTATGGACCACGGCTCAATCCTTATTAACTTATCAGGTCGCGGTGACAAGGATATGGACTATATCATCGAAAATTATGGTATTCGCTAATTCAAGCATTGTAGGGTGGGGCCTTGGTCCCACCTTTTTTATATATTGTGGCAGGAGCAAGCCCCTGCCCTACAAATATATACAAAACAAATAAAATGGCGGCAGTTCAAAATACGAACTGCCGCCATTTAGTTATAATCTACTTATCAAATCCGCAATTGCTCCCTCTTCATTTGAGCAGGTTACAATGTCAGCGTAGTTCTTTACCACATCAGGAGCATTTGCAACAGTTGCCGCTGTTGCAGCAGCCTCAAGCATTGATATATCATTTTCGTTGTCACCAATGGCTACGACATTCTTCATATTTATGCCGTAAATTTCGCAGAATTTCTTAAGACCCGCTCCCTTAGAGGCATTTTTATTGAAGATTTCGTAGTACCATCTGTGAGTTTTCAACATATTATATTTGTTATGATAATCAGAGGTAAGAAGTTTTTCCTTGACCATATCAATTTTTTCCGCTTCCTCTGCAAACAAAATCTTTATCCAAGGCTTATTCGCCTCACGAACACCGTCAGAAAAAACGTTATCCACAAGCTCATATTCTATATGACGGTCGGTAGCAAAATTTCTCTTTGCTACGCATATTCCATCTTTGTTCATAACCTCCACGCCGATAGTAGGACAAATTTTCACTATTTCGTCCACAACCTGTGCCACCTCATCATCTAAGGGGGTTATCTCGATATATTTCTTTTTTGCAAAGTCATATACACTGCAGCCGTTGTGACAAATGCACGGAAAATCAGGCACAAGGTTACCGATTGCAGGTGGTATGGCATCAGGAAATCTGCCTGTCGCAATCATAAACTTACCGCCGTTGCCACGAAAATACTCTATTGCCTCAAGGTTTTCCTGTGGTATTTTGTTTTGCTCATTAAGTAATGTTCCGTCAAGGTCGGAACAAATTACCAAATCCTTAAATTTCATAATTACCTGCCTATTCTACATAGGCGTATTCTCCGATAAATAAGGTTATACTGTTTTTGTTGTCACGGATAACGAAGGTAAAGGGTGTATCAAAGGAAACTCTTAAAGGCTCATCTCTCATAGCTGATGTAGCATCCATTGTAACTGCTGTTACCGCTGCTGCTTCTGTACCCTCTTCGTCTACGCTTATGTATGTTTTGTGTATTGCGTCTGTAATGTACATATTGCCGCCTGTTACCATTTTGGTAAAGTCGGCACTGTTATCCTGAAATGCCGCTTTTATTCCTAAATTTTTCATTATGTCAGAAATACCTGCAGAATATTCTACGCGGAACTTAGGCATAGAAAAATTAATATATGTGCTTATGAGTTTGTTTTGTTCTATGCAATTTGTGAGCATTTCATCCTCATAACCAAAGCGATTGCGCACCAAATACATAGAAATATCTGTATCATATCTTTTAAATTCATCGGTTTTTTCGTTGTATGTGTAGTTTCTGTAGGGAAGCTCCACAACTTCTATAAATTCGTCTTTAAAATAGTTAAAACCATCTGTTTTGTTCATAAAGTCAATACTGTACTCTTTACCATTTCTGTCAGTAAAAGTATCGGGAGCAGTGGCATGCTTTGAAAATTCGTCTGCCCACGCACCCTTAAAGTATATAGCATTTAAAAGAATGGCCGTAAAATCAGGGTCATTGATTATCGTGGGGATTTTTCCTTTTGTCTTGTTATTTACCCAGTCATTTACTTGGCCGACTATTTTTTCGTTATTTGAGGTTGACGCTTTTGCCTCAAAGTATTCTTCTAATAACTCTGTATAATCTTTATTAAACGCAAAGTCCGCATTGTCCTCATTCAACCATATTGCGTTTGCAACATTTAATTCTATTGCACCTGAATTTCTGTATTCTGTAATCAACGCTTTTGCCATTTCATTATACTCATTTTCATCAGAAATTTCAAGAGCTTTCAATATTTCTGCCAAAGTTCCACCGGATGCGCCGTTCGCTGCCATCATAAATGCCATCTGTATTGATAACGGAGAAAACATATAGTTTTTACTGTCTGGCATCTGTGCGTTTATTTTATCCACAAAATTGGGATTTATTGCAGCAGGTGTGCCACAACCCACATAAAGAGTTCCCCTAAAGTCTTCCTCACTGAATTTACCTGAATGAACTAATTTTTCCTTATATATTCCGCCCTCGGGATTGCGCGCCAAAAACATACCCCACAAAAGACGGGCAGCGTCGCTCCTGAGTAGCGTCATATTACCTGCAACTACGCTTTTTGTGTAGTTGTTCATTAAAAGCTCAACTTCAATTGCCTTATCGTACACATTAGCAATTGTAACATCAGTATATCCAAGAGTTGACATAAGCATCTTTGCAAATTCTCTGCCTGTTACCACTCTGTCAGGCTCAAATTTGCCGTCGCCTACACCTTCAACAATTCCCATTTTTTTAGCAGCAGTTACTTCCTTGTACGCCCAATGTCCGTCTAAATCTGAAAATTCAGGCGAAGGCATACCGCTTGCTCCCGTATTCTCATAATGAATACGGAATATAAGCGCCACCGCCTCGGCCCTTGTTATGTTTCTTTCAAGTTCAAGTCCTTCGCCCGTACCCTTTAATATACCAAGCTTTACTAAGCCCTGAGCTGTGGCGTCCGTTTCTAACATTACAGGAATTTCTCCCCGCTCAAGATATGTAGCCTGTGCTGTACACGCAGTAAAAGTCAAGACCATTACCGCCAAAACCAACAAACTGATAAACCTTCTCATAAGATGACCTCCTCCGTCGTTGTTACTGTTTAGACGTATATGTAAGAAAAAAGTTCCACTCACTGTATAAAATTTCACAAAAACCTCGAATTTTTGCATAATATTCACAATATTTTGCATAAAATTGCAATTTTATGCATTTTTATTTACAAAACCTCTTGACAAACGGGTAAAGTGATGTATAATAATACTTATGTAAATTATTTATCCGAAGGGAAGTTATAAAAATGAAAAAATACAACAAGGTAGTTCTTGCCTACTCAGGCGGTCTTGACACATCAATCATTATTCCGTGGTTAAAGGAAAACTACGGCTGCGAGGTTATCGCAGTAGCGGCCGACGTAGGTCAGGATTCTGAGCTTGAGGGCTTAGAGGAAAAAGCTATAAAAACAGGCGCAAGCAAATTGTACATAGAAGACCTTAAAAAAGAATTTGTAGAAGAATACATCTGGCCCACATTAAAGGCAGGTGCAAAGTACGAAGGATATTTGCTCGGCACATCTTTTGCACGTCCTTTAATCGCAAAGAGAATTGTTGAAATCGCGCTATCAGAGGGTGCTGATGCAATCTGTCACGGCTGCACAGGTAAGGGTAATGACCAGGTTCGTTTCGAATTAAGCATCAAGGCTTTAGCTCCTGATATGGACATTATCGCTCCCTGGAGAATCTGGGATTTAAAATCTCGTGACGATGAAATTGACTACGCAGAGGCACACAACATTCCCTTAAAGATTTCAAGAGAAACAAACTACTCTAAAGATATGAACCTCTGGCACTTATCACACGAAGGTCTGGATTTAGAAGACCCTGCAAACGAACCCGATTATGAAAAAATCTTAGAGTTAGGCGTTAGCCCTGAATCTGCTCCCGATAAGGCAGAGTACGTTACAATCACATTTGAAAAGGGTATCCCCACAAAATTAAACGGCGAAGCCTTAGACGGCGTTGCAATGATAAGAAAATTAAATGAAATCGGCGGAAGAAACGGCATCGGTATCTTTGACGTTGTAGAAAATCGTCTTGTTGGTATGAAGAGCCGCGGCGTGTACGAAACACCAGGTGGCACAATCCTCTACCACGCTCACGACGTTTTAGAAACAATTTGTCTTGATAAAGAAACATCACACTTTAAAGCAATTGTAGCACAGAAAATGGCAGACCTTGTTTACAATGGCCAGTGGTTTACAAAGCTCAGAAAGTCAATTGACGCTTTCGTTGACGAAACACAGGAAACTGTTACAGGCGACGTAAAGTTAAAGCTATATAAAGGCAACATTATGAATGCAGGAGTAACAAGCCCCTACACACTTTACGATGAAGTAACAGCTTCATTCGGCGAGGACGAAGATTACAACCAGAAGGATGCAGAAGGTTTCATCAACCTCTTCGGTCTTCCCCTTCAGGTTAAAGCTAAGCTTGACAAAAAAGCAGGCAGAAAGTGTGAATTTTAAGTCATAAATTCTATCCCTCACAATAGAATAGTAATAAAAATGCGTTATGGTAGTTTCATAACGCGTTTTTATTTTACAAAAAAGTGAGGAGTTTTACTATGAAAGTTTTTGTTCTTAATAAAAATCGTGCAGTTATGTATCTTTCGCTTTTGTTCTGTGCCGTAGTTATGGTAGTGGCTGGTTTTTCCACTTCTACCGATGTTTATTCTGACGGCGGGGATAAATTACTTCCCATTTATTCAGTAGAAAAGGGCAAGGAAAAGGTCTGCGCTCTTACCTTTGATGCTGCGTGGGACGATACGGACACGGACATTTTAATCGACATTTTAAAAAAATACGACGCCCCAGCCACATTCTTTATGGTGGGCAGCTGGGTTGAAAAGTACCCTGACTCTGTAAAAAAATTCTTTGACGCAGGGCACGAAATAATGAATCATTCAGACACTCATCCTCATATTGACAAGCTGTCTGATGCAAAGATTGCAGCCGAACTTAAAAACTGCTCCGACAAAATCGAAGCAGTTACAGGGGTGCGTCCTATACTTTTCCGCGGACCCTACGGCGAATATAACAACGCTGTAATCCGCGAAGCCACAAATCAGAATATGTTCACAGTTCAATGGAACATTGACAGCTTAGATTGGAAAAATTTATCCGCGGAAGAAATAGAAAAACGCGTCATAAACAGAATTGCCCCCGGATCAATTATCCTCTTTCATAACGGCGCAAAAAACACCCCAGAGGCTTTGCCGAAAATTTTAGAAAAATTAACCGCTGCAGGCTATAAGTTTGTAAAAGCCTCAGACCTTATCTATAAAGAAAACTACACCATTGACCATTCAGGCAAGCAGATTGCAGGCTAAATTTATCAAAATACACAAAGAAACACCGATTACAGTGGGCAGCAAAAAGGAAAGTGCTGTCCACTTCGCGCTTTTTGTTTCTTTGTATATTGTAAGCATCGTGGTAGCGCAGGGCCAATGAAACAGAAAGAATATGATTACGTTTAGCGCAGTTATCATATCCCAGCCATTTGATATCAGCATATCCCGAAGCTCCATAAGACCTACTGTATCTGTTAAAACTGTACCTGACAGATACCCCATTATCATTATGGGTACTACAGTTTCATTGGCAGGAAATCCCAAGATGAATGCTGCCAAAATCACACCGTCTAATCCCATAAGGTTTCCTATGGGTTGTAAGGCGCTACAAATGTGCGAAAACAGTGACACTCCGCCTATACTGATATTTGCAAGCAGCCACAAAAGCAGTCCTGCAGGAATAGCTGAAACAACTGCCCGTGACAGTACAAACAATGTTCTGTCAAAGATTGAGCGCACTATGACTCTTCCGATTTGCGGACGTCTGTAAGGCGGAAGCTCCAATGCAAAGGATGACGTTTCGCCTTTTAAAACAGTTTCAGACAGGAACTTCGAAGCAACAAGTGTCATCCCAACTGACAATGCAATAAAAGCAGTTAAAAACACCGCAGGAAGAACACTTTTCGAAAGAACACCTGCTCCCGTAATTAAAAATACCGAAATAACAGAAATAAGCGCAGGAAATCTGCCGTTACAAGGTACTAAGCTGTTTGTAATTATAGCAATAAGCCTCTCTCTGGGACTATCTATAATTCTTGCACCTACCACACCCGCGGCGTTGCAGCCTATACCCATACACATAGTTAGAGCCTGCTTGCCGCAGGCTCCGCAGCATTTGAAGCACTTATCCAGATTAAAGGCAATTCTTGGCAGAACTCCTGCATCCTCCAAAAGGGTAAAAAGCGGAAAAAATATCGCCATGGGCGGTAACATCACAGACACTACCCAAATGAGCATTCGGTATCCGCCGAATACAATAAGTTCACGCGCAAAATCAGGAATATGAATTGCTTTCAGCGCAGAGTCAAGCCACTCCTCGGTTTTAAACAACCATTGTGATAAAACGCCAGATACAGAATTTGCTCCTGAAATCGTCAGCCAAAAAACACCCAGCAGCATCACAAGCATAACTAAAAAGGCGCATTTGCCCGTTATGACGCTATCAATTTTTCTGTCTCTTAACAGATAATTTTCATTTTTATATGTAACACTTTCTTTGGCGATTTTCTGTGCTCTTTCCACCGTAGCTTTTACTTTTTTTTCATCATCTTCTACTATCTTTTTCTTAATTTCGTTTGAACCTTTTTGAATTTTTGTTATCTGCTGCAGCAGCTTATTAATTCCCTTTCCGTTTCTTGCAGATGTGGTCACAACAGGCACATTCAAGCTTTCTTCAAGAATTTTTTTATTTATTTTTATGCCCTTCTTTTCAGCTTCATCTATCAGGTTTATGCACACAATAACGTTCTTTGTAACTTCAATAGTCTGCAGCACCAATATAAGATTTCTTTCAAAGGACGTTGCGTCACACACCACAACCGTCACATCAGCATCCCCTGAACACACAAAATCACGAGCAACCTCCTCCTCTGCCGAATGGCACAAAAGAGAATAGCATCCAGGTAAATCAACCAATGTAATTTCTCTATCTCTGTATTTACAGTTGCCCACCGCACCTGTGACTGTTTTTCCGGGCCAGTTGCCTGTGTGCTGATGCATACCTGTCAAACTGTTAAAAAGCGTAGATTTTCCCACATTGGGATTTCCCATCAGGGCTACTGTTAGATTTTCACTTTTGGTTTCGTTTATAAAACGGTCTTGCGCTCGCGCTCCCGTTGAAGCCTTTGTCAGTCCCATAGCATCATCTCCTTATAATTAGATTATGTAAAAAACCGTCACTGCGTGACGGTTTTTTATTCTAATATAATATTTGACGAGTCATCAGACCTGAGAGCTATGGTCGCACCACGAACAAAGTATGCCTTTGGGTCGCCTAAAGGAGCTTTATATATACAAGTAATCTTTGTACCGGGGACAATCCCCAAATCATAAAGTCGTCTTCTCATACTATACTCTCCGCCTACGGTTGCAACAATTCCACACTCGTCAGGATTAAGTTTTGATAGAGTACGCATAGTAGCCTCCTTTGGTATTAATATATGAAAAAACTCAAAAAATGACAATAAAAAAGCCCGACTTAAGTCGGGCTTTTAATTCAATTAAAACAATCCAAATCCGCCGTATGTTACAATAAGTGATGCAAATACGATTGATACCATTGATAAAAGCTTAATCAAAATGTTAACAGAAGGACCTGATGTGTCTTTAAAGGGGTCACCTACTGTATCGCCAACAACGGCCGCTTTGTGGTTTTCTGAACCCTTGCCGTTGTAATTTCCTGCTTCGATATACTTTTTAGCGTTATCCCAAGCACCGCCTGAGTTTGCCATCATAATAGCAAGCACAAAGCCTGAAACAAGCGCGCCTGCAAGCATACCAACTACGCCGTTTACGCCCAGAATAAGGCCAACAACAATAGGAGCAAATACACCTAAAGCTGCAGGGAGTACCATTTCTTTAAGTGATGACTTGGTACAGATGTCGACACAGGTCTCATAATCTGCCTCAGCTGTACCCTCTAACAAGCCTTTGATTTCTTTAAACTGACGGCGAACCTCGATAACGATTTTATGAGCTGCTCTGCCTACTGCCTGCATTGTCATAGCACTAAAGAGGAAGGGAAGCATTGCACCAACAAAAAGACCGATTAAAACTGCAGGATTTGTGATTGCAAGGTTTAATTTTTCGGGTGCTATTGCTGTAACCTCGTCTGTGTATGAAACAATTAATGCAAGGGCTGTTAAAGCTGCTGAACCAATAGCAAAACCCTTACCTGTAGCAGCCGTTGTGTTGCCCAGTGAGTCAAGTGCATCGGTTCTTTCACGAACTTCGGGGTCTAAACCGCTCATTTCTGCAATACCGCCTGCGTTATCTGCAACAGGACCGTAAGCGTCAGTAGCAAGTGTGATACCAAGAGTTGACAACATACCAACTGCTGATAAACCAACGCCATAAAGACCGTGTTCGAATGAACCCATACCACCTGCAATAAAGTAGCTTATTAAAACAGATACACCAACGATAATAACAGGGATAGCAGTAGATTTCATACCCAGCGCCATACCGTCAATAATGATTGTAGCTGAACCTGTTTCTGATGAACCAGCCAGCTTCTGTGTGGGCTTGTACGAATCCGATGTATAGTATTCTGTGAAGTAACCAATTAAAACACCGGCAAGCAAACCTGATAATACAGCTCCAAAAAGACCTACGCTATCGGGCATTAATACTAAAATAAGCACCAGTGATGCTATAGCTGAAATAACCGCTGCTGAATATGTTCCACGACGAAGTGAGCCTAATAACATTTTCTGTGTTGCGCCTTCTTTTGTTGATACAAAGAAGGTAGAAATGATAGATGCAATGATTCCTACTGCTGCAATAAGCATAGGAAGAATAACACCTGAAAAACCATAGCCTGCTGCAACGGCTAAAGCACCGCAGGAGATAATCGAGCCAACGTATGACTCGTAAAGGTCAGCGCCCATACCTGCAACATCACCAACATTGTCGCCAACGTTATCTGCAATACACGCAGGGTTTCTGGGGTCATCCTCGGGGATACCTGCTTCAACCTTACCTACAAGGTCGGCGCCAACGTCGGCAGCCTTTGTGAAAATACCGCCGCCAACACGGGCAAAGAGTGCCATTGAGCTTGCGCCCATACCAAATGTAAGCATAGCAGATGTAATATCGCCGATTTCAAGATTAAATACAAATTTCAAAAGGATAAACCAGATACTGATGTCAAGTAATCCCAGACCAACAACTGTCATACCCATAACCGCGCCTGATGAAAAGGCAATTTTCAAACCCTTGTCAAGGCTCTGGCGCGCGCCCTGAGCCGTGCGTGAGTTAGCATATGTTGCTATCTTCATACCAACAAATCCTGAAAGACCTGAGAACAGTCCGCCTGTAATAAACGCAAAAGGTACAAAGGGCGTTAGCAATCCGCCAAAAGCTAAAATTGCTAAAATTACAAACATAACTGCAAAAAATATTCCTACTGTTTTGTACTGGCGCTTTAAATACGCCATAGCACCTGAACGGATTTTTGAAGAAATAGATGCCATTTCCTCTGTTCCTTCAGGAAGTTTTTTTACTGCATAGAACTTGTATGCCGCGAAAATAATCGCAACAACCGCTGCAGCAAGGACAAAAAATGGTGCATAATCCATATTTTTCCTCTCCTCTCAATTTTATATATTATAAACCACTATATTATTTTATCATTTTTTTACTATTTTGTAAATGCTAAATTTAACGAATATTCCCAATAGCTTCGTCTAATTTTTGTAAATCCTTACCCATTTGCTGCCAATTGTTGCTTGCGCTCGACTTTCTGAAGGCGTCATAAGCATCCACAACCTCTTTAATATAATCAGTTGCTTCAGGGATGTCCTCAGGAGTTACATCATCAGGTGTAGTCTGTGGAGCATCTATTAAATTTCCTGCAGACAATCCGTCAGAGTTCTTTATAACCTGCGACAGCGCTTCCTCCAATGTAGGCGCCATTACAATGGCATCCTTGTAAGCTACTATAATTCTCTTAACCTCAGGGAGTGACGCATTGTTCTGAGATGTGATATAAACAGGCTCTACATAGAATATAGAATTTTTAAAGGGAATAACTAAAAGGTTACCTCGTATTACAGATGAACCGCCCTGTCCCCAAAGGGTCATTTCTCTTGAAATGTCAGGATCATTATCTATTTTATTCTCTATCTGCATAGGACCGTAAACCGTATCGGATTTAGGTATTCTATAAAGCACAAGCTCGCCGTAATGGTCAATGTCTGTACGCTTCATCAAAATTCCCACCATATTGTACTTGTCCCCTAAAACATAGGGCATATTCAGCACAAGCTCAGGCGTTTCCTCTCCCTCAACAGTAAATATATTAAAATAAGGGCTTACTATGATTTCATCATCATGATATTTTTCTGTTGCCACTCTCCATACATCAGCCTGATCGTAGAACTGACCTGCATCCTCTAAGTGGTATCTCTGATATACTTGTGTTTGCAGCTTAAAAAGCCCTTCCGGAGTTGTTATATGAGAAGCTAAATTTTCAGGAAACGCTTCATCAGTAAACAGTTTGGGATAAATCTTTTTATAGGTTTTGGCAACAGGGTCTGTATCGTCTATAATATAGAACTTTATATTTCCTGTATATGCATCCACCACTGCTTTTACAGAGTTTCTTATATAGTTTACGCCGTTAAAGTTTTGTGCAAAGGGATATTTGTCAGAGTAGGTATATGCGTCAATTATCCACTTAATTTCGCCGTCATCGTCCACTACTACCTGCGGGTCCTCTTCGTACATCAGGAACGGAGCAACTATCTTCACTCTGTCCATTACATTTCTGTTTATCAAAATTTTACTGTCAGAGTCGATATTGCCGGAGAAGAACATCTTGTAGTCCTTGTAATAGAGAGAAAACATAAGCTTCTTAAAAAAGCTCATTTCAACGCCTGAATCTCCCGTGTAGGTGTACTCAACGTCAGTGTAACCCTCAGAGTAGTCAAGCTCTAAATTGTCAGAGCCTACTATTACATAGTCATTGGTGCTTTCCCCATAGTAAATTCTCGGCTGAGTAACTCGGGGCATACCGTTTGTAGATACTACGGGAATATCCTTTATGCAAAAGTACGGCTGACCGTCTTCAGTGACTCTGTCAATAGGACTTGCCGCAACACCAAAGCCGTGGGTGTAGCGGAATTTTTCGTTTGTATAGGAACGCGCGGTTTCTTCAAGATTTTCTTTGTTCAGCTCACGAGCCGACATAAATGCGCCGGTCAACTCTCCATCAATCTCATAAGGTACCACGTCTATATCATTAAATGTATAATATTTTCTCAAATACTGCAGCTGATTGTATGCAGTGAGCGAAGCCGAAAAGTCGATAATTCTTGTGTTTGTAAGCTCAGCGCTGTTTGCAGCTATGGCATCGCCGGTAAGCTTTTCCGAAAAGTCAAACTGAACTTCTTTTATATCCTCAAGACCAAATCCCGCTTTTGTAGCGTTCATATTGTGCTCGATGTAAGGGGTCTGGTAATTTCTTTCATCAGGCGCAACAACCAACTGCTGCGTAACAAGAGACGCTATTGCTACCAGAATATAAACAACAGGCACTGCCAATACTGCAACAAGCGTTAATTTGTATTTTTTGCGCCAAATAAATAATACTGCCAAAACAACTGCCACAAGCAAAAGGTATGGTGCAAATTTATAATAGTTAAGCCATATATTTGCTTCAATAAAGCCTGCACCTGCAAGTCCGTCACGACCAAAAGTGCCGTACATAAGATTTTCTGCCGTAAGCTTGTAGGAAAAAATCATCATAATATAGTAAATCAGAATATTTACCAATATATGAGTCACGGCACCTTTTTCCAAGGTTAGCATTTCTTTTATTTTTTTGGTTCCCGCCATCACAAAAGAAACATAATAAATTATAGCCACCGCTACAGTCTGGAATAAAAATATGTCCTTTAATCCATTAACAACAGTGGATAAAAAGGGTCTTACGAAAATATAATAGCTTATATCTTTTGAAAACAGGGGGTCAGCCACACCAAACTCTGTAGCGTTAATGGCCGTTAACAATTCTAAATATGAGCTTTGTCCCATTACTCCGCCAAAAAATGCAGAAACTACAAATGCTGCTATGACATAAGGATACCTTTTCTTAAAAAGCTTAGTTTCAAAGTGCCTGATGAGCACCAGCTTCTTTACCAAAAATAAGTTGATTAACGCCAGCACAAAAACAACAATAAAGCCAGAAGAAGAAACTAAAAGCTTTGTAACCAGACTTTTCCAGAAAACCGTATCATACCCTGCTCCGATTTCTTTGATTTGCCATATATCCATAATAAAATTAAGTGCCGCACCAAGTATAGCAAGCAGCACTATTATGCCGATAATGATACCTAAAAGGATTTTCTTTCCCTTTGTCATATTATTCTTTTGATTTTTAAATTTTTCCGCAAAGTCTTCTTTGTTAAAACTACCGAAGCCCTGACTGTTTTCACCATCGCCAAAGCCTCCGAAGTCACCGAAATTTCCAAAATGTCCGTTCATAGCCGCCTCCTATTCTTCAGGGAAAAGCGCTCCTGCAAATTCCTGTGGGTCAAATTTCTGCAGGTCATCAATTCCTTCGCCTACACCAATAAATTTTACACCTATATTTTGCTCACGGCAAAGGGCAATTACAACACCGCCCTTGGCTGTGCCATCAAGTTTTGTCAATACTACACCTGTAATCGAAGCCGCATTTTTAAATTCTCTAGCCTGAATGAGAGCATTCTGTCCTGTTGATGCATCTAAGACGAGCAGCACTTCACCAGCAGGCTTTCCTGTTTCGCGCTCAATAACACGAGCGGTTTTTGCCAGCTCGTCCATAAGATTTTTCTTGTTGTGAAGTCTGCCTGCGGTGTCACATATTACAATGTCTGTACCACGGGCTTTTGCCGCCTTTATTGCGTCAAACACTACCGCTGACGGATCAGAACCCTCCTGATGCTTGACAATTTCAACCCCCGCGCGCATAGCCCAGATTTCCAACTGGTCAATGGCAGCAGCGCGGAAAGTGTCAGCAGCAGCTAAAAGCACCTTTTTGCCCGCATGTTTATAGTAATTTGCCATTTTTCCTATTGATGTTGTTTTGCCAACGCCGTTTACACCGATTACCATAATAACGGCAGGCGAGCCTTCTGTGTTACATTCTGTGTTTTGCTCACTTAGTATTTGGCTAATTATGGTTTTTAATTCTGTTTTTAGCATAGCAGGCTCTGTGATATGCTTTTCACGAGCTATGCGGCGAAGCTGCTCTATGATATAAACAGACGTATCTACGCCAATGTCTGCGGTAATTAAAACCTCTTCTAACTCCTCAAAAAGCTCCTCATCTACTGACTTAAAAGCAAAAAAGACATCGTCAATCCTGCCAAAAACCGCAGCTCTTGTTTTTTCCAAGCCTTCTTTCAGCTTGGCAAAAAAACTTTTCTTAGGTTTTTCAGCCGGAATCACAATATCTTCTGATGTTTCATTTATTTCATTTTCTTGTGTTGGCACTAAAATTTCTTCTGCTTCTTCCTTTTTACATCTGCCAAACCATCTCATAGTATTTCCTCCATTTAGTTGTCTCACGCTTACGCCCAAAATCCGTGCTCAAGCTCGTGTCTTTTCTCTCTTGTCATCAATGACATAACCGCATCACTCGCTGATTTTCCCTCAAAGACAACCTTATATGCTTCTTCCACGATAGGCATTTCCACATTGTATTTTTTAGCCAGCTTATAAGCTTCTTTTGTCGCATATACGCCCTCAACTACCATATTTACTTCTTTCATAGCCTCGTCGGGAGTTTTTCCCTGACCAATTAATATACCTGCTCTGCGGTTTCTTGAGTGCATACTTGTACAGGTTACGATTAAATCGCCCATACCAGACAATCCGCTGAAGGTTTCAAGGCGCGCTCCCATAGCAGTACCCAGTCGCGCAATTTCTGACATACCGCGTGTCATAAGTGCCGCTTTTGAGTTATCCCCCAATCCCAAGCCGTCGCAAACACCTGCGCAAAGAGCGATAACGTTTTTAAGTGCCCCGCCGATTTCAACGCCCAATATATCTTCATTTGTGTAAATTCTCAATGTATCTGTCATAAAAAGCTCCTGTACCATTTCGGAAACTTTAATATCGGGACAGGCTGCAACCAAAGATGTAGGCTGATTTACCGCTACCTCCTCGGCGTGGGACGGTCCTGAAAGTGCCGCAACAGTACACTGGGGGATTTTATCCTTAATTGTTTCTGTTAAGGTTTTTTGAGTTTCCCCGTCAAAGCCCTTTGACGCACAGACAACTACTGCGCCGCCCTTTACAAACCTGCTCATATTCTCTGCAGTTTTACCAATGGCGGCAGAAGGCGTAACCAATACGATTACGTCTTTATCCTTTGTTGCTGTTTCTAAATCGCTTGTATATGTTACGTTTTCAGGCATAACAAAATCAGAAAGGTTCGGTGTCTTTCTTGTTGCCTTTAACTGTTCGCTTTCTTCTTTAAAGTATGACCAGAGCACAACGTCATTGCCCTTGTTTGCCAAAATCGCACAGAGGGCACAGCCCCATGTACCTGAACCTACAACGGATATGTTCATAGTGTCACCGCCTGTCTATTTCTTTTCGCCAATTTTATGTTCTGTTCCCGACATAAGCTTTTTAATATTGCTCATGTGACGCCACACGCCCAAAGCACCTAAAAATAAAGCTGGAATTATCACAGCCGCTTCATAGGAAAAGAGTGCGTCCATATGCATTGCAATGCAGAAAAGAGGGAATATTACGCATCCTACCAATGAACCCAAGGATACAAATCTTGTAAGCACGATGCATAAAACACCTGTGCCTAAAACCATAATTCCCAATCTCCAGTCCAAGGCAAAAATAATTGCAACTGATGTGACGATACCCTTACCGCCTCGAAAACCGAAATACAAGGGAAAATCGTGTCCGATAACCACAAAGGTTACCGCAAGATATTTAAGCACTAATGTCTGGGGATATAAAATTCCCAACCATTTGCCGATTAGCGCCGCAACACCTACCGCGATAAAGGCTTTTACCGCATCTCCGATAACAACCAGCGCCGCTGCTGCCTTGCCCATAACGCGCAATACATTAGTAGCGCCTGCGTTGCCGCTGCCGTGTGTTCGGATGTCATTCTTCTTAGCTTTAGAAAGTATAATTGATGTATTGATACTACCTAATAAATATGCTGAAACTATTGTTAAAATACAAGCTAATACCATAATAACCTCCTGTTATTCCTTGCTGCCCTTGTCTTCTCTTTCTCTTACAATAAATCTTACAGGTGTACCAGTAAGACCGAATACTGCTCTTATCTGGTTTTCTAAATATCTTAAATATGAAAAATGCATAAGCTCCTTGTTGTTTACAAAAACAACAAAGGTAGGCGGACAGGTTGAGGCCTGCGTCATATAGAAAATCTTCAGGCGCTTGCCCTTATCAGACGGAGGCTGAACCTTCATTGTCGCCTCAGACAGCACGTCGTTTAACATACCTGTTTTTATTCTCATTGTGTGCTGCAGATGAACATAGTCAATAAGCTCAAAAAGCTTGTTAATTCGCTGACCGGTAAGAGCTGAAATGTACACCTGAGGAGCATATAACATAAAGCCAAGCTCCTGATTTACCTTGTCGGTAAAGTTTTTCATAGTGTGGGTGTCTTTTTCAACCAAGTCCCACTTGTTTATTGCAATGATTGAAGCCTTACCCTTTTCGTGGGCATAGCCGGCAATCTTTGAATCCTGCTCGGAGATTCCTTCCTTAGCATCAACCACAATGATACAGACATCACAGTTGTCAATGGCAGAAAGTGAACGGAGCACGCTATAGCGCTCAATTCCCTCGTCGATTTTTCCGCGCTTGCGCATTCCTGCAGTATCAACTAAAATGTACTCCTTACCATCTTTTGTAAAGCTTGTATCTACGGCGTCACGGGTTGTACCGGAAATCGGGCTGACAATTACTCTGTCCTCTCCTAAAATCTTGTTTACAAGTGAAGATTTTCCAGCATTTGGTTTACCTACTATGGCAACACGAAGTGCTGTTGATTCTTCCTCCTCAGGCTCTAGGAGTTCGGGAGGGATACGCGCAAAAATTTCGTCTAATAAATCTCCCACACCAAGTCCGTGAGTTGAAGAAATTGCAACAGGGTCGCCTAATCCTAAATTATAAAACTCGTAAAAGTCCATAGGTGGCTCGCCGCCGTGGTCAACCTTGTTTACTGCTAAAACTATAGGCTTACCTGACTTCTGGAGCATTGCCGCAACGTCTTTGTCAGCAGCAGTAAGTCCATCGTGAACACAGGTCATAAGCACGATACAATCGGCACGCTCAATGGCGATTTCTGCCTGAAGGCGCATATTCTTTAAAATCGTATCATCAGACTTTGGCTCGATACCGCCCGTATCAATAAGAGTGAACTTTTTATTAAGCCACTCAGCTTCTGCATAAATTCTATCGCGAGTCACACCGGGTGTATCGTCAACAATAGAAATTCTGCTACCCGCTATTTTATTAAAAAGTGTGGATTTGCCAACGTTAGGTCTGCCAACGATAGCAACCGTTGCTTTTCTCATAGTCTTTTCTCTCCTAATACCCTAAAAGTGCCGCTAAGAAACATCCTCCGTCATTTTTTACAGGGATAATTTCCATACTTAATTTTTCTTGAGCTTCCTCTAAAGTTACATCGTCTAGGAAAATGTCCTCATCGGCTTTTAACATTGACTCTGTTATTAAGAGCTTGTCAGCAGTTTTTCCGCAAAGCTCGCGGAACAAATCAGACGCTCCCAAAAGCCCCGATACCGACACTTTCCCGCCAAAGAGTTCATTTTTTACACAAACTACTTCTATATCATTTATATTATAACGCATTTTGGCGTGATTTACCAGCTTTTTTATAAAATTATAGGAAATTTCTCCCGTAGCTACGATGATTTTCTCATCTTTTGCTTTTTCTATACCTGATTTTAGGGCAACATTGAATTCTGCCTCAAAGGAAGCAAGCATTCCTACGCCGTTTTCTATCTGGGGAAAATCCTCGTAGTTTTCCTCATCAGGAATATTGATGCCTCCGTTTACATAAAACTCATCAGAAGCATACACAAACCGCGTTCCACAGGCTTCTAAGAGCTTTTTCTGCCAAGCCTCTATCTGCCGAACCACCTTGACGCAGTCCTCTTTTTCAAATGGTTTTAATGGATATAACCCTTCGCGGCAACGTGTTAAGCCAACAGGCACTACTGACATACTCTTTGCAACAGGCAAAAATTTCGAAAGCTCGCCTATCGTACGGTCAAGCTCGACCCCATCATTAATACCCTTGCACAGTACCACCTGCATATTCATCTCGATACCATTATCGTAAAGCTTTTTGATATGTTCTAAAATTTTCCCTGCATTTTTATTGTGTAGCATTTCGCGACGCAATTGAGGATTTGTGGTGTGAACGGAAATATTTACAGGAGAAATTCTGTACTCAATGAGCCTGTCGATGTCTGAGTCTTTCATATTTGTCAATGTAACGTAGTTTCCGTATAAGAAAGACAGTCGGGCGTCGTCATCCTTAAAGTAAAGAGTGTCACGCATACCCTTGGGCATCTGATCAATAAAACAGAAAATGCACTTGTTGTGACAGCTATGTGCCTTGTCAAACAACATATTAGAAAAATTTATTCCCAAATCCTCAATGTAAGGGTTTTCAATTTCGTATTCATATATTTCTCCGTTTTTCTTCTTTACGGTCATTAAAATTTCTTCGCCCGTCGACAAAAATTTATAATCAAGATAGTCTACAATTTCTTTGCCGTCAATGGAAAGTATAAGGTCGCCTGCTTCGATTTCTAACTCTTCTGCGATACTCCCCTTATCTACTGATAATACATATGCTCCATTCATCTTTTCACCAACTTTCATATATAAAAATAGAGAAGGAAAATTCCTTCTCTATTTTTATATACGCATAATTACGCTTCTTTTTTTACAACTTCTTTTCCGTTGTAGTAGCCGCAAGCCTTGCATACTCTATGTCCCATAATAGGTTCGCCGCATTTAGGGCAGCTAATGAAACCGGGAATGCTGAGCTTCCAGTTTGCACGTCTCTTATCACGTCTTGCCTGTGAGGTTTTTCTCTTAGGTACTGCCATGGTCTACACCTCCTGAATTTTATCACTTAAAATTTTTTAATTTTTCCCAACGTGGATCAATTTCAAAAAAGTCACAACCGCAATCGCCGTCATTTAAATTCTTGCCGCACTTGGGGCAAAGACCACGACAATCCTCATCGCATAAATACTTTGATGAAATATTTAATAATATGTTGTTTTCTGCAATTTCTCCAATGTCAACCTCTGTTCCCTCAAAAATAATGACGGAATCAGAATCTGCATCATCATCTGACGGTGCCTGAACCAGGGTTTCTGAAAAATCGAAAACAAGCGGCAAGGTAAGCTCCTTAAGGCATCTGGCGCATACTGTCTTTATCTGAGCTTTCAGCTCAGCCTCCAACACCAGAACACCGCCTGAGCAGGTAAGTTTTCCGTTGATGAAGGCATCTTGTACCTCAACATCATAAAGAAAATCATTAACCTCAACTGTGCCACATATTGCGAGCTCCGCACCCTCGTTATTGACTATGGTGCTTACATCACATATCATAGCGTCGCCGCCTTCCTGCACTGCAACCCACAATGCATTTATATATTATACCTATTTTTAGTATAATTGTCAAGCCGTTTTTAAATTTTTTTGCCTTCCAAGAAAAAAACGTACCGGGCAAACCCGATACGCCTATTTCCTAAAAGTTAGTTTTCAGAAACTATAATTACATACTTCTTTCTACCTTGTTTGAACGAAGGCATCTTGAGCAAACGTGTAATGTCTTAGGTGTTCCGTTAACGATTGCTTTTACAGTTCTGATGTTAGGCTTCCAAGTTCTGTTACTTCTTCTGTGAGAATGGCTGACTTTGATTCCAAATGTAACACCTTTTCCGCAAATTTCGCATTTTGCCATATATATGCACCTCCATTAAGTACTCATTAAAGCCGTTTTTCCAAACAGCAAACATTATTATAACAGAAAATTTTCACAAATGCAAGCATTTTTTTCGCTTTTTCTGATTTATTTTATCAAACGTGCTGAATATACACCGTCAACGGCTTTGATTACGTCGATAATTGACTCATCAGCTGTGCCTTCAATATCCATAATGGTGTAGGCATTTTCTTTCTTGCTCTTATTTAACATATTTTCAATGTTTATGCCGTGGTCTGACACAATCTTTGAAAGATTTGCAAGCATTGAAGGAATGTTTTTGTGTGTAACGGTAATTCTTTCGCCGCATCTGGGAAGCTCGCAGTTAGGGAAGTTTACAGAATTTTTAATATTACCATTTTCTAAGTAATCCTTTAGTTCTTTAGCTGCCATCACTGCACAGTTATCCTCTGATTCAGGGGTAGATGCTCCCAAGTGGGGGATTGCAACTACATTTTCCATCGAAAGCACCGCATCATTTGGAAAGTCTGTAACGTAGCAGGCTACCTTACCCTCTTCCAAAGCTACTGCCATGTGTGCATCATTAATCAATGTGCCACGGGCAAAGTTCAGAATTCTCACGCCCTGTTTCATCTTTGCAAAGGCTTCACTGTTAATCATACCTGCTGTGGTATCTGTGGCAGGAATGTGGAGTGTGATGTAGTCACTTGCCTCATATACCTCGTCAAGTGAGTTTGCGTGGCGGATATTGCTCTTTAATCTCCACGCGCTGTCAACTGTTAAATAAGGGTCATAACCCACTACATTCATACCTAAAGAAATAGCCGTGTTTGCAACCATAGCACCGATTGCGCCAAGACCAATAACGCCTAAGGTTTTGCCTGCAATTTCAGGACCAACGTATGTGCCCTTACCTTTTTCTACAAGCTTGCCTACCTCTGCGCCCTGACCTGATAAAGTTTTCGCCCATTCAATTCCGTTTACCACCTTACGGGAAGCAAGGAGCAGGCCTAAAATTACAAGTTCTTTTACAGCGTTTGCATTGGCACCGGGAGTGTTAAATACTACAACGCCCTTTTCTGTACACTTGTCAATGGGGATATTGTTAACACCGGCACCGGCACGTGCTACACACTTTAATGTTTCGGGCAATTCCATTTCGTGCATTGAAAAACTGCGAAGAATAATGCCGTCGGGGTTTTTGCAATCATCAGAAACCACATAATTCCCGCCTAATTTCTCAATACCGCAGGCTGCTATTTTATTTAATGTTAAAACGTTATACATTAGTCTATACCTTCTTTATATTACTTATTTTCAGCTTCAAATTTCTTCATAAATTCTACTAATTTTTCTACACCCTCAACAGGCATTGCGTTATAGATGCTTGCACGCATACCGCCAACTGTTCTGTGGCCCTTTAAATTCACAAAGCCTGCCGCTTTTGATTCTTTTACGAATTTTGCATCCAATTCTTCATCGCCTGTAACAAAAGGAACATTCATTAACGAACGGTCCTCAGCCACTACTGTACCGCGGAAAAGCTCAGACGAATCAAGAAAATCATATAAAATCTTTGCTTTTTTCTCATTGATTTTCTGAATAGCAGCAACACCGCCCTGCTCTTTAACCCATTCTAAAACCAGCTTTAATGTGTAGATAGCGTAGGTTGGAGGTGTATTGTACATTGAACCGTTTTTAGCGTGGATGTTGTAGTCGAGCATTGTGGGTGTGCCGTCTAAAACCTCGCCCAACAAATCCTCACGAACAATAACAAGTGTAACACCTGCAGGACCTAAGTTCTTCTGCGCACCTGCAAAGAGTAAACCAAACTTTGTTACGTCAATTTCTTCTGACATTACACAGGAAGAAATATCTGCAACAATGGGTTTATCTGTGTCGGGAAGCTCAGTATATCTTGTTCCGTAGATTGTGTTGTTATAACAGATATAGAAGTAATCTGCATCTTCTGAGAATGTGCTCTTATCAAGCTTAGGAATATATGAGAAAGTCTTATCAGCAGATGATGCAACTCTGTTTACTGTGATGTATTTTTCTGCCTCTTCAGCCGCTTTTTTTGCCCACTGACCTGTTATCACATAGTCGGCTTTTTTGTTCTTTGTGCCAAGGTTTAGAGGAACCATAGCAAACTGTGTGGAACCGCCGCCCTGTAAGAACATTACCTTATAGTTATCAGGAACATTCATAAGCTCACGAACTAAGCCTTCAGCACCCTCAATAATTGCCTCGTAATCCTTGGAGCGGTGACTCATCTCCATAACAGACATACCGGCATCTCCGTAGTTTACCATTTCGTGAGCTGCTTTTTCCAAAACTTCAACAGGAAGCATAGAAGGACCTGCTGAAAAATTATATACTCTATTCATAAATGCGCCTCCAAAAAAATATTATTTGTTTATTATACAACAATTTCGCCGAATAGTCAACTGATTCGGGGACTTTTTGTCAATAAAATATTAATAAAAATCCGTTAATCAATCCTTAGTGGATTTATAAATTTTTACTTATATGAATACAATATTGTAATTCTGAAAAAAATGTGCTAAAATAATGCGTGAGGTGTTTTTATGTTAGAAATTATAAAATCTGTTATACTGGGTGTAGTTGAGGGCGTAACAGAATGGCTTCCTATCTCATCAACAGGACATTTAATTTTAGTCAACCAGTTTTTAGACACAGGCGAAGGCTTTTTTAACTCTCAGATTTTTCTGTATGTGATACAGTTGGGAGCAATTTTGGCTATTGCAACTCTTTACTTTAAAAAGCTGAACCCCTTTGCTCTGTCAAAAACAAAGGAAGAAAAACAGGATACCTGGCAGATGTGGTTTAAAGTAATTATTGCCTGTATTCCTGCAGCCGTTGCAGGCCTTTTATTTAACGATTATATGGACGCTATCTCAACGCCTGTTTTAGTTTCTGTGATGCTTGTAATATATGGTATTGCATTCATAATTTTAGAGAAGAAAAACCGCATACCAAGAATTAATGACATTAAAGAGCTTGACTATAAAACCGCTCTTTTCATCGGTCTTTTTCAGGTATTGTCCATTATACCGGGAACATCACGCTCAGGGGCAACGATTTTAGGCGCAATACTTCTGGGCGCATCGAGAAGTATTGCTGCTGAGTTTTCATTTTTCCTTGCAATTCCCATTATGTTCGGGGTAAGCTTTTTAAAAATCGTTACCAACGACTACATAATGACCTCTTTTGAGTGGATATTATTGCTGGTGGCAATGGTCATTTCTTATGTTGTTTCAATGCTTTCAGTCAAGTTTTTAACCAACTTCGTCAAAAAGCACGATTTCAAGGTTTTTGGCATATACAGGATAGTTCTTGGCATTATCGTAATTCTGGCAGCACTTTTTAAATTAATATGATTTTTTAACCCTTGCTACGGCAAGGGTTATTTTTTTGTAAAAATTAAAGGAAAATCAGAATTTTTGTCGAATATATTTATAGAAGATATTGAATGGGGTGAGCAAAGTGCCGAGATATTTACAAAGCTCAATAGACGAAGTGCTCGGAAGAACTGACATTATAGATGTTGCGTCAAGCTATATGACACTGAAGCGCAACGGCGCAGACTATGTCGGTCTATGCCCTTTTCATAGAGAGAAAACCCCATCCTTTCACATTAGCTCGGACAAGCAGCTATATTACTGTTTCGGCTGCAACGCAGGCGGAAACATTATAGACTTTGTAGGCAAAATTGAAAATCTTGATTTTGTTGATACAATAAAATTTTTGGCTGAGCGCGCAGGCATTACCTTGGAAGAAGAGGTATATAGCCCCGAAATCCAAAAAAAGCACGACAAACGAGAAACCATTCTTAAAATGAACAGGCTGGCTGCAAAGCGTTTCGTGGCGAATCTGGCAGGCGACGATGCAAAAGGTGCTCGCGAATATGCTTTTGGAAGAGGTTTGAAACGCGAAACAATAAGTGCATTCGGCATAGGCTTTGCTAAGGACAGCTGGTCTGACCTGGTGGACTATCTCAGGGAAAACGGCTTCCGCAACGAAGACATTGTAGAAGCAGGACTTGCTGCCAAAAACGAAAAAGGTCACATATATGACAAATTCAGAAACCGACTTATGTTCCCCATAATAGATGTGCGGGGCAATGTAGTTGCCTTTTCAGGAAGAGCTCTAGATGACAGTCCTGCAAAATATATGAACTCCCCCGAAACTCCTGTATTTCACAAGGGAAGCAACATATTTGCACTAAATATTGCAAAACAGCATGCTGCCAAAGACGGACTTATTTTAGTAGAAGGCAATATGGATGCAGTGTCATTACACGCCTTTGGTTTTCCCAATGCGGTGGCAGGTCTGGGAACAGCACTTACCGACCAGCAGGCTCAGCTTATGAAACGCTATTCTCCGCTTGTGTATATTTGCTACGACAATGACGAGGCAGGAGCAAAGGCTGCCGACAAAGCCATAGAAACTCTCTCTGCCGCAGGAATAAAGCTGAGGGTGTTGTCTTACAGCGGAGCAAAAGACCCTGACGAATATTTAAAGAAAAAGGGTGCTGAAAGCTTTAAAAAAGTAATCTCAGCAGCACTTTCCCCAACCGAGTATAAAATACTCAATCTCAGAAAAAAATATAATCTTGTCGAGACAAGCGACAAGGTGGAATTTATAAATGCCGCGGCAGAAATACTCGCCGCCAACCAAAATGCCGTTGAGCGGGAAATCTATATAAAGAGAATTGCCACAGAAACAGATATTTCGGTTGATTCCATTGTTGCTCAGGTCAACAAGATTATATATGATAAAAACCGAAAAAAATACAAAAAGGCAGAGCGAGAGGTTCAGTCCACACGTACAAATGTCCGCATTCAGCGCGGAGAAGCACCTCCCACCGCCACATATAAAGCGGAGCGGTTGCTTCTTAATATTATGTTTTTCAACTTATCTGCGTACAAGCTTATAAAATCCGAAATCGCACAAGACGAGCTGACTGACGAAAAACACGCAAAGCTTTTTGGGGAAGTAGTAAGCTTCAAGGAGCGAAATGATGCCATCGACGCAGGAGTGTTCCTGACCTCCGTCCCCGAGGACATAAAATCACTAGCTGCCGAAATTCTCTATAAGGAATATGTGGGCGATGCAACAGTTGCGGCCAAAGATTTAATTGACAAAATCAAAAAGCAGAACTTTAACGATAAAATAAACAGACTTGCCAAAGAGGGCAAGATTGATGAAATAAACGAGCTTATAAAAGCAAGCCGAAAGGGGTAATAAAATGACAGAGATAGAACAGAAATTATTAGATGCAATAGCAAGCTTAACAGCTAAAGGTAAGGCAAACGGTGTAATTACCTACAAAGAAATTACTGACGCACTAGGCGATGTAGAGCTGGAACCCGAACAGATTGAAAAGGTGTACGAAACATTGGAACACGAGGGTGTAGAAGTCGTTGCTGATATGGAAAAAGAGCTTGAAAAAATCGAGGAAGAATTAGAGGACATCAAGCCTTCAGAGGAAATGGACGTTGCTGCAGAGGTAATGGAAATTTCCAGTGCCGAGGGTGTATCTATCGACGACCACGTTAAGATGTATTTAAAGGAAATTGGTAAAGTTCCCCTTTTGGACGCTGAAGAAGAAATGACATTAGCAAAGCAGATGTCAGAGGGCGACGTTGACGCAAGAAAGCGTCTTGCTGAGGCAAACCTCCGTCTTGTTGTATCAATTGCCAAAAGATACGTTGGCCGCGGTATGCTCTTCCTTGACTTAATTCAGGAGGGTAACTTAGGTCTTATTAAGGCGGTTGAAAAGTTTGACTACTCCAAGGGCTACAAGTTCAGTACCTACGCCACATGGTGGATTCGTCAGTCTATTACCCGCGCGATTGCCGATCAGGCAAGAACGATCCGTATCCCTGTTCACATGGTTGAAACCATCAATAAATTAATCCGTGTATCACGTCAGTTGGTTCAGGAATTGGGTCGTGACCCCCATCCCAACGAAATTGCAAAAGAGCTTAATATGTCAATTGACAAGGTTCGCGAAATTATGAAAATCGCCCAGGAGCCTGTATCATTGGAAACTCCTATCGGCGAAGAAGAGGACAGTCACTTAGGCGACTTTATCCCCGATGATGATGCACCTGCGCCGTCAGAAGCGGCATCATTTATGCTACTAAAGGAACAGTTAAGCTCCGTGCTTGATACACTTTCTCCCAGAGAATCAATGGTATTAAAGCTCCGCTTTGGCTTAGAAGACGGCAGAGCAAGAACATTGGAGGAAGTCGGCAAAGAGTTTGACGTAACCCGTGAGCGTATCAGACAGATTGAGGCAAAAGCCCTGCGTAAGCTGCGCCATCCCTCAAGAAGTAAGAAGTTAAAGGATTATTTAGAATAAAACACACAAAAACTCCTGACCTTAAGGTCGGGAGTTTTCATTTTTGATTGTGCGCTATTTTTGCGACTTTACAAGGTTGAGAAAAAATAGATTCAGAATAAACAAACCGAACCCGAAGTCGTACAAAGGTACTACGAGAGGTAAGGTTTGTTTAAGTTCAAAACATAAATTAAAAAGGGACTCCGTAGGAGTGCCTTCAGCTATCTTAACAAAATAATATTTTGTTTTGAACGGTTATGCGCTATTTTTTCCAACCGCAATTCTTTGACACGTTTTGTGGCACTTTGTTTCGTCGAAATTTGTCATATGCTTCAACCTCGCGGTTTTACTCTGAAACACTTTCCATTTGCTGGAAAACTACTGCCATTTTTTGGTAATTTACCCTTGAATTTTACAAAATACAAGTGTATAATTAAATTATCGAAATTGTAAATTATTTCCAATTTTAAACAATCAGGAGGATAAAAATGATAAAAGTAGTTTCCATTGACGACAATCAGGATATCAGAGAGGGTTTTTCCGATTTTTTCAAGAGCAATCCCAACATTACCTTAGCTGGCACGGCAGAAAACGGAGCTGACGGATACGAACTCATAAAAAAAGAAAAGCCCGATGTGGTAATTCTAGACATTGTGATGCCTAAACTCGACGGACTGGGGCTTTTAGAAAAACTGGCAGAAGAAAACATAAACACTAAAATCATAATGTACTCTGCCATCGGAAACGACAAGGTGGTACAAAAGACCTTTTCATTAGGAGCACAATATTATATTATGAAGCCCAGTGATATGCACGATATTGAAATGCGCATCGTAGAATGCTGTAGCGCACCTTCTGCCCACTCCTCCATTATTGGCGCAACAGATACACATATTACGGAAAACAACTTAGAAAGTGTTATTACTGATATTATCCACGATATCGGCGTTCCTGCCCATATCAAAGGTTACAACTATTTAAGAGAGGCTATTGGTCTTTGCATAAAAGACGATGAATTTATAAACTCTATTACAAAACTTTTATATCCTACAGTAGCAAAAAACTTCTCTACCACATCCTCACGCGTTGAGCGTGCCATACGCCACGCAATAGAGGTTGCCTGGAACCGAGGAAGAGAAGAAATTCTGACAGATATTTTCGGCTACACAATTGACACCAACAAAGGCAAGCCCACAAACGGCGAGTTTATCGCTATGATTTCAGATTCTATAAAGCTTAAAATGAAAAAGGCGATATAACTCATCCTCCCCTTATATGTCCTATTACAAAGAAGAACCGCTTGTGAGTGGTTCTTTTTTACTTTTATCCTTGACATTAAGATTGTAAAATTATATAATATAAATTGACAAGTAATGGTTTAATTTACTTAATTAATCTATACCATTTGGAGGGAAAAATAATGAATGTTTTAGCGATTACATGTCATCCCGACGACGCTGAGATAAATTGCGTCGGTACACTTCTAAAGTGTATCAAGCGTGGTGACAACGTAACAGTTTGCCATGTATGTAACGGCAACAAAGGTCACGAGATTATCCCCTCTGACGAGCTCAGAGTAATGAGAGCTGAGGAAGCACAGTCAGCAGGCAGAATCGGCAAGTTCCGTGTCGTAACCTGCGACATCCCCGACCTTGAGGTTTATCGTTGCTGTGAGGAACACAGAAAAAAAGTCGTTGATGTTATTCGTGAGGTTCAGCCTGACTTTATCATCACACACGCTCCCAATGACTATATGCCTGACCATGTAGCAGTTTCCCAGCTTGTATTTGATGCAACATTTGCAGCAAGCTGTATGTACTTTAAGTCAAACGTTGACGGCAAAGCAGGCGTTACACCTATCTACTATATGGACAACTTAGCCGGCGTTGGTACAATGCCCACAATGTACGTTGACGTATCAGACGAAATCGACTTGAAGATGGAGATGTTAGAGTGCCATGTAAGCCAGATGAAATGGATGCGCGATCATGACGGCATTGACTTTGCAGAATTTGTAAAGACCTGTTCAAGATACAGGGGCTTGCAGTGTGGCGTGCAATATGCTGAAGCTTACACAGAATGTCTTGCTTGGCCTAAAGTAACAACAAAACGTTTATTACCGTAATTAATTTTAAAGGAGATATACTACTATGGATTTTATGAGCACAGTTAAAGGTTCACTCTTAGAAGGCTTTTATCCCGCAGGCTGGGATATGGCTAAAATTGACGCTTGCTGCGACCCTGCTAACAAGGTTACAGATCGTCAGAGCTTCTGGAATGACGGCTTCACACCCATCGAATGTGATAACTTAACAGCATTTGACACATATATGGGGCACGAAATCGCCCTCCAGATTAAAAACGCAAAAGACAGAGGCGAAAAGCTCGCTATGATTCTTCCCGTAGGTCCTATGGGTATGTACAAGTGGGCAGTATTTTTCTTAAAGGAATGGAACGTTTCTTGCGAACACGTTTACACCTTCAATATGGACGAATGGTCAGATGCTGATGGTAACACCTTAGCTTCAAACGACCCCGCCGCTTTCCAGAACGCTATGGAGCAGGCTCTCTTTAATCCCTTAGGCGCACTCACTGTTCCCGCTGCACAAAGAAACTTTGCTACAAAAGACAATCTTCCTACATATCCTGAGAAGATTGCGGCATTAAAGGCTGAAGGCGCAAAACTCGTACTCGTTTACGGCATCGGTAGAATGTGTCACATCGCTTTCTGGGAACCCCAGTTCGCAGGCGAATTTGCAACAGAGGAAGAATGGAAATCACAGTGCTACAGAATCGGTGCAAAACTCCATCCCTTAACAATTGAGCAGAACGCATTAACAAGCTTTAAGTCAAGAACAACTTTAGTTCCTTGCAGAGCTAATACAATCGGTCCCGGCTTGTTCTTACAGGCAGACTACGCTATCGGCGGCGCTGACGGTGTATTGGGTCGTGGTATGCAGTGGCAGGGTATGAGCTTCTGGATGACACTTAGATATGGTCCTACACCCTGGATCACATCAAGCTACATTCCCACACTCCCCGGCAAGCTCTTCTATCTTTCAGAGTTAGCAGGTCCTTTAGTTGCTGAATGTAACTAATAATATTTTTCGTAAACACTCAAGATACGGCGTAAAATTTACGCCGTATCTTTTTATGTGAATTTTTTCGTTATATTTTTGATTTTTTGATTTTTTGATTTTTTATGCAAAAAAATTGCGCAATCTAACGATTTTCTATTTACTTTTTTCGTCATTTTTTGTATAATAAGAGGGAAAATGCGGAGGTGTTTTATGGATTCATTAGATTACGAGATTTTATGTTGTTTAAAAGAAAACGCAAGAGAAAACGCAACAAACATCGGTGCAAAAATCAATCTGTCAACATCTGCAGTAATTGAACGCATCAAAAAGCTTGAAACATCAGGTCTTATTCAGCAGTACACAACTATAATTAATCAGAATGCTTCAGGCAGGGGACTTACGGCTTTTATTTCTGTTCGTCTTGAGCACCCCAAATTTAACGAGTCTTTCTGCAAGGTTATTGACGAGCAGGAGGAAATCGTTGAATGTCACTACATAGCAGGAGATTTTGACTTTATTCTGAAGGTTGTCACAAGCTCCGCAAAAACCCTGGAGGAACGACTGAACTTCATCAAGTCCTTAAACGGCGTGTCATTAACACGCACATCGGTAGTGTTATCTACCAACAAGCACGACGTATGCTTACTACCTAAGATATAAAAAAAGCGGCTGTAGCAAAATGAAATACATTTTGTTACAGCCGCTTTTTGTATTTTCCCTACTTCCCAAGTGCCTATTGATGTGAATGCTATAATAACCAGTATAAATGCAAAGATTATTCCTTATCTCCCTATCCCATACATTTCCCTTTTATCAATGCTGTTATTCTATTATAAAAACTTTCCTTTTCCCTTAAAAAGTAAGGGCACCTATGACTCCGATAAGCAGGCAAATATGGACATACGGGAGAATTCGGATCTTTTTCATAAGATATTCTGCCTGTTTTACACTTGGTGCAGAGTTTTTTGTTAAACATTTCAATCAATCCTCGTAATCTTCATCCGCAACTAACCAGCCCATACCGATGGGTGCAATGTGAATAGATGCTATCATAAGACCGTGAAACAAAAGTGCAGAAACAAGACTACTACAACCAAAAGGAGAAAACACGGCAAATTTAGCAATAGAGAATATCCACGCATACACTTTATTATCAAATATTACGCCAACTCCCATATTTACCACAAAAAACAACAACTGAGCAATATACGTTGACATATAATATTCAAATCTACAAGCAAGCTTGTAATAAAGCTTTCTCATTAAATGTATATTGATTATCATCAACAAAACTGTACCTGCGCACATACTTATAAATATAAGTTGCTGAGTTTCGGTTAATCCGATAATATTAAGCACAGTTACTACTATCGATAGAGCTATATTGACAACAAGCATTTGCAGCAATCGCCTGATCGACTCTTCTGCTATTATTGTTCTGGTCGTTGTCCTCAGTCTATTGATTTTTATTTCCAAATGTATCCATCCCTTCTTCTTCTACATTATAAAAATCAGGGCAGCTTACCTGCTGCCCTGAGTGTATTTTTATATCACGGCTAAGACGATTCATTTCAAAGTGATATGTTGTGTTGTGTGTTGTGTGTATGCAAAGAGTAAAGTTGTGCTGAACCGTCTCGCCGTTTTAAATCTGTGCAACCCTAAAGTATGCACCGATCGCACAGCTATATAATGCCATACATTTGTCAGTTGTTATTTGCCTCTATAAATCTCTGCAAAATTGCAGCAACTTCCGCTCTTGTTGCATTTTCCAACGGATTAAGTGTTGTAGCAGACTTGCCTTTGATAAGACCACTGCCAACAACATACTGCATAGAAGATACTGCGTATTCAGAAACACTTTCTGCATCGGCATAAGAGAGGATGTTTGTGCTTTCTCCAACACTTACATCATAACCCTTAAATTGTGCGTATCTATGCATAATAGCCGCAATTTGTTCACGAGTTATATCACTGTTTGGAGCAAACTCATTTTCGGTTACTCCATTTACAATACCATTCTGTTTTGCCCAAGATACAGCATTTGCGTAGTATGCATCTGCATCTACATCAGTAAATAAAACATTTTCAACTTCAGGTTCGCCCTCTAAACGATAAAGTACAGTTACAAGCATTGCTCTTGTAAGTGTAGCGTTGGGAGCAAATCTGTCTTCGTCCACGCCATTCATAAGTTCGTTTTCAACAACGTATTTAACATTTTCATAGAACCAATCAGTTGTCTTTACGTCAGTAAACAAATCCACATCTTCAGTTGTTCCTGGTTCATCAGTTCCTGGCTCTTTTTCAATTTCAACCCATTTTGCATAAAGAGTTATATCTTCTGTTACTTTAACACTCGTTACTTTGTTGGTCAGTTCCTTGTCTGTATACCAACCCTCAAAAGTGTATCCTTCTCTTTCAGTAATGCATTCAGATAAATCAACTGTTGCATTCTTTAATTTTGAAATCTTATCTACAGA
>JAZRPE010000032.1:0-9103 GCA_045649085.1 Congzhengia sp.
GTTTCTGTATTTGATAAAGATGAGGTATTTTATTACTCACATAAAATAGAAGGGGAATTAAAATGTCTTGTTTTGATTCCCGACTATGCCGTAACCACCCAGAAGGCGAGAAATACACTTCCCGGGTATTATCCCAAGCGAGATGTGGCGTTTAACATTTCTCACACAGCACTGATGGTGGCGTCTATGATTTCCGGCAACTATGAAAATCTTTTGTGCGCTATTGACGACAGAGTTCACGAGCCTTACAGAAAGATTTTTATTGACGGTTATCAGAAGCTTTATAACAAGCTCAAATCATACGGCGCTCTGGGTACGTTTATCAGCGGCTCAGGTCCTACACTGGCCTCAATTGTTGAGGCGGACGATGCGGAGTATTTTTATGAGGATATTAAGGAATACACCGACAAAGCGTTTCCCACATGGACAGTGAAACTTTTAGATATTGATAATGAGGGCGCAAAAATCATAGAATAGCGCTTTTATACAGGAGGTTTTTAAATTGGCTTTAGTAGTTCAAAAATTCGGTGGTTCGTCTGTTAAAGACGCAGAATGTCTGCGTCGTGTTGCAGGTATTATTACCAATACCTACAAAGCAGGCAACAACGTTATTGTTGTTGTAAGTGCTCAGGGTGACACAACTGACGACTTAATCGAAAAGGCAAAGGAAATCAGCAGCAATCCCTCAAAGAGAGAAATGGATATGCTGTTAACAACAGGTGAGCAGATTTCAGCATCACTCTTGGCTATGACAATAGCTGAGATGGGCTATCCGGCAATCTCACTTACCGGCTGGCAGGCAGGTATGATAACAAACTCAACCTACTCAAACAGCAGAATTAAGAAAATTAATCCCGAAAGAATTAACGCGGAACTCGATAAGAAAAATATCGTAATCGTTACAGGTTTTCAGGGAATTAACAAGTATGACGACATGACAACTCTTGGTCGTGGCGGTTCAGATACATCAGCGGTTGCTTTGGCTGCTGCGTGCCACGCTGATTTGTGTGAAATTTATACAGACGTTGACGGCGTATACACAACAGACCCAAGAATTGCGCCAAATGCTAAGAAGCTTGATGAAATTTCTTATGATGAGATGTTAGAGCTTGCAAGCTTAGGTGCAAATGTATTGCACAACCGCTCAGTAGAATTAGCTAAAAAATATAACGTAAACCTTTGTGTTCGTTCAAGTATCACAGGAGCTGAGGGCACAATTGTTAAGGAGGTAACAACAGTGGAATCAATGATGGTAAGAGGTATAGCAAAGGACAATGACGTGGCAAGAATTTCTATTTGTCACATTGAAGATACACCCGGTAAGGCATTCAGAATTTTCTCGCTTTTAGCAAAGCACAACATCAACGTAGATATTATCTTGCAGTCAATCGGCAGAGAAAACACAAAAGACATCAGCTTCACGGTATCAGAAGGAAAGTTACAGGAAGCGCTTGATATTATCGAAAAGAACAAAGACGTTATCGGCTACGGCGACTTAAGCTACACAACAGAAGTTTCAAAGGTTTCTATTGTTGGTGCAGGTATGGTTACAAACCCCGGTGTTGCAGCCAAGATGTTTGAAGCTTTATATGATGCAAGCATCAATATCCATATGATTGCTACATCAGAAATCAAGGTTTCAGTTCTTATCGACCAGGGCTTAGAAAATTTGGCGGTAAGAGCTATTCAGGACAAATTTGAGTTGGTATAATAAAGGTAAGGGGGCTTTAGCAAAATGATTTCATTTTGCCAAAGCCCCTTTTGACAATCAATCGCCGAATTTTGCTTTTATATCTTCATTAATTTTGGCATCCATACCGCTGGGTAGGTGCACCATATCATCCTCGTGAACAGATATTGTGGCGATATCCTCTTTGTCATAGCATTGAGGGAAATTAACAAGCCAATAGCCATTTGTACAATCATCTAAGCAAATCCACCCTTGCATTCCCTTGTGTACGCCTTCTTTGGCGTATTTTTCTTTTTCTACGATTACTTCGACGCAGTCCATTTCTTTCATATTATTTTCCTCCGTATGGTGTATTTAACCGGATGTGTCCGTTAGGATATACTATCCAGCTGGTTAAAAAGGATACTGTTCCATCTTGGTCTTTTCTCGGAATTTCTACACGGATGCTTATTCTCTGACCATTTTCGTTAAGTTTTCCTAAATCATAATCTCCGTTAATATACTTTTCCTGACATTGTTCCTCTATTGTTTTTTTGAGCCAATCAGCATCGTCTATGGTATATCCCCAGCTTTCAAATGCTTTTTGTTTTTGGTGTTTATAGTAATTTTCCGGGTCAAACAGATATGGATTAAATTTGCTATAATCACTTTCTGCTTTTGCTTCGCTGACCACGCGATTGTAATCAAGAGACACTACCTTACAATGACAAAAGAAATGCTGAGGGAGCATTGGTTTATTATCCTCCAAAAACCAGCATTTGTCAAGCTTTAAGCAGGTATCACAATGCGCGTTTTGCCCCTTTGTTCATGTATCCATTCTACCCATTTTGCGCTGTTTATGTGCGCTGCCTTTTTAAAGGCTGTCATAAATTCTTTTAATTTTTTTACCTTGTCTCCTTTCTGTTATGACAAGTGAACTCGAGTTCGGTTCAATTGTATATTTGTTTTTATTAAATGTCAATAAGTTGGGAGCAGGTTTGCACATTTTTGCACATTTTATGTATAATAAAAAGCGATGGCATAACACCACCGCTTTTTCCGACCTATATGATTTTATTCTGTAATTCCAAAGCTTATTCCCAAAGCTTCGTCGACCGAAGCTAACTGCTCGTCGTCAAGCCTGCCTATTTTTTCTCGCAATCTTCTTTTGTCAATGGTTCTGACCTGTTCCAAAAGAATAACAGAATCCTTTAGGAGCCCTACGTCGTGAGCCTTGATTTCGATGTGAGTAGGCAGCTTTGCTTTGTTAATCTGAGAGGTAATGGCAGCAATTATAACCGTAGGGGAAAACTTGTTTCCCACGTCGTTCTGTACAACGAGAACAGGTCGCGTGCCGCCTTGCTCGGAGCCAATTACAGGACTTAAATCAGCGTAAAAAATATCTCCTCTTTTTACAACCACGTTCAATCACACTCCGCAAGTTTTTCCTCATAGGAAGAGAAAGCCTCCTCCTCTGCTGCAAAATACGTTTCGGCAAGATTTAAGTTTAGCTCTGCCATTTCCTGATAACCCTTTTTCATTTGTTCGCAATTCGTGCGTTTTTTCTTTTCCCGAAGGTACATTTTCATAGCCTCTCGCACAAATTCGCTGCGATTTACATTATCCCCTTTGGCAGCAATATCAACCGCCTCTAAGAGTGAATCGGGAACAGTTATCAGAACTTTTTTTAGTTGAGACAAATCGTTGCGCCCCCATTCGTTTTCATTTTGCTGAGGGTATATACCCTTGCTGAGATTATGCGTGTTGTAGGCTTTTCGCCTAAAATAATTATACGCCAGTTTGTTCAATTAGTCAACGAACAAATATTAACAATTATAAATAGGTAAGTACGTCTATGATTTCTTTGTCTTTTATAAAAACTCTTGGGGTTCTGTTTCCTGTCAGGGATAATATTTCGTGAGGCACGGTACCTGCATTTTTTGCAAGATTTTCTAATGTAGGTGAATTATCTCCTCCGTTTCCAAATACAATAACTTCGTCGCCGACGTTAATATTATTGACAGAGGAAACATCTATCATACATTGGTCCATACAAATTCTTCCCACAACGGGCACCTGAACTCCTGCTACTGTCATAACCGCCGTGCCTGAAAGACATCTTAAATATCCGTCTGCATAGCCGATAGGAACAGTTGCAAGCTTTGTTTTTTTTGAAGTTTTATAGGTTGCGCCGTAGCTGACAGGCGTGTTTTCGGGAATTTCTTCAATTCGTGTTATACGTGCCTTTACAGTCATAGCGGGGATAAGGTCTAATTTGTCGCGCCTTATATTTTCGTCGGGATAAAGACCGTAAATAATAATACCAGGGCGAACCATATCAAGATGATACTCAGGATATTCTATAACACCTGCGCTGTTGCAGATGTGTTTGTATAAAAATGTGATGTTTTCCTTTTCCAGAACATCTTTAACATACATAAACTTTTCGAACTGCATATCCGTCATTGCGCGGTCGCGCTCATCAGCGCAGGAAAGATGGGAGAAAAGTCCCTCGAGGTAAATGTTGGGAAGGGAGCAGATTTCTTTGATTTTTCTGATTCCTTCTTCATCACAGGAAAATCCAAGTCGTGACATACCTGTATCTAACTTTATGTGAAACTTCGCCTGTTTATTCTGCTGAATTGCAGCTTTTGACATAGTGCGGGCTAAGATTTCATCCGTAATGGTGGCAGAAATGTTATACCTTACCATATCGGAGGCAAGAGAGGTATGTACGCTGCCCAAGACTAAAATTGGCTGCGTAAAGCCTGACAGGCGCAGCTGCTTTGCTTCTTCAAAGGTAGCAACACCTAATATGTCTGCACCGTTTTCGGTCATTGTTTTTGCCGTTTCAAAAAAACCGTGACCGTAGGCGTTTGCTTTGACTACGCACAGAATTTTTGTGGTATCGCCCACTAACGTTTTTATGCTTTGTACATTGTGTGCTATGGCGTCTAAATCAATTTCTGCCCAAGCGCGTGATTTGTAGTTTTCCATAGTAAAATCTCCTAATCAGTCGGTGGAAAACACCGATTCATCTATTTTGTCGTTAAACTTAAAATTGTCGTATTTGCCCTTTGCGATCGTGTTGCCGTCACGGTTGTAAATCGTTACGGTGTCAGGGGAGAGGGTTTTGTTGTCAAAGGAAAGAGCAACCTTCGACAAATTTAATTCTTCATTGGTAAGAGCTACCTCCATAAGAGTTTTGTCGCTTTTGACAAGGGAATTGTCAACCAAAAGCGATGTTTCCTCAGAGGCGAAATATGCTCTTAGAAAAGTATTTACAAAAAGCAGCCCCATATAATCCTCACAGGGTACTGTCATAGCATACTCTGAGCCGTCGGCAGATACTTTGGTAGTGCCGTTGTTAGCCACGGTGGTCAGAGAAAATGTCCCCTTTGCGTCGGTGACCCGTGCATAGAACTTGTCGGGATCCTGTGTTTTCTGGCTGACGAAATAGCGGTTTTCGGTTTTGTTTGAAAAGACCGTCAAATCAAGGTCAGCAGAATAGCTTTCCAACTTGCTGTAAGTTTTGTGGATTTTTTCGTAAATGTCCATATCACTGTCGGAAAAACCGCAAGAGCAGACCGACAGGCTAATCATAAGTGTAAGAAAGATTACAGTTAGCTTCTTACACATTTTTTAAATTTACAACTCCTTTATATGTGGCGCAATGTCATATGGTAGCATAAACGCCTTGGGTACGCAATTTAAAATATCAGCAGAGGTCATACCTGCCTCGCCAATTTGTTCTTTTGCCATAGCGCCTGCTGCAGAATGTACATAAACACCGGCACAAGCAGCATCAAAGAGTGATAACCCCTGTGCTAATTGCGATGTTATAATTCCTGCCAACACATCGCCTGAGCCTGCAGTTGCCATACCTGAATTGGGGGCGTGGCAGACAGCAAGACGGGTGCCCTTATCACAAATGAGAGTCACAGTGTCTTTTAACACGACGCATACGCAAAAGCGAGTGCAAAACTCTTCTAAATGCTTTATGGGATTTTCTTTGATGTTTTCAATGCTTACTCCGCTGAGTCTGGAAAACTCTGCAATGTGAGGAGTAAGTATAACATTTTTATCTTTAACTAAATCTATATTTTCTGACAGAATATTAAGTCCGTCAGCGTCTATTACCATAGGCTTGTTGCAATCTATAAGCGCTGCCAGCCGTGTCTTTGCTATGTCACTTGTTCCAAGACCGCAACCAGCTAGCAACGCGTCCATTCCCTTAGCCTTTTCTGAAATGTCAGTATCTTCTGCTAAAGGCAACGTCATAGCCGGAGGGAAATCGTGGGTAATAGCGGGAATAATATCATCAGGTACTGCAACAGTTACCATTCCTGCACCGCTTTTTAAAATAGCGCCGGCAGAAAGAGTTGCAGCACCTGCCATACCATACGAGCCTACGTATGCCAAAACCTTTCCATATGTTCCTTTGTGCGAAATAGCTTGGCGTTTTGGAAGCAGAGAAAATGTTTTTTCGGTTATAAGATGACAAAAATCCTCAGGTTGAGGTATTGAAATATGTGCAACCACTAACCTTTTGAATGAGCCTTGCGCAGAGCCTGCAAGCTGATAAAGCTTGGCATAGCCAAAGGTCACGCACAAGTCACATTTAATAAAGCAATTGCCTGTGGCATCTGTTAAAGAAACTCCGCTGGGGACATCTACTGATGCGATATAAGAATTTGTGTTGTTTACTTTTTCGATTATGTCGCATACAGGGGTATTTATCTGACTGTGAAAACCTGTGCCAAAGATTGCATCGATTATTATATCATATTCATCATCTAAATCTTTAATGAATGGAACGTCCATATTTTTTAAGATGTCGGCATTTGTTTTTGCGTCTCCTGATAAAAGCGAAGTGTCAAAAACAGGCAAAACGGACACCGTTGCATCGTCAAAGTGAAGGAGTCTTGCAATAGCATAGCCGTCGCCTGCGTTGTTGCCCTTGCCGCAGAGAACGCAGATTTTTTTGCCTTTTATTTTTCCGTATTCAGAAGAGAGAGCAGACACAAAGCCCATTGCTGCATTTTCCATAAGTACAAGAGATGGAATACCGTATTCATCTATAGCTTTGCTTTCAAGATTTCGCATCGTTTCTACGGTTATCGCTTTCATAAGCTCGCTCCTTACATATTAATATAATTATTTTATAACAAACAGCCTTACATTACAAGGTTTTTTGGAAAAAATATTGAATAAAAAATTTTTATATGGTAGAATGAAATCAATAAGAAACAATGACTATAAATCTGTTAGGAATTATACCAGAAAAATGTATATTAGGTAAAAACACCTAATATACAGATGAAATTACGCCGCACGCGATTTTCATACCGGAATTACCAGACGGTTGAGTTGTAAAGTCATCGGGTGCGGAATGGATTATGAGAGTTTTTCCTATTATTTCTTCGGCGGTAAATCGGTTTGTCAAAAACGCAGAAAAACCAAGCCCGTTTGCACCAAATATAGGTGGTAAATCACCTGCATGGTAGGGGTGGCGGCAGTTATTGGGATTATAGTGTGTTAAGGCATTTGCGAATGGATCTGTGCTGTTGCCTGTGCAACTACCTCCACTGTGGATATGAACTGCAAATATTGGATTTTGACAAATACCATCTGATACGGGCAGCCCTTTTAGTTGTATGGGAACCAGTACACCGGCCTGTACTTTATAAAAGTAGGCAATGCCGTTTATATAGGGGTACTCATTACTACCTTTGATTTTTGCAAACGCATAAGGTCTTTTTTTGATATTTAGTATAGAATTGTTAAACATATAAATCACCTGCAAAATCGTTTTTTATATAATATGCTTGCTTTTATGTAGTTGTGATTTTTTGTCCAGTCTTGACACGAGTCTGACATAGAATCTATTAAAATAATAAAACCCTGGAAAATTCCAGAGTTTTATTTGGCAAGTTATTAAAAGTTGTTCAGCAAATATTCTTCTGCATCTTTGCACCACAATCCATTGTTTGTTTTTACGAGTTTGTCAAGAACGTTGAACCTCTTATCAGTTTCACCAAGTTTTTCAAAGTCGGTAAGTGCAGTGAGAGGAAGTTCGATATGTGTATATATAAGTTTTTTTCCGCCGGGAATATTAGGAAGATTAACGGTTGTGTCAATTGCAGCATCAATACCACCGATATGAGTTATCATAACAGATGGATCAAGACGGTTTTCGCCGATGAGATTTACAATATCTCTCATATCTTCGGGTGTGCTTCCGCTTGTGCCCGCCACATGGTGCTGAGCATAGTGAACATTGTAAAAATTGAAATTGGCACTGAATTTTTTGTCAAGTGGACCAGCAAAGAAATTAAGACATCCATCAAAGCCTAAAATGGCATCGCCAAGCTCAACCACAGCCGGAACGGGAGCGTATACAAAAACATCATCAAAGCCTTTGCCGCCCGAAATCTTCATAAGCTCATCTTTATCAGATGTAGCAGCAAATATAAGTTTAATTCCATCTTTTTCTGCTTTTTGCGTAGAAAATATAGATGCGGCACGGTCAAGTCTTACTTTGTCAAGGTCGGTTACCACCACCATAGAGGGCTTGATATTCCCGTGAAGGGCAATATCAATGGCAACAAGGCCCATAGGACCGCAACCGGCAAGAATTGCAACCTTTCCGCCCGGTTTTATGCCAGTGACAGGTTCAGAGTTTTCGTCAAGATGTAAGCTGGCTTTGTATCCTCTTATAACGCAAGATGCAGGTTCTATAAGTGAACCGTTAAAATAGGAATCGCTATTTAATTTTATTAAGAAATTGTTATCAAGAATGTGTTCATAAACAATAGAGTATGTAGATACACCACCAATATCCTCAAATGAATAACCTACCGTTTCATATCCGCCGAGATATGAAAGTACAGGGGGCATTGCAACTTTGTCGCCGATTGAAAATTTATCCTTCCATTTTTCACCGACCTCAATTACCTCTGCACAAAATTCGTGGCCGAGTATAATAGGATGTTCCGCTACATTATCAGGAACTCTTAAGTGATTTGCTCCCTGGAGAATTGTATTATGCGTAGACATACATACACTGTCTGGAATGATTTTGATGAGTATTTCTCCTGATGTGATTGGACGAAGTTCAAATTCTTCAAGTCTTGCATCGTTTGCTCCGTAAAGACGAGCTGCTCTTGTTTTCATATTATCACCTTATATCCTTCCTGCACTGCCGAATGTTCTAAGCTTTTCTCGAACAACTTCCTTCATCATTTTCATAGCATCCTCATATACAAGGAAAGGCCATGTCGAAGGGTTTGTCATACTGTTTAAAGTATTTTTTAATCCCTGATTAAGTGCAAAAAGCACATCAGAATAAATATTTATTTTTGTAATGCCGTGATGTATGGCATTTTGCATCTGATCATCAGGTGTACCACTTCCTCCATGAAGCACCAAAGG
>JAZRPE010000033.1:0-21715 GCA_045649085.1 Congzhengia sp.
TTTAATATATTTCAATTTTTCTTCTGGGGTAAACTTTCGTGTTTGTTTTGTTTGCATCTCATATCACTCCTTTAATTTATTTTAACACAAAAAGAAAAAGTAGACACTTTTTTATGTCTACTTTTAGTTTACCATATCACCGAAGCCACGCACCATAAAAGCGCAGACTCCGACTGCGATTATCTCCTACGCAAAACGAGTACGATAAATCAGAGCTGTGCTTTTTGTCGAGCACAACTCGTTTTGCGTTATTAAGATAATCGCAGTACAAATATACCACATTTTTTTACAAATTACAAGTATTTTAGAGGTGCATTTTGTTTCGTTTTGTATTTTTTTGTCACATTCTAAAAAAATCAGGGGACTGTAGCAAAATGAAATCATTTTGCTACAGTCCCCTTATCCCCGTCATTGATCCATTTTATCTAAAACAAGCGAATATCCGTCTGCTCCGTACTGCAGGCAACGATTTATGCGGGCAATAGTGGTGCTTGACATTCCTGTTTCTTCCTCTATTTGAGTAAAGGTTTTTTTGTCACGCAAAAGCTTTGCAACGGTAATTCGCTGCGCCATTGATGCGATTTCTCTGGCGGTACACAGGTCGGTTAAAAACTTTTCACATTCTTCTTCTGTTTCCAGAGCCAGAATGGCTTGAGATAATGTCCTTAATTCTGCGTCTAATTTCATTATTCCTCGCCTCCTGTTTGTGAAAAGCTGGTTATAAATTCGCGTGTTCTGGGGTTCTTGGGATTTTCAAAAACCTCACGCGCCGTGCCTTCCTCTGCAATTACGCCCTTATCCATAAAGATAATGCGGTCAGAGATATTCTTGGCAAAGTTCATCTCGTGGGTAACAATAATCATTGTCATACCAAGGTCTGCAACGGACTTTATAACCTTTAAAACCTCGTTTGTAATCTCAGGGTCAAGCGCCGATGTAGGCTCGTCAAAGAGCATTATTTTAGGTTTTAGCGCAAGGGCGCGGCAGATTGCCACACGCTGCTGCTGACCGCCTGATAACTCACAGGGGTAATTATTATATTTATCCGACAGACCCGCGCGGTCCATTAGAGCTTTTGCTTCCGCTTCGATATTTGCTAAGATTTCTTTTTTGTTCTTTTTATAATCTTCTCGCTCTTTTGCTGCAAGACGCGGTGCAAGCATTACGTTTTCCAATGCCGTGTACTGGGGAAAAAGGTTAAATGACTGGAACACAAAGCCGAATTTTGACTGAATTTCACGCTGGGCTGCTGAATTTCTCTTCAGTGGATTAACAGCATCAAAAACAACATCGCCGTCTAATATAACAGTTCCTTTGTCTGCCGTTTCCAAAAAGCTGATTGAGCGAAGAAGAGTTGTCTTACCGCTGCCAGATGAGCCGATAATGGAAAGCACCTCGCCCTCCTCCATAGAGAAGTCAATGCCTTTCAAAACCTCGGTTGTGCCGAATTTTTTGTAAATTCCTTTTACTTCTAAAATTGCCATATCGCCTCTCCTTTAGGCATAAGGGACTCGAACCCAATATGCCTTAAACTTGTTAAATTTTTATTCTTTTTATTTGTCGTCCTCGATAGGCGCCAGCCTATCTTCGTTCTCCGCATAAAAATTAAATCAAATTTTCCTGCGTTTAAGGTCGAAGAGTTTAAAAACAAGAAATTTCGTTTTAAGACAAAGAAAATTTAAGAATAATACTGACGTATATTCGCAGAATTTTCTGCAGTATTATGCGAAATTTCTGTTTTTAAACCATATCGGGTTTGACCCCCTTATGCCTAACCCTTGTAGTAATCAAGCTTTTTCTCAAGCTTTGACAAAAGTATGGTTAAAATGCCGTTAAATGCAAGGAAATAAAGACCTGTTGAGAACAGAGGCCCGATTAAACCCTGCTTTGTGAAGCGTTCGGCACTCATAATGATTTCGGCAACGCCAATAACGCGTGCCAGGGATGTATCCTTAACCAGCGTAATAATTTCGTTGCCCATAGGGGGAACAATTCTTTTTACAACCTGGAAAAGCACAACCTTAAAAAGCACCTGTGTCTTTGTCATACCCAGAACCTGACCTGCCTCATACTGACCCTTGGGAATGGACTCAATACCGCCGCGGTAAATTTCAGAAAAGTATGCGGCGTAATTGATGATAAAGGCAATTAATGCGGCGGTCATTCTGTTTCTCATAGGAATGCCCAGCAATAGCCCAGGTGCATAAAGTACCACGAAAAGCTGAAGCATCAGCGGTGTTCCGCGGATTATCCACACGAACACTCTTGTAACAAAGCCTATAGGGCGGAAAGCCGCCAAAAAGTTAAGAACGTCAGCCCAGAATTTTTTATTGCGCAATTTTGTATCAATTCTTGCAATAAACTTAAAGGGCGCCCACTTTGACATAGAACCGCATGTGATAACAAAGCCTAAAGGGATTGCTGCCACAAGGGTCACAAAAAACAGTATTAAGTTTTCGCCAAAACCCTCAAAGAGAGTTTTCACTATCTGTATATTCATAAATACCTACCAAACAACAAAACGGCAGGGCGGAAGAGAGTATTCCGCTCTGCTAATTTGTTTTTTAATTTTTTAAAAAATTATTTTACAGAAAGAACCTCGTCAAGCTTATACTTAGCTGCAATTTCAGCAAGTGTACCATCGTTTGCTAACTCTTTGATTGCTTCATTAACTTTTGCTGTCATATCACTGCCTTTTCTGAATGCGATACCGTATTCTTCGGGGCTGAATTCTTCTGTTTCAACAACTACTAAATCCTCAAAGTCTGTGCCTTCGCCAATTGAGCCGATAGATGCAACGTAGTCAACAACTGCAACGTCTGATGTACCTGCTGCAACATCCATTAAAGCTTTTGCCATTGAGTCAACGGGTGTGTAATTAGCTAAAGAAAAGAAAGGGTTAGCCTTTGCAAGCTCTTCGCCTGCTGAACCTGCTTCTGCAACAACTACCGCCTCAGCTAATGATGCTGCGTACTTTTCAGCATTTGCCGCCTTTGTAACAACAACCTGCTTGTTTGTCATATAAGGAATAGAGATGCTCATGTTAGCAGCTCTTTCTTCTGTGATTGTCATACCGTTCCAGATACAGTCGATGTTTTTAGCTGCAAGCTCTGTTTCTTTAGCGTCCCAGTTGATTTCGATGAAATCAGGCTCTAAGCCTAACTTTTCACAAACTGCTTTACCGAAATCTACTTCAAATCCTGTGAGCTCGCCGTTGTCGTCCATATAATCCATAGGAGCGAACAGTGTCATACCAATTGTAAGCGTACCTTTGTCTGTGATGTAAGCTGCATCACTCTCTGTCTTTGCGTCGTCTGCACCACCGCAAGCAACGAGTGTTACTGCCATTACTAATGTTAAAACAAGTGCTAAAATCTTTTTCATTTTTATGTCTCCTTAAATGTTAGTTTATTTACTACGACAATTACTTTACCACATTAAAGTGATAAAGTCAATAGTTTTTTTGAAAAATTTTGAAAAATATAAATCCCCAAAAAAATCTTGATTTTTCGGGTAACTATCTATATAATTATTATATAAGTTATTATGAGGGGAGTGTGTCTATGTCATCAACAAAAAAGCGCAGAGATGTGGAAATTTACGAGAATTATTGGGCATTTACTGCAGCACATACAGACATAACCGGCACCAAATTCAATAATTGCTTAGAGGTTGCGGTTTTGTTTATCGACAGACACAAGTCAGCGTTAGAAGAAAACGCAGCAATAAATGATGACTTTTCCAAGAGTGTGCTCTATGCACAGCTCCAGCAGAAAATCGCAGAAATTTCAGGCTTTAAGGGAAGTGATGCAACACTTTCTGCAAGAAAGGTAATAAATCAGTTTGTCAAAATAGGATTTATCCACCCCTTGCTCCTCGGCTACCACCCCTTAGTTAAGAAATTTCTTATGACTTCCTCAAAAAAGGAAAAGGAAATCATCTTTTCAAAGATATTTTACGAGTGCTCCTCACTTGCGTCTGACGTTACTAAAGACAACCGTCATTTAAAACACGTCAATTTCCTATTGAAAACATTGGATAAAAACGGCTCATTGGATAAAAATGACATTATTGGACTTATGGTTACCAACATTTTGGATTTTAAAGATGGATTTTTGACAAAAGACCAGCTTCAGTCCCAGTATCGCTTTGCTATAACAAAAGGCTTTGACGAGCGAAAGTATAACCAGATTGACCACCTTAGTGCATATCTTAAAAGATTCATAGATTTAAAATATGACAAAGTCGAGCAGCGATTCTGGTTTGCAAATGACCCTTTGATCGCCGATGTGGATTTTGAGGAAAAATTTAAGCGCGATAACGTAAAGCACAGAATTTACAAAGAAGAGCTTAAATGTGAATCTATCGAAATATACGGAGAGCATGTTTGCTATTTGGACAAAATTCCGTATAAATCACTTATCGCTTCGCATATAAAGCCCTGTATCGACTGTCTTCGCCAGCGCAACGAGGTTGAAGCCTATGACAAAAACAACGGACTTTTGTTGAATCCTACCATAGATTCGTATTTTGATAAAAAGGATATTTCTTTTTACGAGGACGGCTCAATTATGTTCAGTAGAGGAATTGATTCCCGCATCGTTGAAGCCTTCGGCAAATTCAAGCTTGACGAAGCTGTTTTAAACACCGAACGTCAAAGGTATATGGCTTACCACAGAGAGCTATTTAAAAGAAAGAACGGTGTAATATAACTATGAAGCATAACTACATAGATTTGTTTTGCGGCGCAGGAGGACTTTCTTTGGGGTTTGAGCTTGCAGGTTACAAAAACCTGTTCTCATTAGACTCAAATCCTGACTTTGCAAAAACCTATCGGTACAATTTTCCCGAACATAAGCTTCTTCTTGAAGATATAAAGAACGTTACCAACGATCGGATTTGTGGGCTTACAGGCGGCGCAGATGTGGACATTATCATCGGCGGTCCGCCCTGTCAGGGCTTTTCTCTGGCTGGAAATATCGCCAGAAACTTTTTAGAGGACGACAGAAATAGCCTGTTTAATGAGTTCGTGCGCTTTGTGAGCGTAGTCAACCCCAAAATGTTTATTATGGAAAACGTGGCTACAATGGCAACTCATTCAAAGGGTAAGACTATAAAATTAATTACATCTGCCTTTGAAAATGCAGGAATGGGATACAAGGTTCAGTGGGAAATATTAAACAGCGCAGATTACGGAGTCGCTCAGGAAAGAAGAAGAATCGTCATCGTAGGCATAAGAACTGATATTGATTCGACCTTTACTTTCCCCGAAAAAACAGAAAAAAAGTGTACTGTAAAAGACGCAATCGGCGATCTTCCGCCTCTTTCAAGCGGCGAGGAAAGCTCTGTTCCTAACCACAACGCTATGAAGCATTCAAAGCAAATGCTGGAAAAAATGAGCTATGTAAAAGACGGTGGAACAAGGCTTGATATTCCCGAAGAGCTAAGACCCGCCTCGGGAGATGCGCGCAAATACATTCGCTACAACAGCCAAAAGCCCTCTGTTTGTGTAACAGGCGATATGAGAAAAATTTTTCACTATAGCCAAAACCGCGCCCTTACCTGCAGAGAATTAGCGCGCCTTCAATCCTTCCCTGATAGCTTCATCTTTAAGGGAAAATCTATTCAGATACAACAACAAATAGGTAATGCCGTTCCTCCGAAGCTGGCGGAGAAAATCGCATTACAAGCGGAGGTTACTCTTAAGAATGCCAAAATATCCAAAGGTAAACTACATAGGGAACAAGGAGAAATTGGTTGATTGGATAATCAGCGAATTACCGCTTAGACAAGGAACAGTTCTTGATTTGTTTTCAGGGGGCTGTTCTGTTTCTTATGCCCTCAAGCAGAAAGGCTATTGTGTTATTTCCAACGATATATTATATGCAAATTATGTGATTGCAAAGGCAATTGTGGAAAATTCATCCGCAACCCTGTCGGAAAGTGTATTTGATACAAAAATTTCTGATAATGCGCTCCAAACCTACATACAAGAGCTTTCGTTTTTATCAAACCGACTTTATTTTGAGGAGGAAATTCCGGAGCTTGCTCGTCTTGTTGCCATTTCCCAAACCTTAAAGGGATACGAAAAGTATCTATTTTTGTCCTTATTGCGAAGAGCAATGATACGAAAGCTTCCTTACTCCAGAATGAATATTGTGTGGGAGCAGATAGTACGCCTGAGAGATGAAGAATACAGCTACGCGCGATATAAAAGAAAAAGAGCTTACCATAACCAGAGCTTTGAAGCTCATATGCGTGAAAATATTAAAAGCTATAATCAGGCGGTGTTTAACAGTTCTGTTTGCAAGGCTGAACGTTGTGATGCAAAAGAGCTTATAGCAAGGCTTGAATATGTGGATATGGTATATATCGACCCGCCCTATCCCTCAACTATGAATAATTACGATGCTTTTTACGGACTTTTTGATGAGATGCTGGGCAAAAAAAAGGAGCATACCGACCTGACCCGAAAGGAAAGCTTTATCAGCTCTCTAAAAGAGTTGGTGGATGGACTTCGCGGCAAAACAAGATATATCATACTGAGCCAAAACACCCGTGCAAAGCCTACGTCGGCAGAAATTGCCCAAATGCTCAGGGCATACGGCAGCGTTACTGTCAAAGAAAAAAATCACAATTATCAGGTAACGGGAAAGGACAATAAAAAAGCAAGCAAAGAGCTGTTGTTTATTTTAGAATATAATGATTAAAGGAGCTTTATAAAGCTCCTTTTTTGCTGCATCATAAAAACTCTTGCATTATCTGTTCATTAGTGCTATAATGTAATTGCGACAAAACTTTATAAGGATATTAGGTGTGTATTTTTTTATCTTTCGATAAAAATGCATGCTCTTTTAAGCATACACACCAGTATCTTAGAGTTTTGTCGCAAAAACAGGAGCATTGCGTTTTTTGTGCGTGAAGCTCTGCTTTGCGCACTTTTTTGATTCATGCTCCTACATAAGCTCATTTTTCTGCCACGAAAACTTTAAAAAAGAACCGCACCAACGGTGCGGTTCTTGCCCTTTTTATTAGCTTATATCTGCCAAATCTAAGAAGTTATGTCCGAATTCCGCGATATAGTCCTTACGCTCTTGGAGCTTGTCGCCAAGCAATACGTCAAACATTTCTGCAGTTTTTTCTGCGTCATCATATGTCACGCGGATTAATCTTCTTGTTTCGGGGTTCATTGTGGTCTGCCACATCATTTCAGGCTCGTTTTCGCCAAGACCCTTGGAGCGCTGAATTTTGTACTTTTTGTTTCCTAAGCTCTCGATGATTTCCTGCTTTTCCTGCTCGTTGAATGCAAAGAAGGTATCCTTGCCTGAGGTTATCTCAAACAGAGGAGATTCTGCAATGTAAACCTTGCCCTCTTTAATCAACGTAGGCATTAAAACATAAATCATAGTAAGGATAAGAGTTCTTATCTGGTAGCCGTCAACATCGGCGTCGGTACAGATAATAACCTTATTCCAGCGAAGATTGTTAAGGTCAAAGGTGGTCATATCCTTTGTGGCGTGCTTTGACTTTATCTCAATACCGCAGCCAAGAACACGAACCAAGTCTGTGATAATTTCACTCTTGAAAATCTTTGCATAGTCTGCCTTTAAGCAGTTTAAGATTTTACCACGAACAGGGATAATCGCCTGAAATTCTGCATCTCTGCCTTTTTTACAAGAGCCAAGAGCTGAGTCGCCCTCAACGATGTAAATTTCACGGCGGTTGATGTCCTTAGTACGGCAGTTAATGAACTTATTGATACGGTTTGTCATATCAACTGCGCCTGTTAAGTTCTTCTTAACGGCAATTCGTGTTTTTTCTGCACTTTCACGGCTTCTTTTGTTGATTAACACCTGCTGTGCAATCTTTTCCGCCGCCTCTTTATTTTCTATAAAGAACACGTCAAGCTGCTCTTTTAAGACCTCCGTCATAGCCTCTTGTATGAACTTATTTGTTATAGATTTTTTTGTCTGGTTTTCATAGCTGGTAATAGTTGAAAACGAGTTGGATACCAAAATAAGACTATCAGCAACGTCTACAAAGCTTATTTTTGATTCGTTTTTATTGTATTTATTATTTGCCTTCAAGTATTTGTCAATCGACGCAACAAAGGCGCTCTTTACCGCTCTGTCGGGCGAGCCGCCGTGCTCTAAGAAGCTGGAGTTGTGATAGTATTCTATCATATTAATCTCATTGTTAAAGCAAAAAGCAAAGCTCATTTTAACATTGTAATCAGGCTTATCCTCACGGTCGCGACCTCTGCGCTCTGTTTCAAATGAAAAGATAGGGGTAAAGGATTTGTTATCTGCAATTTCTTCTATATAGTTGATAATACCCTTGTCGTAGCAGTACTCATACATATCCCAGCCGTCGGGGGTCTGGTTGTAAAGCACAAACTTAAGGCCTGCATTTACTACCGCCTGTTTCTTTAAAACGTCCTGATAATATTCTAAAGGAATGTTAATGTCGGTAAAAACCTCTGTATCAGGGCGCCATTTGATGGTTGTGCCTGTTTTCTTGCCCTTAACGTCTTCAACCTGCAAATCTCCTACGGGGTTACCCTTTTCAAAGTGCATGGTGTAGCGCTTGCCGTCACGAAGTACCGTTGCATCCATATAAGATGAGGCATACTGTGTGGCACAAGTACCAAGACCGTTTAAGCCGAGAGAATACTCATAGTTGCCTGCGGCGTCGTTATTATACTTGCCGCCTGCATACATTTCGCAGAAAACCAGCTCCCAGTTGAATCTTCCCTCTTTTTCGTTATATCCCATAGGGATACCACGACCGTTGTCTTTTACTTCTATTGATTTATCGGCAAATCTTGTGATTTCTATTTCCTTGCCGTGTCCTTCTCTGGCTTCGTCGATAGAGTTTGATAAAATTTCAAAAAAGGAATGTGCGCATCCGTCTATACCGTCAGAGCCGAATATTACACCCGGGCGCTTACGCACTCGGTCAGCACCTTTTAATGACGATATACTCTGGTCATCGTACTTTTTCATTTCTTTTTCCTTTCTTTCTAAATTAACGAAAAGGCGCAGATGTTCTCGCGCCTTTTTTCGTGTTTTGCTCTTTAAGGGATAGGAAAAAACGATTCAGATTCACACTTTTGCGTTCTGGACGTTTTTTACATCCCGACTTTATGACTGACTATAGTTAGGAGCTTCCTTAGTGATTGAAATATCGTGAGGATGGCTCTCAATAAGACCCGCAGAGGTAATCTTAATAAACTTACCTCTTACCTTTAATTCTTCAATTGTGGGTGTTCCGCAGTAACCCATACCGGCACGAAGTCCCCCCATTAGCTGATAGATTGTATCAGCGGCAACGCCTTTATAGGGAACACGTCCTTCAACGCCTTCAGGAACAAGCTTTTTGGTGTTTGTCTGGAAGTAGCGGTCTTTAGAACCAACCTCCATAGCTGCCATAGAGCCCATACCGCGGTAAACCTTAAATCTTCTGCCCTGATAGATTTCTTCATCTCCGGGGCTCTCTGAACAGCCGGCAAGGAGGCTGCCCACCATAATTACGTTTGCGCCTGCTGCAATAGCCTTAGGAAGGTCGCCTGAATATTTGATACCGCCGTCAGCGATAACGGGAATGTCGTATTTGTGAGCTACCTCATAAACGTCGGAAATAGCCGTAATCTGAGGTACGCCGATACCTGCAACAACACGTGTTGTACAGATAGAGCCGGGACCGATACCAACCTTGATAGCATCAGCGCCTGCTTTTATTAAATCCTCTGCAGCCTCGCCTGTTGCAATGTTACCTGCAATAAGTGAAACGTTGGGGAATGTTTTCTTAACTAATTTCACTGCTTCTAAGATGTTTTTACTGTGACCGTGAGCAGAGTCTAACACAAGTGCGTCAACCTGTGCTGCAACCAAAGCTCCCGCGCGCTCTAAAATATCCTTTGTTACGCCGATAGCAGCAGCAACTAAGAGTCTGCCGTTAGAATCCTTTGCAGCGTTAGGATATTTTACGCTCTTTTCTATATCTTTGATTGTGATAAGTCCTTTTAATGCGCCATTTACATCAACAATGGGGAGCTTTTCAATCTTGTGGCGGCGAAGAATATCCTGCGCCTGCTCTAAGGTTGTGCCTTCGGGAGCAACGATTAAGTTCTCTCTTGTCATAACTTCGCCGATTTTTCTTGAAAAATCTTCTTCAAAGCGAAGGTCACGGTTTGTGATAATGCCAACAAGTTTTCCGTTTTCACAAATCGGCACACCTGAAATTCTGTATTTTCCCATTAATTTGTCGGATTCTTCCAATGTATTATCAGGAGAAAGGAAGAAAGGGTCAGTAATGATACCATGTTCTGAACGTTTAACCTTGTCAACCTCTGTTGCCTGTGCTTCAATTGTCATATTTTTATGAATAACACCGATACCGCCCTCACGCGCAATGGCAATAGCCATAGCAGACTCTGTAACTGTGTCCATTGCCGCACTCATCAAGGGAATATTTAATGTGATATTCTTTGTAAGGCGGGTTTTAAGGTTAATCATATCGGGTGTAACTTCTGATTTCTGAGGAACTAATAAAACATCATCAAAAGTAAGCCCTTCTTTAATTACTTTGCTCATCTTTGTACCCCTTTCGCGTAGTTATATGAATAGTTTTGCTATTTTATTTATTTTTAATAGTATAACAAATTTTCGACATAAAATCAAGGGAAAATCGCTTGAAATTTAAAATTAAAGTAAATGTAATTTTATATTCATATTAGTATGTTATTATAAAATAGTAAAATAAGGTAAACTATACTTGTGAGGTGAGAATATGGAGCTTTTGTCCCCTGCAGGAAATTATGAATGTTTAGTGGCTGCAATCCGCGCAGGTGCAGATGCGGTATATATCGGCGGCACTGGCTTTTCAGCCAGAAGAAATGCAAAAAATTTTAATGATGAAGAAATTATTGAAGCTTGCCGACTTTGCCATTTGCACAACGTCAAGCTCTATGTTGCACTGAACATTTTAATAAAAGAAAAGGAATTTGAAAATGCTGTGAACTACGCCGCATCATTGTGCGAAGCCGGTGTTGACGGTATAATCGTTCAGGATTTGGGGTTGCTTGTCCATATCCGAAGGATGTGTCCCGACATTTTTATAAATGCTTCAACCCAAATGACAGCAGCATCAACTGAGGCAGTGCGCATAGCACAAGATTTAGGAGCTGACCGTGTGGTTTTAGCTCGTGAGCTTGGTATTGATGAAATAAAATCAATTGCAGAAAATACCCGCATAGAATTAGAAACCTTCGTCCACGGAGCTCTTTGTATGGGGTGGTCAGGGCAATGTCTTTTGTCTTCTGTCATAGGCGGAAGGAGCGGAAACCGCGGACTTTGCGCCCAACCCTGCAGACTCAGCTATACCTTACTGCACGACGGAAAGCCAGTAAGCAAAAATATGCCGCTATTGTCACTGAAAGACATCTGTCTTGCTGACAGATTGGAAGAACTTGCGCCCTACGTCCATTCCTTAAAGATTGAGGGACGTATGAAATCCCCCGAATACACTGCCGCAGTAACATCCCTTTATAAAAAAGCGAAAACAGGAGGAGTGTCCGCAGAAGAAATAGACAAAACTCTCGCCTTTTTCTCAAGAGGCGGCAGCTCTTGGGGATATTTTGAGGGAAGAAAATTTGATAAAATGATGGATTATGACAGCGCAGGTAAGGTAGGAGCAACCCGTGCCGACGTTGTAAAAATAAAAGAAGAAGACCTATCCCGCCGCCGAGGTATATCATTTACTCTTGCGGCAAAAGAGGGGAGTCCCCTACACCTTACGGCAACATGTGACAGCTTCTTTGCGCAAGCTCAGGGCGACACCTTAGAACCTGCCAGAAAGGATTTTGACCCGGAGCGTCTGAGAGCACAATTGGAAAAATTGGGAGATACGGCATTTTGTGCTGAAAACATAGAGATAAATCACGAAGGCAACCCCTTTGTACCTGTTTCGGCTATAAATGCACTAAGACGTCAGGTATGCGCTACTCTCGAGGAATTAATTTGTAATTCTTATAAAAAGTGCGTAAAAGACCTTCCCCAAAGAGAAAAAACATTCAAAAAACGCACCCCACCGAAAATAATTGTTGAGGTATCAACAGAAGAACAGCTCACAGCCTCAAAAGAATTTGAATATGAAATCATAACCTCTTATGAGCTATCAAAAAAGGTTGACTCAGACTTTGTTCTTTGTCCCGCTATCAAAAAAGAGGGAGAAAACGACAGAATAAGTGCTTCAAAAATTATGGCACAAAATATCGGGCAGTTGGACTTTACAAAAGAAGTCTACGGCGGCGAACGGCTTAACGTCACTAATTCTGCCACCTGTGAATTGTTATCAGCCAAGGGCGTCAAGCGTGTGACGCTGTCGCCTGAGCTGAACATAAACGAAATAAAAGAAATTACCAAAAACACCGCCGTTCCCACGGAGATTATCGCATACGGAAGACTCCCTGTAATGGTTATGGAAAATTGTGTGATAAAGTCACAGGGTATGTGCAGTAAAGGCGGCGGAGCATACGAACTTGCCGACAGACTGGGCGGGCGTTTCCCCATAATGTGTGAAAACTGCCGAAACATTCTATTAAACTCAGTACCTCTTTATATGGCGGACAAGTGGGCAGATTTGTTGTCGCTAAACGTTGACGCTATTCGCTTAAAGTTTACAACAGAAAGCGCCAAAGAGGTAAAAAAAGTTATCAATGCTTATAAAGACGCAATGGCGGGAATTACACCAAAAGGCGTTTTTGAAAAAATAACACGCGGACATTTTTACCGTGGTGCTGAATAATTTTTACAATTAACCGCAAAATAAAGGAGAAAACATATGGAAATAATTTTAGCATCCCAATCTCCCAGAAGAAAAGAAATACTGTCCCTTTTAGACATTCCTTTTAAGATTATGGTCAGCGACGCAGACGAAACAGTAGATGAAAGTCTTCCTGCTTATTTTATAGCAGAAAGTCTGTCTTTAAAGAAGGCTGCTGCCGTTGCCAAAAACATAGAAACAGAAGCAATAGTTATAGGTGCTGATACCATTGTGGTATCAGATGGTAAAATCTTGGGAAAACCAAAGGATGCACAGAATGCTGCCGCTATGCTGGCCTCCCTTTCGGGGCGTACCCACAGCGTGATTTCAGGCGTTACGGTGCTTGATACAAAAAGCGCAAAGTCTGAAAGCTTTTATGTGGAAACAGAAGTGACATTTGCTGAGTTAACTGCCACAGAAATTGCCGACTATGTAGCATCAGGCGAACCTCTCGATAAAGCAGGTGCTTATGGTATACAGGGTCAGGGCGGAAAATTTGTGGAAAAAATCTCAGGGGACTATTTTAATGTAGTGGGACTTCCTTTAAATAAGCTTTATCAGGTCCTGAAAAAAGAATTTAACATATTTTAAATTTGTGCCGTACATAACTTTTTTGGGAGGATATGTATGGCAAAGCACATAGTAATTGATTTAGGAACTGCAAATACAAAAATTGCAGAAGAAGGCAAGGGGCTGATTTTTTTATCCCCTACAGTGGTGGCTGCAGACAAAGAAACAGGCAGAGTTGTGGCAGTAGGCGAAGAAGCCAAAAATCTGCTGGGAAGAGCTCCTGCAAAGATTTCCGTAATTTCGCCTGTAAAGAGCGGCGTGATTTCTGATTTTGACGCAGCTGCCGCTATGCTCAGAATTTTTCTGGGCAGCGCCGTACCGAAAGGAACATTTCGCCCAAGGGCAGAAATAATAATTCCTGTTGATGCTACCGACATGGAGCAGAGAGCTCTTCGTGAGGCGGTTGAGCGCGCAGGTGTAAAAGTACAAAAAATTGTAGAGTCGCCTATGGCATCTGCAAAAGACGCAAACCTTGAAACCGACGCACCCTTTGGCAATATGATTTTAGACATTGGCGCAGGTCTTACAACTGCGGCGGTGGTATCCTTTGGCGGTGTTGTTTGCGCCGTATCCACACGCTTTGCAGGCAATGAAATGGACAAATGCATAAAAGAATATATAAAGAAGAATTTCGGCGTTACTATCGGGATAAAAACCGCTGAAGAAATAAAATGCGCTATCGGTTCTGCACACCCGGATACGCCTGATAAACAAGTTTGCGTTTTGGGTCGTGATGATGCCAGCGGTCTGCCCAGGGAAATAACCGTCACATCAGATGAGGTGCGCGAGGCTATTGCTCCTGTTTTGTCGGAGATTTGCCACACGGTAAAATCCGCTCTCGAAAACACACCTGCAGAGCTTGCCTGCGACCTGTCCGAGCGTGGCATTACCCTTTGCGGAGGATGTGCCGCAATGCCTGGACTTTCCCGATTTTTACAAGAAAACATCGGGCTTTCCTCAGGTAGAGCTTTATGAAAAAAATCATTGCTGCGTGCGCTTTTGTCGTAACCTTCGGTGTGGCGGCATATGCGCTAAAACTTGATTTTACACCTTTTAAGCAGGCGCTCACATCTGTGCTTGACACGAAAATTTCACAAGAAAATCAAGAATTAAAAAAACAGGTAATAAACCTTTCACAACAGGCGGCAAAGGCTGATTTGCTGGAAAAAGAAAATCGCGAATTACAGGCGCTGCTTGATACAGATTTTTCAAAAAAATATACAAAAACCTATGCTAATGTTACTTCACTTAGTATAGCTGATGAGATATTTTTAACTATTGACCGAGGGGCACAAAGCGGCATAAAAACAGGCGATGCAGCAGTTTTCGGCAAGGCTTTGGCGGGTCGTGTTGTGCGTGTATTTGATACTCACGCCCACGTTTTGCCATTATCTGCTCCTGAGGTTTGTGCAGGTGCTATGGTTGCCGATTCGGGAGCCTTAGGCTACACCGAGAGCTCAAGACAAGGTTTTTTTGAAAACACCATAACCCTCACTCTTTTCGGAGCGCAGGATTTTGCCGCCGCAGGAGATGATATATTAACATCAGGTCTTGGAACGGTGTTTCCCAAGGGACTGCTAATCGGTAGGGTAATCGAAGCCACCAAAAAGGAAGAAAACGCTAAAATACGCATAGCGACTGACATCTTCAGTCTTCACACAGTATGTATTTTGTCGGAGGTGGGCTGGTGAGGTTTGTTTTTGGCTTTTTGGCAATGCTTGTCCTCGCTCTTTTGGACAGTACCCTTATTTTTACAAGACTGTCATTAGTGCTGGCTGTTTGCGTATCCCTGACAGGCTCGCCTGTGTGGCTTGCTATCTCAGGTATATGCGGTGTTTTTTGCGATTTATATTCAGAAACCTTTCCTTTTTATACATTCTTGTATTTGTACATATCCTTGGGATGTGTATATTTAAGGAGCTTGCTTTTTAAGGTAAGAGGAGTTGTTTTTTTCGTTGCAGCGGCTGTTGCACTTACTTTGTTTGCCGCCATAACTGCAACGCCCCGATTTTTTCTTTTTGTAGCTGGAAACACAGCTGCAACTCCTGTGTTTTATGTGTTTTTAAAAAAGGAATTGAAAGTTGAAAAGATTTAAAATTATTTATATATTATTAAGTACGTTTTTTGTATGCCTGGTGTTTAGGCTTGGTTATCTCCAGATAGCAAAAGCAAAAGATGCCCGCACCGAGGTTTCTGCCAGACTTTCACTGTCGGAAACCCAGTACGCTCCCAGAGGGGAAATAACCGACAGAAACGGTACTGTTTTAGCCGGAAACAGACAGGGGTATATATTAAGGATAAAAAAGAGCAGCCAAGAGGATGTGGATGTCACAGTAAGAAATCTTTCTGCTATTTTGAACATTCCTTACGATGAAATGTATCAGGATATGGAGGATAACGATTTTTCATATTACAATCCATATGTGGTAAGTGAGGATACAATTCCTGAGATAATAACGAAAATCAAAGAAACCCCCGAAAGCTTTCCCTGTGCCGAATTAAAGCTTCGCCCTGTGCGTGAGTATTTTTATCCTGATGTAGCGGTACACCTTTTGGGAAGATGCGGCATAATAACCGCCGACGAATACAAGAAAAATCCCTCATACAGGCGTGATGACTACATTGGCAAGCAGGGTGCAGAAAAAGCCTTTGAAGAGATTCTCCGCGGCACAGACGGCAGGGTTGCTCTTGAAAAAGGTGGCAAAATCTTTGAAACTGATATTGACGCCGTACAGGGCAAAACCGTAGCACTGACTATTGATTTTCCGCTGCAGGAGGCAACCGAGGCTTCCCTTGAAAATACTATCAAAAGCACAAAGGGCGCGCTGTCAGGTGCTATAGTCATAACCGACGTTAATTCAGCAGAGATACTTGCAATGGCGTCTTACCCCGACTACAACATTACAGATTTCAGCAAGGATTACAAAAAGCTGTTAAATGATAAAAACAAGCCACTGTTCAACAGGGCCATAGCAGGTCTTTATGAGCCAGGCTCTACCTTTAAGCCTATAACGGCCGCAGCGGCTTTAGAGCTGGGAGTTATATCCCCTGCTACCAAAATAAAAACATTAGGAAAATATGATTACTACGACCGCAGCTTTCGTTGCAATATTTACCGAGAAACAAAGAAAACTCACGGCACAATAAATCTCTCTCAGGCACTTTGTGTGTCCTGTAACTACTTTTTTTATGAGCTTGGGGACAAAACAGGCATAGACGCAATTGCTGCTACTGCTGAAAGCTTTTGCCTCGGCTCGCCTACAGGAATTGAACTTTCGGGCGAGGAGGCAACAGGTCACATTGCCCATCCTGACAACCGAACTAATCATTGGTACGCTGGGGACACTCTGCAGGCAGCAATCGGTCAGAGCGACAACCGCTTTACTCCCTTGTCCCTTGCCAACTATGCCGCGGCACTTGCCAACGGCGGCAGGGTATATTCCTGTCATATTTTAAAAAGCATTGACGGCAAAGAACAGGAAAAAGTTCTTTTAAATAAAGTTAATTTATCAGCTAATACCCTTGATGCTATCCATCAGGGCATGGTAGCGGTCACTACCTCAGGTACTGCAAAACAGGTTTTTCGAAATTTTCCCGTCAGCGTTGCAGGTAAAACGGGTTCTGCCCAGACAGGGGGCAAAACCAACGGTCTTTTTATCGGCTACGCTCCAGCTGACAACCCCAAAATCGCTTTTTGCGGGGTAATTGAGGGCGCGCCCTCAGGAAATACTGCAGCAACAGCAATAAAATCCGCAATATCAACTTACTTTAGTCATCGGTAAGTCTTCAATATATACAACAGAAAGGAAATTGACAATGATAACACTAAAAGGAAGCCCCAAGGGCATTATGATTTTGATAGAGGAGGCAGACTTTGTCACGGCGTGTGCAGAGCTTCCCGTAAAGCTTTCCGATAGCGCAGCTTTCTTCAACGAAGAAACTCTAGAGGTGTTTTTGACCAGCACATCTTTGACCGAGGCAGAGGTGTACCAGCTTCGCCCCATTGTGTGCGAAATACTTTCAAGCACACAGGTAATCTTTATAGAAACACCACCTAAAATGCTTCCCAAGCAGCATTCGCCCTTAGACGATTTGAGCAGTGACGAGGGAATAACAAAATTTATAAGAACAAAAATTACCGAGGGCGAAACGGTAGTGTACGACAACAACTTAATCATCATCGGTGACGTGGAGCGGGGTGCTTGTGTAAAATGTGCTAAAAACCTGTTCGTTTTGGGCGCTCTTTACGGAAAAGCCGTAGTTACAAGCCCCCAGAGCGTTGTTGTGGCTATGAAATTAATGCCTGAGCATTTGGAAATAGCAGGAGTTTGTACCACGGTAAAGCAGAGTACATTGAAGAAATTCCTCTCTGCTCCTGAAATTGCGTACCTTGCAGGCGAAGAAATAAAAATCGAACAATACTCATAAAAAAAATCAAAAAAATATAGACGTAATTTTAATGTTGTGATATAATTTAACCGATGCGAAAATTTTTTCGCAAAATTTCAAAGACAGGGGATGGTAAAAAAAATGAATATTGCATTAATAGCACACGACAAGAAAAAAGAATTGATGATTCAGTTCTGTATAGCATATAAGGGTATTTTATCAAAACACATGCTCTGTGCAACAGGCACAACAGGAAGCCTTGTTGCCGATGCAACAGGTCTTGATGTTCACAGATTTTTATCAGGCCCCCAGGGTGGCGACCAGCAGATAGGCGCTCGTATCGCCTACAACGAAATCGACCTTGTGTTGTTTTTCCGTGATCCCTTGACCGCTCAGCCACACGAGCCTGACGTATCAGCTCTTTTAAGATTGTGTGACGTACATAATGTGCCCCTTGCTACAAACGTGGCAACGGCTGAGGTTTTGGTAAGAGGTTTAGAGCGAGGCGATCTTGACTGGAGAGATATAGTAAATCCCAAGAACTAATTTTGGTTTCAAAAAGCAACACATAATCGTTCAAAACAAGACGACAAAATATTGTAAATAGATGAAGGCACTCCATCCGGAGTGCCTTTTCTATTCTTCTTTTTTCCTTCTTCCTACCAAAATTATTCCCACCAAGAATATAACTGTCACACCGATACACATTGCGACTCTGGGTAATACCCCCAAATCGCTCATTGGTGCGCTCACGTCAGGCGTTGATAAAGTCGATGAAAGAGATGTTGTAACTGCAGAGGTGTCATACAGGAGCATATAGGTCTTGTAGAGTATTTCTGCACCCTCTTCTTTAGTTACAGATGTGTCGGGCGCAAATTCTCCCGCATTATCAACCAGACCGCATTGCACCGCTATAGATATGTAGCCAACTGCATCTGCTGCAATTATGTCTTTATCCGTAAACTGTAAATATTCTAAATATTTATCGGGGTACTGATAGCCTTTTTTATCAGCCAGCACCTTGCCGCAAAGCGCCAGAAGGTGTTCCTTTGTGACAGCAGATTGTCCGCTGAAATTTCCGTTTTTGTCTGCTTTGGTCAAGCCCTGTGCTTCTGCCGTTGCTACATATTTATAATATTTGTTGTTTTTCTTAATGTCCGGGTACGAAACCTGTGCATCTTCTGTAAGCTGATAAAACATCTTGACCAGCGCCATTGTAAAATCGTACTTTGTCAGCTTGCTCTGAGGATAGAAGTTTTTCCTTTTATCAAGGGTAAAGACACCCTTTGACACCAAAAACCTGATAGCCTCGTTTCTTGAAAGACTTACGTCGTCTGCATCATTGATGGTAATGTCGTTTTCTACCACCTGATAATTTCCCGTGCGAAGAGCGGAAAACTCAATAGTGCCGCCTCGCTCATCAAACTGACCGCCGCGGTTGTCTGTTGCGCCCTCATAGCTTGCAATAACAGAAGAATACACATCTTTTGCCGGCACGATAAACCACACAGGCGAAAGAATTGTATCTACAGGAGCATTGTTTCTATCGGTAAACACGATAGAATAATCCTCAGAGTTCTGCTTGTACTCAATGCAGAAGGTGTCGTTTGACTCCTCAAGGATTGCCAGTTCTGCGGTATTTACATATATGCCGTGACTGTCATCTAACATAATCCTGATACCCGATACCGCCGAAAGTGCGCTGCTTACGCCCTCCTCAAATTCTATGCGAACAGGCTTTGCCAAGTCTACGCCCTTGCACACAAGCTCAGGTATTGTACGCGCGGTTCTTATCTGTGACAGGTTTTTTGAATTGCACACAGAAACCAGTTGCCCCATACAGATAGCCGCGTTTTCCGCAATAATAGAAACTGCGCTCTTTGTAATGGTAAGGGTATTGTTGCTTGATTTAAGTGCAGCTCTTGAACACTTGTTTACTGCGTATTCCATAAACTGTGCCACAGTCTTTTTGCCGTTTTCGTTAACACCGCCTGATGCCGAAACCAAAGAGGCAAGGTAATTTACATAATCGTCAATTCCGCGGAAAGATGCGCTTCTTTCGTAATCCGGATTGATGTTTGAGGGAATATTTTCTGCCGCAATAAGTGAAGATATTTCATCAGTATTTAGGTCCCGCTCTGTGCTGAAATATTTTACCTGAGCAAGGTCTGCGTCTAAAAGCGCCCAACGCTTCATATACGAAAACTCCATTTTTTCGGTTTCAGCGAAGTTTACAAAAAACTCCACAAAAACTGCATTGTCGCTCAAAACAGAAATTTTTGAAAATTCTGAAAAATTGCCCAAAGCAACAGATTTTTTGATTTTTTCCCGCTGTGCAGCGGAAAAGTTTCTGGTGTCATCAGAAAGTCCTGATAAAAGCCTGTATCTGGAAAAAGCCCGCGTAGATGCGCCGTTTCTTCCGAAAGAATGTATGTCATCTGCGGTAATGTTCACAACGCACAGATAGCGTGCTGCGAATTTTTTGAGATACTCAGACACCAAAGATGAAATCTCCGCCGCATTTGAAAACACCTCTGCGTCGCCCTTAAAGTTTCCTGCTCCCGTTAACAGGTTTTCCTGTGCCACAACCTCCAAAACTGGAACATTTGCAGGAAAGCTCATTTTATAGGTATACAAAAGCCCGCCGTGGGTAACCTGTCCCATATAAAAGAATTCATTTGTTTCGGTATTTTCCACATATTTTAAGTTTTTAAAAAATTCAAATGGAACATCTTTATTTTCAGACGCCTTTATGGCTGTGCCGTCCTTATAATAAAAGGAAAAAACCTTGCCGTAATTGTCAGAAAACAACTCTGGTACTCCGTCTCCTGTCACATCTAAAAGAACAAAGTTTGACGCCTTCGAGGCGTTTATCACGCGCCTGTATTCGGTCTCCCAGAGCGCTTCCTCCGCACAAACCACAGAAATTGAAGACAATATTATAAAAACTGTTAAGAACAAGGAAATAATTTTTTTCATAATTCGCATCTCCTGAGGGAAATATATAATTAGATTATACAGTTTCAGGTGCAAAAAATCAATGCTTTTTCGCCAAAATATAGCAAAGATGAAAGAAAGGGGAAAATATTTGAAAAAATTGCTTGACAAAACAAGTTTTATAGTGTAAAATACATTTTGTCAGTTTTGTGGCGGCATAGCTCAGTTGGCTAGAGTACTCGGTTCATACCCGATTGGTCGCTGGTTCAAATCCAGCTGCCGCTACCAATTTACAATATTTATATATGGCCCGTTGGTCAAGCGGTTAAGACGTAGGCCTCTCACGCCTGAAACGGGGGTTCGATTCCCCCACGGGTCACCATTTAAACCTTGACATTATGTCATTGGTTTGATATAATTACATAGTTGGTGTTGATGACGGCGAGGGTCCACCCGTACCCATTCCGAACACGGCAGTTAAGCTCGCTTGTGCCGACAATACTTGGCTGGTGACGGCCCGGGAAGATAGGTAGACGCCAACACAAAGCGCGATCAAATCATGATCGCGCTTTTTCTTTATTTTCTGAAATGGAGATTGTATATGGATATAGTTCTTCGTTCTCCTGGAATCTATTTTCAAAAGCCTGGAGCGGTTGGTTATTTAGGCGAATATATTACCATGCTAGGTGATAGAGCTCTTCTTGTAACTACTTCAGGAAGTTTTGAAAGATATGGACACAATATAACTGCAATTACTGATGATTCATACTCTATTTATTCTGTTATTGTTGGCCGCGAAACAACACAGGCTGAAATTGATAGAGTTATTTCTGAGTATAGTGAATCAGACTGTAATGTTATTATTGGTTTTGGCGGCGGCAAAACACTTGATACAGCACGTGCTGCAGCGGATAGTCTTAGTTGTCCTTTGATTATTATTCCTACTGTTGCATCTAACGATGCTCCATGTAGTGCACTTTCTGTAATACATGAT
>JAZRPE010000034.1:0-4129 GCA_045649085.1 Congzhengia sp.
TTACAGTCTGCCCCCTTTGGCCACTCGGGAACTCTCCCATATGAACCGGTGTCAGGTAGCTGTCACCGGCATGGAGCTGGTGAACGGACTTGAACCCCTGACCTGCTGATTACAAATCAGCTGCTCTACCAACTGAGCTACGCCAGCATATATACACCTAATTGGTCGGGGTTAAGGGATTTGAACCCCCGGCCCCTTGGTCCCAAACCAAGTGCGCTACCAAACTGCGCCAAACCCCGACATTCCTTCGTCTCTGTGGCACTTCATAATAATAGCATTTTTTTTGTGCCTTTGCAACTGAAAAAAGCGTGTATTTATGGCGATTTAGTAAAAATAAATCAATATTACTTTGATTTTCTCGCGTTTAATTCTTTTTTCTTTTGATTTCTTAATTTTTTTATGATAATTCCTGCTATTAGCACAATTCCTATAAATCCAAAGGCAGAATATACTGTCTGTACAAGTGTAGTAAAGGGTATGAATGACATAAAAAGTGCCAGAAAACACAGTAAATACACGCTTTTTGTACTTTTGTCAGGAGAGAGGTTTTCTACAACTGCTACGCCTGAGGATACGGCAGTTGTCAGCATTGCAAAATACAGCACTACCCAGCAAATAACGCTCATTTTAGGAAAATTTTCGTAAATAAGCGCAAAAAATGGCAGAGGTTGGCTTGCTACCTCCCAATGGTAAGCAAGGACTGTGCTCATAAGAACAAGAGGAATAAAAATCAATATTCCGCCTATAGCACCGCCTACGCCTGCCTGTAAGGGTGTTTTGGCTATTTTTGCTGCTGATATCAGCACCGCTACTGCTGATACCATATTATAGCTTATGTACAAAAGTCCTGATATTGCAGGGGAAACAACTTCGTCTAAGTTCACGTCGCTTACTTTTCGCAGAGCAAGGCAAACGCAGCACAAAACTATCACACCTGCAAGCATAAAGGGTGTAGCTAAAAGGTTAAACTTTTCAAGTCCTGACACATCATTTTTGATGACAATAAAGCATATAAGCAGCGATATAAGCACACCTGCAAGGGGGGAAGTGCCCAACTGCTCAGAAAAAAGAACTCCACAGCCAGTAATCATAATACAAAATGAAAGTACCAAAAAGGCATTTGCAATGATTGAAAAAAGTTTGGCAGCACTTTTGGGGAACAAATCGCGAAAATATTCATCGGCATTTTGAATTTTATACATTTTTGCATATTTACTCACTGTATATCCAAAAAAAGAAAACAGAAAACCTACAAAAACGGAAATCACAATTCCACCTGCCTTGTAACACGAAAAAAAGGAAAAAATTTCTCTGCCGGAGGCGAAACCTGCACCAAATACGGCACCGCAATAAATTAGTGCAATGGATAAAATATTTAACAACTTTTTGCTCAATTTAAATTTAACCTCCCTGTAACAATATTATGTAAACTTCCCATATTTACGGCATTAAAACCACTTTACAAACAGGTTACAACTTCTTAAAAAATACTCGAAAATCTGTTGATAACCTGTTGATAATGTTGATAACTAACGTAAAATTAGGGTTTTCAACAACTTTTTCTGTTGAGAAACCTGTTGACAATGTTAATAACTTTTTTGACAAAAAATGAGCTAGTTTACATAATATTTTTAAAAAACGTTTACTTTTTTGCTGATTTCATTAAAAAATTTTTATGCAGTATTGAAATTGCTTTTTGTTTGTTGTATAATTGGCATATACAGAATTTTATTTTATAAAATTCTTAAAAGCTTGACAGCTTTCTGCGGTCATTATGACCGCATATGCCAATTGACGGCGTCGTAAAAATGCCCTTGCGAGCAAGCATTTTTACTCCTGGTAAAATATCATTTGAATACACAAGTTGTTTTATAATGAGTTTGTATGGTGGTTTTGCGAAGCTTTCCCTCATTGTATAATATATTGCCTGTGGGAAAAAATATAACAAAATCGCTCAATTATAACTTATATGTTAATAAAAATAGAAAGAAGGTAATATAAAAATGGCTCAGATTACAAAAGACACAATTATCATGGATGTTTTGAAGTTGAATCCCGAAACAGCTCAGTTCTTTTTTGAAATTGGCATGCACTGCTTAGGCTGCCCCTCTGCCTCAGGTGAATCTGTTGCAGAAGCTTGCGCGGTTCACGGCGAAGATGCAGACGCATTGGTAGAAAGAATCAACGCATTCTTAGCAGAAAACTAAAAAGTAATAAGCCGAGGGTAACCTCGGCTTATTTTTTATGCTTTTGGAATCAATAGTCTCCTGCCCACTTCTATTTTGTCATTTTCCAAGTTATTTGCTCTTTTTATTTTTTCGGCTCTTGTGCGGTATTTTTTTGCTACGCTCCAGAGGGTGTCGCCGTCTTTTGCGAAGTAAATTACCATACTGGGCGGTGCGCTCATATTTGCGTCATCTTTTGACTGTACATCGCATATAATGCCAACGCTGCGTGATTTTAAAGCTTTGGCATAAAGCCCTACGTTGGTCAAAATCTGGATTCCTGTTTCATCTGCTTCCCAATTTATACTTTCAATCCACATATCCGCCTCGATGTCGCAGGGGTCGTTTATCGACTTTTCCCATTTTATGTCACTTTCGGCAACGGCACTGCGCACCAAACCATCTGCATCACGATAAATCAAAAATACAACCAGGCTACCTGATACTTTAGCTGCGCCATTTTCCCATGAGCGCTCTCTGCAAAGCGGCTTTACACAGCAGTTGATAACCTCGTTTACAACAACATTTTTTGGTGCTTCCACTTTGCTTCTTATGGGGATACGTGTGGTTTCCGATGTGATATATTCCTTGATTTTCATATTTTCACGGGCAAGCTCGGTTTTTGAATTCATCATATAGCAGTCATCAACAATCTTTTCTGAAACTGTTTTAGAAACTGAAACGTTTGCACACACATCTGCTTCAATGCTTATTATCTTTGTATCGCCGTTAAGGTCGCCTTTTGTATTTGCACAAACGTTTAAAACCTCATATGATACGTTTACAACACTTTGTTCGTCAGCTCCCGGAGCCTCTACAACCTCAGTAAAAGGTATGGTGTGGCTCACGCCGAAAAGCTTCGAATTTTCGGAAGCAGTATATACGGTATTGACGTGCAAATCAGCGTGTACCATTGCTTTGCCATTCATAACTTTTACATCCTGAGGAGTAACATAAGCGTCGACCTTTAAGATTTCGCCGATGTCAGGCTTATCCTGTGGGACAGTCAATATATCAGAAACTGCTATTTTTGTTTTTATTTCAGACATAGGGATGTACAGGCTGTATTTTTTTTCGCGGCTTTCCACGTCGTCACCGTTTACTTCTATTACGGGCTTGTAGCAGTTTTGCCGCGTTCCGCAAGCGGAAAGAGCCACCATAACCTTAGCAGAAAGCTTTCGGGAATTAACAAGCGTAAAGCCTATATGTTCAACGGTGCCGGTTACTTTAAATTCGGTGTTTTCTGCGCATCTTACATCGAGAGTCTGGCTGAAGGGGAGTGTTTGCTCAACGGATTTTATGTCGGTTGTATCCTCGGCGATATAAAGGGCAGTAAATAAAATTGCCCCTGTGACGGTTAAAGAGCCGTTTCTGCACTCAGCTGAGTTTACCGAAGCCTTAGCGTCGGCGATTAATATTTCCGCCATATCAGGTTTTGTGTCGGGCAAGATAACGTCGCCCTCCACTAAAGCATTTGCCGCGCATTTAGCAACCTGCTCGCATAAATTTATATTTCCTTTTTTGATTTCCATAATAGCACCCTTTCTTTATTTCTTGTTAAACTCTATGCAGGGTGTGTATGAAATATGACAACAAAAATGGGGGGCAGTAGCAAAATGCGCATACCACACAAGGCAAACATAAGGCTTAACAAACCTCTTGCTTAAATTAAGTAAGTTAAAAATAATGCAAAAATTAATGAAGGAATTCGTCAAATGACGAATTCCTTCTATTTATATTGCCTTGTGTTTTGAACAAACTTCGCCTCTCAGCGTACCCACGTACGCTTTCGGGTAACCGAAAGCAAGGCTATGCCTTACTTTCGCTCAGTTTGTCCAATCTGTGCTATTTTTCGTCCACCCCAAAAGGGACTGTAGCAAAATGAAATACATTTTGCTACAGTC
>JAZRPE010000035.1:0-41471 GCA_045649085.1 Congzhengia sp.
GCAATAAAGAACACATCTGCATGCTTTTCCATAAGTGTCTTTCGCTCTGCCATTGTATCTACCATAACCTTATTATCACAATCGAATATATCTTCAAATTCGCTGATAAAGTCAGGAGATATACCCATAACAAAACCGCCGTTTTCCTTAACACCTCTTGCAACTGCACCCATACAGCCTGTCGCTCCTGCTCCATATACAAGAGAAAAACCGTTTGTTGCAATTAACCTTCCCAATTCCTCTATTTTTTCTTTATGCTGGCTTGCAATTCTTTCATTTGCTCCGCCATATACACATGCAAAATATCTTTTTGACATATCCTTTACCTCCTTGCCTATGCCTTATTTTGATTTCCTTGCATATTTATCACACAAGTCGTTTATCTGGTCTGTGAATTTAGCAAGCTCCTTGTTTGTCAGATTACGGCTTAACTCTGCAACAGTTTTAAGTCTCTGACAAGCTGCCATAAGTCTGTCAAATACAAGATTTGCTCTTCGTCTTCCTTCTGATACCTTAGTCAGCTTAACTATTCTTCCTCTTGCTGTGCATTCGCCTGTTGCAAGATCGTATTCATCACCGCTGTATGGTGCTGTTGCTGTAAATTTGAGTTTGTTATATATCGTCTGCGAAAAAGCATCACACACCAAATCATCGCCGTGATTTACAAACACTTTCTTTGGTGCTTTTTCCATACTTCCAAGCCATCCGAGAAGCATATCTTTATCAGCATGACCGCTGATACCTACAATTGATTCTATCCTTGCATTTACCTGAATGCTCTCACCAAACAACGAAACATTCTTAGCTCCGTTTATAAGCTTTCTGCCAAAGGTTCCTTCTGCCTGATATCCAACAAAAAGTATTGTGCTATTTTCTCTCCACAGGTTATGCTTTAAGTGATGTCTGATACGACCTGCTTCACACATACCGGATGCAGATATAATTACCTTTGGAATCATATCAAAGTTTATTGCTCTTGACTCATCAGTTGTAACACTTAATCTTAATCCGGGAAAAGATATGGGATTGATACCTTGCTTTACAAGTGCAAGAGTTTCTTCATCGTAATATCCCATCAGATTATCCTGATATATCTTTGTTGCCTCAACCGCAAGAGGTGAATCTACATACACAATAAAGTTTTCGTGACCTTTTACAAGACCTTGTTCCTTAATTATCCTGAACAGATATAAAAGCTCCTGTGTTCTTCCAATTGCAAAGGATGGAATAACGAGGTTTCCGCCCTTTGAAAAGGTTTCCTGCATTATTTTTGTAAGCTGTGCGATATAGTCAGGTCTTTCTCCATGAACTCTATCACCATAGGTTGATTCTATAACCACATAATCAGCATACGGTGGATTTTGAGGATTTCTGATAAGCGGTCTGTCTATGTTTCCTAAATCTCCAGAGAACAAAACTGTTCTTTCTTCACCGTTTTCATTTACTGTAATGTGGATGCTTGATGAACCAAGCAAGTGTCCTGCATCGCAGAAATTTATCGTTACACCTTCAAATATTTCTATTGGTTTGTTATATCCGTGTCCTTCGAATAATTTCAGCGACTCCAATGCATCTGCAACAGTATATACGGGGATAAACTGCTGATAGCCGGAACGCTCTGCTTTTCTGTTCTGCCACTCTGCTTCCTGTTCTTGAATGTGAGCAGAATCCTGAAGCATTATATTACAAAGCCTATGTGTTGCTTCTGTACAATACACGGGACCTGTGTAGCCTTTTGCAACCATCGCAGGAATCATTCCTGAATGGTCTATATGTGCATGAGTAAGACAAATCGCATCAATCTCTATTGGTGCAACAGGCAATTCGCAGTTTTCATATGTATCGCCGCCTTGTTCCATACCGCAGTCAATAAGGATATGCTTTCCACAAGCTTCAAGCAAGGTACAAGAGCCTGTAACCTCATGAGCTGCTCCTATAAATGTTAATTTCATATTCACTTACTCCTCTCCTAATATTTCTTTTCCTTCATCTTCGGTTATGTATTCGACCTCTACCATACATTCTATGACTTTTTTCTGTCTTTGTTTCGCAAGGTCAGGTCTGTTGTTTAACGAATATACTGACGGTACGTTTGGTCTTCCAACAAGTAAAGTACACTCATAGTCCGTCATACCATTCCGCATTTTTGCATATGTATATCATACAAGTGTCTCATCTTTAACCTCAACAATATCTTCAATCTGACAGTTAAGAGCTTTACAAATCTTTATAAGAATGGTCAATGCTACTATCTCATTTTTATTAAGCTTTGTTAAAGTTGTTGAGGATATATCTGCAAGTTCCATTAGGTCATGCCTGCGAATATTCCTTTTCTTCAATGTTTCCCATAGTCTTTGATATGTTACCATAGCATAAGCCTCCGAAAATTTATGTATTAATTATACACCTATTCGACAAAAAAATCAAGACTTCGCTTGATTTTCGTTATATTGCATTTCAGTTTACAATTGAGGGGTGAGGTTACAATTAATGCTTAATTATTGAAGTTGAATTGTAAAGAGAATACGGCAAAATAAAACCTCCGAAGATTTCTCCCCAGAAGTTCTGTTTGTATTGCTTACTTATTCGATTCAATAAATCTGTGCAATACTGTCGGTTCTTCCGCCATGTGCAAATGCCGATAACGACATTGACATTATAACCATGCAAATTGTTAATACTGAAAATATTCTCTTTCTCATGTTCATTCTCCTTAATCCTTAAATAACTTATTCATTCGTTCTGTTACTTCTTTGAGCTTTGCATTAGTTGCATTTTCATCGACTGTAATATTTATAATGCTGCCTTCTTTTGCATTGGGAGGAAGTATTGCTTTCGGGCAATCAATAACGCTTCCGTCCTCTAATTCAACTGCGGCTATATTTCCTTCAAATCTATCTACTATAACTCTCATATTCTACTCCTATCTGGGAGGGTTGCACCGTGAGCACGGGCCAAGTCCCATAGACTGCGCTTCGCTTACTGTTGTTTCAATTTTACTCTTGAGGTAGGAACATCCTGACCTGTGATATTTCTTTCCGGTTCGAGTACGATATACAACCTGACTTTGGTTGTCGCTTACCAAAGGCTCATCCTGAACTTTATCAGATGGTGTTTGTATCACTACCGGCGGAGCGTTTTCTTTTACGGTTGATGCTTTTTTATCAACCGTGATTTTTTTGTTTTGGTCGGCTGTTACAACTATTGTTCCTTGCTCATCGGTACGATAAATATTCGCTCCAACCTCATTTAATATTGCGAGTGTATCTGCGTGTGGGTGTCCGTAAGAATTACCTTCTCCAACAGATATTACAGCAACTTCAGGAGATACGGCTTTTATGAAGCTGCTTGAAGATGCCGAGCCTGCTCCGTGATGTCCCACCTTCAGAACATCTGCATCAATTCCCGAATTAAGAAGTTGATTCTCTATTACATGCTCTGCATCGCCTGTAAAGAGCATAACGGTTTTTCCATATGTAATTCTGACAACTGCTGAAACATTATTAAGGTTAGAATCACTATCTGCAAACGGAGCAAGCACATCTATATTAATGATTCCGCTTGAGAGAATACTTGTGCCTGCTTTTGCGGTATATAACTCAATGTTTTTATTATCAATAACATCAAGCATATTAGTAAATGCGGTTATTGTATGAGCTTGCTTCGGCATATACATTTTGCCGATGTTAAAGCTATCAAGCACGGTTGCCATACCACCGATATGATCATCGTGAGGATGTGATGCGACAACATAATCAATGGTTTCATATTGCAGAGCTTTTATGTAGTTTACAATTGTACTTGCATTACCACTGCGACCTGCATCAATGAGCATTGTCTGTCCGTTACCAAGTTCTATAAATGCACTATCAGCTTGACCGACATCTATGAAGTGAACTCTCATAAGACCGTAGTTGGATGTTACTCCCGGAGCGATCTCAACTTCTAAATCCTCTCTCGGATTACTTGGCTCGGATGCTTCAGTTTGAATGGTTTCTGCAATAATTCCGCTTTGTGCTGACTGCTCAATAGTGCAACCGATTATATTAAACATCAAGCATAGCGATAGTATTAAACTGTATAATTTCGTCATTGTACCTCCATAGCACACATAATCAGCATTATGTGTGTAACGGAGATAGCTGAAACAAAAAAAACACCCTCTCAGGTGATTGCAGTTACCACAAATTCAAAAGAGCCTCAGACCAATGAGTTCCATTTTTTTCATTGGTCTATTTGCTGTGTGCAAATTTTACGAATTTTCTGTATTTATCTCTGAAACATTGACCTTTATGTATTTTCGTGGTATAATTTATTCAAATATTTTAATGATTTTGCCACATAATGCTGATTATGTGGTCTTTTTAATTTTGCATCCGCACAAGTCCCATTCTTTGCATTTGTCTGCGGTGGGTTGAGCCATTTTCTATGGTATAGATTCTGGTAGTATTTACACTCGAGTGACCGAGAATGTCGGCCAGGCGAACTATATCTTTTTGCAGCGAGTAATATGTTCGTGCGAACAAATGGCGGAGGTTATGTGGGAATACTTTTTTCTTTGACACTCCAGCGGTTTCGCATAGTTGTTTCATTGTTTTCCATATTGAGTGCCGATCAACTGGCTGACCTTTTCTTGTTACGAATACACTTCCCGAGGTGATATGCCTTTCCTTTATATATTTTTTAAGCAGTTGGCATAACTCTTTCGGCAGTATTATCATTCGTATTTTACCTTTCAACCTAACCTGTGCCTGACCTGTCATAACAGAATTCACGTCGACATATTTTAATTCACTTACACGAATCCCTGTGGCACATATCGTCTGCATGATGAGGTAGAGTCTTTCGTTCTTTTTGCTCTTTGCAGCTTTCAACAGTCGTTCATATTCAGCTTTTGTAAGTTCCTTTTCACTCTGGCAGAAGATTTGTCTTTGAACTTTTAAGTTCTTTACCTTGAGGTCGTATCTTTCAATGTAATTGAAGTATCCATTGAGAGATGAGAGAACCGAATTCACACTTGCAGGAGCATATTGCTGTACCAATATGTTTTTGTATTCAAGCACAAGTGCTTTTGTGATTTCATTACCCTCTGTCCAATTTACAAATGCAGTGATGTCACGGATATATTTTTCAATAGTGACTGAGCATTTTTCTTCCTCGATTAAATAATTTTTGTAGTCTTCAATAGTGCGTTTAGTAATTTCATTCATGTTTCAACAACTCCTTTTCAAATATTATATACCGAATAATTTTTTCGAATACCTTTTTGAAAAATTGTTGTCAATGTTTCAGCTAACTTGAATATTAAAAGGCGATTGCTAATTCTAAAACCGAATTAACAATCGCCTTAATGCTTTCGTATGCTTTGCCATATTATTTCACCTCCTGCGACACAAAGCATACCACATAAGAGAGCGGAAGTCCACGAAGGTTTTTTACAATCTTCCATGGCGTTTCTGCACATTTTCGATTGCGACCTCTTCAATATAACTTTCATAGTAGTCATCATACTCACCGCTGGCAATGAGATTTTGTTTCTCAATGCTGACGGCTAACTTGTAGAGCATGTCCGAGACTCTGTCCACATGATGCTCTATAGTACAGTCCACAGCCTGAACCAAAATCTTATTTATGTTGTCACTGTTTGCTTCATAATGCAGCTTGGTAAGGTACTCATTGATAGCCTTATTGCAGAGATCACTCTCGCTTTTGAAGCCGAGCAACTTAACATAATTTTTGATTTCAGTTCGTACCGCAGGCGGCACATTGAATGTCATCTTTTCTCTTTTCATAATAAAATTCACCTTCCTTTTATAAAATTACATATGCATTCCCATGCCATGATCACGTCTGTATTCTTTTGCTCTTTCCTTGGAGTCGACAATTGATTTCGTGAAGCCTTCCTCAATGTCTTTCTGAATTGACTGCTCAAACATTTTACAGAGACTGAATACGATGTCACCAAAGACAGGAGATGCATCAATTTTATTTGTATAAATATTTCCTTGTCTGTTATCTTTTAATGCAGTTTTAAGCACGGCATTTTGCAGACGCTTTTCGAAGTTTTTGTTCTTCTCAAGGGCATCAAAACTTTTTTCAGGATGCTTGCGATAGTATCTTTGATTTGCAAGCTGCAGCTGACACCACTGACGATATAATTCTTGCAGGTTATCATCCTTGCAGACAACTTTTACAACCGCATCGACCTTTTCCTTTTGCTCATGAGAAATGAATTTATAATTCCTCTTGCCGGAGTACCCATCGAGAGAGAATTTCAACTCATTGAAGGCTTCTACGAACTCATCACTTGCTCCGCCAATGTCAGATTTAAACTCACTAACTTTCTCCTTGACTTCATCAATAATTCTATCTCGGAGCGTTTGTTTTTCATCGTAGAGTTGTTTTAGTTCGTCTTTGAAAATAGTTTTTGTAAACATTACCCGCAGGTCGTTACAACTTTTTTTGGAGAGATATTCTCTGCCAGGGTTCTTGTTATACACAATCATATGTATATGAGGGTGGTGACCTTCATCGTGATATGCTCCGTACCAAACCAAATCCTTTGCAGGAATATTATAGGCTTCTGCAATTTCAAACTGCTTTGACCGAATCAAATTTCTCCATGCATCTGCGTTGTTAAACCTGAGTCTGTCTGCATCTTCACGCCTCAAAGATACGATAGGCAGCCACACGGTTCCGTGATGACTTAGTATGTCACTCCTTGCTTTGTTTAGATTAACATCGTCCTTACTACCGAAGAGGCCATGCTCTCCGACCTTTTCAACACGAGGCCTGGTCGCAATATAATTCAGATTAATTTCAACTCTTTTCGTGTTGATGCTCTTGTCAACTCTCTCACGCTGTGCCATATAGTTTATATAACCTCCGCCGACAGCTTTGCCACTGGAGACATACGGCGATTTAAATACAACTTTACTCATTTTAACACTCACCTTTCTCAAAATATCGTTAAATACCATTAATACCTGAATATGCACCAATTTCAAGGCTCAACCGTGCGGAAAATCCGCATTTCAGCACCAAACCATCACCAGCAGATGCACTTTTGTAAACTCTCCGCAGGGCTTTGCACGGCGATGTAAGCCTGCTTGGGGCGAATAGCGCACCAAGCTTTATCCTGCTTCTTTTAAAATCCCTCGCCTCGCCGTTTCGGGGCGCCCCGTCAAGTGATTTCTCGTACTTTCGTTTGTTCCTTCAAATCGATTTTAAGGGCTGACTATGCGGTTTATATGGCGGATACGAGAGAATAACTTTTCAGGGTGATGTAACTACCTTACTCCGAATAGATGTGTGCCTGCTATGCCGTCTCAACCCTTGGTCAAACACTTATAATCGATTTTTAGGTCTTAACTCGTCCTGACACACGATGATTTACGAGGTTAACTTTCTTGGGTAGGGTAAATACCTTACCGCAGATTTTCTCTTTCAAAAACCATCAGAAACAGCGTGTCATTTTTTTCAAACTTCAAAATCTATTCTCTTTGGTTGAGGGGTAATAAATTTTAATACGCTCTATCAGCAATTCACGAACTATCTTCTATTAAGCAGTCAGGCGTTTCATCATCACCGTATTCTATTCTTATAATTTCATCTTTCGTATAACGCAATGCATTATATAGAGCAGTCACGATGTATGGAACAGGACTTCTGACTTGAATTTCAACTTTGCCGTCAACAATTTTCCTCGGCATATTATTATCGACATAGACGATATGCTCGTAGCTGATATTTTCTAATCGCCTGCGAACAATTTCACGGGGAATAATTTCACCGCCAACCGAAATTGATTCTGAATTAAACATAATCTCAATAGCCGATTCATAATTCTTCTTTGTCAGTCCATCCAGTTCATATGTTTCTGCACGATCCATCAAATCTTCTATTGATGATAGATGGTTATTAATAAAATAATTATTATTTATATTTGAGTATTTATTGCAGCCGTCTTGTACACCGCCCTTGGATTTTTCACAACCACGGGGTAGGTCATCAGGCACACAAGAGGTCGTACTTGAAACAACATCATCAAGTTTTTCTGTGACCTGCATAGTGGTCTTTTCACACACCACATATAAATTGGAGCCGGCACTGCCATTTTCTTTTATACGGTTAGTCTTCTTGATAATTCCAAGTTCAATCAAGTGCTTAATGGCATTCTTTGCCTTTGTTTCGCCTATGCCGATTTTCTCAGCGATTGTATTGTATGACGGAAAGCAAATGCCGTTGTCATCCGCCAGCATTAGAAGATAGCAAAGAACTCTAAACTCATAGGTATCTATCTCCGTATTTGTAATATGCTTGTTTAGTATAATCGTAAAGTTTTCAGTATAAATTTTCATAAAAGTATGCCTCCTTTTTGCATTAAAAAAAGCCGCATCATTTTGATACGACTCTATAACTTATTAACTTAAAACCTTTTGAGCAAAAGAAAAAGTACAGCTATTTTTCAATAACTGTACTTTGTTCTCTCTCAATCGGCTTTTTTCGGAAACATCCTTTTGAGAAACACCCCTAGGCTGAGCTCTTTTTAGTCTTTCAAAACTACTTTATAAAGTTGAATGGGTTTAGATGATTTCCGTCTTTTCTTATTTCAAAGTGCAAATGAGGTCCTGTTGAGCGACCTGTATTGCCGACTGCTGCGATTTTGTCGCCTTTTGCCACAACATCGCCCACATTTACATAGAGCGAAGAACAGTGAGCATAGTATGTGACATAGCCGTTCTGATGGTCAATTTTTACGATTTTGCCGTAACCGTTGCTTTTGTACTCAGACTCGATAACGATACCGTTGTCCGCAGCAAAAATAGGTGTGCCTGATGCAGCTGCCACGTCAATGCCTGCGTGTGTTCTTCCCCAACGGCTGCCGTACTTTGACGAAAGTCTGCCGCTGGTGGGCATTATAAATTCGCCTGTTCCGTAAGATGGGGGAGGGGTTTTTGTACCCTTTAACTGAACCTGTGTAACAGGCTCTGATAAAATTTCTGACTCAACAATGTTTTCCTGTGTGATGATGCCGTTTACTCTTGTGATGTAGGCGTGAAGGTATTTTTTGCCGTTTACGCCCTGAACCTCAATTCTTGTCTGTCCTTCGTAAATTGTATCGTCTTCCTTTTCAATAATTTCAAAAGGAATGTCAATTTCGCCGTTGATATATTCTACGGTTTTGATGGGGATAATGGGATTGCCTGTGTAGACGGATAATGCCATTCCCTCGCAGATTTCTGTAATGCCGTTGTCAGCCAATATCTTTTCTTCTGCCACTTTGTAGAGTTCAGCAATTGATGACAAGGATTCTTCGGCTGACACTATGTGTCGGAAGCATTCGCCGAGAGAAAACTTTCTTTCGGCTGTTTCAAAATCAATGATTTCGCCCTTGGGAGAGTAGCTTAACTCCACTAAAACCTCAGGAGCGTAAGAAACTGAAATATTTTCTTCTGTTTCAAATGACTTTAAGTACTCGTTTGTCAGTTTGTCGGCATCTTCTTTATTAATAAGAGCTGTTACAAACTCGCCGTCTGCAGTGATAACGTAAGCTTCTTCCATTTCAGGAGAGGTGGCTTTTAAGTTTTCTGCAAGCTCTTTTTTCTCTGTGAAGTTATCTTTACTGATAATTTCCACCGAAAATTCCTCTGAAGCCTTGGGAGTAAATTCAATATTTGATATTGTTTCTACTTCTGTTTTCACTTCGTCTAATACTTCGTAATATTCAGTTTTTGTAGGAACTGTGCCTACTACCTTGTCGTCAACCTTTACTGTATAGCCTATACTGTAATTTGATGCAAATGCGGCAAAACCGATTAAAAATGAAGCCGATATAATTGCCGCTGACATGCGGCTTCTTTTTCTCAAACCGTAGGTTTTTGTTTTTCTGATAACAAAGACGCGCTTTGCGTATCGTTTCAGTGCGTGAGTGGTGTTTGCCAGCACTGAATTAAAATTTTCTAACATCGAACCACCCTTGAATTTTTTGTATCTACAACAACATTATATGTAACAATTACGAAATTATTACAAAGTTGTTAAATATAATATACAACATATTAACTAAAAAATCAAGAGTTTTTTTGTTAATTTAATATTACAGAAAATAAAAAAGTTCGAAAAAGCCTGCTATTATCGGCTTTTTCGAACTAAGACCTTATATGATTTTTGGGGGATTGTTAATAATTCATTCACATTTTCGTCTAAATTTTCTCCGAAAATTGTTACAAAATCTTCCGAAATTTTAACATTTTCGACGTTTTCTCCCATATTTATGGCAAAAAGTATGTCGCCGCGGCGATAGAGAAGAGCGCTACCTGATACGTTGAATTCATTAATTAATAAAGAAAAAGCATCGGGATATTCTTTTCGCAGGGCAGAGAGTGCTTTTACCATTTGTAAAATTTCCGTGTTTTCTCTACCATAGGGATAGCCCTTTCGGCAATACGGGTCACGAAAGCCTTCTGCACCTACCTCGTCGCCGTAATATATGCAGGCAATACCGGGTAGTGAAAACAGTAAAAATATAGCGGCTTTAGCTCCTTCTACGCCTCGTGCCCATTCCTCATCTGAGAGGACGTAGTGTTCGGCTGCAGCTCTGTCCATGCTGCAAAGAACACCTGTTGCGTTGATGATGCGTTCTGTGTCGTGGGTGGAAATTATATTCATCAGGCAATCAATAGCGGGTTTGGGATAGTTTTCCTCAATATTAAGGATGCTTTCAGCAAAACTTTGTGCGTTGGCTGATTTTATATAGTCAATGATGGCACTTCGCCAGGGATAGTTCATAACGCTGTCAAGCTGTTTACCTAATAAATAGCGGCGGCGTATGCCGTAGGCAAATTTATTGGTTGCATCCTCCCAGACTTCGCCGATAATTAAAGCGTCGGAGTCTGTAGCTTTTACCCGCAGGCGCAAGGCGTCAATAAACTCATCGGGCAGCTCATCGGCAACATCCAATCTCCAGCCTGAAGCGCCCTTTTTCTGCCAGTAAGGAAGAACGCCATTTTCTCCTGTGATAAAATTCATATAGTCGGGATGTGTTTCGTTTACGTTGGGCAAATTTTCAAAGCCCCACCAGCACTCATAACCCAGCTCGTTAAAATTGTACCATTTGTAATAGGGAGAATGTTCGCCTTGGCATGCGCCGATACTTTCGTAGTGACCATATTTATTAAAGTAAAGACTGTCAGCTCCTGTGTGACTGAAAACGCCGTCTAATATAATCTTTATACCTGCTTTGTCAGCCTCAATGCACAACTGCTCAAAATCCTCGTTTGTGCCAAGATACGGGTCGATATTTAAGTAGTTGCCCGTACTGTAGCGGTGGTTTTCGGGACTTTCAAAAATGGGATTTAAATAAATTATATCCACTCCCATTTCCTTTATAAAGGGGAGCCTTTCTATAATACCGCGGATATTACCCATAAAAAAGTCATTGCCCTGATTTTTTGGAGTAGCAAACCAGTTATCCACAATTTCCCGTTCATTTTTTGCAGGGTTGTACATATAATTGTTACTACGGCAAAATCTGTCAGGGAAAATCTGGTACATGACTTTGCTTTTTGCCCAGTCAGGCGTGTCAAAGTGGTGGTCGTACACAGTCAACTGCCATTCGTCAAGCCAGTCTTCCACCAGCGCCTTTCCATCTCGCACTCCGCAGAAACGGATGCCTTCAGGACAGGAAAACTCAAATCTGTAAAAGTAAAGCCCCGATGTGTCAAAAGAAACATCGCAGGAAAAGCGCATATATTCGCCTATGGTTCCGGTGTACTCCATAGGAAAGCTTAAATGCCCGCTTTTTTCGTCAGCTCTCACGCAAAGGGCTGCGCCTGTTGGATTTTCTGAAATATGAATGTCTATATTAAAAGTACATTTTTTGTTGGTTGGTAACGCTCCGAAAAGCGATTTGTATTGAGCGTCTTTGGAGTTATAAATAATTCTTTGCAAGCTTGCACCGCCTCTGGATAAATTGGTGTAGCAGAACTCGAACTGTATATGAAGCTGGTGTTTTGCCACACTACTATAACAAGAATACTACTAATATTGTATTTTGTCAATGAGTTGATTTTTTACCAATTTTAATATTCGACAAAATTTTGGTAATTTTTTATAAAAACTGCACAAAAATTATAAAAATATTATTAAAATATAACAAAACACTTTATTTTTGTAAAGCGGTGTGATATACTGTAAATGATATATAAATCGGTTAGACTTAGGTCCACGGAGGAAAAACTATGAACAACAAAGACTACAGCTTAGCAGAGTATCTGTTTCACGAGGGAACAAACTACTGCTCCTACGACTATCTCGGTGCACACCTTTTTGATGACGGAAAATGTGCGTTTCGCGTGTGGGCGCCCAATGCGTCGCAGGTGTTTGTCACGGGTACTTTTTGTGATTGGAATGATTTCGCCCACGAGGCGTACAGAATAACTGACGGCGGTATCTATGAATGTATTATTGACAATGTAACAGAGTTTGACTCTTATAAATTTGTTATAAAAACCAGAGAAGGCAAAACACTTCACAAAGCCGACCCGTACGCCTTTCACAGTGAAACACGTCCCGGCACGGCATCGAAGGTCTATAATATTGACGGCTATCGTTGGGGCGACGGCAACTGGATGAAAAAGAGAAACGGTAACGATTTTTCGCGTCCTGTAAATATATATGAAATGCACTTTGGCTCCTGGAGGCGTTACGACGATGGCGAGTGCTTTAATTACGCTAAAATGACAGAGGAGTTAATCCCTTATGTTAAGGAAATGGGATTTACCCATATTGAGCTTATGCCAATGAGTGAATACCCCTATGATAAATCTTGGGGCTATCAGGTTACGGGGTATTATGCTCCCACCTCCCGATACGGCACGCCCAAGGAATTTATGTCGTTTGTAGACGCTTGTCACGCAGCAGATATCGGTGTGATTTTAGACTGGGTTCCTGCCCATTTTCCGAAAGATGCTCAAGGTTTAGCTGACTTTGACGGCACAAGCTGTTATGAATATGATGACCCCAAAAAACGCGAGCATCCCGACTGGGGAACAAGAATTTTTGACTACGCAAGAAACGAAGTAAGGTGTTTCCTTATTTCCAATGCCTGCTACTGGTTGGAAAAGTATCACATTGACGGACTCCGTGTTGATGCGGTTGCGTCTATGCTATACCTTGATTACGGCAAGGAGGACGGACAATGGACGCCAAATAAGTACGGCGGCAATGGCAATCTAGAGGCGAAAGAATTTTTACAGAAATTAAACGAGCGGGTATTCTCAGCACACCCGGGAGTTATGATGATCGCAGAAGAATCAACAGCATGGCCCTTAGTTACCTATCCCACAGATGTGGGAGGTCTTGGCTTTAACTACAAGTGGAATATGGGCTGGATGAACGACTCTCTCCTTTATATGGAGCAGGACCCCTTCTTCAGAAAAGGAGTTCACGACAAACTGACGTTTTCTATGACATATGCTTTTTCGGAGAACTTTATCTTGCCTCTGTCCCACGACGAGGTTGTTCACGGTAAGCGCTCGTTGCTTTCAAAAATGCCCGGAGATTACGAGGATAAATTTGCGAATTTGCGAGCATACCTCGGTTATATGTACGCTCATCCCGGCAAAAAGCTTTTGTTTATGGGGTCAGAATTCGGGCAGTTTATCGAATGGAACGAAGAAGCAGAGCTTGACTGGAGCTTGCTTAGCTATGACGCTCATTCAAAGCAGCAGGAGTTTACCAAAGCGTTGTGTAATTTTTATAAGAAGACGCCTGCTATGAGCGAGCAGGACAACAGCTGGGAGGGATTTTGCTGGGCGACGGTAGACGACAATATCAACAACGTCATTGCTTTTCAGCGTTTTGATATGGCAGGAAACTCCGTTCTTTCAGTTTCCAATTTTTCCTCGGTAAAGCAGGAAAACTACAAAATCGGCGTATCACATTCCGGTGTTTACACCGAGGTTTTCTCAACGGATGACGAAGCTTTTGGAGGTAGTGGTATAACAAATGGTAAGATAACAGCTAAAAAGGGAGAATTTAATGGAAAAGACTATTATATTTCCTTGACATTGCCGCCGTTTTCCACAGTTTATTTCTACAAGAGAAAGCTAAACAAAAAGAGCAAATAAAAATAATATGACTATAGATTAGGAGGCCCAATTATGAAACTAAAAAAAGAAATGATTGCTATGCTGCTTGCTGGCGGTCAGGGCAGCAGACTTTACGTTTTGACCTCAAGCCGCGCCAAGCCTGCCGTTCCCTTCGGAGGTAAATACCGTATTATTGACTTCACGCTGTCAAACTGTTCAAACTCAGGTATTGACACGGTCGGCGTGCTTACCCAGTACAAACCCTTAGAGTTAAATGCGTATATCGGCACGGGCCAGCCCTGGGATTTAGACAGAATGAACGGCGGCATTCAGGTACTTCCCCCTTACGTTACAGGCTCAGACGGTCAGTGGTATAAGGGCACAGCCAACGCCATTTACCAGAACATAGAATTTATTGAGCAGTATTCGCCTACCTATGTTTTAATTTTGTCAGGCGACCACGTTTATAAAATGGACTACGACAAAATGCTCAAATTCCATAAGGAAAAAGGGGCAGATGCCACAATTGCTGTTATCGATGTGCCAATTGATCAGGCATCGGCATTCGGTATTATGAATACCAATGAGGACTTGTCGATTTATGAATTTGAAGAAAAACCGAAAGAACCAAAATCCACCAAGGCTTCAATGGGTGTATATATTTTCACTTGGGAAAAGCTAAAGAAATATATGATAGAGGACGAGGCAAATCCTTCTTCGTCTAACGACTTTGGCAAGAACATTATCCCCAATATGTTAAATGCAGGGGAGCGTATGTTTGCGTATCCCTTTGACGGCTACTGGAAGGACGTAGGTACGGTGGACAGTCTGTGGGAGGCAAATATGGATTTATTAAATCCCACAATTCCTCTTAATTTAAGCGACCCCTTGTGGCGTATTTACTGCAGACATCCACACACAACACCTCACTATATAGGGAAAAGTGCAAATATTGTTAATTCTATGATTACAGAGGGCTGCGATGTTGAGGCTGCAGTTAATAATTCTATTCTTTTCTCGGACGTTACTGCGGAAGAAGAAGCAACGATTGACTATTCTGTTATTATGAGAAATGTAAAAATTGAATCGGGTGCCAAGGTGCAGTATGCGATTATTGCTGACGACGCAATAATTGAAGAAGGTGCGGTAGTTGGTGCACCTCCTGAGGATTATCCCGACCGCGACAAGTGGGGTATCGCCGTAATCGGACAGGGAGCTGTTGTTCGAGCAGGACAGAAGGTTCTTCCCAAAGAGATGCTGGCACCAGGCGAGAGCCGATAATAAAGACAAGAAACGGAGTGGACAAAATGGACGCATTTTGCATATTATTTACAGATACTTATGACGGCAATGAAACAAAGCTGTCAGAGCTTTCGGGAAAAAGAACATTAGCATCAATCCCCTTTGGTGCAAGATACAGACTTATTGACTTTATGCTTTCGTCTTTAGTCGGGGCAAGAGTTCACAATATAGGCATTATCACAAAGAGCAAGTACGGCTCACTAATGGACCATTTAGGCTGGGGCAAGGATTGGGACTTAGACCGTAAGAACGGCGGTCTTAAGATTTTGACCCCCTTTGCAACAACAAATTTTTCATATAATGATAACCAGTTTGAAATATTAAAGAGTGTACACGGCTACATCGACAGTATGCTGCCTGAATATTGCGTTATTGCAAGCGCAGATATGGTGGCAAATATCAACTTTAACGAAATGTTTGAAGAGCACATCAAATCAGGTGCTGACCTGACCGTTTTGTGTACAAGGGGCGTGCCTGCAGACAATGACACAGAGCTTACCCTAGACGAAAGTGGTAAGGTACAAAGAGCAATTATCCACACAGCTCCAAACAGCGATAAAACCTACATTGCCAAGGATATTTTTGTGATGGAAAAATCTCTTCTTTATGCCTTGATTGACCACGGCGTAAGCTATGGCTGGAGAACCTTTAAAAAAGACGTAATAGCTAAGAAATTTGAAGAGCTCAATATTCACGCATACCACCACAAGGGATATCTTAAGATTATGGATAATCTTGAGGATTATTTGTCAGCAAATCTTGATATGCTTGATAAAGACATCAGACGTGAGATGTTTGTGTCAAATCAGCCCATACTTACTCGTACTAAGGACTCAGTCCCCACAAAGTACGGCGACAATGCCCGTGTTAATAATTGTTATGTGGCCGACGGCTGTGTGATTGACGGCGCTATTGATAACAGTATTATCTTCAGAAATGTAAAAATTGCAGCAGGTGCAAAAATTTCAAATTCTATTGTTATGCAAAATTCAGTGATAGAAAAAGATGCCTCTTTAGACTATGTAATTGTTGACAAAAATGCCACAATTACGGAATCACAGGAAATAAAAGGCACGAAATCTTTGCCTGTGGTTGTTAATAAGGGCAAAACTGTGTGAAAAAATCATAATTCTTTTAGGAATTATGCCAATAGACGAAATGCTGATTTTTTAGTACAATAATATGTAGCAAGGAGTGAAAATTTAATGAAGGTATTATTTGCTACATCAGAAGCGTCGCCTTTTTTAAAAACAGGCGGACTGGGCGATGTGCTGGGTGCTCTTCCCAAGGCAGTAGCAGAGGAAGGTATTGATGCCCGCGTTATTATGCCCCTTTATTCTGATATTCCCCATACATTAAAGTCGCAGATGGAGTTTATTGATAACTTTAATGTAACCATCAGTTGGCGAAAAACCTATTGCGGTGTATTTCGTGCCAAGGTGGGCAAGGTAACCTATTACTTTATCGACAATGAGCAGTATTTTTCAAGAAGCCAGATTTACGGCGAATATGATGACTCTGAGCGCTTTGCCTTTTTCTCAAAGGCGGTTTTAGATGTTTTGAATTTAATAGATTATTTCCCCGATGTAATTCATGTAAACGACTGGCAGACGGCGCTGCTTCCTGTATACTTAGAGGCGTTTTATAGAGCAGACTTGCGCTATCGCAATATAAAAACAGTTCTATCCATTCATAACATTGAATTTCAGGGAAAGTATAATCCTATAATTTTAGGAAGCATCTTTGGTCTTGATGTGAATTTCCGTTCGCTTTTAATGTATGACGGCAACATCAATCTTCTAAAGGGAGCTATTGAGTCCTGCGACATGGTAACTACAGTGAGCAAAACCTATGCAGAAGAAATTCTGAGTGAGGCTCATTCTCACGGACTTCACAATATCTTAATCCCCAGGCGTTACAAGCTACGCGGTGTGATTAATGGCATTGACACAGAGGTGTTTAATCCCGAAAATGATGAAGCTATATATAAAAAATATAGCTATGACACCATAAGATTTAAGTCGATGAACAAAAAAGCTCTCCAGAAGGAAATGGGTTTAGAGGTTAACAATGATATTCCCGTTATCGGTATGGTAACAAGACTTACTGACCAGAAGGGCTTAGAGCTTATATGTCAGGTGGCTCACGAGATAGAGCAGATGAATGTGCAGGTTATAGTGTTAGGCACAGGACACGCACATTATGAAAATTTCTTCCATGACTGGGAGAACAGATGCCACGATAAAATACGAGGCTATATTGGTTTTTCCGGTGCTATGGCACAGAAAATTTATGCAGGCGCAGATATGTTCTTAATGCCTTCAAAATCAGAACCCTGCGGTCTTTCGCAGATGATTGCTATGCGCTACGGAACAATTCCGATAGTTCATACGGTAGGCGGACTTAATGACACTGTACCTCCGTACAACCCCCAGACCAAAGAGGGCAAGGGTATAACGTTCCAGAGCTTCAACGCTTACGATATGTTGGATGCAATACGCCGAGGTGTGGATTTATACCACGATAAAACAGCGTGGCGGACCCTTCGCAAAAACGCTATGAGCGGCGACTACAGCTGGGAAAAACCGGCGAAAGAATATATAGAAATCTACAAAGAAATAATATCAAGGTAAGGAAAAAGAATGAACAAATTATCGCAAAATATCATTAACAACATAGACAAAGTGATGGAGGTAAACTTCGGTAGTGATATATCCTCAGGTAACCCCCGTCAGGTGTACGAGGCGATTATGACTGCCACGAATATGGCACTCAAAGAAAAACGCTCAGCCTACACCAAAAAAGTAAAAGAACAGGAAGCAAAACAGGTTTACTATATGTCAATGGAGTTTTTAGTGGGAACATCACTGAAAAACAACCTGTGGAACTTAGGTGTGGAAGCAGATGTGGCAGAGCATTTGAAAAAATCCGGCTACGACATTGAAGATTTTTACGAAATGGAGCCTGATGCAGGTCTTGGCAACGGCGGTCTTGGCAGACTTGCCTCCTGCTATATGGATTCGTTGACTACACTGGGCTATCCCGTAACAGGTTTTTCTATCCGTTACGAGTTTGGTATATTTAAGCAGGTTATTATCGACGGCTGGCAGAACGAATTCCCTGACAGCTGGATTGATAAAGCAGGCTACTGGCTAAACCCCCGTTTAGATGAAGAGGTTGAGGTAAGATTTTTCGGTAACGTTGAGGAAAACTGGACAGAAAACGGTCTTACAACAGAGCATACAGGCTATGTGAGCATACTTGCCACGCCCTATGATTTGTTTATATCAGGCTACGACACAGAGGCTGTAAACTCACTCCGTCTTTGGAGCGCCAAGGCGACAAGCGGCTTTAATATGGACCTTTTCTCTAAGGGAGAATATGTAAAATCTACAGAAAACGAAGCTATTGCGTCTTCCATTTCTAAGGTTTTATACCCTGCTGACAACACCTATGAGGGAAAATCTCTTCGCTTAAAGCAGCAGTATTTCTTCGTAAGTGCATCCCTTCAGCAGATTACAAAGAAGCACTTTAAAAGATACGGAACATTTGATAACTTTGCTGAAAAGGTTGTTATTCATATTAATGACACCCATCCCTCACTTTGCGTTCCGGAGCTTATGAGAATATTAATGGACGACTACGACTATAAGTGGGATAAAGCATGGGAAATTACGGCGGCGTCTTTAGCGTACACAAACCACACCGTTATGAGCGAGGCTTTAGAGAAATGGCCTGTTGATTTGGTAAAATCACACCTTCCCAGAATTTACACAATTATCGAGGAAATCAATCGCCGTTTCTGCTCATATATATACGAAAACCGTGCAGATTTGGCTGGCAGCATCAACAATATGGCAATCATTGAGGGCGGTATGGTCAAGATGGCAAACCTGTGTATTGCAGGCAGCTATAGCGTAAACGGCGTATCAAAGCTCCATTCTGAGATTTTAAAAGCTGATACCTTCCGTGATTTCAATTGCATATATCCCGACAAGTTTACCAATGTTACAAACGGTATTACCCACAGACGTTGGCTTTGTCAGGCAAATCCGTTGCTTTCTGAATTGTTAACAGAGAAAATCGGCGCCAGCTTTAAAAAGAGCTTGGAAAATATTGAAAAGTTTAATGATTTTATTGATGACGAAGAGGTTTTGTCATCCTTGAGAGAAATCAAAAAAGCGAACAAAAAGCGCCTTGCAGAATACGTTTCAAAGAAAAACGGTATTGAACTCGACTGCAATTCGCTCTTTGATATTCAGGTAAAAAGACTCCATGAGTACAAGCGTCAGCTATTAAACGCTATGCACATTGTTGACCTTTATCTTCGTATTAAGTATGACGGCTACAGACCTGCACCAAAGACATTTATCTTTGCAGCCAAGGCTTCTGCCGGCTACTTTATGGCAAAGGAAATTATCCGTTTAATCTGTGCGCTTTCAGATATGATTGAGCGCGACCCTGATGTAAGAGATTATATGAAGGTTGTGTTTATTGCTGACTACAAGGTGTCTTTAGCTGAAATCATTATCCCTGCGGCAGACATCAGTGAGCAGATTTCGCAGGCAGGTAAGGAAGCTTCAGGTACAGGCAATATGAAGCTTATGATAAATGGCGCGGTAACTCTTGGTACAATGGATGGTGCTAATGTTGAGATTTACGAGTGTGTGGGAGAGGATAATATATTTATCTTCGGCATGAGTACACCTGAGGTAAATGAGCTTGCACGTCATTACAACCCAAGAAGTTACTATGAAGGTAACGCAAGAATAAAGAGAGTTGTTGACTTTATCAAAGACGGCATCCCAGGCAAGAATTTTGAATCAATTTACAACTATTTGGTAAATTCTGACCCCTATATGAATTTAGCTGATTTTGAGTCATATTGCGCAGCTCACGACAGAGTAAATGAAGCATACGCTGATCGCGACAGATTTACAAAGATGTCGCTTAGAAACATTGCAAATGCAGGAATGTTTGCTTCAGACAGAAGTGTAACGGATTATGCAGAAAACATTTGGAAAACCAAACCTGTTAAGTAATTAAAAGGAATGCGAGAGCATTCCTTTTTTTGTTGACATATTGCTACATATTTAGTATAATTATTACGGAGCACAGATGTACTTTGTTAAGGTTTGAAATCACAGCATACTTTTTTTGCCCACGGAAAGGTTTTGCTTTAATATTTTGTGGGCAGAAAGGTAAAGATAAATATGAAGAAAATTTTAGCACTACTCTTAGTATTGGCAATGACAGCATCTGTTGTTGCTTGCGGAAAAGCAGAAAAAACCGAGGATAACACACCTGTTGAAAACATCCAAACACCTGTTGAAAATGAAGAAACAGAAGACGTAAAAACAGAGGACGAAAATGAAAAGGAACCCCAAGAGAGTGCAAAACCCTCAGCGAAACCCTCTGAAAAGCCTCAGGAGAGCGCAAAACCTTCTGCAACTCCTTCTGAAAAACCGGCAGAAGAGCCTAAAACTGTAGGCTCAAAGCTTGCAGCAGAGTTTAACCAGAAAGCAAAATCAGGTACAGCATTATCAATTGCCGAGTCTATTGCTAGCGGCGGAAGCCTTCCCTTTATGGCAGGAGCCATGGAGGTTGAACCCGGACTTTTATCAGGCTTTGACAACTACGAGGTTACAGGCTTTAAATCAGGCGCGGTATTTCAGCCCATGATTGGTTCTATCGCTTTTATCGGTTATGTATTTGAGTTAGAGGACGGCGTGAGTGCTTCTGACTTTGCTGCAAACCTCAAAAAGAACGCAAATAAGCGCTGGAACATTTGTGTTGAGGCGGAGGAAATGGTTACAAGCGTTGCAGGGAACAAAGTATTCTTTGTAATGTGTCCAGAGGCATTTGAAGAATAAAAAATCATGCGGGCGGAAATCCGCCCGCTTTTTTTGTAAAGGAGAGTTGTTATGCTTTTTTCAAGTATAACATTTTTATATTATTTTCTGCCTTTGGTGCTGATGCTGTATTTTATTGCACCCAAAAAGCTAAAAAACGTGATTCTTCTTATTGTTAGTTTAGTGTTTTACGCCTGGGGCGAGCCTAAGTGCGTGTTTTTAATGCTTGCTACTATTGTGCTTAATTATGTTTTTGGGATTTTGATAGAAAAGGCAAAAACAAAAACTGCAAAAAGAATATGCCTGGCAATTTCAGTTGGCGGAACATTGTCGGGACTTTTATATTTTAAATACGCAGGATTTTTCGTGGAAAATTTTTTGGCTCTCACAGGTATAGCTGCGCCTGCTTTAAATATCGCTCTTCCAATAGGCATCAGTTTTTACACGTTCCAGATTTTAAGCTATTCGGTTGATGTGTACAGAGGCGAAGTAGCAGCGCAGAAAAACCCCATAACCCTTGCCACCTACATTGCGCTGTTCCCCCAGCTTATAGCAGGACCTATTGTGCGATATATAGACGTTGCAGAGCAGTTGGAAAACCGTACACATTCTTTTGATAAGGCGGCAGAGGGTATCCGTCGATTTGTGTGTGGCATGGCAAAAAAGATAATACTTGCTAACACATTGGGGGAACTTTGCGAGGGATTTTATCAAAGCACAGACCTGTCTGTTGCGTATTTCTGGCTCTTTGCAGTTTCGTATATGCTACAGATTTACTTTGATTTTTCAGGGTACTCCGATATGGCAATCGGTCTTGGTAAAATCTTTGGCTTTGACTTTTTGGAAAATTTCCGCTACCCCTTTATATCAAAAAGCATTACGGAATTCTGGCGCCGCTGGCATATATCTTTAGGCTCTTGGTTCAGAGATTATGTGTATTTTCCTATGGGAGGCAGCCGTGTAGTTGCGCCCCGCTTGGTATTTAACCTGTTTGTTGTTTGGTTTTTGACAGGGTTCTGGCACGGCGCAGAATGGAATTTTGTACTTTGGGGACTTTTCTTCTTTGTATTTTTGACAATCGAAAAGTTTTTCTTAAAAGATTTTCTTAAAAAATCAAAAGTCATATCTCACATATACACCTTGTTCTTGGTGGCAGTTTCCTTTGCAATTTTTTCAGGAAACGGCGCGCGCGATGCGTTGATACGAGTTGGCGGACTTTTTGGAGCGGGCAGAATACCCCTTATTTCTGGAGGCGTGTCATTTGCACTTAAAAACTATGCAACCGTACTGGTTATAGCCACAATCTGCTCAACGCCCCTTTTAAAAAGCCTGTACCACAAAATCAAAGCTACAAGGGTAAGAGCAGTAATTGAAGTTTTAGAAATACCCGTACTTTTAATATTGGTAATTGTGGCAACTGCATATCTTGCAGACGGGTCATTTAATCCGTTCTTATACTTTAGATTTTAGGAGGCAGACAATGAGAAGAATAAAAAATGTAATTTCGGTAGTTGTTTTTGCGGTTTTTTTGGTAACGGTTTCATCTGTTTGCCTTGCAAAACCAGCAACAGAATATTCAGATGCGGAACGCCGTGAACTGGCGCAATTTCCGAAGGCTTCGGCAGAGCGATTGGTATCGGGGGAGTTTTCGAAAGACTTTGAAAGCTACACCACAGACCAGTTCCCTTTGCGTGAGATGATGCGAAAAATCAAAGCAGCATTTTCCACGGCAATTTTGGGAAAAGCTGAAAACAATGGACTTTTTTATGTTGACGGACACATCTCAAAAATAGACGATTCGCAAAATGAGGTTATGATGAACCATGCAGCAGAAAGGTTCACATATTTATACGACACATATCTTAAGAGCAACGATATTTATTTTTCAATAGTTCCTGACAAGAATATGTTTTTAGCTGAGAAAAACGGCTATCCTTCCCTTGATTACGCAGAATTTGCCGATGTGATGAAATCAAAGGTTGACTTTATGGAGTATGTTGATATAACAGATTTGCTGAGTATTGACGACTACTACAGAACGGACACCCACTGGAAACAGGAAAACATCGCAGATATTGCAGAGCGTTTGATGGGCGCAATGGGCAAGGATATTAATGGCGGCGCGTATACAGAAAACACCTTAGATATTCCGTTTCGTGGGGTGTATAGCGGTCAGTACGCTTTAAGCGTTCCCGCAGATACTATAAAATACCTTACAAATGATACCATTGATAATGCAGTTGTGACATACTACGACACAGGGATGCCAAAGTCTGGCGAAATGTACAATATGAATAAAGCTTCGGGAAAAGACCCTTATGAAATGTTTTTATCGGGGGCAATGCCTTTGATAACATTAGAAAGCAAATCAGGGAATACTGACAACCACCTCATACTTTTCCGTGACTCATTTGGCTCGTCTATTGCACCTTTGTTTTTGGAAGGCTACGACAAGATAACAATAATAGACACAAGATATGTACGAAGTGAGTTTTTGGGAAATTTAGTTAATTTTGACGGCGCAGACGTGTTGTTTCTGTATAGTACATCACTTCTTAATAATAGCTTGGCCATAAGATAAAGAAATGGCTGTAAAATAACAAAAAGTTATTTTACAGCCATTTTTTAATTCATACGTTCAAATACCCACATAGTTTCATTAGCATTTACATCGTCTTCCGACAGAGTGTAAACAGTCAGGCGGAATTGCTCGCCGTTGATTTTTTTATAGGTAATGCTGGGCGAATATCCCTCAAGCAACTGACGTGAAAGCACATCGTATTTTAAGAAGCTGGACAGAGGCCTGTGAAAATCAGGGTCTGCCATTTCATCGATGTAGCGCGAAAAAATCTTGCTGAAATAGTAGGGCTGTTCGCCTGCAAAAGGTTTTAGATAGGCAGGTATAAGTACCTCGCGGGCAATATCTGTGCGCATATTTACGCAGTATATACCACAGTAGCGGTGACTCATAATGGACAACACAGCATCAAATTCTCGGATGCCTGTAGAAATACGCTCTATTGACGTATTATTTACCCTTTCAATGGTGTTCATTTCCTTTTGTTGGTAATACTGAGCCTTTGCCTCGTACATTCGGCGCTCGGCTTCCTTTACCAGAGATTCTGTATCGGTGTTTTTTGTACGGAAATCCATACCGATAGAAATATGATAATTCATTGCCTCAACCTTTTGGTTAAGTGAATAGATAGAATCCATAACAAGCTCTTTGTCGAAACCTTCGGTAAATACTAAAAATTCGTCGCCGCCCATTCGGTAAATGCAGCTTGCGGGGAAGGTTTCCCGTAAGGAATTGGCAATGAAGAGCAGCATACCGTCACCTGCTGCGTGACCGTATTTGTTATTTATAATGTGGAGCTCATTTACGTCTATGTAGATACAGGCGAACTGCTCAGGAAGTCGTTCGTCAAAGGTGGCTACATCTTTTTTGTACGCCATGCGGTTGGAAATTCCTGTTAAGGAATCCGTAGCTGCAATAGATTCCGTTTTATTAAGGTGTTTTTTATTGTATATAGCCATAGAGAAGCAAACGGCAATATCTTCTAACAACATCTTTACGCCTGTGTGCTTCTGATTTATTGCGCCCAAAATACAGATAAGGTCGCTTTTATTTGTAATGCCGGCAAAGGTTACGCAAGTAATCCCGTGCTGGCGTAAAAATTCATAAAACTCGGAATTTATGTCTCGTAACTTTGAGTTTACCACGATTTTGTTGATTGTTACGTTAGTTTTATTCTTTTTTCGCTCCTTGCGGACAATTTCTAAAATCCGGCTTGTAAAATACAGTCGGTCTTCGCCATAAAGCAAATGTTTTTTCTCCTGCGGGAGTATGTAGTTAAAGTCTTCGCCGTCAGTGTCTACATAAAAGGCAGAACGCCCCTTGGCAAAATCAGTAATATACTCCAATGCATCCTGAATGTTGTCCGACTGCTGATTTATAACAAGCAGGAGCTTTCTTATTCTTGAAGCAATGGAAATGATGCGTGCCTGTTTTCTTTCTGTTGCAAAAATTAATGAAACATAGGCGAACATTATCAAAAGTATAAATACAAAAACTACAAGACAAATATTACCTGTTCTGTGGGCTTCAGCAAAAACAATATCCTCAGGCATTGCCAGCATAATCTGCCAGTCGGCAATAGAGGTGGGGGCATAGTGGAGATACATAACATCGCCGGTGTATTTTGACACAAATGAGGTAAATCCGGAATTTCCCAGAGTAAGGTCTGCAGAAAGTTCTTTGTAGCTATAGCCTTTGCGGAATTCTCTGTCGGAAATAACAGAAACATTGCCCAATTCTTTTTGATTGGTGTTTATCAAGAAGTTTCCGTTACCGCGTTCAAAGATAAAAAGCTGAGCGTCTTTATCTGCTGCGTCGTTGGCATAGCGTTCTTTAAGGGAGTCTAGGTCAACGATGCCATATAAAATCGCAACCGCTTTGCCCTCAGCCATAACCGGAACTGCAGAGCGTATAACCTGTCGGCCTTCGCTGGTAATGTCATTTACTCTGCCGCTTATGTACATACCTTTTTGAACTTCTTCTTCAAAGGAAAGCTGACCATCTGCAGGCATAATGCCCATTTTTGTAAGAAGTGTATTATCAGGAAGCAAAAGGCCGATATTTTTAATAAGTCCGATGGAACGAAAGGAGTTTACAAGTGAATCGTAGCTTTTGCCTTCTATGTAGCGGGTTGCTGCAAGATTTGCCAGAGTTTGCAGATTTTCCTGATCGGAAATCATCTGTAGCTGTATGTCCTCTTTTATTTCTTTTGTATAGATATGAAGGCTGTCAAAGCCGTCACTTTCCGCGTTGGAGTATACATAGCCAATGATAGCCAGAAATACACAGCTAAGCAGAAATGCTACTAAAATCGTATATGCAATTTTGTGTTTCATGCTTTCCAGCTTCATTAATGCATTTTTCATAAAAATCGCCTTCTACAAAAGTATTTCCAATAATGTGATAATTCAATTATATCACTTTTTACACAACAATGCAAGGGAGTGACACCCAAAAGGTGTTTTTTGTTGAAAACTATTACAATCTATGATATAATGAGTTTAATCGTGAAGCGATTAAACTCAGCGATATAAATTCCTAAAGGAATTTGCGATATACCTTCGGTGCGATATATTACTTTGTAATGCGATATGCCCCTTCGGGACGAGAGTAAGGAATTTATATCATATCGCAATCGAATGAAATGAGGTTATATCGCATTTGTAAAACAAATATATCGCACGAACGAAGTGAGTATATCGCAGAAGGAAGAATAAATTATGAATGATAAAACAATAAAGGAATTAGCGGTAGAACTTACTGTTGAGATAACTGCAATATGTGATAATATAAAAGGAAGAGCAGTATTTGTTAATCAATTATTGCGATCATGTTCTTCAGTAGGTGCAAATTCACACGAGGCAAAATATGCACAAAGCAGAGCAGACTTTATTCATAAATTGGAAATAGCATTGAAAGAATGTTATGAAACTGAATACTGGTTAGAAATTTTATATAAAGTTAATGCTTTGCAAAAAAATGTATATAGTGAATTGAATAATAAAAGCGGCACATTGAGAAGAAAACTTATCGCATCAATTACAACTGCTAAAAGGAATGAAAGCAAGGGTAATTAAATGAAAAAAGTATCCAAAGTAATTATTGGCATATTGTGGATTGTGACAATTGTGCTTTCTTTCTATGTAGGAATGACATATCATTGGGCATCAACAACGGAATTGGATTTTTCTAAAGATTTTAATGATGTAATAGTTGAAGAGAATGATATGGCGGACTATACTGTTTTTATAGAAATCCCTGAAAAGTATGGCGCATTAAAACAGATACCTGAACCAATAAGGAAAACGATTTCATTATATATGCAGGCAAATGATTTAAAATTGTCAGAGGGAACACACCACTTTGATAGAATTGATGGTACATTGGAAGAATACTTAAATGAACAGTTTAAATTTGAACCTATTAAATAGTGGCATCTAAATTGTTCACTAATTTTAGAATTAATATAAACATTTTCCAAAAAGGAGAATAATTATGAAAAAAATACTTTCATTATTGTTAAGTATATCTTTGATTTTTTCCTGTGCAGGAGTAACGCAAGCCCGCGAAATGGGAGAAAAGAAAACCTACATAGTGCTTTTGGAGGCTCCTGCGGTTTATTCGCCTGACAGAGTGACTTTTTACGGCGCAGACGATGATGTGTATCGTCAGACACTTCTTGAGCTTCAGGCTGAGGTAAAATCGCAAATTAATGGTGGCGTGTCAATGTTTTCTGTGAGAAACGTGGAAAAAACCTACTCCTACACCGATATATTAAACGGCTTTACAGTGAATGTAGACGCCGAGACCGCGAAAAAAATCCAGAACATTGAAGGTGTAAAGGCAGTAGTTGAAAACGAGATGTTTTCTTTGGTTGAACCTGCCGGCGAAGGACTTATAGAAACCTCTGCAACTGTTTCGACAAATGAAGACCCAACAACAGCTCTTGATGATATAAGTTCAGGTAATATTATGAATGTTCAGGCAGCCTACGATAAAAGCTATAAGGGCACCGGTCGTGCGATTGCAGTTCTTGATACCGCAATATTACCGGAACATACCTATTACAGCCTTACTGATGCCACGACTGTGCGTTTTACCTATGACGATATTGAAAAGACTATCAGCGAAAAAGGGCTAAAGGTAAGTGCTACGGCAGAGGAGGTATATTATAGTGCGAAAATTCCTTTTGCCTACAATTATGAAGATGATAGCACCGAAATATCTTCCGGACAAAATCACGGTGCCCACGTTGCAGGTATTGCCGCAGGGGGAAAAGCGCTGATAAATGAGGAATTCTACATAAGCGGTGTTGCACCAGAGGCACAAATTTTGTTCTTTGGCGTTTTTGACAAAACAACCGGTATGGCGCCGGCAGATACAGTTCTTGCTGCTATGGAAGATGCGGTTAAATTTGATATAGATGCTATAAACTTGAGTTTGGGTGTACCTTATCGAAGTGAAAATAATGATGGAATGGAGCTTTTTAACGAAGCTGCTGTAAATGCTGAAAATGCAGGAATTTCTGTTATATATGGTGCGGGAAATTTAGACAGGGGCGACTGCATAAAAACCACCGAAATAGATTACAGTACAGCAGACAACAGAAGCTATCTTACCACAAGTAAGGTTGGTTCTGTTCAGGGGGAATACGTTAGTTTTGTATATTTAGAGGATAATCTGGACAACAAATACAAATGTGTATCACACGGAGCAGATACGGCTTTAGATTTGACAGATTTTGTTTATTGTTATGGCGGGACTACAGACGCTTTCAGCATCGTAGATGTTTTGGACAAAGTTGCGTTTATTGTTATGCCGCATAAGATAGATTCTCCTGCAGGCATCGGTACATACTATGCAAGAGCAAAAAACGCAGGTGCGGCGGCAGTGGTTATAGCTATAAACACAAACAACGACTTATCCTACGGAAGCATATTGTCGGCAGAATGTCCTGTACTTACAGTTACCAAAATAACAGGTCAGAGGATTTTAAACAGTGGGGCAACCGGGTTAAAATTCGCAAATAAAAAAGCGATACTAAAAAGTGATGAGAGTGGCTGTGCAAGTGATTACAGTGCATACGGATATGCGGATAATCTTGATATATCGATAGATTTTGCTGCTCCCGGTGGCAATATCCTTTCGTCTGTACTATCAAAAGATGGATATACCTACAAGTCAGGCACGTCGATGGCAACACCTCACGTTACCGGTGCTACCGCATTGATGCACCAATATGTTGAAGCTGAATTTCCCGGATATACAGGCGCTGCTAAGGTAAGGCTTATCAAGAAGCTCTTAGCATCTACTGCCAAAACGGTATATGATAAAAACGACGCATTGGCATCTCCAAGAAAAGTCGGCGCAGGTATGATTGATTTAGCTGCTGCTATGAATACATCAGTTTACTTAACAGGTGTTGATTCGGATTATACAAGAATAAATTTAGGCGCTGATTTGACAGATAGCTTTACTGTTAGTTTTGAGGTCCATAACTTAAGTGATACAGAAGTTACATTTAATTCAGTAACTGTTGACCTTTCCAGCGATGATTATTATGCTTCTGAAAGAGGAGCGGCGTTTGAAGGGCTGAAAAAATTAACCGCAGCCGTAACAGGCAGCGGAAGTGTTGCTGTTTCTGCAAATGGAAAAATGGCAGTTTCACTTAACGTGACAATATCAAATGAAGATATTGAATATTTAAGCACAGCCATGACAAATGGTTTCTTTATTGATGGCAAGGTAACGTTATCAGGCACAGATAACTGCGACGTGGGTATTCCTTTCTCCGGTTTTTACGGGGATTGGGCGCGTCAGCCTATAATGACTGAGAGTAGATTTTTAGATTATTTTTCTATTTGCGGATATTCTGAAGACGGCTTTACACCGCCTGCTATGATTGTAAAATCGGATAATCAGATAGTTATGCCAATGTCTGACAGTCCTGACGCATCAGTTGAAAAAATCCCTGCAGCTGTCTTTGTAAACTCGACGAGAAATACTTTTATGACGGTAAAATGCGACGGAGTGGCGGTGCTTGAGGATGCCTTTGTTAATAAGCTCTATGATGCGGGCTATTATATGGGAGAGGTGCTAGTTGGTGACTTGGCAAAGGTTTCTGTCATTACAATAGATTTACGGCTTCCATACGAGAGTGAACCCTCTCAAAGCTACACCATAAACATTATTGAAGATAATGAAATGCCTGTTATTTCAGATGTTTATGTAAAGAATGAAGATGGTACAGATTATACATTCCTTGCGGTTTCTGATAACTATGGTATAAGCACAGTTACCAGTATGGCAAAAAATGCTGCGGGAGAAACAGTTTATGCGGATGTGTATATTTCAGAGAGTAGTGCTACGGCGGCGTTTGACATAACAGATTTGAGCGATTTATATTATTATGTATACGACAGTGCGTTCAATATGACGGCAATTGAACCTCATATCGGCATCAGTGTGACAGAGGGAATTGCCACTTACACAAACAACACTCACAAAACTTTGGCGGGCGAGTGTATGATAGCGGTGTATGAAGGCAAGAAAATGGTAGATTTTAAAAAGCTTTCAGAAACTCCCATAACGCTTGCTGCGTATGATGCAGTCGAGTTTGATTTGTCGCCATATCAGGGAAAAAGCTACAAGCTTTTCTTCTGGAAGGATATGATAAACATTGTTCCTATATGTGATGCGTATACTAAATAAACAAATACACCTGAGCATTGCTCAGGTGTATTTGTTTATTTGATTTATATAAAGATTATTTTCCAAAGGGAAAGTTATAAGAGTATCGCTGTTAAGATTTTCGCCTCTTAAGTGTACTGCTGATATTGCAGGATTTTCGTAAGTAGTGTAGTAATATATAAGGTTTTCCATATCGCAGCAGGAGGAATAGAGAGTGTATTCATATTTGTCGCCTACACGAACACAGCCCTTTTGCTGTTCAACAGATGTAAGAATATGAAAGAACTGGCTAAGAGTATCTTTTTGAGAGTTTAATAGGGTAAAAGCCACACGGACAAAGCGTGATGATGAGGACAAATCCCCTGGGATACCCATTCCACCCATACCGCGACTATATGGAACAAGAGTAATTTTATCCGAAAAACGGTTTTCGGGTTCTTGGGCAGTTGCGCTCATAAAGTTTGAAAGGTTAGTTAAGTGGTAGTCAAATGTGGGATTGTTGGTCAACACATCTACGGGATTATCGTAGATTTTCAAAGCATTTTTCACGGGCTCTACCACTATAGAACAGGTTTTATCTGCTATTGCCCAATGCAGTGGCGTGTTGGGGTACTCCTGACTGAACTGGATGTCTGTAATGTTTATTCTTGTCAGCAGCTTTTTGGCGTCATCTACTGTGGAGCATTTCCCCAGTATATATGGAATAAGCTCAAAGGGCGCAAGGTTGTCAGCTCCCTGACAAAGGCGCATATAGCGGGCGTTATCAGGAAAATTAAGTCCTGCCATAGCCAGTCCTGCTTCATTTACTGCGTCGTAATAAAGAGGATAATTATCAACCACAATTCCCATACCTATTATGGCGTGATGGTTGGGAGCTGACGGCATATTGCGAAAGGAAAGGGGAAAATCCTTTGGCGTTATAATAACCTGCTCGCCGTAGGAAATTTCCAAATCCAGATTTCTGCCGAAGTATTTATTTAAGCGTATTGCTGTACACATATTACCACCTCGGAAATATTTTGGACAGGAAACACAGAAATAATTCATCAATGTTTTATTGACAGTTGACAGGTTTTTTGGTATACTGTCCTTGAGGTGAACCCTATGAAAATATTTATTGCATCAGACATACACGGCAGCGCATACTATGCGCAGAAAATGGTAGAAGCTTTCCATAATTCAGGAGCGGACAAACTGCTTTTGTTGGGGGATATTTTATACCACGGTCCGAGAAATGACCTTCCGCGGGAGTACGCACCTAAAAAAGTCATTCCCATGCTCAACGAGTTAAAGGATAAAATCATATGCGTAAGGGGCAACTGCGATGCAGAGGTTGACCAGATGGTTTTAGAATTTCCCATTATGGCTGATTACAGGATGGTATACACTCAAGAATTGACCGTTTGTGCAACTCACGGTCATGTGTACAATGAGGAAAAGCTCCCCGACGAGAGCTTTGATATTTTATTATGCGGACATACTCATGTGCCCAAAAAGACAAAACACGAAGGCTTTACATATATTAATCCAGGTTCAGTTTCCATTCCCAAGGAGGGTAGCCACCACGGCTATATGATTCTGGAAAACAGCAAATTTTACTGGTACGACTTTGACGGAAATTGCATTGACATAAAATAAAAAACACATTTTTTGTGCTTTTTATTTTTGATTATTGACATAGAAATCAGGAGTGTTATAATAAAAAACGGAGATGATAATTATGGCAAACAAAACTAAAAAAATGGTATTTTCAGCGCTTTTTGCAGCACTTACCTGCGTGGCAACAATGGTTATAAAAATCCCTTCGCCGCTTAATGGCTACATAAACTTAGGTGACAGTGTGGTGCTTTTGTGCGGATGGCTTTTGGGTCCCGCCTACGGCTTTGGGGCTGCGGCAATTGGCTCTGCTCTTGCTGATATGTTTTACGGATATATGGTATATGTACCTGCCACATTTTTTGTCAAGGGTGCAGTTGCGGCAATTGCCTGCGGACTTTCTAAAAGGACAAATTTATTTATAAGCGCACTTATAGCAGAGATTGTTATGGTGGCGGGGTATTATGTTTTTGAGGGCTTTTTGTACGGCTTTAGTGCATCATTAGTCAACATTCCGCCCAATATGCTTCAGGGAGCAGCAGGAATTATTGTAGGACTGTTACTGTTAAAGGTGTTTAAGAAAAGTAACATAAAGTTTTAAAGAACAGGCATTCGCCTGTTTTTTAATTTATTATTAATATGGATTTGCCAAATTTGACATATTATGATATATTTGATAAAATATAATGGCTATTTATGATGTCAAAGGAGATATTTATATATGAAATGCAGATTTTGCGGCAAAAAGATAAAAAAAGGAAGTAACGTGTGCGATGCTTGCGGCAAGGAAATAACAGAAGGTATGGGCACAGAAGAATTAATAAATGCTATGCCTGAGATTCACGACGATTTCGATAAAATTTCCAAGCTTCAGGCTAAGGACAAGAAGAAAAAAGAAAAAAAGCAAAAGCGTGAAGAAAACAAGTCAAAAAGGTGGAAAATAGCCGTTGCAATTATTTTAGTAGTAGCAATTTTGGCAGGCGTTGTTGTAGGCGCCCTTTTTTACACAGGTGTTCTTGGTAAGGAAGAGGTGGTTGAGCCTACCACATCAGCTATTTCAGGCGAGTTGAAAAAGACATTTGCAGGTGTTGGTTTTACAGATGCGCTTATTACCGACGAGGCGAGTGCTAAAGCGGCAATTGCAGTAGGTCAGAACACACTCCGATTTGCAGACGTTGAAAACGAATATGAATTTGACAAAAAAATACAAATAGGCGGCAACACAGTTTATCGTTTCCATCAGGTTTATCAGGGTATACCTGTTTACGGCGGGGAGGCGGTTATTGCAGCTCGTGAAGACGGTACGGCTATTGCCTACAACTGTGCATACATCACTACACAGGGACTTACCGCTGCCCAGACAATTGATAGGGCGCAGGCGGGGAATGCAATTATTGACTATGTCAGTAAGCTTCCTGATGAGTATGTGATTGTAGAAGGCGTGAATATGTCAGAGGTGCAAAAGGTAGTCACAAACTCAAACGGCAACACCTATCTTGCATTTGTGGCAAACGTTTCAGGTTACAACAGATTTGACGAGTATAACGCATTTGATGTATTTGTAGACGCAGTAGGTGGCGGTGGAATTGGGGTTATCACAACATCAAGCTTTGAAAATGAAGCAACAGATAAAGCAGAAGAGCCTGAAGAAACCTACATCTACGAAATGGCTACAGTAAATGATAAATTTAACTGGAACGACGATAAAAGCAAAATTTCAGAGGAAAAAGTGCTGATTTCTGATATTACTTCAGGCAATACATCTCCTTATATCACAAGTGTGAAGAATGCCACAGACCGAGCGTACAATTATTTTGCAAATCAGTACGGCTGGAAAGGTCTTGACGGCCGGGGAACTGGCTTTAAGGTATATGTAAATTCAAACGAATACGTTTCCGATAAAATCCCCACAGGCAACGCCCTTTATACAAATGGAAAGATGATGTTCTTCCGCGAGGATTTAACACAGGGTGAGGTTGATTACAACACAGTGGTCCACGAATACGCTCACGGCGTAATGCAAAATATCGCAGGAGTCAGGGGAACAAAAGGTCTTAACGAAAATGCAGCTATTGTTGAGGGTATGGCAGATATTTTCGGTGAGCTTGCAGAAATTAAGCAAAACGGCACTGCAGACTGGATACACGGCGAGCGTAATATGGCAGCTCCGTCAAACGGATACTATCTTACAACCTCAGGTGCGGTAAATATCACGGACTTGAGAGGCTGCTATTTGTACAGCACAGTAGTTTCACATATGGGAAATTTGTCTGCTGGTTGTATTGCAGAAGTAAACACATTGAGTGAATACTGGTTTACCGTTGCATGTCTTATGACTCAGCATACAGATTTTTCGGAGTTTTATCAGATACTTGACTGTGTTGCTCTTTCTATGTATAATGAGGGCAAGCTTGACGATGCGTCATATATGGCGATTACTACAGGTGCGGAAATGATGGGGTCATCAGGACAGGAATTTAGTGAAAGCAAAGAAGAGTAGCATAGCTACTCTTCTTTTTATTTTACTATAATATAGTTTTCTTCCAAATCGCAGCTTTCGGCAGTTATGTCTGCGCCCAGCTCTGCAATTTTTCTCATTACCCTGTTTATGTCAGGAACACGATAGCCTGTTTCGTCTTTTTCGTACGAGGAGAGAATTTCCATTACCGCATCGCGGTTGGTATCATTGAGTGTAATTACTGCTTTCATATAAGACATATCATCACACATTACCGCAGCGTCAACGCCCAAAGTTTCTTCTGTTGTAGCTGGGGCTGTAGGAACGATTACTGCAGCTGAACCTCCGCCTCCTGATGAAGCTTTGTTATCTGTTATCGTAGCAGGTTCTGCTTCTGCCTGCGGTGCAGTGGTAGGTTCTGTTCTTTCATAAGTTTCTATACGGGCGGTGTAGTCTGTGTTTGTTTGCGTGGTTTTTGTATTTTCTTCGGGGACGCTGGTATCGGGTGTGGGTGTAGCAGAAAAAATTGGTGCCTGTTCACTAATATCGGTGTCTGCTTTGTTTAAATTTGCAAAGCTCACAACCGATAATGCCACAACTGCTGCTGCCGCAACACCTGCGCCGCCACGCTTAAAGAGCACAATGCGCCGTGCGCGCTTCTTTGTCTGTTGCTCTTTGGCTTTTTCCACAAGATTTTTATGAAAATCTGCCGACAGAGGCACATCAGGCAAATTGCGCAAACCATCAGAAATTCGTGATGCAAGTGTCAATTCATATCTGCAGTTTTCGCAAGTTTTTAAGTGTTCTCTTACTTTATTATCTATGTCATCTTCAAGTACGTTGTCAATGTACATTGGAATTAAGTCAAGTATGTCTTTACAACTTTTACTCATAGCTTTACTCCTTTCTATGAGGAATGACGAATATTTACAGGAAAAGTTCCTTTTTTTCTTCTAAAATTTTTCGCAAAGCCTTTCTTGCCCGCGAGATTCTGGATTTTACCGTTCCTAATGAGATGTTAAGCGCTTTTGCAATTTCCTCATAATCAAAGTCATTTATATCACGAAGTAAAATCACTGCGCGGTGCTCGTCAGAAAGCTGTGTGAGAGCTTGTTCTAAAGCGCTTTGCATTTCTTTTTTCTGTAACGCATCATAAGGACCTGCTGACGTATCTTCAATCTGTAGTTCGTATTCGTCATCGTTTGAGTCGTTCTTGTAGATGCTTACTGTATCAGCGCTCCTTGACCGCTTTCTCAGCATATCAAGGCATATATTGTTTAAAATAGTAAAGAACCAGGTGGAAAATGTGGAATTTTCCCGAAAAGTATTTATCTTATCAAAGGCACGAAGAAAAGCTTCCTGTGCCGCGTCTTCCGCCTCGTGAGTGTCCTTTAACATTCGGTAGGCAAAGTTAACCGCCTTTTGCTCGTGCAAGGAAACAAGAGCAGAAAAAGCATTCAAATCGCCTGATTTTACTTTTTTGATAAGGTCGTCCAACTTTGCCACCTCCTTGATGAACTTTTTATAACAAAGTGCGATTGCAAAATCATTTGCAATCGCATAAATTTGCTATTTTATTTTTACCTATAACTGACTAACTATTCAAATAATGAATCGTCGTTTTCAATCCATTCATTTACGTCGATTATGCGATAGTCTGTATCTGTGTCGCGGATTATAACCTTGCTGATGCCTGCGTTTATAATTGCCCGTTTGCACATTGAACAGCTATTTGTGCCGCTCATCAGCTCGCCTGTTGCGCCGCTGACACAAGCAAGATACAGTGTTGCGCCCATCATATCGCGGCGTGATGCTGAGATTATGCAGTTTTGCTCGGCGTGAACAGAGCGGCAAAGCTCGTAGCGTTCGCCTGAAGGAATGTTCATTTCCTCTCTGATGCAGCGACCCAAATCAATACAGTTCTTGCGGCCGCGTGGTGCGCCATTGTAGCCTGTGGAAATGATTTCGTCGTTGTTTACAATGATTGCACCATAACAACGGCGAAGACAGGTGCTGCGCTCAGCAACCGTCTGTGCAATATCTAAATAATAATTTATTTTATCGCGTCTGTCTGTCATAGTTTTAACCCTCTAAAGCGCTGATTTTATCGATTCTTGACTGGTGTCTGCCACCTTCAAATTCAGCATTAATATATGCATTCAAAATGTTTTTCGCAAGGTCTGAACCTGTCACTCTGCCGCCCAGTGCCAACATATTTGCGTTGTTGTGGCGCTTCGTCATTTCTGCTGAATACTCATTGGAAACAAGAGCACAACGGATACCACGCACCTTGTTTGCAGCCATTGAGATACCGATGCCCGTACCGCATACAAGTACGCCCCACGCACATTCACCTGATGTTACCTTGGCACAAGCGGCATTAGCTATGTCGGGATAGTCAACGGATGCGGTGTCGTAGCAGCCTACGTCTGTTACGTCAAATCCCTTTTCCTCCAGATGTTTTTTTAAAATTTCTTTTAATTCAAAACCGCCGTGGTCCGAACCGATTACTACTTTCATTTATTTTTCCTCCGCTTTGTGTTTTTCGTCATATTCACGCTCTGCCTGAGATTTTCTCAAATACAGGGGAGCAATAACAGCAGATGTGCCTGTTTCGCCTGTCAAGGCTTTGTAATAGCCTGAAAGTGCCACAGCACCTGCTGAAATTATATTATGCCGTGTTTCGGTAATAGTTGAATTCTCAAGCGAGGTCAGCACCTCGTAGTTTGCAACAGCACCGTCTCCCACAAAAAGACACTTTTTGCCCTGTGAAAATGAAACGATTTCCTCAACAGTCATAACACATGGGGCAATGACTTCCTCGCCGTCCTCGTAGACTGCGGCGAAGCACTCGTTTTCCCTTGCGAAAATCAAGGGGACAATAGTTCCGTCGAAATATTTAACATTGTCGTAAAGAGCTGCAAGGCTGGTTACTGCAACGCAGGGCTTACCTAATGTGTCGGCAAAACCACGCACAGTAGCAGCACCGATGCGCACGCCTGTAAAGGACCCTGGGCCAATGCCGCAGGCAAAAACGTCAATATCAGACACCGACAGTTCCAAATCGGAAAGCATAGCCTCCACCATAGGCAGCATCTTGACCGAATGGGTCTTTTTTTGGTTTTGAGTATATTCGCACAACAACTCTCCGTCGCACACAATTGCAGCAGTTGCAGCGTTTGAAGAAGAGTCAATACCGAGAACTAACATAATTTCTCCTTATTTGATAACAATTGTTCTTGAGGATTCATCATCCTTTGAAATATCCACACTAATGTGTTTTTTGGGTAGCCAGTTGGGGATGTTTTGGGGCCACTCGATGATACATATGCCGCCTGCATTCAGGTAATCGTCAAAGCCAAGCTCATAGAGCTCGTCCTCGTCCTCTATGCGGTACATATCAAAGTGATATACAGGAAAATCTCCGTCGTCATATTCATTTACTACAGTAAATGTCGGGCTTGTGGCGTAATCGCACGCACCAAGAGCCCGACACAGACCATTTGTAAATACAGTTTTTCCTACGCCCATTTCGCCGTAAAGACACACAACATCGCCAGGCGATAAGGTATGAGCAAATTCTGCAGCCACACGAGCCGTATCTTCTGCAGAATGAGATTTATATTCTGCCATTATGCAGCAGGATTACCGGGTTTTATAGCAGGCTTCGGTGCTTCTGACGGAGTGGGTGCAGCCGAAGGTGCAGGTGTAGTTGTGGGAGCGGGACTCTCAGACGGTGTGGTGCTGGGAGCAGGCTCTGTCGAGGGTTTAGGCGTTTCGGAGGGTTCTGTCGATGGCTCAGACATATAGTCTGCGCCGTCATCCTCGCCGCCCAATACGGCAGGAATGTCTGTATCGGGAGTATCCTCGTTATTTTCCTCGTCTATAATTTCATCAAAATCCTCATCCATATCGGGAGCGTCATTGCCGTAGGAGGCTGGCTCTTCGTTATGGTCAAGAATAATCTCTGTAATTTTTGCAGATGCAAAGAAAAGCGCAATCAAAACAAGGATAATTATTAAAATTTTGCCGATTTTCTTGAGAACAGAGGGGCTTTTTTCCTCTTCATCGCGCTCCTCTTCGGGGAGCTCTTCTAAGTCAGAAAGGTCGTAATACTCCTCGTATTCTGTTTCCTCGCCTGACGCTTCTTCGTAGTTTTCATAGGTTATTTCTTCATTTTCTTCAAGGAAGTCTTCGCTGAATCTTCTACCGGTTCTTCTCATTTTCATTTCCTCCTGTAATTTTTAAAATAAACCTTATACAACTTAATTGTACCACAAACAGGCACTAAAGTAAAGCAAAATTTAGTTGATGATTGCGGCTACGCAGAAGTCCTCTTTTTTCTTGACTCTGCCACTTTTTACATAGAGATTTCCAACGTTCATATCGGGGTTATAATTTTTGATGTAGGAAACGGTATTGTAGTTTCGCACATCAAATTCCTTTACCCCTGTATCCACCACTGAGGATTTGTTATTTCTGAAAGTCCTGAGTGTTCCTGTTTTTAAAGTATAATCAAAGTCGTCGTAGTAGAAAAGCACGCCGTCGACAAAGAAGAAATCTCGGCAGGAATTATCAGACAGGTGCGTGTATTCGCCTGCTGTAAAAATTCCCAACTTATCGCCAGAGAAGGCAACTGCCGTACCGGAGTCTGCTCCGTCAACGTAGTAGTCTGTAATATTTGCAGCAACTACCTTTCGACCGCGAAGAGTCTTGTTGGTTATTTCGTAGCGTACAAGCTCGCCGTAATCGCCCCTGATATTTTCGATGCAATATATGTATTTTGCATCAAGAGATATAATAATCTGCCCTGCGGGAAATTCTTCAAATGCCTTGTAGGGCAGTCTGTTCCTTCTTAAAAGATAAATATCCACGTCCATAGGTGTGGCAAGTGAGGTGTCAATAGCAGATAACGCCTCATCAGTAGATGCGAGCTTGCTGGTCTTAGGGCGGTATATGTCGTTGTCGTATCGCCTGTAGAGGATTGCATCCTTGCAGGCGTTATATGTCAGGTACGGAGATTCCAAGTAAGTGTCCACGCGCTTGTTGTAGCTGCGTTGACACAGATACAGAGAATAACCTGTGACTGTAGCGGGGGTTTCTGCGTAATTTTCGCGTATTTCATCACGCATAAGCTTGTTTTCGTATTCGCGCAAAGCCGCCTGATAGCCCTCAGCGTCAAAGAGTGTTGCACCGCTCTGAGAGTGGGTATAGTCCTCGGGCTTAGGATAGGTAAGCTTTGTGTCTTTAATTGCAGAATCGTCATAGAAAATCTCAGTAAATCGTTTTTCGTACAGTTCCTCTGCTGTAAAATAAACAAAATCGCCAATCATAATCGAATCAATTACATTCTCAGCCATAATGACGCGAGGAGCGTCGAATTCTTTTCTGTAAAGAATTGAGCCTTTTATATAATACATTGTGGCGTAATTGTTCTTGTCAGAAATTACCTTTGTAACGTCTGTGTCAATAAGCACAGGCACTTCGCCGCGTGTCGTACCGCAGGTATAGATTGAATTGTCGGATTTATAGAAAATTATTTTTTGGTTGTTTTTGCTCAGATAGTAGTCAGCAACGTCGTTTGCGATAACTCTGGAGGATACAAGGTCTGACACGCACAGCAAATTCCCCTTGCGATATACAACGAACTTGCCGTCGGAATTTATCTTGAAATCTGTAACCTGTGTGTCCAGCATAATTGCCTCGCTCATACGTTTGCCGTCGCCAGCAAGAGTGCTTGCGCACAGGCTGCCATCATTGGAAATAAAGAACAGGGCAGTGCCTTTTTGTGCCGTTTTTACCTTTGAGGTTAAATCGCCTGTGACAGCTCCGACAGTATAGGTTTCGTTTTTGTCGGTCTTTAGTGTTATATCGGAAATTCTTTGGTATATTACAGGCTGCTGGGTCTTGTCAAATGTAACCGTAGGCAGAAAATGGTCTGTTGCCATCCTGTAGCCACGATATCCTAAGATACACACGATTGCCACAACAACCACATAAAAAGTTAGCTTTAAAGCGCTGAATTTTTGCTTTTGTGTGTAGTCCGAGGGAATACCGCAGGACTCGTTGCCAAAGCCTTTGTTTTCTTCCATTATAACACCTCCTTAATTTAAACCTATATATTAGACTAATTATATATTCTTAGCGTGCGAATGTCAAGTGTTGAGAGAAATGGTATAAATTGTGAGAAGATGGAAATAATCATTATAACTACTTAAAAAAGGAGAGATATTTTATGGAATTAAAAGGTTCAAAGACCGAGCAGAATTTAATCACTGCATTTGCAGGTGAATCGCAGGCGAGAAACAAGTATACTTTTTTTGCAAGCCGAGCGCGTGAGGAGGGCTGTCACAGTATTGCTGCTATATTTCAGGCAACTGCAGATAACGAGCGCGCCCATGCAAAGCGCTGGTTTGAAGAATTGGGAGGAATCGGCAGCACTCAGGATAATTTAGCAGCAGCTGCTGCAGGCGAAAACGCAGAGCACACAAAAATGTACCCTGAATTTGCTCAAATTGCAGAGGAAGAGGGCTTTATGAAGATTGCGGCACTCTTTAAAATGGTTGCAAAAATTGAAAAAGAACATGAGGAGAGATTCCTCAAAACTTTAAAAGAGGTAGAAGAACAAAAGGTATATATAAAGGATGTTGAAGTGGAGTGGATTTGTGCTAATTGCGGACATGTGCACAAGGGGAAGCAAGCTCCTGAGAAGTGTCCCGTATGCAATCATTCTACAGGATATTTTGAAGTAAAGATGTCATAAGACCTGCTAAATAAAGTCAAGAGAAAATTTTAAAAAGGTTTTAACTAAATAACAGCATAACAAATAGACCGGCATTGAAAAGTGTCGGTCTGAATTTTTGCAAAAATACCCTTAAGAATTTGAGTAAATTTCTTTAACT
>JAZRPE010000036.1:0-3367 GCA_045649085.1 Congzhengia sp.
AAAAGCTTGGCAGTAAATTCATAAGGCTAAAAACGGAGAACGGAGTTGAAAATATTAATATAAGCAATATCCTTTATACGGAGTCGCGCTCTCACTATCAGTATGTGAATTTTGTAAGCGATGAACAGGTGCGTTCGAGAATGACGGTTGCAGAGCTGCTTGAAGAACTTTCGCAATATGGCGGATTTGTTCGTGGCGGAAGTGCTTATATAATAAATCTTAATAAAGTTAAAAGTGTATCTACCGGGGAAGTGAGCTTTAATAACAATACAAAGTTATTTCTTCCTCGTGGTGCACATAATGAAATTAAAGAAGCATTCTGGCTTCTTCAGTACGATGGGCAGGAGGGTTAAGTATGGCTACAATATCAGTCTTAATTGAACAATTATTCATTCTTGTGGCACATGCCATTTCGGGCATATACTCATCAAACTTAAAATACAGTAAAAAAACAACCTTTGTTATTTGGAGCATTTGGCTTGTGTTACAGGGATGTCTTTGGTGTTTCGGAGAATTTGTGATAAATGATATCGGTATGAAATTCTTTTTAATATTTATTTCAGCCTTCATCCTTCAATATATTGTCTTTTTTGCAACTACAAAAGGAAAGCTTTCTCAAAGACTTTTTACCATACTTACATACTCCGTTTTCTTCTGTATATTTATGGCGTTTAATACGGTAATACAAGGGACATTCCCCGGTATGAACATCGTAATCAGATTGATTGTCCTTTGCGCGCTTTTGATTGGTATTTTGTATTATTTTTTGAATTTTGTTTGTCCTTTATGCCGTGTAGCATCAAAAAGTATGGTAGCAGGGTGGTATCAGCTTGTTTTTGTAAATGTCATATTTGTAATTACATTAGTTGCACTATCGGTATTTCCCGTTAAAATTGCAAGCATTTATGAACCCGGATTTATACCGCTTCTTTTCCTCAGCATTTCAATCTTTGCGGTATATCCTGTCATATTTTCCAAGATTAAAAATATGACAGAAGTTGCGATGAAACGAGAAACCGAACAGCAAAACAAACTTCTGCTTTTGCAGATTGAAAATGAAAATCTGCAAATGGCGGCAGACCGCATGGCAAGACACGACAGACGACATCATAACCTTGTGCTTTTGGAATTTGCAAACAAAAACGACATTGAAACCGTAAAGGACTACTTAAAAACTCTTGTAGACGATGACTCCGATAGCCTTGGCGAAATAAACTATTGCAAAAATCCAACGATAAATACAGTTCTTTCTGTGTATGAAAAGAAAGCAAAAGATGCGGGTATTAAAGTAAAAATCTCAGCTCGTGCCGGAAATGATATACCTGTATCCCCTAAAGACATGGTTATAGTTATTGCCAATCTTTTTGAGAATGCAATCAACGCTACAAAGAAGCTTAAATCAAAAGAGAAAATTATTGATGTTGATATAAGAGAAAAAGAAACACGCCTGCTTGTGAAGATAGAAAATCCGTGTAAAACTAATCTGAAATTTGATGAAGTAGATTACGGTATTGGAATCAGCTCTGTTATAACAACCACAGAGAAGTACGAGGGCATGTACGATTTCACTGCCCAAGACGGAACGTTCAGTTCAAAAGTGTGTTTAAATTATTAAAATAATAAATCTTGAAACTCTCCTTCGGGAGAGTTTTTTTGCGCTTATCAAGGGTTGTTTTATCAAAAAAATATGCAATCTGTGCCAAAAATCTGCGATTTATGCCAAAATCAACATTTTTTATTATAGTTTGATAAAATCATAATGTGTAAATATGAGGATATAGGAGGTATAGAAGTGAAAGAATTAAAATACACAAGCGACGGATATTTGATTGTATCTGAGTTATACAAATGTCCTTTGTGGGAAAAGAGTTTAACCTGCTCTTCAGGCTGCGAGCACGATTGTTTTTTCTGTGAATATTCAGACTTCAGAAAACCGGAATATATGCTTGAGATGACAAATAAGTCTGCCGGTGAAAAGCTCTACAGTATTTGTCACAACGAGTTCAACAGGAAATAACATTAAAAACTCCAAAAAAATTTGTTGTTCTTGCCAAAGTGGCAAATTATATAGAAATTAAAAATTGAAAGTCAAAGGTGGTATTGAAGTGAGAAAAAATAACAAACGAATATTATCAGCCGGATTAGTTTTGTGTATGCTTATCTCCCTCTTTTCGCAAGTTGCATATGCAGAGGGCGGCAGCGCATTTGTATCAGGACAGTATGAAACTGTTTCGGGAGAGAATATTGAAATTGAGCTTAAAGCAACAGACTCTACAGGTGTTATTGCGATGCTCTGTGAGATTGAGTTTGATGCCGAGTTTCTTGAAATTTTGCGATACGATGATGCAAAGCTTATCGGAGGAACGCTTACAGCCAAAACAGATGAATCCCCATTGAAACTTTTCTGGATGGATGCACTCGCCATGGAAAATACATTGGTTGAAGGTGTTCTTGGTACGTTTACTTTCAAAGCGCTGAAGGCAGGAAAAACCGAAATCAATGTAAACTACATAGAAGCATATACAAAAGATGGAGATTTAGTTCCTTTTGAAAATGCAGTGACCCATGTAAATATAAAAGAATCGGACACTCCTATAGTCGAGGCAAAAGAATACACAATTAAGGCAACTGCAGGAGCAAACGGAAAAATTAACCCGTCAGGTGAAATTAAAGCTACAGAGGGTAAACAACTACTCTTTATATTCACACCTGATTCCGGGTATAAAGTAAATGATGTAAAGGTTGACGGAGCAAGTTTAGGTGCGGTACTTGAATATACCTATGATTCGGTGAATGCGGACAGCGAGATTGAGGTGACATTCGAAAAAATACGCAGTTCGGGCGGTTCACCAGGCGGAAGTTCTTCATCAGGCAAATCAGATGAAGAAACCATTGAGAAACCTACTGAGGAAACAACAACTAAAGAAGAGACAACAAAAGAAGAACCCGTAAAAACAGAATGGGTTAACCCCTTTAGTGATGTAAAGACGGATGATTGGTATTATGAGTATGTAAAATACATTAACGAGAAAGAACTTATGAAGGGTATTTCCGAAACTGAATTCGCACCTAACAATACAGTTACAAGAGCGATGTTTGTAACGGTTCTTTACAGATTGGAAAAAGAGCCAACCGGGGCCAAAGCAGATTTTGCAGATGTACCTGAAGGTACATATTATGAAAATGCAGTGGGCTGGGCGGTTCAGAACGGAATAGTAAATGGCGTGTCAGAAACAGAATTTGCACCTGATAATACTATTACCCGTGAACAGATGGCAACCATCATTCACCGCTATATGAAATTCAAAGGCTTAGATATGTCGGTAAGCGAAAATGTAGATGTTACATCATACGAAGACTTTGAAAA
>JAZRPE010000037.1:0-1718 GCA_045649085.1 Congzhengia sp.
TCTGCTGTTGCTTTTGGTGAATTGTTTGCTGCGGTAATGTTATAATTGTTGTTAAAATTGGTTGTTTTGTTATAAACACTTTCCATTGTTGCACATGTTCTTGCTGCTACAAGCTGTGCAGACGCACTAAACTGTGCAGTCATTGCATCCTGTAAGCGAGCAGTAGCATATGGTAATGACTTATTAAAACTTGTAGCAGATGATTATGGCAAGGATAATTCCTTGCGGTTTAGGATTGTTGAATTTACCCCTGCCAGAAATTTAGGCAAAAAAAGAAAACACAATTTTTTTAAAAATTGTGTTTTCTCTGGCGGAGAAGGACCGATGTGTGCCGTATGCACAATGTCTCTTAAAACCGCATAACGCCTACAGATTTAACGAATACAATTTTATCAAGAAAGGCAGGATTTGTCAATAAAAATGGTATTAGAGAGAATCATCAAATACATTAAATCTCAATATCGCTAAAGCCTCTATATTCTATTTCAGCGTCGCGGCGGGCACGAACGGCGTCCTCGTATTTTTCGAAATGACCGAGGTAGACTGATTTTTTCTTGCCGATAGTAATTTCAACCTTCCATTTTCTGTTTCGCAGTACCCATTTTACACCGGGGATTTTCTTTCCGTTATGTGTTTTATTTTTCTCAGCAATTTCAGGAAAACAAATTGTGCCATTTGGTTTTTTTAAATACTCATATTCGCAGTCCCTTACGAATCGACATATATCCACAAACCTGTTTATGATGACACCGACCATACACGAACCGACTCCGTACATCCTACCAAGTTCAGTAAAGTCTAATTCTTTGCTATTATTTATGCTTTCAATCCAAGTGCGAATCAGCTCTTTATCTCTGTCAAGCTTAATTCCATACATAGCGGAATCAATTATATAATCGATATAGGATTGGTTTTCAAAGTGATTTGTTTCATCGTCAACACAAGCTAAAAATTCATATATATCAGTATCGCTATCTTTGCTGATTTCCATATCTAAAGATGCAGGGTTTGCCATTTCTTTAGCCTTTAAATACCAGTCATACCTAAGACCTGCGTCTGTTATTATGGCTTTTAACTGTTCTTCTGATATATCAGGAGTTGAGGTCAAAAGTTTGGTTACTTTGATAAAATTATGCCACTGATTGTTGCTGATTCGTATTAGCTTTAATTCGTGGAATAAATCTGCCATTTCATAGCGTATGCATGTACAAATGGTATTAACAAATTCTTTGCGGTCAAAAGAATCAGGAGATTTTTGGTAATAAGCAAAAATCCCTCTCCATAGACCAATCAGCCCCACATGGCACAATTCATCTTTGACTGCAGGTTCTACAAAATAATAAAAACGCCTGACGATTTTTTCTGGATAATCTTGATACTGTTCGAGTAGTTTTTCTGCTTCTTCATTTGATATTAACATAACTTAAACACCGCCTATTATACGTCTAGCGTATTCTTTTGCTATATATTGACCAAAAGTAAGTTGTTCAGAAATTGCCTGTTTTTCCACTTCTTTTATGGAAACAGGCACCATAACAAACGAGGACTTTACTGTATTTTCGTTGCGAAGACAGTAACCGCAGGATGTTGTGCGCCCGCTCTTTAGTGCATCACCTCTAATTGTTTTTTTGTTTCCGCAATCGCAAATACAATTCCAGCTTGTCCGCCCGGGACCTTTGCTTTCGCCTTTACCCAAAACCACGAGTTTTCCGAATCTT
>JAZRPE010000038.1:0-9634 GCA_045649085.1 Congzhengia sp.
CCGGGTACATTACTTATTTCTGACGGCACAAGGGTACGAAAAATTAGCGCCCGCTGTATAGAAGCCGTACAAGGCGAACGCCATGGCGGTTACGTTGTATTTGCAATGCAGTTTGTATGCGATTATCCATATTTTGAAGATAAAGAAACAAGTAAAGTGCCACTATTTAAGGTAGAGCATCTTTTAAAAAGTACGTTTACGTTGCCTTGTATGTTCACACGCTGTATAACAAAGGCAAGCGTGGTAAACATCGGCGATGTAGACACCGAGCCGATTATCCGAATCAGTTTAAATGGCGGAACATATAACGGCACGGCGGGAACTCCCGGAACTCTCATTATTCGCAACGAGTCTACAAAACAGGAGATTGGCAAATTTGGGACACAAGCTTGAATTTGACCCTGTAAAGTCTTTATGGGTTTTTAAAGTATTAAGAGGAAACGAGCACCACCACACATTCAAGTTGACACTCTTTATTCTCAATGCTATAATTGTTGTGTATAATTTTTATAAGAAAAGTATGTGATTTTATGGATTTACCTATTTTGTATATTGTTATTCCCTGCTACAACGAACAAGAGGTTTTGCCTATTACTGCACCGATATTTCGCGATGAGCTTATGCTCCTTATAGAAAAGGGTAAGGTAAGCAATGACAGTAAAATTCTCTTTGTAAACGACAGTTCAAAGGACAAAACCTGGGAAATTATTTGCAATTTTGCCAAATCCGACGAGCATTTTTGCGGAATTTCACAGAGTCGCAACCGCGGACACCAAAACGCTCTTTTGACAGGGCTAATGGAAGTAAAGGACAAGTGTGACATCGCCATCAGCATTGACTGCGACGGTCAGGATGACGTTACGGCAATGGAGGCTATGGTCGATGCATACGCAGATGGATGTGATATTGTTTACGGAGTTCGTTCCGACAGAAGTACGGATTCTTTTCCCAAGAGGTTTTTTGCCCGCTCATATTACATGCTCCAGCGCGCAATGAAAATCGAATCTGTATATGACCACGCAGACTACCGTCTTACCTCCTCCCGAGTGCTAAAGTCGCTTGCAGACTTTGGCGAGGTTAATCTCTATCTTCGTGGAATATTCCCTCAAATAGGCTTTAAAAGCACCACCCTTCCCTACGCTCGCGGCAAAAGGCTTGCAGGAAAAACTCACTACCCCCTAAAGAAAATGCTCGCTCTTGCCATAGACGGCATCACGGGATTTTCACTTGCTCCTGTAAGAATTATTCTCGGGTTGGGTGCTTTTATTACAGTTGCCTCCATAATTGCCCTGATTGCACTGGCGTTATTTATAAGTACGTCTGCTATAGGCTGGATTATATCTGCTATGGCATTTTTTGCAGGGATGACTATTCTTTCTATAGGTATAGTCGGCGAATATATAGGAAAAACATATTTAGAAACAAAGCAGCGCCCAAGATACATTGTATCCGAGCGCACCGAAGAATAAGTAACTGTCACTTTTGCGAAAGGAGGATAGCTCTATGAAACGCATTACTGCAGGAATACTTGCTCACGTTGACGCAGGCAAAACCACACTATCCGAGGGATTGCTCTTTTGCTCAGGCAACATCAGAAAGCTGGGGCACGTTGATAACCGCGACACTTTTTTAGATACTGACGAAATCGAGCGCGCACGCGGAATTACCGTGTTTTCCAAGCAGGCAATTTTAGAAACCGAAGACGGAGTTATCACTCTTTTGGACACGCCGGGACATGCAGATTTTGCAGCAGAGGCTGAGCGAACTCTGTCTGTTTTAGACTACGCAATTTTATTAATCAGCGCCACAGATGGCGTACAAAGTCACACAAAAACCCTTTGGGAAATGCTTAAAAATCATAACATTCCCACATTTATTTTTATAAACAAATTAGACCTTAACAACGCAGATTTTTACGATGTGTTGGAGGAATTAAAAGCAGAGCTTTCCGACTCAATCGTGGACTTTACCGATAAAGACCGGGAGCAATTATCCGAAAACATCGCAGTCTGCGATGAATACGTTATGCATTCATATCTGGAAACAGGTGAAATAGATACAGTCAGCGTGGCAAATGCCATAAGTGCACGAAATATTTTCCCTTGTTTTTCAGGTTCTGCACTAAAAATGGAGGGCGTTAAGGAGTTTTTGCGCGCTTTTTGTGCGCTTACTTCACAAAAGCAGCCCGCAGCGGAATTTGGTGCAAGGGTATTTAAAATTTCCACAGACGACAGGGGCAACCGCCTGACATTTATGAAAATTACAGGTGGCTCGCTCAAGGTAAAGGATGTGATTGACACCGAAAAAGTCAACGAAATCCGCATATATTCAGGAGAAAAGTGCAAAGCTTGCGACTCAGCACAAGCAGGTACAGTCTGTGCCGTAACAGGGTTAACCAAAACCTTTGCAGGTCAGGGGATAGGCATAGAAGAAAATTCCGCACGCCTGACTGCTGAGCCTATATTTACCTATCGCGTAGTATTGCCCAAAGGGATTGACGCCGCCGCTTTCGCCCCAAAGCTCAAAGCACTTGAGCAGGAGGAAACACAGCTTAACGTAGTCTGGAACGAACATCTTCAGGAAATCCAGATAAAGCTGATGGGCGAAATACAGTTAGAAATTTTAAAGCACCAGATAAAGAGCAGATTTGGAATAGACGTAGAATTCTGCCAAGGCAGAATTGTATATAAAGAAACCATCAAAAACACCGTCGAAGGCGTAGGACATTACGAACCTTTGCGACATTATTCCGAGGTACACCTTGTTTTAGAACCGCTACCGCAGGGTTCGGGTATGCACTTCAGTGCTGACTGCAGCGAGGATTTACTTGACAAAAACTGGCAACGCCTGATAATGACACATTTAATGGAAAAAGAGCACATAGGCGTGCTCACAGGCTCGCCTATAACTGATATAAAAATTACGCTCAAATCAGGTCGCGCCCACCTAAAGCACACCGAGGGCGGAGATTTCCGTCAGGCAACTTATCGTGCCGTACGCCACGGGTTAAGGTGCGCTGAAAGTGTTTTGCTTGAGCCTTATTATGAGTTTTCGCTGGAAGTTCCCAAAGAAAACGTAGGTCGCGCTATGACCGACCTTGACCAGATGGGCGCTACCATATCGTTGCCACAGACAAGAGGAGATATGACAAAACTCACAGGAAAGGCTGCTGCCAACTCCATCCGCGATTATCACAAAGAAATAATAAGCTACACCCACGGACTTGGAAAGCTCTCTGTCAAATTCTGCGGATACGGTCCTTGTCAAAATCCTGACACAGTAATAGAGGAAATCGCCTACAATGTTGATGCCGATTTGGAAAACACCGCAGATTCCGTCTTTTGTGACCACGGCGCGGGCTTTGTTGTGCCTTGGTTTGAGGTAGCAGATTATATGCACTTAGACAGCGTACTCCGCCCCAAAAAAGTTGATGCAAATGTGTCCGTGTTGCGTCAGTCTTCTGCCGCTTCAACAGATGCCGAACTACTAAGAATCTTTGAGAAAACCTACGGCAAGGTGGAAACTAAAATCCCCCAAAAAGTGATGCGAACCAAACAGGAAATTCCTGAACGATACAAAGCAAAAACCTCACACAAATATGACAAAGAGTATCTTCTCATCGATGGTTACAACATCATTTTTGCCTGGGAGGAGCTTAAATCAATTGCGCAAGCAAGCTTAGACGACGCCAGAAAAGCGTTGATTTCCCGTATGACGCAATATCGTGCTTTTCGGGATATTGATGTTATAATTGTTTTTGACGCGTACAAGGTAAAGGGCAACATGGGCGAAGTGGAGCGCATCGGAGATGTGTCCGTAGTGTATACCAAAGAAGCACAGACGGCTGATGCCTACATTGAAAAAACTGCCAAAGAGCTTTCCAAAAACTACAAGGTTACAGTTGCTACATCGGATAATTTGGAGCAGCTAATTGTTTTTGGCAGTGGCGCTTACAGAATGTCTGCACGCAGTTTTCATCAGGACGTTGAAGAAACAGAAGTGCGTATCAAAAAAGTAATTTCTGATTACAATATAAAAGAAACCGATACAGATTTCCTAAAAACAATAAAAGAAAAGCTTGATGAGATAAAAAACCAGAAATAGAAAAAATATTTTTTTAAAAAGCATAGAAAAAATATTGAAAAAGTTACTCATTTGTGGTACAATTAATCGTCAAATGATTTTTAACCAAAGGAGTGGTTCTAAATGAGCAGAATGATTGGTACAGTATCAAGAGGTGTAAGAGCCCCTATTATCAAAGCAGGAGATGACATCGTAGACATTGTTACAACTTCAATATTAGAAGCTGCAAAAGATGACAACATCACCTTCCACGACCGTGACATCGTTGCAATGACAGAAGCAATTGTGGCACGCGCTCAGGGCAATTACGCATCTGTTGACAATATAGCACAGGATGTTAAAACAAAATTCGGCGGCGAAACAGTAGGCGTTATCTTTCCGATCCTTTCCCGTAACCGCTTTGCTATCTGCCTTCGTGGTATAGCTAAAGGCGCAAAGAAAGTTGTTTTAATGTTATCTTATCCTTCTGATGAGGTTGGTAACCACCTGATCAGTTTAGACGCAGTAGACGAAAAGGGTGTTGACCCCTACACAGATGTTTTGACTTTAGAAAAATACCGTGAGCTTTTTGGTTACGAAAAGCACAGATTTACAGGTGTTGACTACGTAGAATACTACGAAGGTCTGATAAAGGAATGTGGCGCTGAGGTTGAAGTGATATTTGCAAACAACCCCAAAGCAATCTTAAACTACACAAAGAACGTTCTTTGCTGCGATATTCACACAAGAGCACGTACAAAGAGAATCTTAAAGGCAGCCGGCGGCGAAGTTGTTTTAGGACTTGACGAGATTATGAATGCACCCATCGACGGCAGCGGATATAACGCATCCTACGGTTTGCTCGGCTCTAACAAAGCAACCGAGGACACAGTTAAGCTCTTCCCCCGTGACTGTCAGCCTATTGTTAACGCTATCCAGAAAAAGCTTTTTGAAGCTACAGGTAAAAAGATAGAGGTTATGGTTTACGGCGACGGCGCATTCAAAGACCCTATCGGCAAAATCTGGGAACTGGCCGACCCTGTTGTATCCCCCGCTTACACAAAGGGCTTAGAAGGAACACCTAACGAATTAAAATTAAAGTACCTTGCAGATAATGATTTTGCTGAACTTTCAGGCGATGAATTAAAAGAAGCCATTAAGAAAAAAATCATAGAAAAAGACGACGACCTGGTAGGCAATATGGCATCAGAGGGTACAACACCCAGACAGCTTACAGACCTTATCGGTTCACTTTGTGACCTCACATCAGGTTCAGGCGACAAGGGTACACCGATTGTATTTATACAAGGTTATTTTGATAACTATACAACAGAATAATACAAAAAAGGCACTCCGTACGAGTGCCTTTTTTATTAACCAAATATCAACAGCAAAATCACCAGCATCACAACATTATACGCCGTAAAGGTCAGCATATAGCGCCCTTCGCTGACGTTTTCTTCCTTGGCAATAAATCTGTAGGATATGAGACTTGCCATTGAGGCAATTATTGTGCCGAGTCCACCGATATTTGTGCCCAGCACCAAAGCTTCAGCGCTGTCTGTAAATGCTGACAGCATAGCCGCTGCTGGAACGTTGCTTACCACCTGTGAAATGATTGCTGACATTAATACCTCACGCCCTCGCATTGCAGACGCTATAAAATCGTAAATCACAGGAATACGCGCAATATTTCCTGCAAACACGAAGAAAAACGCAAAGGTAACTAAAAGTATGTAATCCGCTTCTTTCAGCAATTTTTTATCGTAGATAGCAGAAACCACCAGCACCGCCGCAAACGTGATATAGCAGGAAAGTATTTTCAGCACCGACAAAATACAAAGGACAAAAAGAGCACCAAACATCACTACAGATTTTTTATCAAGGCATACACTTTCCTGCTGATTATTAGAATACAGCGGCACATTTTTTCTTAAACCAAGACACACTAAAATCATCAAAAGGCAAATACCGCCCAAGGGAAGTGTTATCTTAAAAAACTCAGTAATGCTCATATTGTAATGGGTATATAAGTATAGATTTTGGGGATTGCCTATCGGCGTAATCAAACTTCCCAGATTTGCCGCAATAGTTTCCATAACCACCGCAAAAATCACACATGCTGGTTTTTGATTTTTTAATATCATTAAAGAAAAAGGTATAAAGGTTATTAGCGCCACATCATTTGTGATTAACGATGATGCAAAAAAGCAAATCATACAAAGGGTTACGACCATTGTTTTTTCTGTTTTTATCCCTTTTGAAAGCTTATCCTGCAAAATCTCAAATACCCCTGCCTGCCTTATACCTGCAACAACTATCATCAGGCAGAACAAAAGCACCAAAACAGGCAAATTTATGTAGCTTAAGTACTCTTGGTCAGGCGGTACAAAAAGACAGGAAAGCACCGCCAATGCACCTGCAACAGTCAGCAATATATCACTTTTTAATAAAGATACAATCCTTTTCATAAAACTCCTTTAAAAAAGCAACCCTACGGTTGCTTTTTTCTGAATATTATAAATTTACTGAAGAAATAGTTAGATATAACCACAAACACGGCTAAAAACAGCTTGATAAGCATAGCACCATCGATAGAAAGGCTTCCGATGTGAAGGGTGTATTCCGTCAAGTTTGCCATACCCAAAAGCACCAAGAGTCCTATCTCCTCAAATGCAAGGCTTATTGTTCTTGCACCGCCAAACTGCAGCGCTTCTTTTGCTACAGTACGCCAGTCCTTTGCCGTTGACTTAAACACATAGAGCTTGTTTGTAATAAATGCATAAACTACCGAAGCAAGCCAGGCAATAACATTTGCCACCAGATACAAGCTGTCGCCCATGACTTTTAGCATTGCCCAGTAAACTACAAAATTTACCAAGGTTGTACCAACACCAAATACTGTATATAAAATGAATTCGTTATATTTATTAATCTTCATTTTCATCACTCTTTATATGTTCTTTGATAATGTATACAGGACGGTTCTTTACCTGTATGTACATTTTTGCAAGATATTCGCCCAGAACACCCAGACAAAAAAGCTGCAGACCGCCCAAAAGCAGTACCAGTACAACTATTGTGGCATAGCCGGGCACGTTAATACCATAGCATAGCTTCTGGATAACCACAACAATCAAATATATAATTGAAACCAGCGAGGATATAAAGCCAATATAAGCAGACATTCTAAGCGGAGCTGTTGAGAAGGACAGAATGCCCTCAAATGCGTACTTTATAAGCTTTCTCACGTTCCATTTTGATTTTCCGTTTTTGCGCATTTGCGCCTCGTAAGGAATATACTCGGTCTTAAACCCTACCCAGCTGAAAATTCCCTTGGAAAATCTGTGGTATTCCGTCATAGAAATTACCGCTTCAACCATAGTGCGACGCATCAGACGAAAATCCGAAGCACCATTTACAAAGTTTACGTCAGAGATTTTGTTGATAATTTTGTAAAACGCCGACTTTGTTGCCGACATTACTGCGCCCTCACAGCGTTTTTTCTGGTATGCCGTCACGCAATCGGTGTCGAGGTTTTCGTCCAGTATATCAACCATCTCCAAAGCCACGCTCGGATGCTGCTGAAGGTCAGCATCTATCACACACACCAGCTCTCCGCGGGATGCTGTGAGTCCTGCATACATTGCCGCTTCTTTGCCGAAATTTCTGGAAAAAGTTATGGCTTGTACATTTTTGTTTTCTGCGCTGAGTTTTTTCAGTATCGATTGAGTTTTGTCGCAACTTCCGTCATTGACAAAAACAACCTCGTAATCTATATCCTTTTTAAAAGTATTTTTGACTTCCTGTAAAAACTTTTCTACATTGCCCTCCTCGTTATAACAGGGCACAACCAAAGAAAGCTTCACTACATCACCGCCTTTTGGGCTCTTATTTCTTTTATTGTAGCACTTTTTATACGACTTTGTCAAATCTCTCCACAGAATACAATATATAAAGTCCTGTAATTTTTGAATAAGCTACCTATTTTTATTATAAATTTAATTTTATAATATTTTCGTGAAAAGGTCAATAAATGAAATTAACGTTTTTTGCTAAATGTATTAACGTTTTTTGCTCTATCGATTTTTTTCGAAATTTGTCTTGATTTTACCTAACGCATATGCTAAAATTAACCTAACTTCATTAAAAGCGATGACCAAAAACAAGTAGGTTTATCTGAGTGCTTCAAGAGAGATGTCGGTAGGTGCAAGACATCGGCTAAGATAAACTGAATACATTTTGTGAGCTGCGTACCGAAATTAACAGTAGGCTACGACGGGTGTTCCCGTTACAGAACTAAGGTATTTTAATGTACCTGACGAGGCTTTTGCTGCGAGGCAGAAGCGAACCGAGGTGGTACCACGAGTTATACTCTCGTCCTCTGGATTAAATTCACGAGGGCGGGATTTTTTTATTTTCGCCCGATAAGAAAGGGTGGTTTTTAATGTTATTAAAAATCGGTTTACTAATTATTTTCTTTGCGGTAATGATTGGAGTTGGTCTATACTGCCGCAAGCACTCAACAGACGTTAACGGCTTCGTACTGGGCGGACGCTCAGTTGGTCCCTGGCTTACAGCCTTTGCTTACGGCACATCTTACTTTTCTGCCGTTATCTTCGTAGGATACGCCGGACAGTTCGGTTGGAAATTCGGTATTGCTTCCACATGGATTGGTATAGGTAATGCCGTTATCGGTTCTCTTATGGCGTGGGTAATTCTGGGCAGAAGAACACGACTTATGACACAACATTTAAACTCTGCCACAATGCCTGAATTTTTTGGCAAAAGGTTTAAAAGCTCTGCTTTAAAAATTGCAGCATCAATAATCGTGTTCATCTTCTTAATTCCTTACACAGCGTCACTGTACAACGGTTTGTCACGACTTTTTGATATGGCTTTTCCTCAGATAAGCTACTCAACCTGCGTAATCGTTATGGCAGTTTTAACAGGTATTTACGTTATTGCAGGTGGCTACATGGCAACGGCAATCAACGATTTCATTCAGGGTTTAATTATGTTGGGCGGTATCATTGCTGTAATTGCAGCTGTTTTAAATGTAAACGGCGGTTTTATGGAGTCTTTAGCCGGCCTTGCCACTATCGAATCGGAAGGAATGATGCCCGGTGCATTCAACTCCTTCTTCGGGCCTGACCCCTTAAACCTCGCATTTGTAGTAATACTTACATCTCTCGGCACCTGGGGACTTCCTCAGATGGTTCAGAAATTCTACGCTATAAAAAGCGAAAATGATATAAACAAAGGTACAATCATTTCAACGGTATTCGCTTTAATCGTGGCAGGCGGTTGTTACTTTTTGGGAGGTTTTGGCAGACTCTTTTCAGACAAGCTTTCATTTGCGGCAGACGGCTCAATCGTTGGTGGATTTGACGCTATCATCCCCACAATGCTTGACGGACTTCCCGAAATCATAATCGCAATCGTTATTGTGCTTGTACTGTCAGCTTCAATGTCAACACTTTCTTCACTTGTGCTGGCATCTTCATCGACACTTACACTTGACTTTTTAAAGGGACACGTTATAAAGAATATGTCCGAGAAAAAACAGGTA
>JAZRPE010000039.1:0-31204 GCA_045649085.1 Congzhengia sp.
GGCGATGACGACGAGGTGCTTTCGGGCGGTGTTGCGTTAGGTAATTTGCCTGAGCTTTCCCCAAAAGAGCTCTTAAAATACGAAAAGGAAAGCATAGGCTATTACATTTCGGGTCATCCTTTGAATGAATATTCTAAAGAAATTGCCGATATTTCCACAATGACCTTTGCAGATTTAATCGATGATGAAGAAACAGGCGGACTTTATGACGGAATGCCTGTAACAGTCTGTGTGCTGGCATCAAACATAAAGACGAAAATAACTAAAAACAACAAGATGATGGCATTTGTTACGGCAGAAGACCTGACAGCTCAGGCAGAAATCATTGTTTTTCCCACGGTGTTTGACAGGGCAAGAAAATACTTAGTAGAGGATGCGGCGTTGATTGTACACGGCAAGCTGAGTTTTCGTGAGGACGAAGAGCCGAAAATCCTCTGTGATACAATAGAACCCTTAACTCACGGAGCTAAAGTGGAAAAAGTGGAACTCCCTAAGGTTTCCAAGGAGTTAAAGGCCGACAAAAAGCTCTTTTTGAAAATTTGTATGGGCAAAGAATTTCTTGTAGAACGGATAAAACCCGTATTATCAAAATATTCGGGAAATATCCCTGTGTACATTCATTATGCAGAAAGCAAAAAGACAGTCATAGCACCTAAAAATCTCTGGATAGTGGAAAACAATGAACTATTATCTGAGCTTAAAGGCGCACTTGGCGATGACTGCGTAGTATTAAGATAGACAATGGAGAGATATAAGTGAATACAAAATTAAAAGGCAATATTATTTTATTTATTACGGCTATTATCTGGGGGATGTCCTTTGTTGCCCAGAGTGTAGGAATGGAATACATTGAGCCAAACACCTTTATGGGCATAAGAACTCTTATGGGTGGTCTGGTGCTTTTGCCTGTGATATTTGTTCTTGACAAATCAAAGAAAAAACAGGGAGCATATCGCCCCGCAAATATGAAAAAGCTTTTGCGCTACGGCGCTATTTGCGGACTGTTTTTGTGTGTGGCGCAGACATTACAGACCTACGGACTGCAGTATACCACAACGGCAAAAAGCGGCTTTTTAACCGCTCTTTACATAATTTTTGTGTCGGTTATCGGACTTTTTGTTGGTAAAAAGCTCACAGGCAAAATGGTAATAGGAATACTTACGGCTGTTGTCGGTATGTATTTTCTGTGCCTCTTCGGCAAAAATGTGTCATTTAATGTAGGCGATGGACTGACGGTTCTTTGTGCGGTGTTCTTTGCAGGGCAGATACTCTGCATCGACAAGTTTGTGGCAGACGTGGACGGACTTAAGCTTTCCTGCACGCAGTTTTTGGTTGCAGGCGTTGTAAATATTATCCTGATGTTTATTTTAGAAACGCCCAATATAGAAAATATCCTTGCATGCTCTACGTCTTTACTGTATTCAGGTCTTATGTCCTGTGGCGTGGCGTACACTCTTCAGGTTATCGGTCAGAAGTACGCAGACCCAACATCTGCTTCGATTATTATGTCGTTGGAATCTGTGTTTGCAGCAATTTCAGGCTGGATAATTCTGTCCCAAAGAATGAGCCTTGCGCAGATTGTAGGATGTCTGCTTATGTTTTTAGCAATTGTACTGGTTCAACTGCCTCAAAAGAGCAAGTCCTAAAAAATAAATTATATGCATACAATATGGTATGGTCTTCCATACCATGTTTTTTTTGCAAAAATAAACAAATTATTAAATTTTCAAAAAGGTATTCCATTTTGAAAAATTTGTGGTAAAATGTAGAATGGTGTATATATTTAGGTAGAAAAAGGTCAAAAAACCACAAAAGGAGGCGAAAGTTTGGCTCTTAATGTAGGCATTGATGTAGGCTCTACCACGGTCAAGGTGGTAGTGCTGGCAAATGATAATTTATTATTCAGTCATTACGAAAGACATTTTTCTCAGGTGCGCTCAAAGACACTTGAGATTTTAAATAACGCAAAAGATATTTTATCAGGGCAAGAGCTTTTTGTTGCAGTTTCAGGCTCTGCCGGTATGGGACTTGCAGATTCTGCAGGTATAGCATTTATACAGGAGGTTTTCGCTACAGAAAAGGCAGTGCGCAAATTTTTAGGAGATGTTGACATCGTTGTGGAATTGGGCGGCGAGGACGCGAAAATCCTGTTTTTGACAAACGGAGTTGAGGAGCGAATGAACGGCACTTGTGCAGGCGGTACAGGTTCGTTTATTGACCAAATGGCGGTACTCCTTAATCTGTCTGTGGACGATATGGATATAGAGGGGATGAAGGCAGAGCGCCTCTACCCAATCGCATCACGCTGCGGTGTATTTGCAAAGACAGATATTCAGCCGTTACTCAACCAGAATGCAAAAAAGTCAGATATTGCTGCAAGTATTTTCCGTGCAGTTGCAGAGCAAACCATAACAGGTCTTGCAAGAGGCAGAAAATTAGAAGGGAAAATTGCCTTTTTGGGCGGACCGATGCACTTTTTTAACTGCTTAAAAAAGCAGTTTAAGGATGCGCTTAATTTGAGTGAAGAAAACGCCATTTTCCCCGAAGGGGATTTGTTTTACGTTGCATCGGGAGCAGCGCTTTTTGCCTGTGACAATGGTACACAGACAAATTTTGGAGAGCTTACTGAAAAAATTGCAGACGCAGCGCCAACCCAGGAGGAAAATACATACTTAAAGCCGCTTTTTGAAAGTGAAGAGGAGTACAGGGAATTTTGTGCCCGCCACGCGGAGGCGTCGGTAGAATTTGGCGATATAAAAAGCTATGAGGGCGACGCGTACTTAGGCATTGACTGCGGCTCGACTACCATTAAGCTGGTGCTTATTGATGAGGATAAGCGTATTTTATACAGCTATTATAATTCCAACAAGGGAAACCCGTTAAAAGCAGTTAAGAAATCTCTTGCGGAGATATATGAGCTTTGCGGCGAAAGAATTAAAATTAAAGCTTCTGCTGCAACAGGTTACGGCGAAAATCTTATGGTAAACGCCTTTGGCGTTGATTTTGGTCTTGTTGAAACAATGGCTCACTTTACTGCTACAAGCTATTTTCAGCCTGATGTGGATTTTATTATAGACATCGGCGGTCAGGACATAAAGTGCTTTAAGATTAAGAACGGCGCAGTTGACAGTATTATGTTAAATGAAGCCTGTTCCTCAGGTTGTGGTTCTTTTATTGAAACCTTTGCAAAATCTATGGGATACTCATCCGAAGAGTTCGCACGTCTTGGTGTTATGGCGGCTCATCCTGTGGATTTGGGTTCAAGATGTACGGTGTTTATGAATTCGTCAGTAAAACAGGCGCAAAAAGACGGCGCTGGAGTTGACGATATATCAGCAGGTCTTTCTGTCAGCGTGGTAAAAAATGCTCTGTATAAGGTTATACGCGCAAAAGACGCCGATGATTTGGGCGAAAATATCGTAGTACAGGGCGGCACATTTTATAATGATGCAGTGCTTCGCGCCTTTGAACGTGAAATCGGAAAAAATGTAACACGCCCCACGGTGTCGGGACTTATGGGCGCTTTTGGTGCTGCTCTTTACGCAAAAGAGGAGAAAAAGGAAGTCTCAACAATTATCAGTGCACAAGAGCTGGAAAACTTTAAAAACGAAATCAAAGAAATAAATTGCGGTGGCTGCACAAATAAGTGCAGACTTCAGATTAATAAATTTTCCAACGGCAGAAAATTCATATCGGGCAATCGCTGCGAAACTCCACTCAAAGCAGGCAATGCTAAAGACTTGCCCAATGCGTACGCCTATAAGCGTCAGCGCTTTGAGGAAAGCCGTACAGAAATTGAAGCGCCACGCGGTACGGTCGGTATGCCCAATGCCCTGAATGTTATTGACATGTATCCCTTCTGGAAAGCGTTTTTCAACACCTTGGGTATTAATGTGGTATTTTCTGAAAATTCCACCAGAAAAATATACGAAAAGGGAAGAGATACCATACCATCTGACACCGTTTGCTACCCTGCAAAGCTGGTGCACGGCGCAATTGCAGACCTCCTCTCTAAGGGTGTAGACAAAATTTTCTACCCCTGTATGACATACAATTTTGACGAGGGCAAGGGAGACAACCACTATAACTGTCCTGTTGTGGCGTACTATCCTGAGGTTATAGCGGCCAATATGAGTGCTGTCGCAGATTGTGACTTTATGTATCCGTATATCGGCGTTGACAGACCTGGCGACTTTGTAAAGAAAATCTATGAATATCTGAAAAATCACTACAAAGACCTTAAAAAATCAGAGGTCAGGGCAGCAGTTAATGCTGCATACAAAGCGTATGGCGAGTACAAAAAAGACGTTAAAAGCTTTGGAAAACAGGCTCTAATGTACGCAGAAAAAGAAAATCTTCCTGTAATTGTTTTGTGCGGAAGACCTTATCATATTGACGCCGAAATCAATCACGGCATAGACAAGCTCATTGCATCACTCGGTGCAGTTGTGTTATCTGATGACTGCGTGTCGGATTTGGCTGATGCTGGCAGAGTAAATGTGTTAAACCAGTGGACATATCACGCGCGTCTTTACAGTGCTGCAAAGTTCTGTGCCGAAAACAAGCGCGCAAACCTTGTGCAGCTGGTGTCCTTTGGTTGCGGAATTGACGCGGTGACAACAGATGAGGTGCGCTCTATTTTAGAGGCTGATAACAAATTGTATACACAGATAAAAATAGATGAAATAAATAACTCAGGTGCGGTAAAAATAAGGCTTCGCAGCCTTCTTTGTGCCGTTGAACAAAAGGAAAAAGGAGGGAACAAATAATGGAAGAAAAATCCCCGATTTTTACTGAGGAAATGAAGAAAACCCACACCATCTTAGTTCCCAATATGCTGCCTGTTCACTTTTCCTTGATTGGAAAAATTCTGGAGCAGGAGGGCTATCGCGTACATATCCTTGACAACGAAGGTCCCGAGATTGTAAATGCAGGGTTAAAGTACGTTCACAACGATATGTGTTATCCTGCCATAATCGTAATAGGACAGATGATAGCGGCGTTAAATTCAGGAAAGTTTGACGTGGATAAAACTGCCTGCCTGATTTCCCAGACGGGTGGTGGATGCAGAGCGTCAAATTATCTGCATTTGCTGCGCAAAGCTCTGGTTCGTGCAGGATACACTCAGGTGCCTGTAATTTCCTTGAATGTATCCAACCTTTCGCCCCAACCGGGATTTAAACTGACGCCATCGCTACTTATGAAATGTATGACGGCGGTAATTTTAGGCGACTTTATTATGATGATAAAAAACCAATGTGAACCTTATGAACAAAATGCGGGAGATACAGCGCAGGTTGTGGAAAAATGGCAGAACTTTTTCTTAAAGCGTTGGGAAAAAACGGGAGTTACGCCTTTCGGTAAATTGAAAAAATATTTCCGTGAAATGCTCAAGGATTTTGACGCAATTCCAAAAGAGGGCGCACCGCGTCCGAGAGTAGGTATAGTGGGAGAAATATTTGTAAAGTACGCCCCTGTGGGAAACAACCACTTAGAAGAATTTTTGGTGTCTGAGGGTGTAGAGGTAGTTGTGCCCGGTCTTTTGGACTTTTGTCTTTACTGCGTTTACAACAGTGTGGTAGACAAAAAGCTATACGGCGGAAGTACTATAAAGGATACAGTTATTAAAATAGTTTTCCACTACCTTACAAAAATGCAGAATGAGATGTATGATATAGTCCGCGCTCACGGTGTTTTCCGTGCCCCTTTAGGCTTTTCTGAGAAAAAAGAGCTGACCGAAACCTACATCGGCCAAGGCGTAAAAATGGGCGAGGGTTGGCTGCTTACTTCTGAAATGGCAGAGCTTATCAAAGAGGGCGTGACCAACATTGTGTGCACACAGCCTTTTGGTTGCCTGCCAAATCACATTGTGGCAAAGGGTATGGAAAACAAAATAAAAGCAATCCACCCTGAGGCAAATATTGTGGCGGTGGACTATGACCCCGGCGCAAGTAGGGTAAATCAGCAGAACAGAATTAAACTGATGCTCGCCAATGCAAAAGTACCGGAGGAGGAACACGAAGAAGTAAAACCCGAAATCTATGCAGGAAAAAATGTGGATATGTAAATTTAGAAGGCACTCAGGAAAATTTCCTGAGTGCCTTCTTCTTGAATATTAAAACATTCTTAGTTTTTGATGTTCCGGGTTATTTTCATTGGTCGCTTTATACGATACCCTGAGCCATCATAGCCTCTGCTACCTTTAAGAAGCCTGCGATGTTAGCACCTGCAATGAGGTTGCCCTCCATACCGTATTCTTTAGCTGCATTGTTGCAGTTGTTGAAGATGTTTGTCATAATGCCGTGGAGCTTTTCATCAACTTCAGCCGCGCTCCATGAAAGACGCATTGAGTTCTGGCTCATCTCGAGCGCTGATACTGCAACGCCGCCTGCATTAACTGCCTTAGACGGAGCAACAACAACGCCATTTGAAACTAAATATGCAACTGCTTCTGCTGTTGTGGGCATATTAGCTACTTCTATGTAATATTTTACGCCGTTAGCAACAATCTTTTCAGCGTCTGCAAGCTGTACTTCGTTCTGCGTAGCACAGGGCATAACAACGTCAACCTTAACACCCCAGGGCTTTTCGCCGGGGAAGAATTCTGCGCCGAATTTGTCAGCGTAATCCTGTGCCTTGTCGCGACCTGATGCACGCATTGTGAGCATATAAGCTGCTTTTTCTTCTGTGATGCCGTCTTTGTCGTATACATAACCATCAGGACCTGAAATGGTAAGTACCTTACCGCCTAACTGGTTAATTTTAAGCACTGTACCCCAAGCAACGTTACCAAATCCTGATACAGCAAATGTCTTGCCTTTAATGTCTTCTCCGTGGCTCTTTAACACTTCGTTGCAGAAATAAACAGCACCATAACCTGTAGCTTCAGGACGGATTAAGCTGCCGCCGTAAGAAAGTCCCTTACCTGTAATAACTGCGTTTTCGAAGTTGTTGCAGATTCTCTTGTACTGACCGAATAGATAGCCTACTTCTCTTGCGCCCACGCCGATGTCGCCGGCAGGAACGTCAACGTGTGAACCGATGTGGCGTGAAAGCTCTGTCATAAATGACTGACAGAAACGCATAATTTCTCCGTCACTCCTGCCTCTGGGATCAAAGTCAGAGCCACCCTTGCCACCGCCGATAGGAAGACCTGTCAAAGAGTTTTTGAACACCTGTTCAAAAGCTAAAAATTTCATAATACCGGGATAAACTGAGGGATGGAAGCGAAGACCGCCTTTATAAGGACCGATTGCGCTATTGAACTGTAAACGATAACCTCTGTTTACGTGAACGTTGCCCTCATCATCTGTCCACGGAACTCTAAAAGAGATAAATCTCTCGGGCTCTACAATTCTTTCGATAAGACCTGCTTTTTCGTACTCGGGATGTGCTTCAATAACGGGCTCGATTGATTCGAGTACTTCTTCAACTGCCTGCAAAAATTCGGGTTCGCCGGCGTCTCTTTTCTTAACAGTTTCTAAAACGCTGTTAAGGTACTGATTTTTTAACATTAATACCGCCTCCAAAAAAATAAAACTTAAGATTTTTCCATTTAAACCACATTTAGACATTATACTACAAATAAAAAGTTGTGTCAACAAAAAACGCTAAAAAGCTGATTTCGAACACTCTTTTATTGTTATGAATTAAAAAGTGAAATATTACAGTTACAAAATAAAAAATCGCAGACTACCCACAAGGGGCAATCTGCGATTTTGGAGCTGGTGATCGGACTTGCCCGCCTGCGGGCGGTGCTGTGGTCGGCGGCTTTCTGCCACTGGCAGTCATTCACTACCGCCCCTTCAAGTCCGATTTCATATGTACAAAAACAGCTACTTTCCCAAATATCCATCGCAAAAAGGTGTTAGCGACAGCGAATCGATGCGAGTGCGTTCACAAACGAGCAGATGAGCAGAGCGAGACTTTTTGCGAAAGAGGAGTGGCCGCCAAAAAGCGAAGCCGGATTTTTGTAAAAAAATACGGCAAGCCATATAAGGCGAGCCGCGACGTGGAGCTGGTGATCGGACTTGAACCGACGATCTGCTGATTACGAATCAGCTGCTCTACCGACTGAGCCACACCAGCATTTTTTAATTACTGATACATTATACTATAAAATAATTTGAGTTGTCAATAAAAAAGTATAGTGATTTTGATTTTTAATTATTTTTGAATAAGGGTTATTATTGCTTGACACAGATGTTTCCACTTGATAAAATAAAAAACATTGAAAAACAAAGGAGTTTTATTATGAAACGCACAAAGCTGGCAGAAAGAATTCTGCCCACATATACAAAGGGCGAAGAGATTTTTAATATGACCTCACATATTGTTGGTGGTGCGCTTGGCGTTGTGGCACTGGTGCTGTGTGTGGTTTTCGCGGCAGTACGCGCCAATGTTTACGGAGTAGTATCAGGCGCAATTTATGGTGCAACGATGATAGTTCTTTACACTATGTCAAGTATTTACCACGGCTTAAAGCCAAATCTTACCGCCAAAAAAGTTTTTCAGATAATAGACCACTGCTCCATATTTCTGCTGATTGCAGGCACATATACCCCCATTTCACTATGCTCTTTGCGAGAATATTCGTCATCGCTGGGTTGGTGTATATTTGGCATCATATGGACGCTTGCTGCACTGGGGATTGTATTTAATTCCATAGATTTAAAGAAATACAGCAAGTTTTCTATGATATGCTATCTTGGTATGGGCTGGTGCATTATAGTTGCGGCAAAGCCTGCCTGGCAGGCAGTTGGCGCTTTTGGTATGAATATGATTTTGGCAGGTGGTATTCTTTACACTATCGGTGCGGTATTTTACGCCTTCGGCAAGAAGAAAAAATATATCCATTCTGTATTTCATATATTTGTAGTGTTGGCAAGTATCGTACATTTTCTGGCGATTTTGCTCTTTGTAATGTAGGAGGAGATATGAATTACGCAGTAGTAGACACAGGCTCTAACACCATAAGAATGTCTGTTTACAAATGGGAGAACGGCGATTTGTTGGAACTCTACACCGAGGCGATTTTTGCAAATCTTGCAGGGTACATTGAGGGCAACACTCTCACAGAGGAAGGAATTGACGAGTGCAGCAAAGCCGTTTTATACCACAAGGAAAAGGCTAAGGAGTTTGGCGCAAGTTTTCACGTTTTTGCGACGGCAGCAATAAGAAACGCAGATAATTGCCTGCAGATTGTAGAAAAAGTAAGGGAAAAAACAGGTATTGATATGCAGGTACTCTCAGGTAGTGACGAAGCAGAACTGAGCTTTTTGGGAGCAATTTCTGATTTTCCGGTTGATGAGGGTGTTATGGCTGACGTAGGCGGTGGCTCTTCCGAGATTATCTTGTTTAAAAAGGACAAAATGATAGCGTCACAATCTGTTCCGTTAGGCTCTTTAAAAGCATACAAAAATTTTGTTTCGGGAGAATTGCCAACAAAAGAAGAGGCAGCAGCCATAAAAGCAGAAATTCTTAAATATATTAAGAGTAATAAAGATTTTGACAATGTCAAGTCAGACTGCCTGTGCTTGGTAGGCGGTGGAGTGCGTGCGGCACGCAAGCTGTCTTCGCTTATCTTAAACCGTGAGGATTTGACTGTTGGCGGAATTGATGCAATGCTTGATACCTTTGTGGAGGATTGCGCTTTTATAAAAATCTTTGAAAAAATTGTACCCAAAAGAAAGCACACAATCTGTCCGGGACTGGCTATTTATTCGGCTATTGGAAACAATTTTTGCGCTGACAAAATTTACATCAGCAACAAGGGAATTAAAGAGGGCTATGTAAAAAAATACTTAGTTCATTAAATTTAATACTATTGTTATTGTTTTTTAATATATTGATGGTACAATTAAAATAGAAAAATACGCACGAAAGTAGGTATTGATATGAAAAGGTTTTTAAGCGTATCTTTAATAGCACTCCTTTCGGTTATTATTCTTCTGTCGGGATGTACATTTTTGGGAGGTCGTGATGCGTCACTTGACGACACCGCGTCTGTGTATTATATTGAGGGTAATAGCTCAGCACTTGTTGAGGCCGTTGTAACACTGCCCAATTCATCCAAAAAGGCTCAGGTAAAATACCTGATAGAGCAGTTGCTCAATCCCCCTAAGGGAAAGCTAAGCCCCCTTTGCGACGGAACGGAGCTTAATTCAGTAACCATTAAGGACGATATAGCGGTAGTTGATTTTTCTGATGAATTTGAAGATTTTGATGAGATAAGAAATGCTTTAGCTCCCGCTGCCATAGCAAAAACGCTGTGTTCCCTTGACTTTATATCGGGCGTCAGCATTTTAGTTGACGGAGAAGAGGCTATGGGCAGCGACGGAAAACCCTTAGGCGTTATTATGGAAAGTGATGTTGTGGGCGAGGGTAAGGCGGAAAACGCCAAGGCGAAGGTCGTTTTGTACTTTGCCAATGATATGGGCGACGGCTTGTCCTCAGAGAACCGCGAGGTGGAAATAGCTGCAGCCGGAACTGTGGAAAAGGCGATTGTTGAAGAGCTGATAAAAGGTCCCCAAAATGCCGGCAGCATAGGGATTATCCCTACAGAAACCAAGGTAATTTCCGTTGAAACAAAGAACAATGTGTGCTTTGTAAATCTGTCAAAGGACTTTGTGAACAAATATCAGGGCGGCACCGCAGGCGAAACACTTACTGTATATTCTATCGTAAATTCACTGACTGAGCTTGGAACTGTTGATTCAGTGCAGTTCTTAATCGAGGGCGAAAAACGTGAAGAATTTGTACACATGGTAATTAATGAGCCTATTACGCGTGATGCAAGCATAATAAAAAAATAATAAAAAGCACCTGGGAGGGTGCTTTTTTAATTGACAAGTTGGATATACTAATGATATAATATAGTGGAATGGTTATGTTTGGAAAATGCATATTTTGGAGGAATTCAAATGAACAGAACATATGTAAGAGACATTAAAAACAATATAGGCGAAGTTGTTAAAGTACAGGGCTTTGTTGAAAATTTCCGTAATTCAAGAGCGATGGCTTTCATCGTTTTAAAAGATATTACAGGCAAAATTCAGGTAACAATAGAAAAGGAGCAGCATCCCGAAATGGAGGCGGCTTTAGATACATTAACAGGAGATTCTGTTATTACAGTAATCGGTAAGGTTATAGAAAATGAGTACGTAAAGATGGGCGGCATCGAAATCCTTCCCGATGAGCTTTATGTTGAATCTGTTGCTGACGCACTTCCCATCACAAGAAAAGAAATCCCCGCAACAAAGAAAAAGCAGGCAGTTGAACGCTCATCCATCGACCAGAGAATAGACTACCGTTGGATAGATTTAAGAACAGACGAAAACCAGTTGATGTTTAAAGTGCAGACAGCTTTTGTTGCTGCTATGCGTGAATTTTTACTAGGCAAGGATTTTATTGAAATTCATTCTCCTAAGTTAATCGGTGCAGCATCAGAGAGTGGTTCTGACGTATTTGAGGTTAAGTATTTTGACAGAAACGCGTACCTTGCTCAGAGCCCTCAGTTTTACAAGCAGATGGCTATGGCAAGCGGATTTGAAAAAATCTTTGAGGTAGGTCCTGTGTTCCGTGCAGAAAAATCCTACACAAGCAAGCACACAACAGAATTTACAGGCTTTGACCTTGAGTTCAGCTATATAAAAGATTATCGTGACGTAATGCAGTTAGAAGCAGAGCTTCTGGCATATGCATTAGAAAAGGTTGATGACAAGTACGGCAAGGAAATCGAAGAAATGTTTGGTATCCCCGTAGTTGTTCCCAAGCTTCCTTTCCCTGTTGTAACATTGGCAGAACTGTATGACGGCTTAGAAAAAGAATTTGGTTACACAGTTCCTGATTCTGAAAAAGGCGATTTGACCACAGAAGCAGAAAAATTAAGCTTTGAGTGGGTTAAAAAGCACTACGATCACGAATTTTTATTCGTAACAGATTTTGACGCTGAAAAGAGAGCTTTCTATCATATGAGAGACGAGCACGGCACACCTATGGGTTATGACCTTATCTGGCGCGGTGTTGAAATCACAACAGGCGCTCAGCGTGAACACAGATATGATGTATTAAAGAAGCAGGCAGAGGAAAAAGGGTTAGCTCGTGACGTTGAATTCTACCTTGAATTTTTCCGTTACGGTTGTCCTCCGCACGGCGGCTTCGGTATCGGCGTAGACAGAATGACGATGCTGCTCTTAGGTCTACACATTAAAGATGCTATGTTCATCTTCCGTGGACCTAACCGCTTAAACCCCTAATTATTTGAAATTTACACCAGGAGTTGATACACTATGGGAAAAACCATAATCCCCGAAGGATATCGTTCGCCTCTCGACACCTACGATATGCAGCGAGCTATATCCAATATTAAGTCAACATTCCAGAAGGAATTTTCTGACGCACTTAATTTAAAAAGAGTTACAGCACCTCTTTTTGTTAAAGAGGATTCTGGTCTTAACGATAATTTAAGCGGTGTTGAACGCCCTGTTACATTTGATATTCCCGCAGTTGGAGCAAACGCCCAGATTGTTCACTCGCTGGCCAAGTGGAAAAGATTGGCACTAAAGCAGTATGACTTTGCGGTTGGTAACGGCTTATATACTGATATGAACGCCATCCGCCGTGATGAAGAGCTTGACAATCTCCACTCAATTTACGTTGACCAGTGGGATTGGGAAAAGGTAATTACCAGAGAAAATCGTAATATAGACTTTTTGAAGAAGGTTGTTACAGCAATAGTGGGAGCGATTTGCGATACAAATGACAGCATCCACGCCCGTTTTCCTCAGCTTACAACTCGCCTTTGTCGCGATGTGGCATTCATTACCACACAGGAGCTTGAAAATATGTATCCTGAGTTTACGGCAAAGGAAAGAGAGAATGCTTTCGTAAAGGTTCACAAAACAGCCTTTATTATGCAGATTGGCGGAGCGCTGAAATCTGGCAAGCCCCACGACGGCAGAGCACCCGACTACGACGACTGGACTCTGAACGGCGACATTTTCTTCTGGCACGATACGTTGGATTGTGCGGTTGAAATATCATCAATGGGCATCAGAGTTGATGCCAAGGCGTTGGATAAGCAGCTTACCGTCTCGGGATGCGATGACAGACGCGGACTGCCTTTCCACAAGATGCTTTTGAATGACGAGCTACCATTAACTATCGGCGGCGGTATCGGTCAGTCAAGACTTTGTATGCTGATGCTGGGTTGTGCTCACATCGGCGAGGTTCAGTCAAGTATCTGGGACAGCTACACGCTTAATGTGTGTGAAGCCGCAGGCGTAAATATCTTATAAGGAGAGATAATCGTGAAATTGACAGTAAGAGAGATATATAAAAACAGCGCAGGTTACGCTGACAAGTCAGTAAAAATCTCAGGCTGGATAAGAACAATCCGCGCATCAAACGCTTTTGGTTTTATCGAAATCAACGACGGAACATTTTTTAAAAACGTTCAGGTAGTTTTTGAAAGTGAGTTTTTGGCAAATTACAAAGAAATCGCATCACAAAATGTTGGTGCGGCGTTAAACATCACAGGTAAATTAGTGCTTACACCTGAGGCTAAGCAGCCCTTTGAAATTAAAGCTGAAACAATCGAAATTGAAGGCACATCAACACCTGACTATCCTTTGCAGAAAAAGCGCCACTCTTTTGAGTTTTTAAGAACCATAGCGCACCTTCGCCCCAGGACGAACACATATTCAGCAGTATTCAGAATAAGAAGTCTGGCGGCATATGCTATTCACAAGTTCTTTAACGAAAGAGATTTTGTATATACACATACACCCATCATCACAGCAAGTGACTGTGAGGGCGCAGGCGAAATGTTCCGCGTTACAACAATGGATATGGAAAATATTCCTATGGCAGAGGGGGAAGTGGATTACACACAGGATTTCTTCGGTAAGAGCGCAAATCTTACTGTAAGCGGTCAGTTAAATGCTGAAACCTATGCTATGGCATTCCGCAACATTTATACATTTGGTCCTACCTTCAGAGCAGAAAATTCAAACACAACTCGTCACGCTGCAGAGTTCTGGATGATTGAGCCTGAGATTGCTTTTGCAGACTTAAACGACGATATGGAGCTTGCAGAAGATATGCTCAAGTTCGTTATCAAGTACGTTTTGGAAAACGCACCTGAAGAAATGGAATTTTTGAACAAGTTCGTTGACAACGGACTTATAGAAAGACTTAACTTCGTTGCAAACTCTGACTTTGGCAGAGTGACATACACAGAAGCTATCGAAATCTTAAAGAAAAATAACGAAAACTTTGACTATCCTGTTGAATGGGGTAGCGATTTGCAGACAGAGCATGAGCGCTACTTGACAGAAGAAGTGTTCAAAAAGCCTGTGTTTGTTACAGATTATCCCAAGGAAATCAAGGCTTTTTATATGAGATTAAACGACGACGGTAAGACTGTTGCGGCTATGGATTGTTTAGTTCCCGGCATTGGTGAAATCATCGGTGGCAGCCAGAGAGAAGAGCGCTTAGATGTGTTATGTGCTCGTATGAAGGAATTAGGTCTTGACGAAAAAGATTACTGGTGGTACTTAGACTTAAGAAAGTACGGCGGAACAAAGCACGCAGGCTTTGGTCTTGGATTTGAAAGAGCGATTATGTACCTAACAGGTATGTCAAATATCCGTGATGTATTGCCTTTCCCAAGAACAGTAGGCAACGCAGATTTCTAAAAAACAAAAGCAAGGGAATTCGCGCAAAGCGGGTTCCCTGTTTATTTAAGGATGAGAGAAATGACACACAAGATATATGCAACAGATTCATACTGTAAAGAATTTTCCGCAACGGTGCTGTCTTGCGAAAAAATTGAGGACGGATTTGCAGTAGTATTGGATAAAACTGCATTTTTTCCTCTTGGCGGCGGACAGGCAGCAGACAGGGGGATGATTGATAAATCAAACGTCTTAGATGTTCAGCTAAAAGATGGTGTTGTAATGCATACCGTAGATGCAGAAATTCCTGTAGGTGTGAATGTTTCCTGTACGCTTGACTGGAATTTGAGATTTTCTCGTATGCAGAGCCATTCGGGAGAGCATATAGTTTCGGGAATTGTTCATAATTTGTTTGGCTACTCCAATGTAGGATTTCATATGAGCGAGGCACAAATGACCATTGATTTTGATGGACCGCTGACGGCCGCAGATGTAGAAAAAGTGGAGACTTTATCAAATCAAGCTGTTTATAAAAATATGGAAATAACCATATCCTTTCCTGCAAAAGAAGAGCTTGACAACCTTAATTTTCGCAGTAAGATTGAGCTTTCAGATGACGCACGATTAGTTACAATAGGCGACATTGACTGCTGCGCCTGCTGTGCGCCCCATGTGATGCGTACAGGCGAAATAGGTCTTATCAAAATAGTGAATGCGCACCCTTACAAAAAAGGTACAAGAGTTGAAATGCTTGCAGGTATCAACGCCCTTTATGACTACTGCTCGCTGAACGTTGCAAATAGAAAGCTTATGGGAGTTTTATCTGCTGCTCGAAATGATGTAAGTGATGCGGTAATCAGGCAAAATGACCAACTGAATGCCTTGCGTATAGAAAACTCACAAATGTCAAGACGGCTAGCGCTCTTGGAACTCAATCCTCAAAAAATTGACAGCAACGCCTATTCAATAACAGAAAACCTTTCCTATGACGAGTTAAGGTACTGCGCGAATCATTTACAGGAAAACGGAACAGACATTTGTGTGCTGCTGTCCAAAGCGGATGAAGGCTACATTTATGTTGTAGCAAGTAAAGTGCGTGATGTACGAGATATTGTAAAGGAATTAAACGAAAAATTTCAGGGAAAAGGCGGCGGCAAGCCCGACTACGCCCAAGGCAAGATCACAGATGAAATCGATATAAAAGTGATAGAAGAAATGTTAACAAAATAAGAAACTCCCCTATGGGAGTTTCTTATTTTTTATCGGTTCTGCCTGCTAAATAATCTAATGAAACATTATAAAGGTCTGCAATTCTTACCAATATCTCCAGTTTTGGTTCTCTTGTCATCAGTTCATAGTTTTGATAAGCTCTTTCCGTAATGTCGCAATAAACTGCAACCTGCCATTGTTTTAGACCTTGTTCTATTCTACATTCTTTTAATCGTTGTGCCAAAATGCTTCTCATAATCCACCACCAACAATTGTTCTTGACAATTTTAGTATAATGGAATATAATTCGTTATATACGAACGATTGTACGTGATAAAGGAGGAAAATCTATGTCGGAAATATGTCTTGAATGTTGGAACAAAGAAAATCAATCAAAGGATAAACCAATAAAGTATATTTTATCTAAGGAATTGGAGTTGTGTGAAGAGTGCGGCGAATATAAGCATACTATTGTAATGTATCGCTCGGCGTATTATGCACGAAAATTTCGGTATGTGTTGTTTCCCTTTGAACTTATTTTTAGGATATTGCGAATACCTTATGTCTTGTATTGTATAAGAAAAAGCGACAAGTAATAATAAGAAACTCCCCGATGAGGAGTTTCTTATTTTATAGCAATATAGCAAATATGTAATACATTATTGGTATCGTTAAAACTGACAACACGCTTGAAATCATAGTCATAGATGCGCCTGTTTTTGTGTTACCTCCGTATGCTGCGGGGAAAACAATAGTATTCAGCCCCATTGGAGTTGCGTATGCAATCAGTGTTATAACAATAATATCAGATTGTACATTGAGAAATTTCAGAACACTTACAAACACAGCAGGAATTATAACTAATCTTAACAAAGTTGCTAAATAAACTTTTTTATCCCCTAACAGTTCTGAAAAATTATATTCGCCTATAACAATACCTGCAAGAAGCATTGCCATCGGACCCATGCAATCTCCTGTGCTCTTTAGAGAAGAGGTCACGAATGACGGGATGTATTGGCTTGCTCCTGTAAGCCCTAAAAACATACCGATCGCCAAAGCAATAAAGGGCGGTGTCAAAAGACCTGTTTTTAAATTACCAAGAATACCTTTTGAATTTAAAGATTTAGGAACAAGTATATATATACCCCACACAAATACAATTATGTTCATAACAAATGTAAACATATTGTATTTAAAGAGCATTACGTCGCCCCATATTCCCAAAATAATGTAATTACCCATATAGCTGAAATTGCCAAAGGTAAGAGCATATTTATAAATCTGTTGCTGATAAGCAAGCTTGGATGATTTTTCATGGTTTTTTATAAACAGTGAGGATAAAGGGTATGAAAGCCCAATTGCAACTACAACAATTACCAGACCATAAAGTATAAGCACCGAATTTTCGGCAAAAGTCCTAGGAGTGCAATTTAAAATCTGATTATTGAGCGTCAGTGCAGGAGCCAGCACGAAAGCTAAAAGTTTAGATATAACGGCGCTGCTGTCGTCTGGTATAAAATTACTCTTTTTTAATATGTAACCTGTCAGCATCAGTACAAACATAACAAGCATCTGAGACACCGTAAGGCTGAAGATTTCCATAAATACGCTCCTCAAGTTAAAATAAGTTTGATTTCTTCATAAGAAAACTCCACAAAGTCAACACTAAAGGGCGGTTTAAACCGCCCTTCAGTGTAATATTAAATATCTGCCTGACTTAACATAGGAATGCTCTTTTGGGCTAAAACTTTTTCAGTTTTTGCCTCGTCGTCAGCTTTAAGCACCATTAACGCTTTGCCCTCAGTTCTGCCTAAGAATGCATACATATACTCAATTGTGATTTCGGCATCTTTAAGTACAGTAAGAACAGAAGCAAGCCCGCCTGCACGGTCATCTAAATAAACTGCTACAACATCTGTGATTTTAGCTACGACACCTACATCATTCAATGCGCCTTTAGCCTTTTCCGCGTCGTCAACGATAACACGAAGTACTCCATAGTCAGGAGCTTCTGCCAAGGACAGAGCGCGGATATTGATATTTGCCTTTGATAAGGTATCAATAATTGCTTCAAGTCTTCCGAACTTGTTTTCTATAAAAATTGAAAGCTGCTTAATAAACATAACACTCTTCCTTTCTTATTTTAACTTTCTCTTATCGATAACACGTTTTGCTTTGCCTTCTGAACGTTCAATTGATTTAGGGTTAACAAGGCAAACCTTAGGTCCGATACCAAGTGTTGAACGAAGACTGTCGGAAATAGCTTTTTCAACTGCAGAAATCTTCTTGATTGAGCCGTCTGAGAATAACCCCTCACTCATTTCAACGTTGACCAAGAAGGTGTCTGTGTTGTTTTCGCGGTCAACAATAATCTGGTAGTTAGGTGTAACGTCCCCGCCGATTTTTAAGAGCACTTCTTCAATCTGTGAGGGGAATACGTTTACGCCACGGATAATAAGCATATCGTCTGTTCTACCTTGGGGTTTCATCATTCTTACGTGGGTTCTGCCGCACTTACATTTTTCGTAAGTGAGTGAGCAAATGTCGCGTGTTCTGTAACGGATAAGAGGGAAACCCTCTTTTGTGATTGTTGTAAATACAAGCTCGCCCCATTCGCCTTCAGGAAGCACCGCTCCTGTGTCAGGGTCAATGATTTCGGGGATAAAGTGGTCTTCACAAACATGCATACCGCACTGGTATTCACATTCATAAGACACACCGGGTCCCATAATTTCAGAAAGACCATAGATGTCGTAAGCCTTTAAGCCTAATTTTTCTTCAATCTGTGTTCTCATTTCTTCTGTCCAGGGTTCTGCTCCAAAAATACCAACTTTCAGTTTTAACTGGTCTTTTAAACCCATTTCCTCGATTGTTTCGCCAAGATACATAGCGTAAGAGGGTGTACAGCAAAGAACTGTTGAGCCGAAGTCGATCATTGTCTGGATTTGTCTTTGGGTGTTACCTGCAGAAATAGGAATGGCAGTAGCGCCTATTCTTACTGCGCCGTCGTGCGCACCAAATCCGCCTGTAAAAAGTCCCAAACCATATCCAACGTGAACAAAGTCATTTTCATCACAGCCGAGAGCTGTCAACATTCTTGCAAAGCAGTCAGCCCACATAGAAAGATCGTTATCAGTATAGCCAACAACTATTTGTTTACCTGTTGTACCTGAGGATGCGTGAACTCGTCTTATGTCCTTCATAGGTACGGCGAATAAGCCGTAGGGGTAATAATCACGAAGGTCCTGTTTGTATGAGAAGGGTAGCTTATGTAAGTCCTTGATACCTTTGATGTCATCGGGGTTTAAGCCCGCTTCGTCCATACGATTTCTAAAGAGCTCAACGTTTTCATACATTCTTTTTACCTGGGCGCACAGGCGTTCGCACTGGAGTTTTTCTAGCTCCTCACGGGGCATAGCCTCGTATTCTTCCTGCCACATTTTCATTTTCCTTCACCTCGAATTAAATATTGTATCCCAAATCAAATGCTTTTAAGTTTACATCTAAAAACTTTTCGGGAACAGTTGTTTTGATTGTTTCAATCCATTTTTCATAAGAAATGTCAGTGCTCTTTGCCATAACGCCGATTAAAACTACATTTACAGCCTTAATATTTCCTGCATCGCGAGCTAAAGAAAGAGCATCTATTACCTTGATATCTGCTTTTTCAGCAATTTTTTCGGCAATATTTTCAGGATACTGAGCCGTACCTGTAATTACAGGCATTGGATCAATTTGCTGGCCATTTACAATGATTTTGCCGCCTTTCTTTAAATAGGGCAGAGCGCGATAAGCTTCCAAAAGCTCAAATGCCAGGATAATGTCAGCTTCGCCCCGGTCTATAATAGGAGAGTGAACCTCGTTGCCGTATTTTACGTAAGTCACAACACTGCCGCCGCGCTGACTCATACCGTGAACCTCAGAAACCTTTACGTCGAAGCCCTCGTTAATTACTGTGTTTCCTAAAATTCTGCTGGCAAGCAACGTTCCCTGACCGCCAACACCAACTATCATAATATTTTTAGTATCCATAGTTATTCCTCCTTTTCTATCGCGCTAAAGGGGCAGACATTAATGCAAAGACCGCAACCGTTACACTGTGTTGCATCAATTATAACATGACCATCCTTGACTGTGATTGCAGGACAACCAAGCTTCATACACATCTTGCAGTTTTTGCACTTATCAGAAATTGTACAATGACCTGTGTATTTTACACCTTTGAGTAACGCACAGGGACGCTGAGCAATAATAACGGAGGGCTCATCACGATTAACCTCTTCCTTAACTACTTTTTCAAAATTCTTAACATCAAAGGGGTCAGCTACCACAACGTGGTCTATACCTACGGCGTTGCAAAGTTTGACTAAATCAACCTGCTTTGTGGCTTCGCCACGAATTGTTTTGCCTGTTGTAGGATTGTCCTGATGGCCTGTCATACCTGTGATGGAGTTGTCAAGGATAATAACTGTGTTGTTGCCCTTGTTGTATACAATATCAATAAGACCTGTAATACCTGAATGCATAAAGGTAGAGTCGCCGATAACAGAAACCAGCTTTTTGTTGAATTCTGCTCCTCGTGCTTTAGCCATACCGTGAGCGGCGCTGACTGATGCTCCCATACAGATTGTTGTATCAACTGACTGCAAGGGGGCAACTGCTCCTAATGTGTAGCAGCCGATGTCGCCAGATACTACGAGTCCTAATTTTTTCAAAACATAGAATGTGCCTCTGTGGGGACAGCCTGCGCACATAACGGGAGGACGCACGGGAATCGCCTCATCAAGTGTGGCGCTTTCGGGTGCAGCCTCGCCCAAAACGGCGTTTTTAATCATTGCGGGGGTGTATTCTCCCAAAAGTGTAAAGGCGTTCTTGCCTATACATTCAACACCCAAAGCTTTTAAGTGAGTTTCGATTACAGGGTCTAATTCCTCAATTACATATACTTTGTCATATTTCTTTGCAAAGTCAACTATTTTCTTTACAGGCAGGGGATAAACCATACCCAGCTTTAAGTAGTCAACTTTATCGCCTAAAGCTTCTTTTGCATACATATATGCAATACCGGCAGAAACAACGCCGATTTTTGAACCGTTCTCTTCTATCTTATTAAGCTCTGTAGTTTCTGCAAATTCGCATAATGCCCTTATTCTTTCTTCAACCACAACGTGGCGCTTTACTGCATTTGCAGGCATCATAACGAATTTTCCAATGTTTTTCTCATAGGGTTTTAACTCAACATCTTCGCGTTCGCACAATTCAACCATGCTCTGTGAGTGCGATACTCTGGTTGAAAGTCTTATAAATACAGGTGTATCGAATCTCTCAGAAAGTGAGAAAGCCGCTTTTGTAAATTCTTTACATTCAGATGAATCTGCAGGCTCCAACATCATAATTTTGGAAGCGGCAGCATAATGGCGCGAATCCTGTTCGTTTTGTGATGAATGCATACCGGGGTCATCGGCTACGCAAAAAACAAGACCGCCATTTACTCCTGTATAACTAACAGTAAAGACAGGGTCAGCCATAACATTTAAGCCAACGTGCTTCATACAGCTCATAGCACGGCTACCTGCGATTGAAGCGCCAATTGCCACCTCGCCTGCAACCTTTTCATTAGGCGACCACTCTGCATATATTTCATCGAATTTTACAATCTCCTCAGTAATCTCGGTGCTGGGAGTTCCGGGGTACGACGCAACCACGCCAACTCCTGCCTCGTAAGCACCGCGAGCCACTGCGGCATTGCCAAGTAACAGTTTCTTCATTAGGATTTCCTTTCTCTATGTAATATCTATGCTTATATTATGACAGAAAATGCTCCGATAATCAAGAGTAACCGGAGCATTTTTTATAGTTAGTTGATTTCGTTCTGCTGTGCAACTACGCTTTCGCCGCAGTAAATCTCACGAAGTTTGGGTTTTTCGATTTTTCCTGTGGGGTTTCTGGGAACATCTGCAAAAATAATCTTGTGGGGGCGTTTATATCTGGGCATATCAAGACAGAAATCTGTTACCTCTTCCTCTGTCAATGTCATACCGTCTTTTACCTGAATGATTGCCGCTGCTATTTCGCCAAGACGGCTATCTGGAAGTCCGATTACTGCCACGTCTGAGATTTTGTCGTTCTTTCTCAAGAAGTCCTCAATCTGTACAGGATACAAGTTTTCTCCGCCTGAGATAATAACGTCTTTTTTACGGTCTACAAGGAAGATAAAGCCGTCCTCGTCTTCTTGCGCCATATCGCCTGTATAGAGCCAGCCGTCAGCTAAAACTTCATTAGTTGCCTTTTCGTCTTTGTAGTAGCAGGTCATAACGCCTGGACCCTTTACTGCAAGCTCGCCAACCTCGCCCTTGGCTACTTCCTTTTTGTTTTCATCAACGATTTTTGTGAGCCAGCCAAACCCTGCCTTACCGATTGCGCCTACCTTGTGCTCATTTTCAACACCCAAGTGAACGCACCCTGGTCCGATTGATTCAGATAAACCGTAGTTGGTATCGTATGCGTGGTTGGGGAAAATATTCTTCCAACGCTTAATAAGACTGGGAGGAACGGGCTGAGCGCCAATGTGCATCAATCGCCACTGTTCAAGCTCGTAGTCAGATAACTCAATCTCCCCGCGGTCAATGGCATCTAAAATGTCCTGTGCCCACGGAACTAAAAGCCATACGATAGAGCACCTTTCTTCTGAAGCGACCTTTAAAATCCATTCGGGCTTGATACCTTTTAGGAGTACAGCCTTACCGCCCACTAAGAAGCTGCCAAACCAGTGCATCTTAGCACCTGTGTGGTAAAGGGGCGGAATACATAAGAAAACATCGTCTTTTGTCTGTCCGTGATGAGCCTGCTCTGTCATAGCAGCGTGCATCAAGCTTCTGTGCTTATGCAAAATAGCCTTGGGAAAGCCTGTTGTACCTGATGAGAAGTAAATTGCAGCGTCATCGTCGTCGGTAAGCTTTACAAGGGGAGATTTTGATGAGCAATAAGACGTTAATTCATCGTAGCTCTCTGCAAATGTGGGGCAGTCCTCGCCTAAGTACAGCCACATTTTAACGTGCTTTACACGAGCGTGAATCTGCTCAATACGACCTGTAAATTCAGGACCGAAAATGATAATGTCTGAGTCAGACAAATCAAGACAGTATTTGATTTCGTCTGCTGTGTAGCGATAGTTTAAGGGCACTGCTAATGCTCCTGCCTTTAATGCACCAAAGTACACAGGAAGCCACTCTAAGCAGTTCATAAGCAAAATTGCAACCTTGTCGCCGCGCTTTACACCACGTGACAAAAGAAAGTTTGCAAAGCGGTTTGCGCGCTTGTTAAACTCGCTCCAGGTAATTTCTTTTCTGTAAACTTCGCGGGAGTTACTTTCAATCAGAGAATACTCCTGCCAGGTTTTTCTGAGCTGCGACTCGTGCTTGGGGTTGATTTCCACCAGACTCACGTCATTGGGATAAAAGTCTGCGTTTTTCTGTAAAATTTCTGTAATTGGCATTGATTTTTATTCCTTTCAAAAAGCATATGAGAGCACAGCGGTGCTGTACTCTGCATATATGTAAATATTATTGGCCCAATGATTCTTTTGCATCTACTGTTACTTTTTTACTGTAGCATGCAAACATTGCATCTGTATCGTCAGCCTTGAGCTTGGGTGTAATCCACGAAACCACCGGAACGATAACCAAACCGCCCAGCATAGCAATAACACCACAGTTGATGGGAGAATGTAAGATAGCGGGGAACAGAGGTTTTGCCACCATATTCAAAATCATAATTCCGGCGCCAAATATAAAACTTGCCCAAACAGATGCCTTTGTGGTCTTTTTCCAGTATAAGCCAAAGAGGAAGGGAGCTAAAAATGCACCGGCTAAAGCACCCCATGAGATACCCATCATCTGAGCGATAGCTGATAACTTATCCTTATTTATTGCAATAACCGCTGAAATCACGATGAATACAACGATTAAAATTCTCATAATAAGCACCTGTTTTTTGTCGGACATATTCTTTATAACGTGTCCCTTTAAAAAGTCAAGTGTCAAGGTTGAGCTTGATGCTAAAACCAGTGATGAAAGCGTTGACATCGATGCAGAAAGCACCAAAATGATAACTATAGCAATAAGAATGTTCGGTAAGCCTTCGAGCATCGTGGGAACAATTGCATCGAATCCGCCTACAATAGAACCGTCAGCAGCAAATGTCAGCTTGTTGGTAAAGAGTCTGCCGAAACCACCTAAGAAGTAGCAACCGCCTGCAACAATCACTGCAAAAAGTGTTGAAATGATTGTGCCTTTGTTAATATCTTTTTCGCTTTTGATTGCGTAGAATTTCTGTACCATCTGAGGAAGACCCCATGTACCTAAAGAGGTAAGTATTACTACAAACATCAAATTCAGCGGGTCAGGACCAAAGAAAGAGTTAAATAAACCGGGTGCAGCACCTTCTGCTTCGATTGCCGCAAGTCCGTTTAAAGACTCGATAAAACCGCCGTTTACATTCAACACTGCAGCGATTACCGCAACGATACCGCCCAGCATAATAATGCCCTGAATAAAGTCGTTGATAGCAGTAGCCATATAGCCACCTGCAATAACATAAATACCGGTTAATACTGCCATAACTATTACACATACAGAGTAATCAATACCAGGGAATGCCATTGAGAAAAGTCTTGATAAGCCGTTGTAAAGTGAAGCAGTGTAGGGAATCAAGAAAATAAATACCAAAATTGACGCTGCAATCTTGAGTGATGGGCTTAAAAATCTCTTACCGAAGAATTCAGGCATTGTAGCAGAGCCTAAGTGCTGAGACATGAGTCTTGTTCTTCTGCCCAAAACAACCCATGCAAGCAGTGAGCCCAAAACGGCGTTGCCGATACCAATCCATGTGGAAGCAATACCAAACTTCCATCCGAACTGACCTGCATAGCCTACGAAGATTACGGCAGAAAAGTAAGATGTACCGTAGGCAAAAGCCGTAAGCCAGGGGCCTACCGAACGGCCGCCAAGAACGAAGCCGTTTACATCTGTTGAGTGCTTTCTGCAGTAAAGGCCAACAGCAACCATTACCGCAAAGAAGACAATTAACATTCCGATTTTTAAAAACATTAAAAACCACCCTTTCTCAAAACTGGGCGGAAAATAAAAAAATCCCGCCCTCAAGATATTAATCCAGAGGACGAGAATACTCTCGTGGTACCACCTCGGTTCGCTCTTATCTCACGGTAAGAGCCTTATCGGGTACTAACATACCCTAGTTCTGTAACGGGAACGCCCGTCGCAGCCTACTTGAAATTTCGGTGCGCAGCTCACAGAATGTATTCAGTTTACCGTAGCCGATGTCTTGCAGCAACCGACAACTCTCTTTAAGCACTCGGGTAAACCTACTTGTTTCTGGTCATAGCCTTTTTGAAGTTACATTGATTTTAGCACACGTTTTTTTAAAAATCAAGTTGTTTTTTAACATTTTTTACACAGAGCAAAAAACATTAAATTCAAAAGCAAAAAACGTGTATATATTGACAAAAACATATAATATTTGATATAATTATTGCGATATAAGATTTAAGGAGATAGACAGAATGATGCTTTCCTTAGTTGTTCCCTGCTTTAATGAAGCGGGAAATGTAGAGCAGTTTTTACAGGAAACTAGAAAAGTTTTCGACGGCAATACAGATTACGAAATAGTTTTTGTAAATGACGGAAGCCGTGACGGAACCAGTAGCGTTTTGAAAAAAATATATAATGAAAACAAACATATCGTTCAGGTAGTGTCATTCAGCCGAAATTTCGGCAAAGAAGCCGCAATGTACGCAGGAATGAAAGCATCCCGTGGTGATGTTGTATGTATTATTGATGCAGACCTGCAGCAGAGACCTGAAGTAGTAGCCGAAATGATTTCTGTATTAAATGAAAATGAAGATATAGACTGTGTTACGGCATTTCAGAAAAAACGCCGGGAGGGAAAATTCATTTCCTGGGTAAAATCCTGTTTTTATAAGGTAATAAATAAAATATCCGAAGTTGATTTTGTAAACGGAGCATCAGATTTCCGTCTTATGCGACGCACAATGGTAGATGCTATTCTTTCTATGACGGAGTATCACAGATTTTCAAAAGGTATTTTCGGGTGGGTAGGATTCAATACTGAATATATTCCATATGAGGCGGCAGAGCGTCAGTCGGGAGAAACCAAATGGAATACGAAAAAACTCTTTAAGTATGCAGTGGAGGGAATAGTTGCTTTTTCTACTGCACCTTTGAGACTTTCCACTTATATAGGATTTGCATCTTCCCTTCTTTCTGTTTTGTACCTTATATATGTGGTGATGGAAAAATTTGTCTGTGGAATAGATATTCCGGGATATGCCACCATTGTAGTGCTTGTATTGTTTTTGGGCGGATTACAGCTGTTCTGTCTCGGAGTTTTGGGTGAATATATGGCAAAAATGTACATCCAGGTCAAAAACAGACCCCCATATATTATAAAAGAACATTTAAAGAGTGATGAAAATGATATTAAAGAATAAAGAATTTATATTATATACTCTTTTTGGCATAGGTACAACAATTGTAAATTTTGTGGTTTACTGGGCGATGCTCAATGTTATCGGCCATGAAAACTACCTGTTTGCAAATGTTGTTGCATGGCTTGCGTCGGTTATTTATGCATTTATAACCAACAAACTGTATGTTTTTAAATCGCCTGCAAAAGATTTCAAATCAGTATCAAAAGAGGCGGCAGAATTTGGCGGAGCAAGAGCTTTGAGCCTTGTGTTTGAAGAAATTGGATTGTTTTTATTTTTGGACCTTGCATCAGTAGAAGGATTTGTTTTAAACCTTCGTATAATACAGATTTCAGGCGAAATGCTCATAAAACTTATGCTTGCGGTATTTGTTATAACATCGAACTACTTCTTCAGTAAATTTATTATATTCAAAAAGAAAGAAAAGCAACCTTAAACGGTTGCTTTTTTAAAAGGTATTATATGAAAAAGATTGTAAATTTTTTAAAAAAAGATATTCTTCTGACAATAGCTGCATTTCTTGCTGTGATATCAGCATTCATTGTGCCGCCTGACAAAGAATACATATCCTACATAAACCTGCCCGTATTAGTATTGCTTTATTGCCTTATGGTGGTTGTGGCAGGGTTTGAAAAAGGCTGCGTATTTGAGCTTTTAAAACAAAAGTTACAAAGCAGAATAAAAAGTGAAAAAACACTTATGTTTTCACTATGTGCGGTCTGCTTTTTCGTGTCAGCACTAATTACAAATGATGTAGCGCTAATAACATTCGTGCCATTTTCGATCGCAATGATGAAAAAGCAAAAACCGCCATCTGTTATATTCCTGGTAGTTATGGAAACGATAGCGGCAAACCTGGGTAGCCTTATCACTCCCATAGGCAACCCCCAGAACCTATACCTGTATACCAATTACGGAATGAATATAGGAGAATTTTTCAAAATCACTTTGCCCTTGGGATTGGTGTGTGCAGTGATGATTGGTGCAGCTCTGATAATCAGAAAAAATGCACCTTTGGATTACGAAACTACTGATGAAAATATAAAACTTTCAAAAAAGAATGTGACAGTATTTTCATCACTTTTTATTCTCTGTATTTTGTCTGTTTTAGATGTTGTGTCTTGCTACATCACACTTGTTGCGGTTATTCTGGTAACGGCGATAGTTGACAGAAAGCTTATCTTAAAAGCTGATTTTATATTGCTTATAACTTTTGTGTTCTTCTTTATATTTGCAGGAAACATTGCAAGAATACCTGCGGTATATGACTTTATAAAATCAGCACTTTCCAAAAATGAAGTAGCAGTATCGGCTATTATTTCGCAGGTGGTAAGTAATGTGCCTGCAGCGGCAATGCTTTCAGCTTTTACAGACAATGCAAAAGCCTTAGTGCTGGGTACAAACATAGGAGGCCTTGGTACACTTATTGCATCTATGGCGAGCCTGATTTCGTATAGGTTCGTAGCAAAAGAAGAAAAATTAAATAAAGGAAAATACATATTGACGTTTACTTTTTACAATGTAGTCCTTTTGGTGATTTTATTACTGTTGTTCGCATGAATAAAGCACTCCTTTTGGAGTGCTTTATTTATTATATTCTGTAAAATTTAGGCGACGGGAATTAGGATGCAGAATCGGCACTAACAACAAACTTGGGCGATGGGAAAATAGATGCAGAATCAACAAACCGAACCGAAGGGTGTGCCCCGAAGCTGTACGCGGTACAGCGAGGGTTCGGGTTGTTGATAGTGTAAGGCATTAAAAAAAGAGATTCGCTGAATTGCGAATCTCTACATTTTTATTTTAAATAGTGCCTTACACGGTCGGCGCTATTTTCACTCGCCCTTTACTCAGTGGTGTAATTGTCAAAGTATCCTTGTATCCATATGATGGGCGTACCCTTGTCACCTGAACCTGATGTTAAGTCACACAGTGAACCAATAAGGTCAGTTAATCTTCTCGGTGTTGTACCTTCTGATACCATCTGGCCAACGAGATTGTCGTCTTTTTCTACGATTTTCTGCTTGATAGCTTCTTTCAATGCATCGCCTGAAAGGTCTGCAAAATCGTTGTCAGCAAGGTACTTGAGTTTCAGTTCGTTGGGTGTTCCCTCTAAACCACTTGTGTATGCAGGAGAAACAACAGGGTCAGCAAGTTCCCAGATTTTGCCTACAGGGTCTTTGAACGCGCCATCGCCGTAAACCATAACTTCGATTTTTTTGCCTGTTGCTTCAAATAATTTTGCCTGAATAGCTTCGACAACGGGCTGACAGTTTCTTGGGAAGAGTTTTACTGAATCTTCTGTTGCTTTGTTTGAGCCTAAAAGACCGTAGTCTTCGTTGCAACCTGAACCGTCAACGGGAGCATTTAAGATGTCATCAAGACCTAAAATGATTTCTCCGCCTGCAGCCTTTAAGATTCTCTTTGTACGCTGTCTTGTGTGGATATCACAGCAGAGAACATTTTTTGTGTAGTTTAAGATAGCTTTGGGGTTGTTTGCAAAAATTACTTCAACATCTGCACCGCATTCACGGATAAGACTTTCGTAATATTCTACATAGTCAACACCTGTGAAGGTGTGTTTTTCATAACCAAAAAGTTCACGGTATTTATCTAAAGTCAATACATCAGCGTAAGGATCTACGCCTTTTTCGTCAACAGCGTCTAAACTGATTAAGTGATTGCCCACTTCGTCTGAAGGGTAAGAAAGCATAAGTACTACTTTCTTTACGCCTTTTGCGATACCGCGAAGACAAATAGCGAAACGGTTTCTTGAAAGGATGGGGAAGATAACGCCCACTGTACCGCCGCCGAATTTTGTATTTACATCTTTTGCGATGTTATCAACTGAAGCGTAGTTTCCCTGTGCACGCGCAACAACTGCTTCTGTCATAGCTACGATATCGCGGTCGTGGAAAGGAATACCGTCTTCTTTTGCTGCTTCTAAAACTGATGATGCTACGATATCAACGATGTCGTCGCCCTGTTTGATGATGGGGGCTCTTACACCTCTTGAAATTGTGCCTATCATTCTGCTCATATAAATCAACTCCCTTGAGTATAAAAATCATACAACAATATATTTTACCACAAATACAGAAACATTTCAACTTTTTTATTCAATAAATTGAGATTTTTCTTCTATTTTTTCTTTTATCGTTTTTAAAAAATCGGTGTCAGTTTCTTTGATGTTGTATTCTGCAATCATAGTTTTGACAGATTGCTCTGTTTTTACCACATCGTCGTAAAAGTTTTTTGCAGACATTCGGTATGCACCGCTTCCGAATACGATTAACTGCTCAAGATTATCCGATGTTGCAACGGTGACACGGTAGTTTTTGCTCAGTTCCTTTGCACATTTTTCGATGTAGGCATCGGCAGTCTGTGCTTCTTTTGTGTAGACTACGGTGAGGTTTTTGACCTTTTCTATTTCGCCGATGTTTCCTTTTACTTTGTACGCGTCAAACACGATTATAATCTCGCAGTCCTTGAAGATTTTGTAGGTCACCATACGCTCGATCAAAGCCGCACGCGCCTGCTCTAAACTTTCAGCGGCAATTGTCTTTAAATCATCCCAGGCGTGAATTATATTGTACCCGTCGATGAGAAGATATTCCTTTTCGTGCCTTTTTTTGAAGGTCACTTTTTCGGGAAGAGTTTCTTTTTTTGTATGAAGGGCGCGGTTTGGGATTTTTGTTTCTACCTTGCCGTAAGTTTTTTCAAATATTTTCAAAAGGTCGGCATCACTCGCTCCCATTGACTGCTGTGAATGGGAAGTGACAGATACAGTTTTTTTAGGCTTTACTGCGTTTTCAAGGTGCATATAATCTTCTATTTCGGACCAATGCACGGAAAACCCTGCACCGTGCTCACAAAAAACAGAATCTGCAGTGTTTTCTATATCGCTTTCGGGATCGTAGCCGATGTTTTCGATGACTTTTTGCGAATCTACACATTCTCCGTAACCGCCGAAAACAAGGGAAATCTTTCCCTCGCCGTGGGTATAGCTCATAAGTTCCTGATTGTAGTTTCTGATGGATGCGGCAGCCACTTTACCTGTGAGTTTTGTGAAATTGCCCCGTGTTTCGGGTAAGGAAATACTTGCTCCCATACGGTCAAGGTCTGTCATTGCACGGCCTGCGTTTTCCTTTGGAACTTCTAAAGAAAACTCAAAATAAGGCTCTAACAATACACTTTCAGCACGCATCAGGGCACATCTTACCGCGCGATAAGTAGCCTGACGGAAATCGCCGCCCTCTGTGTGTTTGTTGTGGGCGCGACCGTTCTTTAAAGTGATTTTTATATCTGTAATGGCAGAACCGGTAAGAACTCCTATGTGTTGCTTTTCCATAAGATGAGTCTGAATCAGGCGTTGCCAGTTTTTATCTAAAATATCTTCACTGCAATCTGTTGCAAACTGCATTCCCGAGCCGCGTGATAAAGGTTCCAATAAAAGATGCACTTCGGCATAATGGCGCAAGGGTTCAAAATGCCCCACGCCGTAGGAAGAAAACTTTATGGTTTCTTTGTACACTATACCGCTTTCTTTGAATTCCACATCCATATCAAAACGGCTTTTTATGAGCGATTTTATGACTTCTAATTGTACTTCGCCCATAAGCTTTAGCTGTATTTCCTGAAGTCGTTCGTTCCATACGATATTTAACTGGGTTTCTTCCTGTTCTAAAATTTTGAACTTTGCCATAGCTGAAGACTCATCTACGCCTTTTGGCAATACAATCCGATAGGAAAAAACGGGCGTAGCAGAAAGGGATAGCGCATCGTTTTCAAT
>JAZRPE010000040.1:0-42237 GCA_045649085.1 Congzhengia sp.
GTATTGTGCCAAAAAAGCCGCATAAATCAACGATGCATCATAAGTGAAGCTGTATGTTTGTTTGCCTCGTGTGGAGTTTTGCTGCTCGTTTTTGGGGTTTTCCCCGATTGGTTTTATCTGTGTATCTTTATGTGCATAAAACCCGATTGCAGCATGCACCGCACCTGTAATATCAGCAGGAATTTTTCCGTCATAGCATATATCAAGTGCAGAATATATGCGCTCTTCTATGGGTTTATCGTTCCAGAAAAGTGCTTCATCAAACCTTATCCACGTACGAAAATCAGTATTGATAGGAATTTTCTCTCCGCCTACCTCTAAAAAATCAGGTATTTGATCTAAAATTAAATTCACACTATACCAAACTCCTAACCTGTATATCAGGACGGGTGTTGCCACCCGCCCTGACTTTAGTTAATTAGGCTTCAACAAACTCAATTGTCTGCCAGTTGTCAGCAGATGTTGCTGTACCGCTTACTCTTTCGCCCTTTACCTTTAAAGTGCCTGTATAAGTATATGCGTCAACGCTGCCGCCTTCTGTATCTGCAATCACTGCAAATTCACGTTTTGCAGCAGCGTAGCCGTTTTCATCACTGCCGTTTGTTAAGTCAACGAAAATGATTTCACGGATAGCTTCTTCCATAACCAATTCTTCGTTATGAATTTTGATAATATCGTCATGTACCGCGTTGCCCTTGTGCTGGTCAAAACCGTAAGAGAAAGAGGGTGAGTAGCCAACGACATCGCTCTGTTCAAATGGCTCGTCCACATATCGTCTTGTGTACTCAATGGGGTTTTTTGCACCTGACATATCTGTAAAACCTTTCATTCTGTGATATGTCACCGCACCTGTTTCGCCCTTTACACCGTAAAAGGCTAATTTTTCATTTCTTTTTACTGTACTCATAATTTAAATCTCCTTTTTTAATCCTGGTAATACACCAATCTGCATTGTAGCTGATATTTTGCTGTATCACTTTGTTTTTCATCTACCCAGCCTGTTTTTATAACTTCTAAGCTGACTGAATTTTTGTTGCCGGAAAAAGCGGGTAAAATCCCAAGTCTGTCCTGTTCATAAATCCAATCCGACAGCTGCTCAAGTTTGACTGTTGCAGCAGTATTTTCTGCCACGTCCTGTCCGTATCTTTCACGCAAAGCAACAGTAAATAAAAACTGTCTTAACGCCCCGCCATCTGTGTAATTTTTGATGACTGGCTCAGCCGACACATTTTCAATCGCGGAGCTTTCTGCATTCTCGCCCAGATAGTTGACATTGACATCAACATCTGCAAGAATAGGACAGGTTTTAATAAAAGCTTTAATTGAATTAATCATTTGCTTTTCTCCTTTGTTTGCATTAAAACGCTGTGTGTGCACCAATACGGACAAAAGAAGACCTTGAAAATATGGTTTGAGAGTCCTTTCCGTTTGATGCGAAGTTGTGGGACAGTGTATCAGCTTGTCTTAACGTACATTTGTGGGTGTATATGTATTTAGACACAGCGTCTTATTGCATTTTTGAGTGTTGTTTTATTTTGTATGGACGTCACATACTCTACAAAACTCACTCGTCCCCTGAATTGCTTAGCTAAAGCAAGTATATTAGCTGCTCGGGGAACGGCAGCCATAAAATGTTATTTTCATTTGCTTTCTCCTTTTTTATATTTTTATCCGTTACATCTTTCGATGTTTTCATACAGTTTTTCATAATACCATTTTAACCCCTTATTTTTTCCCATGGGTATCAACCTAAATATAGGATAAATTTTTAGCTACATAATAAATAAAGCGACAACGCCACCGCTTATATGTAGCTTCCCCTGCATCTATTGGGTAGGGTGTTTTGTACAGCATATGACCTATCACGCCTTTTCTATATTCTTCAGGAATTTGTAAAAGCGCTTTATCTACAGCATCGCAATCACGGTTTATTGCCGCAAGTCTTACCGCCTTTTCTCCTGTCGGGTCGGGCAGGGAATTTTTGGAAGGTTGTCCGCTCAATATCGGGTAGCTGTTTGCTATTTCGTTTGCTTCTTTTTTCATTCTGTCATAGTCTCGCACCAAGTACAGCATCCTCATATATAAATCGTGAGGCAATTGATATTCGTTATTCTTTTTTGGTTGGTAATGCCTCACGGTGGCGGACCTCCTTTCGTTTGCTTTAAAAAATTACGCCTTTACTATACAACTAAAAAAATTCCCATAGGTATCAACTTGGAATTTTTGTGGTATAATTGATGTGCGACATAATTCTTTAAATTACGACATCATTTTATGACGGCGGTCTTATTTGGTACAATGGTCAATGTTGTAAACAATAGTGTCAATTTTGGGATTTATGTAGTCAATTTTAAAAATACAATTGAGAAAGGACAAATGACAGAATGAGAGAGGTACAACGTCACAATTTTGAATTTATCAGAACGGAGGTGTTGGGTTTATCTATAGAGGATTTTGCAGATAAGATTGGCGTTTCGAAAAGCAGTTATCAGAGAATGAAATCGGAAAATTATGATGCTGAATACTATTTTTCACCAATCCGGAAGGCTTGTGAATTGGCAGACATTTCAATAGATATGTTTTCAACACAACAATTGACAAAGGAGATTTACAAAAATAGACATAAAAAAACGCAAGCAATTGTCTTATCTAAAAAACAATTACTTGCGTTTTTCTTGTTTGGTATTTTTATATCAGGAGGTGTATTATTGGTATTTCTTTCTTCGCACAAAAATCAAGTGGCATCTGCAAATATTTCACCGCAAATTCAAACAGAAGTTGTATCGTCAGATGCGTATGAAATAAACGATGTCTATTATTGGACCGATAAAGTTGGTGGATCATATCATTCAAACAGAAATTGCCCGATAATAAAGAGCAGAAACAACATTGAGTCGGGCTCGCTCAAAGACGCCGAGGAAAAGAAAAAGTTTGACTCGTGTGATTTTTGTGTTGTTCAGTAGAAGAGTTAGCGAAACAAAAAAAGAACACAGTGAAATCACTGTGTTCTTCGTGCCGTATGCACAATGCCTCTCAAATCCGCATAGTGTCAAGGTATTCAATGAATGTAAAATGTGATTTTTCAATAAAATATTATAGCAAAATAATTCTGTTAATAAATTAGTATTTATATTTATCACCATTGAAAAATAAGGATAAATATGGTATAATATAAGCGAAGTTGCTTGTTGTTTAGAAAAAAGAACAACTAGATTGATGGATTTGACAAAGTTATTAAAACATTTTTTTGATAACAATATAAGCTATTAATACTAAATTTAAAATTATAGAAAAGAGGAACTGTATTGGCTATGACAAGAAAGACAAAAGAAGATAAACCCGTACTTGCGATATGCTATGATTTCGATAAAACTCTTTCACCTGATGATATGCAAGCACAAGGATATATTCAAGAAGTATATGATGGAGATATTCCTACTTTTTGGAATGAATCTAATGCAATGGCAGAAGCCAATGAGATGGATAGCAACTTGGCTTATATGTATAAAATGGTTGAAGAAGCCGAGGGTAGAATCGTATTTACTAGAAAGACGTTGGAGGAGTATGGTGCAAAAGTATCTCTTTATCCAGGAGTAGATGAATGGTTTGAACGCATAAGGCAATATGGTGCCGAGTGCGGTGTGATTGTAGAGCACTATATCATTTCTTCAGGACTCAAAGAAATGATTGAGGGTACATCTGTAGCCAAAGCTGGTGCGTTTGAACGAATATATGCTAGCTCATTTATGTACAATAGTAAGGGAGTTGCAATATGGCCTGCGCAGGCTATTAATTACACAAACAAGACGCAATTTCTTTTTAGAATTGAAAAAGGTGTGCTTGATGTAAATGATTCTGGAGTAAATGATTATTTTGCCCCTGAAGATATACGTGTTCCGTTTAGAAATATGGTATACATAGGAGATAGTGCTACTGATATTCCGTGTATGAAATTGGTAAATGGTAACGGTGGGCATTCGATAGGTGTTTATGATAATGATACTCTTGATAAGTCAAAGGTTTATAAAATGTTACATGATAATAGAATCAAATATTATGCGCCTGCAGACTATACTGAAGGTTCGGAACTTGACGTTATGGTTAAAGCGATTATAAATCGGACAGCATCAAATGAAGTTCTTGAAAATATTCACTATGATTGCAAGAAAGAACAAGAGCAGAAGGATATTCAAAAGGCAAATAACGAAAGTAAAAGAAAGCGTCTAGATTTGATAATTTCGTTGGACGGCAGCAAGAATTTTGCAACCACTCATGAAATTATGAGCGAGTTACTTTCGATTGAACAATGGGAAGACGACGAAATTGATATGTTGTTGGATATAGCGATAAATAATCATCCGGTACGTTATCTGTTGAATGATTTTGATGTTAAAACTTTCTACAGCAAAATTATGAAACAATTTAACTCTTCAACTGATAAAATTGCAAAGGTGGAAAGTTTCTTTAATGAGGAATGATTCGTTTTGCAGTACATTTTAAGTTGAAATATAATATATAGTATTCGTTTGAAAAAATAGAATGCTCTTTTTCAATATATTGAGTAAAGAAGGAGGGATTTAATTCATATGCAAGACCAAAGAGTTTCTTTTTGTGATAGTAGCGGCACAATATATTCTTTTTTAGAATCTCAAAATGTGCCCCTTTCTGAGTCGTTATATGTGGAATTGTTGAGATTTTTATCTAAAGCATGCATGTACGAAGAAGAGGAACGTAAAATTCGACCGAGCATTGTAATTGGTTCCAATCTTTTAAACAAAGATTTTAAGAAAATTACGCAGGCTACAATTATACCTTTAGTAAAAGAACCATTAGAGAGTTCTAATCTAACAAAACGATTGAAATCTTCTCTTCCGTTTTGCAACAATGGCTGGAGAGTGTTTGTTAATATAGATGAACAAATGCTCACATATGGAATCATTCGTAATTTCAATGGACCTTCAGGTCTTAATGTTGAAGATGTTTTAGTAAATCTAACCAATGAGGAGCTAACTTCTCTTCAAACAAATTTTGTATTAATTGATGTCATCAGTAATTTTGAAATTATCCTTAGAGGCTATGATGGGACATGCACTATTGATTTTCGGTTGGTAGATAATACTGATAACGAAGATACACGCAAGTTGTTTTTACAAGATTTACTTAGTGCGTATAGTGGAGATATAGCTAAGGAAACTACAGCTTATTCGAAAATAATTAAATTGTTTTCGCAAAAACTACATGGTAGTATTTGCTTAGTTGTAAAACACGACTATACATTGCCCGATGAAATACTTAAGGATGGTATTTTTTTAGAAACACCTATAGATATTTATTCTGTTTTGGCAGAAGTATTACAAGATGCAAACTTTGCAATTTCTGCTCACGAAAAGTATCATGCTTTCACAGGTGTTTTATTAGAAATGCTTAACATCGACGGTATTACCGTCGTTGACAATATGGGTCGCATTAGAGCGTATAATGTATTTGTTAAACCTGAAGCTACTGGTAATGAAACGTTATCAGGCGGAGCCAGAAAAAGGGCAGCGACTTATTTACGTAATCAATCAAACCCAAATTACATAGGTGTATACTTTCAGTCGCAAGACGGAATGAATTCATACGAAAGGATTGGTATTCATGAATAACGAACTTGTTTTGTATACCGCACCCTCAGGCATACAAATTGCTTCATCAGCTAATGACGTTTCCGAGATGATGAGTTATAATAGAGCTCTTAAGCCAAACGAAGCTGAGAAAATAGTTCAAGCCGTTCAAATAGGATTATATGATATGGCGGGTGAATATATTTGGAGTAGAACTATTAATATACTTAAACGTGATATTTTACAATTAGGAAGCGAATTTGTTTGCGAAATGTTAGATCGTCCAAATGGCGATGTTGATTCTATTTCTGAGTATGAAATAATAACTCTATCAGCTGATTTGGGATTTATTAACAAAACTGCAAAAATGGAGTTTCTTCAATATAGTGAAACCATACAGCATTTTATGTCAAACGACGACTCTGAAGAGGAATATCCCTCAACAAAGTTAGTTGATATGGTTCGTTCGTGTATAAAGCATGTACTCGGATACGAAAAAATAGAATATGAGGTTCCGTTTGTTACCTTTAGAGAACAACTAAAAATCGAAGTAGTTAACCGCGAACATCCGCTATACGAGCAAGTACTTGCATCTCCTTATTTCTACAAAAAAACAATCACTAAGACATTACTAAATCTTTCCAAAACATTACAGGATAGTGCAGAACGAGAAAACGTATTTGCTAATGTAGGTTATATTATTTCTGGCATTTGGTCTTCGCTCTCATCCGATGATCGTTGGGTGGTTGGTCGTACATATGCGCAAGCTAATAATGATGGAGATATGAATTTATCAAAAGCGCTTAAATCTTTACTAATTAAAGTAAAAGGATTTGATTATGTTCCTGAAAATCTACGTTCTAATTCTTACATTAAAGTTGCTAAAGATTTGCTCAGTGTTCACTTTGGAATAAATAATTTTCACAATGAACCTTCGTATGCCAAGATGCTTTCAAGTATGGGCACATCAATACCCGCGCCCGCTTTTGGCATATGTATGACCTCAATATTAGCATGCAAACTTGGAAACCGATACGGTCATTCATGGGAAGCTCAACAATATTTAGATATTCTACTTGAACGTGTTACAGCTGAACGATGGGTATATTACTTTGATACCATTTTTCCAACTGATGAAATCATATTATATAAATTAATTGATCAAACAACTTTTGATCGTTTTGTAGAGTTGGTAAATGACTATAATTTACCTGATTTGGATATTTCGACGGCAATAATTAGAAAATGTATGCAAGATATTAAAAGTAATAATTTGCGTTCGGCAAAAAAAGATTGTGAAGATTTATATATAAAACTAAATAATGCTTAAAAGTTGAATTTCTAATTATTAGTAGAATTTCAAAAAAATCATTTGACTACTGATGAGTGGTCACACAATTAATAACTAACTATTCAAAAACGAAGGTTTATGAAACGATTCATAAAAGTTCTAATAAAAGAAATACAAACGGGTATTGGCAAGTATATTTGTCCCGATACCCGTTTCAATTTATAAATTTCAAAACTCAATCCCTCATGGTCCGATGACATATTTGACACAGCGTGTCATGAAACGGTCAAAATCAACCGTTCTGTGATATCAAAGTGTGAAAGTAATGCGCCTACATAATGACTGAATTCATATTCGTTGGAGAAATCAAGGCGGTCTTTATGTCCGGTACTTACGTTTGTTGTATTCATTACAAAATGAATATGCAAATTAGCTTCTGCTTCGTCGTTTCTTTCGTGCAGGGCGAATAGAATCTGCCTGCCCGAAAAATATTCGCAAATAGCATAGGAGAGATTAAGTATTTTGGATATGGATAGTCGGTGAAGCTCACTTTTGTCAAAGCTAAGAACAAAGTGCTCCATCTGTTTGCCGTAGTTATGACAAAAGACTGTTTTTATAGCATCAATGCATTGGTAAGGGTTCAAAAATGAAATGCCCTGTGCCCCGTAACAATTGTTCGGCATTTTATGAGGATTCAAGCAGTATTCAATCAGGTTTTGCACTGATGAATTGTTTCTGTATGGGTCGCGTATTATTTTAAGTATTGCCATAATAAGTCCATCCCCTTTAATAATATATTCAGGTCTTCCTCAGCAGCTCCCAACTGGATAATCCTGTTTGTAGCTGTTTGCATCTTTACAATCGAATCCGCCATTCCCTTTTTGTTAAAGGTGGGAGTGTTAGGATTAAATAGCATTTCTCTTATGTAGTCTGATTTGTTTAGATTGGCAATAGCGGAATTCTGTGCTATATTTTCAAATTCGCTCTCAGACAATCTGATTTCTATACGTTTGTTTTTTGACATTTTTATCTTCCTTTCTGTACGGCTTTGTGTTTTCTCTGTATATATGCTTAACAGCATATGACAAGAATATGTCTTGTACGGACATATTCTCAAATTTATGTTATGTGTAATTACTTTTTGTTGTTTTGTATTTTGTCGCGCCAGTTATATTAGGAGAATGACAAAAGACAAAAGTTGTTGATGTTGAAAATTATGGGGAAAAGTGGTATAATAAAAATGATAAAATAGAAAAACTCAAAAAATAATGTTGGAGGAGAAAACATGTGTTGTTGGATTACTGATATAATTACACCGTTGTTAGCAGCTGTAATTGGTGGCCTTTTTGCTCTATTAGGCGTAATAATAACTTTGAGATATGAGATAAAAACCAAGAAAAAAGAGGATATAGAAAGAGTAAAACCTGTTTTAATAAATTATAGCTATATATCAGAGCTAGAAAAAAGTAGTATACCTAAATATATATTTGTTTCCGACGGAGATACGATGGATGCTGCTATTACAGGGGTGTTTAAAAATACTGATAACGGAATTCTCTTTTTTGATAAGATTGTTACTGAAAACAAAACATACATTCCAGAAGATAATTCCACAGTTGACAAAAATACTGCATTTTTAGTTGAATTACATAACCTTGCCGGAGAAAACCTAAAATTTTGTAAGATATACTGTCACGATATTTTAGGCAATAAATATTATTATGACGCATCGTTTGTTTTTGAATACAATCGAAAAACTGAAATTGTAATTGGTAATATACGGCCGTTATAACAGACCATAATGTTAAAACATTTAAAAGAACATGAAGATACATGTGTAGACTAGTGCTATTGTTACCAAAAGAGAGGAAAAGATTTGTCAATTTAGTCTGTCGATTTAGATTATTTTGCGAGAAGTTTAAGAAATTATCGCAAAAGAATAATGGAGGAGACGTAATGATGCAACACAATAGAAGTGATATTAAAATAAAACAATCTAAAAGTGAGCCTAATATAAATGAGATGTTGAAATTAATGGAAAATACAGTTGATGATAAACTAAAAAGTGTAAAAACATACACACCAATTTTGCTTGCGGTGTTTACTTCGGTTATTGCCTTTCTATTTAATTGGAATGTAGGTGAAAATGATGCAGTAGTTGCATTTCTTATGCTTGTACTTGGACTTTTGTTGTATGGGTTTGGAAAGCTTATCATCTCATTTTTTGGAAAAGTATATTATAAACCAATAATTCAAAATAGAAAAGATCGATTTGAACCACATAGATTTGATAGCTATTGCTATTTATCAGATGAAGAGTTTTGCGCGAGAATCATTGAATATGCAAGAAAAAATCTAACTGAAAACGAAAAAATACATATCAAATTTTTAAAACAAAAGGTTAATGAATGTGCATATAGAAGGAAGTGTATTAATGATGTACTGTGGATAGTTGAAGCGGGAGTGGCTCTGTTAATCGTTATGTGTGTCATAAAAGTTTGGTTATCGATAAAAAGCAATATTCCTTTCTAAAGAATATTTAGTTAATGCTTTTAGCAAAACTCAAAATCTTCAACCACATATTATAACCCTGATATGCTATACGCATATTCCGTAAGGCTACGGTTCATAGACAAAGGAAAGGGTGATGATATTGGCGCGAAAAGAACGGTATACAACAAAAGGAGTAAGTCAAACGGTTGACTTACTCCTTCAACTTTTTATGTGGAGTTGTGTAGATAATTTGAGTATACCAAAAGACCGTCTGCAGGTGTTTAAATGCACCGCATATGGAACAAATCAAAAGATAATACACATTCAGGAAGAGCATAAATACAAGAGGGAGTATCTAATAATTTCGGATGCTCCTGTTTTTATTGGTAAGGTTTACATCATTGATGATGAAACCCACGAAACTATGCTTTTGGTGGAAGAATATTAGGAGGAAAGAAATGAAAGAAAACGAACATATCTGTTCCCATTGTGGAGCAATTTTTAATGAAGAAAATTTACAGGAATTTGAAGGAAAGCTTTATTGCGATCAATGCCTGAACGATATAACCTGCATCTGTGATTGTTGCGGCAAAAGAATATGGAGCGACGAATTGGAAGGAGATTCTAATATTACTCTGTGCTACCGATGCTACGATAATCATTACACTTCCTGCGAACGCTGTGGGAGAATAATTCACTATGACGATGCACACTATTGTAATGATGATGACGACATTCCCTATTGCAGTAACTGCATAGAATATTTTCATAGTACCGCTATTAAGCCATATAGCTATAAACCCGTACCTGAATTTTTTGGTACGGGTAATTTATTTATGGGCGTTGAGCTTGAAATCGATAAAGGTGGAGAAGATGCAGATAACGCACAAGAGCTTACAGACTGTGCAGAAGGTCGTATCTACTGTAAACACGACGGAAGTATTGATGAGGGATTTGAGTTAGTATCTCACCCTATGACGCTGGACTACCACAAAAATGAAATGAACTGGCAGGAAATATTTGATAAGGCAATCAATATGGGATACCGTTCACACCAGACCTCCACCTGCGGACTCCATATTCATTGCAGCCGAGCAGCATTTGGTGTAGGAGAAGATGCCCAGGATGCAACTGTGGGCAGAGTAGTGTATTTTGTTGAGAAGCACTGGAATGAGCTTGTGAGGTTCAGCAGAAGAAAGCAGGAAAACTTAAACCGTTGGGCGGCAAAGTATGCAACTATTTCTAATACCACTCAGGAAACCTACAAAAAGGCAAAGGACAAGCGTATGGGAAGATATGTTGCAGTAAATTTAGAAAACAGCTCAACAGTAGAATTCAGACTGTTCAGAGGAACGCTTTGCTACAAAACATTTATTGCAACACTTCAATTGGTAGAGCAGATATGTAACATCGCCACCTATCTTTCCGATGTGGAAGTAGAGGGAATGTCCTGGGGTGAATTTGTGGCAGGTATTAGTAAAAAGGATAAGCCTGAACTTATAGAATATTTAAAATCGAAAAGACTCTACATAAACGAAATTACAGAAGAAAGCGAGGAAAGGTAAATGTGCGGATTATTTGGTTTTGTTCATTACGGAAATCATGAAATAAAGAATCTTCAGGATATTACAAACGCTCTAGCAGAAGAATCTGCAGTAAGAGGCACTGACGCTACGGGAATTGCCTTTAACAAAAATGGTCAACTGAACATTTTAAAAGAGGCGAAATCAGCATATACCATTGATTTTAAGCATCCTGATGATGTGGTGTCGCTAATCGGTCATACACGCCATTCCACACATGGCTCTGAAAAGAAAAATTACAATAACCATCCATTCAGTGGAAAATGCAATAACGGTAACTTCGCCCTTGCTCATAACGGTGTGCTGATAAACGATAAAGACTTAAAGAAAAAATATAAATTGCCAAAAAGTAAGATTGAAACAGACAGTTATATTGCGGTGCAACTGATAGAAAGCAAAAAGGAGCTTAATGCAGAAAGTATAAAGTTTATGGCTGAAACTGTGGATGGCAGTTTCAGCTTTTCTATTCTTGATGCAAATAACACCTTGTGGCTGGTTAAGGGCGATGGTCCGCTATCAATATTACACTTTCCAAATTTAGAATTGTATGTTTATGCCAGTACTGAAGAAATTCTATGGAAGGCTCTTGTTGATACAGAGCTTTTTGATGAACTAAAAGGTGGTAACTACGAAAAAGTGCAAATCACAGATGGAGATATATTAAACATCTTACCCGACGGAAATCTTGTGTATGACAAGTTTGAATACAATGAAAGCTTTGGCGGTTATAAGTGGTGGAACTATGGCATAGTGGACGAAAACGAGTACATAAAAGAACTAAAATCCGTGGCAAAATACCACGGTTATACAGAAGAGGATATTGACCACCTAATTGAGTGTGGATTCGAGCCTGAAGAGATTGAGGAGTATATGTACTGTTATTGATAAATTCGGAATTACACAAGGAATAATGCATTTTACAATGCATAAAAAAGTGTATATAATTGTCTAAAAATAATCGGGAGGCGATATCAATTGGTTCAGAAGAAATAAAAGCATTAAATGAAGTATACAGAGAAATGGTAGATCTTGTTGGTTATGACAATACTATGATTCTATATACTCATTTCAAAGGACAACAGGTTACGTTTCCCATAAAGCTTTTCAGGTCTGATTACATAAAAGAGATACTAAAAAAGCAGTATGATGGAACAAATGCCAAAAGTTTGGCACGTACCTATGGGTACTCGGAAAGATGGATAAAAGAACTACTTAAGAAAGGTTGAGATGAAAAATGGATAATTTATTAATTTGTGTCGGTTTAATACTGTTTTTGATAGGAATAGTAATGCTTATTTTAGCGATAATCAAGAAGACTAAAAAGAAAGTTGCATTAATCCTTATTCTTATTGGTTTTATTGTATGGATAATCGGAGGGGCTTTTGTAGATACGGAAACAATGTCAAAAACTCTATCGGTAGAAATAGAAGAACAAACAGAAATATTGACAGAAAATGATTTAGCAAAGGAAAACCAGGTTGGCAATGAATCAGAGGAAACCGAAAAAGAGTCTTTGACTTCGGCTCTGTTCAGTGATAATTTTGAGTCTTTTTATGCTGAAATAACATCCATGACTACTGCTAATATAGATAATTATATAAATAATGGTTTAAATAAGCGAGTGGTATGGTCGGGAAAAGTCATAGACGTATATTCAGATTATGCTTATATAGAGTGTATTGATAGTCTGTCAACCGATTCAGCTATAAGCACTTTCTGTAATGTATATGCTCCGACAAACACATTAGAAGGTTTAGAGAAAGACCAGCATGTAATATTTACAGGAACATTTGCAGGAGCAAATGCTCGTTCTTACACTGGATGTTCTTGGATAGTTAAAAATGCGGTTATAACAACCGTTGCTAATTAAGTCTTTAAAGGTACACATTTAGAAACTATTTAAAATTTAAAAAAACAGTGCTTAAAAGAGTCTATAAAGGTTAAATCGCAGTTTTGGGCAATGTCTCAGAACGGATTAACCTTTATAGACTCTTTTTTGGGGGGGAAATTATGAACAGTAAGATATTTTATTATGCGCGTGTATCAAGCCGAGAACAAAATCTTGACAGGCAGATTGAAGCCTTTAAAAAGCTAGGGGCAGACGAGCGTGAAATAGTTTGTGACAAGGAAAGCGGAAAAGATTTTAACAGAAATGGTTACCAGGCGCTCAAAAATGCAATGCTCCGTAGCGGAGATACCTTAGTTGTAAAATCTTTGGACAGGTTGTCTAGAAATAAGGCAGACATAAAGAATGAGCTCCAATATTTTAAAGACAACAACATAAGACTTAAGGTAATTGATTTACCCACGACAATGATGGATTTACCCGAAGGTCAGGAATGGGTATTTGAAATGGTAAATAATATTTTGATTGAAGTTTTGGGTACGATTGCAGAGCAAGAACGGGAAAGTATACGAAAGCGTCAACGGGAGGGGATAGATGCTGCAAAAATTAAGGGAAAGCACCTTGGCAGACCAAAAGCCGTAAAACCTTCCGATTGGGATGAAGTGGTAGAAAAGTGGAAACGAAAAGAAATAACAGCACGCCAAGCATATACGACGCTTGGCGTGAGTAAATCAAGCTTTTACAGGATGATTTAGTTTTACTGAATTTTTACTGAAAATTTCTTGCTAATTTTCCGACTTTGCTTTTATAAATCTTATACAATTTTCTTTGATTCTTCGTTTGAATCTGCTGAAAGTTGCAGCCTTTTTCTGTTTATTTGTGAGATTCTTTTTTTCTTTGAGGGTGTGTTCATATGCAAGAGCGTCTACAAAAGCCTCATTGAAGACATGGTAATAGAAATTTGATGCAGCTTCGGCAGTAAATGAGCAGTACTCCATATTTTCAAAAGAAGACACAAACCTTAACAATTGTGAAATTTCTTTTGGGGTTGCTACTTCTAAAAAGCTTATAATTTGGTGCATTTCAAAAGTCCTGTCTTTTAATAGCTGCAATGCTTTTGTTTGGAAAATGTCTGCAATCTGGAATTGCACAAGCATTTGCCTTTCTTTTCCGTCCTTTATATCTATGGTAGAATTGTCTGTTTGCTCCAGGAGATACCCCTCTGTACATGAAAGGTAAAATACAATCTTTTTAAAAGTTTCGACAGGAATTCGGCCTTTTTGAATATAGTGATTGAGCAACTGCTTGTCTATTCCCAGCAGGTTTGCTAATGTCTGTTTTTTAAGGTTATCCAATTCCTCCATACGCAATTCGAGTCTTTTTTGAAACAGTGCTAAATCTTTAATCTCAACAATGTCTTTCTTGGGCATAAATACTCACTTCCTTTAAGCTAATTATATCAATAAATATAGTGTTTTTCAAGTGACGTAAAACTTGAGTAAAATATTTTTTGCGGTTTGACAGAATCAAAATCGGTCTGTAAAATGCACTTGAGCGCTCAGAAAAATCGAGAAAGGAGAAGACCAATGAAAGAATTTGTTTGTATGTTAAAAGAAAAATGGAAATCATCTGAAATGTATACAGGAAGCATTTTTATTGCAATGCGTGAAGATGGTTCATATTTTGTGAGCGAGGGCGATGCACTCGATGTTGTTTACACTATGTATCGGTTAATTTGTCACCCGGATTACAAAACATACAAGGAGCAACTGGCGTTTCTTGATGAAGTTGCACCTGCGGCTCAGGAGCTTACATATTATGAAGAGGCAAAGGACTGTGTAATTGTGGCGGAATACTATGACTATATTTTGACAGTAAATCGTCCCGGAACGCACTCTCAGTTTGCCAGTGTATATTCCAATGCGATAAATGAAATTGCAGACAAGTATGATGTAACTGTGGATTCAATAATCAAACAGCTCAAATACTATGTATGCGATGAAGCAAAGGAGCGAGGCGAATATCAAGATTAAACCGCTTCCTGCACGCTCTGGCAAAACCGTTGATGTTGCCGGAGCGTGTAAGGAACTTTGTTAAAATTAAGTATGAGGAGCGGGTGCTCCAAAGGCCGTATATCGGCGATCAGCTTGATTATGACTTACTTTGCTGGAGGTCGAGCCGGGCAGTAGTAATTAAGGCTCCCACCGGTGCAGGAAAAACGTGGTTTGCAATCAACAAAATTATCAAACGTGCAAAAAAGCATAAAGAGAAGGTGTTGATTGTTATGAATCGCAGTCCGTTGAATCTTGCGTATAAAAAGGCAGTTGCAAAAATGGTAGAAAAAGAGAGTTGCTATACAGACGAAGGATTGTTGCAGGCGCAGGAGTTTGGCAACGTATTTGTTGTAAACTATCAAGGTCTGGAACACTTTGTGAGGACACATAAGCACGTTGAATTTTCTTATGTAATATGCGACGAATGCCACTACTTTCTGCAAGACGCATCATTTACTGACTGCACCGGTACGGTGCTTGATATGATTCCCAAGGTATTTGAGTTTGCTGTAAGAATTTACATCAGTGCAACCATAGAAGAGGTTCTGCCCTTTATCACAAGGGCAGAACTGTATGATTGCAACGTGGATTTTGACGGAAATGTTTACTGGAAGGACCTGTTACTTGCACAGACCTTTACAGGGCAGTACCCCGTGCCGCTGGTTTACAGAATGGAGTCAGATTACAGTAAAATCAAGCTGCAATTTTTTGAAGATACAGAGCTTTTAGCTGAACAACTTAAAGCAGAGCCTTATCAGGTGTTGGCATTTTGCGACACAAAGAAGGAATGCAAAAAGTTTGTTAAGGCTATAGATAGTGGAAGGGTAATTTATTCGGAGTATCTCCATGAACATCCTGAGGTGCTTAAAAGCCTTGTAGAAAACGAAGGGTTTTCCGGTAAGTGCCTTGCTGCTACAACTGTATTTTCCAACGGAAACAACATCAGCAGTAAAAATGTAAGGTCGGTAGTTATTACACTATTGGATCAGATTGAGATATTGCAGATGGCAGGTCGCAGACGGCTGGATTACTCTGACCCGAACGATGGATTTACTCTGTATCTTAAAATTCCCAAATCAGGGCAAATAAGGCAGAAACTTCATTCCATATATGCCTTACAGGCAGAAATTGCAGAATGTAAGAAAAATCCTGTTTACCTTATGAGCATCATAAAAGACGGCACCGATGATATGACAGATTCAATCCGCCGTGTTTTTGGAATCGACAGGATAACAAAGGATTACAAAATCAATTATCTCTGCGAGGACAAGCTGTATTCACAACAAAAGTATTTAGAATTTATTGATGCTCTCATAGATGAAAAAGGAGAGGAGGCATACTGCCGGATGATAGCGGAACTTTTTGGTAAAGCATTTGATGAAAGTATGCTCTTTAAAACAAGGGAAGACAGGAAGATGGAACTCTCGGAGTTTATAAATGGCTATGGATTTCCGTTGTCCTGCGAGGAATTTGAAATCTTCTGTGAAAAATTTACTGAAAAAAGAGTTCTTCTGTTTGGCAGGAGCGAATCGGATAATTTTGGTATAAACCGCAAAGTACCGGGGTTCCGGTCAATAAACAACCGATTAAAAGAGCTGGGGTTAGAAATAGAAATCGTAAGAGAAGGCGAAAAATATTATTTAAAAGAGGTATCAGAATGAAAAGTATAGATTTAATTTTAGAAGCAATTTATGAGATATTAAATCATAAGAAATAGCTATAAAAGCTAAGTATAAAGCAAAGGAGGTGCAGAGCATGGCCAAAATTTTAAAAGCGGTAGCCTATGCTAGATTTTCAAGTGATTTACAACGTGAAGAGTCTATTGATGCACAGGTTCGTGCTATAAAAGCTTTTGCAGATGCAAAGGGCTATGCTCTGCAAAAAGTTTATGCGGACCGCGGTATCAGCGGGACCACTGATAACAGGCCTGAATTTCAGGCGATGATTGAAGATGTGAAGAATAGTGATATTTCTGCGGTAATTGTCCATAAATCTGACAGATTTGCAAGAAATCGTGCAGACAGTGCAATATATAGGCGTGAGCTTAAAAAGTATGGGGTACAGGTATTGTCTGTCACTGAGAATATAAATGACGATACGCCGGAGTCTATAATGTTAACTTCTGTCATTGAAGGAATGAATGAGTATTATTCCGCAAACCTCAGACGAGAGGTTATGAAAGGATTAAAGGAAAACGCTCTGTCCTGTCGGCATACGGGCGGTAAGCCTTGTCTTGGTTATGATGTAGATAAAAGCACAATGAAGCTTGTTAACAATGAATGGGAAGCTGAAGCAGTTAAACTGATTTTTAAACTATATCTGGAGGGGCATGGTTATTCTCATATTATTAATGAACTTAACAAAAGAGGTTATAAAACTAAGAGGGGTGCGGCTTTTGGAAAAAATAGTTTATACGAAATATTGCGTAATGAAAAATATACCGGAGTATATGTATATAATTTGTCAGCATCAAAAAATTCCGCAGGAAAATTTAACAGACATAAAAGCAAACCTGATGATGAAGTAATACGAATTGAAGGTGGTGTACCTCAAATAATACCTACAGAAGAGTTTCAAAAGGTACAACAAGTTATGAAATCAAGACAGAGAAAAACCGCCGCCTTTAAAGCGAAACAGGAATATCTGTTGTCAGGTAAAATTATATGTAATGAATGTGGTTGTACCTATGCGGGTAATTCGCGAAAGGCGAATCCAACACATCCTCTATATGTTTCATATCGTTGCACTAAAAGAAATGGTAAAATAAAATGCAAAAATCCTGAAATCCAAAGGGATTTAATTGAATCAATAGTTCAAAAGAAATTAGCAAGTAAGGTTTTTGATGAAAAGGTATTGCCTGAGGTTATCGGCAAATATAATGAGTTTGCTGCTTCAAAAAATACCGAGCTAATATCTTCCATTAATATGATTAAGGATAAAATTACTGAAGCAGAAAAAGGTATTGCAAATATAGTAAATGTAATTATGCAGACAGGTTCAGTGTCATTAACAGACAAGTTAAAAGAGTTGGAGAGTGATAAAGCAAAATTTGAACAGACATTGCAAGAAAAACAGATGGAATTATCTGAAATTTCCGTCAATGAAAAAGTCTTAAAGCGGGCTTTCAAAAAGGCTAAGAAAATGCTCGAATCTGGAACACTATCTAACAAAAAGGCAATTATTGATCGCTATGTAAAGCAAATTATATTGGATAAGGATAAAATAGTAATAGAGTTTAATGTAACGGATACATATACAATTACAGAGGAAATAGAGCGTTCATAGTCGTTAAAACTATTATTGAAAAGCAAAGAACACAGTGAAAATCACTGTGTTCTTTGTATCCTAGATTTGTATAATATCATGTCCCTAACTTGATATGTGTTTTGTTATGATGCTGTGCTTTATGTTACATTTATATTAAATTTTTGATAAAGCGTTGACATACGTGTTAATACGTGTTATAATGTAATCGTAATATGGAAGCGGCATACTACTTATTATAATATTTGAAGAAAGGAGAGCGTTGCCTATGCCAATGAAACCCCGAGAAATGATAAAGCTATTGCGAGATAATGGATTTATCGAAGTATCGCAAAACGGTTCCCATAAAAAGATGTTTAGGGAAGAAACTAATACTACGGTTATTGTGCCGGTACATAGTAAGGAATTAAAAAAGAAAATTGAAAAAGCAATATTAAAGCAAGCGGGATTAAATTAAAAATTGAATTAGAATAAGAATTAATAAGGATTTAGAGAACAAATGGTTTTAGGAGCGGTTTGTGATAATTTGTTTGCAAACCGCATAACCTAAAACATATTAGATATATATGTTTATTTGTTGTGCAATTTTTTAGGTTGTTTTTAATGAATTACTTTACACTTAGACCAAATATGTATGAAATAAAATAAGATTGGAGATGTGAAAATGAATAGAACTTATTATTATCCTGCAATATTTACTAAAGAAGATGTTGGCTTTTCTGTTAGTTTTCCTGACCTTCCTGGGTGTTTTACCCAGGGAGATACTATTGAAGAAGCTTATAAAATGTCTTCTTCCGCAATTGGATTATATGCACAAAATGAAGATGGTAAATTTGTTTTTCCGAATGCTAGTGCTCCTAATGATATTACATTAGAAAAAGATGAATTTTTAGTGCTTGTAGAGTTTAATCTTATTGAATACTTAAAAAACACAAGTGACAAAGCAGTGAAGAAAACGTTAACTATTCCATCATGGCTTAATAATTTGGCAGAACAAAACAATGTGAATTTTTCCAATGTATTACAAAATGCACTCAAAGAATATTTGAATGTAAATAGCTAATGTAGCTAATCCATCATCAGATACCAAGACAGACACTCCGCTTTCGTTCGGAGTGTCTGTTTATATGTAATAAATTTGGAAAAAGTTTAAGAGTTGAATAACACAATTGATACATGATATGTAATAGAAAAAAGTAACAATAGCTGTAAAAGCTATTGTTACTAAAAATGAAAAGCACAGTGATTTTTCACTGTGCTTTTTGTTCCGTATGATTGTGCATACGGATGGCGGAGAAGGAGAGATTCGAACTCTATATTTTTCGCGTAAAATAAGGGGGTTTGAGAGTTTTGACAACTTTTTGACAACTTTATGCAGAAATCTTCTGCACATATTCTTGCCATTTTAGGACCGAATTACTTCTTCTCGTGTTGCTTAAATGAGTGTATATATCTAATGTTGTTTTTATATCTTTGTGGCCGAGCCAGATCTGCGCTGTTTTGACGTCTATATTTGCATCAAACAGCATTGTGGCGTAAGAATGCCTTAACATATGTGGTGTAGCGGATACGCCTGCTTCGGCTTTATATTTATTCCATTTCCTTGTGATTTGCGAGTTGTCGAGCAATTCGCCCTCTTCTGTTTGGAATATATAATTATTTTTCTTTCGCTTTATAAGTTCGCCCATTAACAGGTCAGGCAACGGGAGCGTTCTGTATCCCGCATCGGTCTTTGGATGATTCTTTATTTGCGGTTTATTTCCTATCCATTCTACAGTTTTTGAAACGGTAACTGTTTTGTTTTTATAGTCAATGTCTTTTGGAGTGATTGCAAATGCTTCGCCGCGCCGCAATCCAGTGTATAGTAAAAAAAGTGCAAAAAAACCAAAATATACATCCTTGTTCTCTTTGATTCTCTTTATATCTTCGTCTGATGCAGGTTGACGTTTTTCTCTTTTATTTGGGATGTTGATGGTTATGAACTGACAAGGATTTGAAGGAATTAGTTGCTCAATAAGCGCGTGTTTCATAATTAGGCTTAGTATAGAGAGCTTACCCTTTATAGTCTTCTTTGCATAACCTTTTTTCTCGTACATTGACACGAAGTTTTTGACATCTGTGGGAGTTATGTCCTGTACCATTCTTCCTTCAAAAAATTTGATACATTCTCTCTGTGCAGGTCTATATGCTTTAAGAGAATTATTCTCGATTCTTCCGAAAGTTTCTTCGGCCCATTGTTCGGCGATTGTTTTAAAAGAATTTTTGTTTTCTGTTGTGCTTTCAATCTCAAGTATTTGCTTATTAAAATCTTTAACGGCTTCGCGTTCCGATTTTGCGTTTGAGTAAAAGTATTTTGATGTACCATCGGGGAGCTTTACTTTTTTTACCCAACGGCCATCTTTTCTTTGCTTCATGTATTGCACCTTCTTTTCTTAAATGGTAAACACAATAGTAGTCCTATAATTTTCTACTTTGTGTCGTTACCTAAGATGTCGATTAATTTTTACGGATTACACAGTTTGCACGGGCGATATGATTTTGTTGCATCAGAGCGTTTTATTTCCGTTGCATCAGATATTTTTGCATATCTACAAGACGACCTATGGAAACATTCGCCCGAAGGTGTAATAAAAACTGTTTCCTCGGATGTTGATTCTTGTATAATTTCCTGTGTGGGCGTAGACTGCGGAGCGTATGTTGTTTTGCTTATCGCAGATTTCACAATAATTGTTCCTGTGGCAGTAAGAAAAAGCACCGCAGAAATTATTGCTATAGCTATTGCTCTTTTAAGAAATTTAAAGTATTTCTCGTTGGCAATTATAAGCCAGGTAAGAGCATCAGCTTCTATTTCTGCAAAGGTTTTGTCAACCGCCTCGCTATATCCGTCGCCTATGTGCCCTAAAACGATGTGTGACAGTTCGTGGAGTAATAGGTATACTTGTTCCTGGGTATGCAAATCAAATCGAATAAAAACGAGTTTTGCGGTATGATTATATATAAAGGATTTCTTTCCCCTTGCATAATCTTCTAATTCATATCTGACAAGTTCTTCATTTCCGTCATCTGTTCCCATAAATGAAACAGAATAACCATAAGTATTTAAAAGGTCCGATATCTCCCTTACACCTAAATTCTTTAACTGTCTTTTTATTTTCCTTGCTGTCTTGTTTATATTGTTCATTAGTAAGTCCTTCCCGGACTACTATTGTGTACTTAATTATAAAATCTCGGGTTTCTTCTTTTTTGGTTTACTTACGAAGTCGCCGCCGAATGCTGCAAGCTCTGTTCCGGGAGAAAGATTTATTCTCTTTGTTCTCTGTGACTTTGTAAAGTGTATAAAATCTAATACTTTCTGCAACTCTTCTTCTGTTAAGTCATTTATTTCTTCTAGGAATATTTTTTCATTATTTGTGAGCTTATGTTCTACAGGCTTTATTGCAGGTGTTTCTTCTTCCCACCCCATAAGATATGCAGGGGTAGTGTGTAGAGCTTTTGCTAATAAGGCTATCTTATCGCGACGCATATTAGCTATTGCACCTGTTTCCCATTTTCTAACCGTGCTTTTTCCTACGCCCACATCTTTGCCAACCTGTTCCAATGTAAGATGATTCTGTTCTCTTAATAATTTTATTTTATCTCCTATATTTAATTCTTTCATATAAAACTCTCCTTTGGGTGTCGTTTAGTGAGATTATATCACTAAAGTGTCTTTTTTGCAACATATATTTTCAAAAAAATAAAAAAAGTTTCTTAAAATACACAAAAAAGTATTGACAAACCAAAAAAATGGTGTTATTATGGAAGTGTCCTAAAAGACACAGAGAGAAGGAAGTGATAAAATTGGATAAGAAAAAATTAGAAGATGCAATGGATAAAAAGAAAATCCGCAAATCGCAAATGTGTGAATTATTAGGCATATCTCGTTCGGCGTTTTTTAGAAAATGCAACGGCACTTCTGAATTTACCTTAAGCGAGATACAACAGATGGTTGAAATTTTAGGACTAGAATCTCCTATAGGAATTTTTTTTGCTGAAAAAGTGTCCTAAAAGACACCTAACGAAGTTTACATACATAAGGAGAAGAGAATTGACTGGAATATTAGAAAAATGTCGCTCGATAATAATAATTTGCATTTCGATGATTGGAATAATTTATGTTGTTGAGTATGTAGCGAAGCAGGTATTTATTGAGTGGGAAGCTCCCATCATTATAAAGATTGCAGTAGTGGTTGTAGCAATACTAATGCTGCTGTTAATATTCCAACAAACAATGTGAACGTCAGCAATACATACTTTATAACTTTGTATAGAACAAGAGCAGAGAATTTAATAATGTATTCGGTTTTATGCATAGTATTGAAAAAATGTTTGTATCTAATGCGATAACTTGCGGACCTTACGGGGAGATTAACTCTTCTGCATAACTTGTCGTAATAGGTATCTATATGAGTGCATGCGTTTATGTAAAGTTCTTTTCGGTAATCTTTATTAGATATGTTTTTTGACAACAAATCATGATATTCGAGCAATTCATAATGGCATAGCATAGCGTTATCATTTATTGTTTTGCCTAATAATTCCACAAACGCAAGTATTTCATTATTTGATGGTTCGTTGTGAAATGTTGTACTTATATGGCGAAATAGAGGAAAATATACCCTTTCCAATTGGCTAATGTATACTTCAACAGATTTTCCCCGATTTTCTGAGTAAATACTGATTACGGAAACGATAATAGCTGCAATGCTGCATATCAAAGTTCCAATATCTATTGTTGATATTTCGTTTGTTGTCATATGACTATATCCTCTCTTGTTTTTTGAAAATTTTATCATAAAAACAAGAAAAAAGCAAGAAAGCGAATGAAATCACTATACATATGACAAAAAGGAGGAGAACAAAATGAAAAAACCTTTTTATGAGAAGAATTGGTGGATACCTTATGTTACATCTTCGGTGGCACTAATAGTTTCAATTGTTATTTTTGTATATCGAGTATTAATGACGCAATAGCGATACCGAGAGCAACAATGGAAATAGAAATAGGTACCCAAAATTGAATCCAGGAACGGCGAACATCTTTTTTATAGCGTTCGGCATCTGCCTGGAGCTTAGCTTGTTCCTGAAGGCGTTGTTCACGCGCACGTCCGAATTGAGCTGCCGCAAAGTAAGAACCGTCAATATTGTTCATAATAAACCTCCTATTAGTTGTTTTGGTTTATTATATCACGATTCAGGAGTGAAAGCAAGAAAACGAACAAAATCACTATACATAAGGAGAAAACAGATGGAAGAAAAACTATTGCAAGCATTTAACGATTTATATGACATTTCCAAAGGTGCTGCACCTGAACTGAAATTAAAAATTACAAATATGATGTTAGAGATTTATCGCACACTTAAACCTACTAACATAAATGTTGATGATTTATTAAACGGTTAGTCTAAATTTTTGATTGCATCATAAAAATCTTTTAAAACTTTTATGACATCTTTTTCTGTTAATGGATAAACAGTGTTGCCGTTACTATCTTTTATAGCCAAAAGACTGGCGGTATAAGATTTTGTTAACTCTACAGCTAATGATTTATTATCCATATATGCACCTCCGTTCCGCGAGAGTGTCAGTTCAGGTGCAATAAAAATTATATCATAAAGAACCACAAAAAATAAAGATTTTTTTGAAACAACAAAAATGAAACGATAAGGAGGACAGAGATGATTCACATACTCGGAGCAGCACTTCTTTTAGCATTGTTTTTCTATTTTAAATGGAAAGTGCAAGCGATGGTGCTTGCAGCTTGGATAGCTGAAAAAGGAATTGCACCACCCGAACCACAAGATGTCAAGCGTCTTAGTGAATGGGTAGTGCAAAGAATGATATCGAAAAAGTAGTAAAGGAGAAAATAATGGAAAAGTTAACACTTTGTATTGCTTATGCTCTTGCAGCATTACTGTTTTTTGCGATTTATTTTATTGTTAAATTCATTTCTTGCAAGATAAGCGATACAGCCAAATTGTTTTTTGAAGTATGTCAGCAATCAATCTTGTTAAGTATGTCAGCAACGATATTAGTTAATTTGTTAATGGATTTGTTTTAAAGTTCAAATAACTTGAACTTTGGGAAGGGAGATATTATGAAAAAATTCTTTGCAAAAAATTGGATGGGAATAGTGGCGCTTATTCTATCTAGTGCTTCTTTAGTAATACGATTATTGAAATAACAAAGGAGAGGGGGAAATTCAATGCCACCTAAACTTCCGTGGTGGGCGTGGATACCACAGTCGGTTATAGGTATAATCGCCATCATATTATCTTTAAAATGAAACAAAGGAGAGCGAATATGAAAAAGAAAATCAGGACTGTAAAAATAAATCCAAGTTCTATTGAAGATGCTTTGGAAGATTTTGTGGAAGAAGATTACAGGGTGCTTTACAGACTGCAAAAAGAAAGAGCAGAACATCTGCTGATGGTGGCGACCATAGCATTGTCAGCTCTCTCAAGTCTGATTATGAGTATTCTTGCAGCTTTTATAGTTAAGGTTATTTTGTGATTAACCAAAACAGTAAAGATGTGAGAAAACCCATAATACCACCGCCGATACAACCGAATAATTCAACCTTGTATTCGTGTCGGCGTTGTTCTTTTAACTGTTGCTTTTCTCTTTGCTCACGGCGAAATTGTTCTTCTACTTTATAGGGCAGAACACAACCGCCTGCAATACCGGAAAGCGTGTTAATTGGTTTTGGGGGTTTATTCATCGTAAAGCCTCCTTCAATGCGATTATATCACACAGGAGTTTTAAAAATCAAATAATCTTGCCTAATTATGTATGGTCGTCAATCGGCAGAGAGGTTTTAATTTCTTGCGTTATCATCTCCTTACAGTATGAAAGACAAAAACATTGCTTAACCGGTTCAATTTAGCAACACATCTCTATACTTTTGGCGGCCAGACATAATTAGGCAAGGGAGCGGAATAGAAAGGAGAATAATTATGCCAAGAGAAAGGGATGCATATCGAGACAATATTGAAATCATACGAGAAAAATTCCCGGACAAGGCAATGTTTAGACCTGGAGAGGTTTGTGAAGTAGTAGGGTTTAAAAGTATTAAAACTGTAAAGAAACTCTTCACTTTCCAAAATGGCTATATAAGCATAGCAGACTTAGCGCGACAAATGAGTTGTGCAAAATAAAACAAAAAATACAGAAAAGGAGGTCTGAATTATGCATGAGTTCAAACTAATCGTTCGTGCAACCTGGTACACGAGGGGTACATATTATTTCTACTCTCGTGAAAGGGCAGAGCACGAGAAAAAATGGTGGGAGAAACAAGGTTTTAGATGCACAATTGAGGAGGTGGAAAAATGAGGAGATACAGATTGGTAAACAAAGACCGATTCATAAGGTTTATTAAGATGTTGATGCTACTTGGGGCAATTTTATTTACGGTGTTGTTCGTAAAGTTTATGGACGCACACAACGGATTAGGACCGAGAACGGTGGAATATCATACATACGAAATCACACGGCAGACAAGCTCTGAAAATCCCCGTATCAAAGTGCCTGTTGCTCGTGAAGTGGTTTACAGGTATGTATATCAGTAGGGAGAGGGGAAAATGTACAGATGCAACGAGTGCGGAAGTCTTTTTGAAGTTCCATATAAATGGACCGAAAGCTACGGACAAAGTTTTGAAGGTAGTCCCTGCTGCCATGAGAATTTTGAGGAAGTCGAATATTGTGAGTGCGGAAATATAAAGGAACCGTACCACAAATACTGTAAACAATGTGAGGAGGGGATAGAAATTGCAAATGAGTGAGTTCGAGATACTGCGTGATTACCGACAGGCAAAGAACAAAGTAGATCAGGTGCAGATACTTGCTGATATGAATCTTTGTACCAAAAAGGAGATGACCGCATATCTGAAGAAACAGGGGGAAGAAGTAGCAGCTAACGATACCCGTAATGAAAGATGGGAGGCTATTCACCGTATGTATGGTCAGGGAATGTACGATGAAGAGATTGCAGAAATATTAGGCATGAAAGCATCTTCAGTCGGGCAGATAAGAATTAAATTAGGCTTGAAAAAACACAAAAAGAAAAGAAAGCCTGCGGGAACAGACTTTCTTCTCAAAACTTAATTAAAAAAAAGGATTTGTCAAATAACATTCATTTAGCATGTTAGGAAAGTTGACACCTATGTTATACCACAAAAAAATCAAAAAATCAAGAGGTAATAACTATGTACGACAATATATGTAAAGAATGCGGTGCATATTTAGATGCGGGCGAAACTTGCGATTGCCAGTTGAAACCAAAGGAAGAAATCGCATCAGAAGAAGCTCCACAGGAAGAAACGACTATTATAAGTCTTGTGCAGTTGCCTATTATAGAAGAGCGACTGCAGATGATTAAGGCAGATATTGAAAATCGTGTAGAAGTGGCATTAAGCCTTGCTTGTACAGAAGACACGGTAAAAAGTGTAAAAAACGAGCGTTCAAAACTAAATGCCGAGCTCAGTGAATTTGAAAATCAGCGTAAGCAGATTAAAGAGGCTATTATGCTTCCGTACAATCAGTTTGAGGAAAAGTACAAAGAGTGTATATCTAACATATACAAGAGTGCGGATGCTCAACTAAAAGAAAAGATTGCTAGTGTAGAAGATGAAATTAAAACATCTAAAGAAATGGAAATAGAGGCATACTTTAACGAATATGCAGAGTCGGTTGATATTGATTTTGTGAAATTTTCTATGGCAAACATCAATATAACGTTATCGGCCAGTCTTAAAAGCTTGAAAAAACAGTGCGCCGATTTCTTGGACAAGGTTGTAAACGAAGTAAGACTTATCAAAACGCAAGAGTATTGTGACGAAATAATGTATGAATACAAAAAGTCGCTTAATCTTGCTAAAAGCATAACCGATGTTTGTGAGCGACATAAAGCTATGGACCAGGCAAAGGCTGATGCAACTACAAAAGCCGAAAGAGAACAGGCTATGTCAAATGCGGTACATAAGGTCGAAGAACTTGCACCGCCAAAGGAAGTGGAAGACGACCCAACTTTAACACTTGCATTTAAGGTAACTGCTCCAAAGAGCAAGTTAAGGGAATTAAAAGAATTTTTAGTAAAAGGTGGTTATGACTATGAGTAATATTCAGACAGCACAGAAACCGAGATTTGATGTGATGATAACACAATCTAAGTTTCAAAAGGCTATTAACAACACATTGCAAGACCCAAACAGGGCAAGGAGTTTTACATCGTCAATTATTTCTGCAGTATCAACTAATCCTTCGTTGCAAGAATGTGATACAGGAACAATTGTTAATGCTGCACTCCTGGGCGAGAGCTTAAATCTTTCTCCTTCGCCTCAGCTTGGTCAGTATTATTTAGTACCTTTCAATGATAAAAAACGTGATTGTAAGGTTGCACAGTTCCAATTAGGATATAAAGGTTATCTGCAACTTGCAATGCGCTCAGGACATTACAGAAAAATAAATGTTCTCTCAATCAAGGAAGGCGAACTTATAAAGTATGACCCGTTGGAAGAAGAAATACAGGTTAACCTGATAGAAGATGAAGAGCAAAGGGAAAAAGCAAATACCATTGGGTATTATGCAATGTTTGAATATCACAACGGATTTAGAAAGGCTCTTTATTGGTCCAAAAAGAAAATGATGTGCCATGCAGATAAATATTCACAGGCGTTTTCATTAAATGGCAGCACATTTAAAAGCAACGGAAAAACCATTACAAAGGTTTCTTTTGAAGAGTTTGAAAAGGGAAATTATCCGCCGGAAGATGCTTGGTTATATTCTTCTTTTTGGTATAAGGACTTTGATGGAATGGCATATAAAACAATGCTCCGTCAGCTCATATCTAAATGGGGAATAATGTCCGTAGATTTACAAGAAGCATTTGTCAAGGATATGGGCGTTATTAATGATGATAGCACAGTTGAATATATAGAAAATCCTTCTTCTGATGATGAAGTGATTATTCCACAAGAAGAGCCAACTGTTGTTGAGACAAAGGATGGACTTGCTGATGCTCCTGATGAAGCACCGTCTGTTTCTCTTGATGATATATGATTGACTACAAAATTTTAGCAAGTGGTTCTAAGGGGAACGCCGTTATAATTGACAAATTTATAATGATTGATTGCGGTGTTCCTTTCAGAACACTTAATGACAACTATAAAGATTTAAAACTGTTGTTGCTTACACATAGACACAAGGACCACTTTTACATACAAACAATTAAAAGGCTTTCAACGGAAAGACCTACATTAAGAATAGGTTGTTGTGAATGGTTGGTACAGGCTTTAGTTGATGCAGGTATCAATAAGAGAAATATTGACGTGTATGAAATAGGCAAAATATACGATTATGGCTCTTTTAAAATTTCGCCTGTTAAGTTGTACCACGATGTTCCAAACTGTGGTTATCGCTTGTTTTTGGAAGGTGGAAAGGTGCTATATGCAACAGATACTAAGCATTTAAGCGGTATTGTTGCAAAAGACTATGACCTTTACTTGTTAGAAGCCAATTATACAGACGATGATATCAGCGCCAGGATAGAAGAAAAAGAACAAACCGGAGCATTCTCTTATGAAAGGCGAGTTGTAAACACACATTTATCTCAAAAGCAATGTGATGATTTTATTGCAGAGAATGCAGGTGGCAGAAGCCTATATGTATACTTACATCAGCACAAGGAAGGTGGCAGGGATGTATGAAGAAGTAGGCAGCATATACAAGGTCAAGGACAATCAGGCCATAATCGTTGCTCCTGTATCTCCTTACCTTTTGGAAAAGCAAAAAATAAATAAGTGTCTCGTGCGGTTTGACGATGGCAGAACCATAAACGCCGAGCAACGAAAGAAAGCTTATGCGATACTTTCTGACATTACAGAATTTACAGGAAATCTTCCTGAATATGAAAAGGAATTGCAAAAGTACTTTTACATAGCAAGGTACGGCGCTGAGTATTTCAGTTTATCAGACTGCACGGTATCAGAGGCAAGAGAATTTATATCATATCTTATTGATTTTTGCTTTGAAAACAATATAGGCACACGAGATACTCTCTTGAATCAAACAGACGATATAGGCAGATATTTGTATTCCTGTATCGCAAACAGAAAGTGTGCGGTATGTAATGCAAAAGCAGAAATACATCATTGCGAAGGCTCCCGTGTCGGTATGGGATTTAACCGAAACAAAATCGACAATGTAGGAAGAAAAGCAATAGCGTTGTGCCGCAGGCATCATAATCAGGCACACAATGACGAGTACGGCTTTTTTGCAAAGTATCACATATACGGCATACCGTTGGATGAGTATCTTGTTAAGAAATTGAAACTATAACGAGGTAAATTATGAATTATATTGCTGAACTTAACGCCTTTGAGCGTGCGCTCGAAACTGTTCGGCTGCCAGCAAATGCTCAATTGCTTTGGTACAAGCTTATGTGCCTGGCAAATAGGAGTAATTGGTCTGAGTGGATAGAAGTAGATAACGGACGGCTTGCAGGAATGTTAGGTATTCATCGCAACTCTGTAATTTCCGCGCGTGATAAGTTAATTGAGAAAAATTTCATAGAGTATCAGCGAGGAAAAGGCAGAGGAATAGGAAGGTATAAAATTATCTCTTTGATGCACAAAAAAGATGCATCTACAAATGATTTGATGCACAATAACAGGGCAACAACTTGTGCATCAACCTGTGCATCAAATTGTGCAGAAGGCGTAAAGAAAGAAAAGAACCAAAAGAAAGAAATAATAAATAATAATATTATTAAAACAAAAACAGAAACAGAAAAAAATGCTGCTGCGGTTGTGAAAGCATATCAGGACAATATCGGTTTTGTAAGTCCTGCGGTTTTTGAAAAGATTTGCGCTTGGCTTGATGATGTAGATGAAAGTCTGATTATTTACGCCATAGAACAGGCGGTATTTAACAACAAGCCTAATTGGCAGTATATAAATGCTATTCTCAATAATCACTTTAAGGCAGGGCGCAAGACAAGAGCCGATGCAGAGAATGTGCCAAAGGCTAAGCCTAAAGAGGAAAAGAAAAGCCGATATGATTTTGCAGAGCTTGAGCGCAGAGCATTTATGAAAGTAGCGAAAGGAAATGATGATATATGAACTTAACTAGATTTTCAAAAGATGTACATAAAAATGCAGTTGAACACGGTTGGTGGGAAGAAGAAAGAACTCTTGGCGAGATTATAGCTCTTTGTCATAGTGAACTTTCAGAAGCTTTGGAAGAATACCGAAACGGAAAACCGTGTCTTTATTATGTAGATGGAAAGCCTGAAGGAATTGGCGCCGAATTGGCAGACTGCATCATTCGTATTTTGGACTACTGCGGAAGGCAGGGAATTGATATTGAGGAAATCATAAAGGAAAAGCACGAATTTAATAAATCAAGACCGTACAAGCACGGCGGAAAGGTTATATAAGGTGCAGAGGAATGAATGCAGAAAGTAGAGAGGTATCAAATTATATTATTAAAGAAAATTGTGGTAAGTGTTGCCATAATGAAGTATGTCAATACAAAGGCGCTTTTGATAGTGTCGTAAAGCGAGTTATTCACGAAGCACAAAAAGACAGTTATTTAATTGAAATGGATTTTAAGTGTAAATTTCATATGTACAAAGGCGGTACTACATACAAATTTAACAATCAACTTGAAACGTATACGAAAGGTGGTGCAGAGTAATGGAGATATATGTAAATGCCAAAGGGCTGATAAAAGTATTTATGTTGAAAAATAAAGAAAAATTAAGGCTCGGCACCGTAATTAACGAAATTGAGCTTGCGGAAAAAGGACTTAACAGGCACGTCGATTTTGTAGAAGTGAAGCACGGACATAACAAAACAAGTATGCATCCTGTTGATGAGTTTTGGTGTTCAGAATGTGGCTTTTGTTGTGCCGACTATACTGAAACAAAGTATGACGAAGACGGAGATTACACCTATTCCTGCGAATGTGAATTCGATTATTGTCCTCGTTGTGGTGCAAAGATGGACAAGGAGAGTGCACAATGACAATAACAATCCCCGACACACCGCCCTCGAACAATCTTTATATGGGCAATAGCCGTAATTTTAATGACTATCGTTTAAAAAAGCAAGAATGGCATTGGCTGATTAAGGCGGCACTAAGGATGATAGAAAAACCAAAAACACCATACCAAAAGGCGCTTGTAGAAATTACATATTATTTCAAAAAGCGCGGGCGTCGTGACCCTGACAATTTCAGCGGTAAAATGCTTCTTGACCCACTCGTGAGAGAAGGTGTTCTGATAGACGATAGCTTTGACAATGTAGAGCTTCGGTTAAAAGGAAATTATGATAAGGACAATCCAAGAACGGAAATAAAAATAACTGAGATTAAGGAGTAATGATATGAACAGAAAACAAACACAACTTGAAGTGTGTAAAGCTTTATTAGATAAAAGCAAGACCTGTAGAGGTCATAAAATCAATGAAAAGGAAATAGCCGTTACAGTTGACGGATTTACGGCGTATGTCTTTGATATAACCGAATGTGTGTTTGACACAACGAAGTTACTATCTATGCCGAATATTAAAGACTTTTTATCAGAAAATGCCAAGGATATTGAAATTACAAAAAGTAAAAAGTTGTTCGAATCAAACGGCAGAATTATTGAAAAGTATATTGGCGAAGGTATCGAGCTATATGCGTTTGCGGATAATACAAAGCATTTCAAAGGGTTACATTTGTTTGCTAATTCGCCGTTAAGTAGAGTGATAGCAAGGGATGATTTCGGTAGCACAATAGGACTATTTCTTCCTGTTAGATATGCTGAAAAAACAAATTAAGTGCTGAAAGGAATGTAAATGTATGAATAAAGTTATACTTGTTGGCCGCTTAACCAAAGACCCCGAACTGCGTGCAACAACATCAGGTGTATCGGTAGCAAGTTTTACCGTAGCCTGCGACAGACGATTTGTAAAGCAGGGCGAGGAAAGAAAAGCAGATTTTATAAACTGTATTGCCTGGCGTCAAAGTGGCGAGGCAATTTCAAGATATTTCAAAAAGGGAGACCGTATTGCCCTTGAAGGAAGTATTCAGGTAAGAGATTGGCAAGACAACGACGGCAAAAAACGCTATGCAACAGAAGTTGTTGTGGATGAGTGGGAATTTGCACAGAGTAAAAATGAAGGTGCACCTGCAGTGTCAAACACAGAAGCAGACCTTGACGGATTTATGCCTGTTGACGATGAAGACCTTCCGTTCTGATGAGGTGCGATATGAGAGAATTATTTATAGATAACTTCGCCGGCGGTGGCGGTGCTTCTACAGGAATAGAAGCGGCAATAAAAAGGTCTGTTGATATTGCCATAAACCACGACCCCGATGCGATTGCAATGCATAAGGCAAACCACCCTAACACGAAGCATTATTGTGAGGATGTGTGGGAAGTATCTCCAAAGGAAGCCTGCGGAGATAACCCTGTGGCACTTGCCTGGTTCAGTCCTGATTGCAAACACTTTTCAAGAGCGAAAGGCGGAAAGCCTGTTGATAAAAACATAAGAGGTCTTGCGTGGGTTGCAATAAAATGGGCGTATGAAGTAAGACCGAGAGTGTTGATGCTTGAAAATGTACCTGAGATACAGACGTGGGGACCATTGGGAGAAGATAACAAACCAATAAAGGAAAGAGCCGGAGAAACATTCAGAGGTTTTATTGCAGTATTATCAGACGGACTGTCTAAGGAACATCCGGCGTTTGCTGAAATGTGTTCGGCGCTGAATATTGACATTAACTCTGATATGGCAGACGAACTTTCAAAGGGTTTGGGATATAAAGTAGAGTTTAAGGAATTAGTATCTTGTGACTACGGCGCTCCAACGTCACGAAAGCGATTCTATATGATTGCAAGATGCGATGGTAAGAAGATTGTGTGGCCGTCGGCAACACACGCCCAACGAGAGAGTTTATTTGTACATAGCGGACAATGCAAACCCTATATATCTGCTGCAGAGTGCATTGATTGGACTATTCCCGGAAAGAGCATATTTGACAGAAAGAAACCGTTGTGTGAAAAAACAATGAGACGCATCGCAAAAGGATTTAAAAAATTCGTCTTAGATAATCCTGAACCGTATATTGTTGACGATAAATATGTTCCGTATTTGATACAGTATCACGATGAAACGAGTGAAGATGAGGTGCGCGGACAAAGTGTTCTAGACCCCATAATGACTTTAGATACATCGAACAGATATGCTCTTATCGCCCCTTATATTGTTACTTTGAGAAATAATATGACAGGGCAGCAGGTAGAAGAACCTATAAGCACAATTACCTGCAAAGACCATCACGAAGTCGTGTATGCTTATTTGATTAAATATTATAGTGGCATCCTTGCAAGTGATGTAAGCAAACCGATAGATACATTAACTACAATGGATAGATTTGCTTTGATAACAGTTCTCGGGGAAAAATATTATGTTAAAGACATACTTATGCGATTTTTAGAACCACGAGAAATGTTTAAAATGACAGGGTTCCCGGCAGAGTACAAAATTGATTATGACATAGACGGAAATGTCATATCAAGAGAGAAAAAGGTTGCTAAGTGCGGAAACGCAGTAACACCGCCCGTAGCTACGGCGTTGGTTAGAGCGAATCTGCCTGAATATTGTTAGGAGTGATTATATGTCGCAATGTGAAAGAATTGTTCAGTACATAAATCAGCACGGAAGTATTACACCGTTAGAAGCGGTAAACGACTTGGGGTGTATGAGGCTTGCAAGTCGCATAACAGATTTAAAACAGCGTGGAGTTTCCATTATAAGCGAATGGGAAGAAGGTAAGAACCGCCGCGGCGAAAAAACAAGGTACAAAAGATATTTTATATTAAATAATACAAAGGAGAAAACATCATGAAAAACTATTTAAGGTTAAACGGAAAAGACATTGAGTTGACGGATGCGCAGGTCGAGGACATTAAAAAGTCCTTCGGTCTTGGCTCAAAAGAATTGGGAAAGGTCGATGTAGGTAAAACTGCAAGAATTGGTGAGTTTGAGTTTGTTGTGCTTGAGCACAGCGCAGAAACAACAGCGGTTATCTTAAAGGGCCTTTACAAAGAAAGCGAAGAGTTCGGCAAAAACAATAATTTTGACGGCTCTTATGCGGACAAGCACTGCAAGGAGTTCGAAAAGAAGTTTGCCAAAGTTATCGGTTCTGAAAACATCATTGAGCACAAGGTAGATTTAACAGCTGATGATGGTTTGAAGTGTTATGGTACAGTTCGCCGCAAGGTTTCATTATTAACTACAGACCTTTATCGCAGATATGTATACATATTAGACGAATACAATCCTGAAAAATGGTGGTGGCTTGCTACACCGCACAGCACACCCAAGCATTGTGGCTATAACTGGGTAAAATGCGTTGCGCCCTCGGCTTACTTGTACTACAACTTCTACTACGACTATTACGGCGTGCGTCCGTTTTGTATCTTGAAATCTTCTATCTTTGTATCAGAATAAATTAAAAAAGGAGCATAATTATGAAAACATTAAAAGAAATTGGAACAGGAAAAACATTTAGAGTGGCAGACATTGAGTTTGTCAAGGTAAAGGAAACCGACAAAGGCACGATAGTAGTTACAAAGGATTGTCTTTTTGATTCTACATTTGGTAGTGACAATAACCTGCATGAAAGCAAAATTTTAAAAAGACTGCAGGAAGAAATCTTACCTAAGATTGAAGAGGCTGTAGGAGCTGAAAATGTACTTGAATTTGAAACAGACCTTACAACTCTTGACGGATTAAAACCTTATGAACCTTTAAAGTCAAAAATCAGCTTACCGACATTAGACTTCTATCGCGAGAATGTGGCGGTATTCGATGAACATAAAATTGACGGTTGGTGGTGGTTGGCAACTCCTGAAAGCGCAAAGCCACACAGTAACCCTACTTGGATAATTTGCGTTGCGCCCTCGGCTAACTTGAACAACAACCTCTACTACGACAATAACGGCGTGCGTCCGATTTTGTTCTTTGTATCTAATATCTCTGTATCTGAGAAATAACAGGGTTCCCACGCTGCGCAGTACGCAGTGTGGGAGAGAGGACGAACTACGAAATGAAAATGATATTTTCTCACGGGAAAATATCTAAGAAATGGAGTAAGTGAGGACGAATGAATGATGCCGATTTAAAGGTAATTGGAAAGGCAAAAGAACTCGCAAAGCATACTTACATACTAACAACGAACGCAGACAGATTTCCTAAAAAGGTCCGCCATTCCCTGGTGGATAAAATGCAGATAAAGTGCCTCGAAATTTATGAGGCACTCTTTGAAGCAAATCGCATAAACAATAAAACCCATAAGAACGAACGATGCGAAAGAATTACAGATGCAATTACATATTGTGATGAGCTGCAGTTCTTTATAGAGCTTTCTATGGACTTGGGATATGTGAAGGATAAATCTGCAGGTTATTGGTCGGGGTTGGTAACGGATGTAAAGCGTATGTCTATTGCCTGGAGAACAAGTGAAAGAAAACAATAATAAAATTAGGTTGTATGTTGTATTTTTCTTTGCGTTGCGCCCTCGGCTAACTTGAACAACAACAACTACAACAACAATAACGGCGTGCGTCCGTATTGGTGGAATGTCAGACAGAGTAGGCACTATGCCCAAATCAGAACACCCCTAACAAAAGAACATACAACCTTTCCTCTTATGAGGATAAACAAAAAGGACTGTTGCTGTATGACCGACTTTGAAAAAGTTATTGATTTTAATAATATGTATCGAGCGTTCCGCAAATCAAAAAGCGGTAAAGGCTTTAAGAAAAGCTCTGCAAGGTTTAATGCTATGGCTTTAGACGGGATAAATACCCTGATAGAACAGTTAAGGTCGAGAACCTACACAATATCAGAGTACCACGAATTTAAGGTCTACGAACCAAAAGAGCGTGTAATTAAGACCACATCTTTTAAGGACAAGGTCGTGCAGCACAGTTTATGTGATAATGTATTACTTCCCAGGATGCGTGAGATTTTTCTAAAAGATAATTGTGCCGGGCAAAAGGGAAAAGGTACCGACTTTGGCTTGGACCGATTAAGTGAGCAAATGAAAGCCTTTTATAAGCGGTACGGCACGAAAGGATATATCTTAAAATGCGATATTTCTAAGTTCTTTTATAACATCTCGCACGAGCAGTTAAAAGATATAGTCGAATACTATTTCGGCTATGACGAGGGAATTTTGTGGCTCTGTAATCTGTTTATAGACAGTACAGAGGGCAAAGGCATACCGTTGGGAAATCAAATCAACCAGGGTTTGGCACTATTGTACCTTGACGGAATGGACAAGCTCATAACTAGTGAATTAGGTATCGAGTTCTACGGCAGGTATGCGGATGATTTTTATTTGATACACCAGGACAAAGAATATCTTAAGTATTGCCTGCAGGTTATAACGGAATTTCTTGAAACTCTTGACCTGAAGCTGAACGGCAAAACACAAATATTCCCAATAAAGAACGGCGTGAATTACCTCGGTTTTCATACCTATATCACGGATACGGGGAAAGTAATACGCAAATTAAAGAATCAAAATAAACGCAATAAACAAAAGAAATACTTGAAGATGGCCCATCTTGTGGCAGAAGGTAGGCTCCCTATTGAAAAGTTTTACGCCTCATATAACGCCTGGCGTAATCATATCTCCCACGGGAACTGTCACAATCTTGGCAGGGCGGTCGATAAGAAGGTAAGAGAAGTGCTGCGGGAGGAGCGTGAAAAATAAGTGCAAAGGCGAAGATGCGTATATCAAAAAAGAGCACATGGATATTATTGCAGGTGTGTTAGAGACGGAAGTTTGCGACGGTGGTTTTCGTGCAGAGTTAATTGTCGTTTCTTTAAGCCTACACTATGGGCAAAGATTTGTCGGTATTTATTCGGGAGTTTTTAATATGGGAACAGGAGATAAACCAATTTTATAAGGAGTGCGATTCGTAAGTGGCAGAAAAAAGCAAGATAAAAAAGGATTGTTTTCATTATTGGCGTAAACAGTGTCAAGTATTAGAATGCTTAGTGTGTGAGGAAAGAGACTGCAGCTTTTATGAGACGGAAGAAGAATACATAAAGCGGCAAAAGGAATTTAGGGAAAAGTATAAACCTATAGAACTGAAAAATGCACCGAAATATTAAAGGAGTGTTCTAGTTGGAAGAAACAAAGAAATGGCTGAACCGCGCATATGCAATAGACAAAGAAATAAAAGTTCTTAAAGCGGAATTAAAAAAGGCAAACCTTGCAGCGACATCTCTTGCGACACAACGAATCGAAGAGAAGGTTCAAACCTCGAAAGTAAACAATGCAGACTATGCAATACTCAAATGTGTAGAGTACTCTGAACAGATAACGAAGAAACTTGGCGAACTTTATTCTGCAAAAATCGAAATAAGCGAAGCTATTTCGTGTGTAGATGATGGTAAATTAAGAGTGCTCCTTAGAATGAGATATTTAAGTTATATGCAGTGGAATGAAATCGCAAACAAAATGAACTTTTCAGTGCGTAACATTCAATACATGCATGATAAGGCGGTAGAAGAGGTAAAATACATCATTGCACACAATTTCATATCAACCTGTGATATTGTGTAAAATGTAATAAAAGGACAAAGCAACATGACGAATGCGGCTTGGTCCTTTTTTGTGCCGGAAACGCATTGCCGGTGGATGAGGTTGGAGGGAATAAACGAATAAGATAGGAGCTGATACCCTGTATGAATCCGAATAATAAAGCTGATGCCGCAAGGGTGTCGGCTTTTTCATTTATAGTGGGGTGGTAAGGTTGGCAAATAAAGATAACCTTATTCCCCAGGCGCACACCCTAACTGTCGAAGAGCAGTCGAAGGGCGGAAAAGCAAGTGTAATAGCTAGACGTGAAAAAAAGACATTTCAAAAATTGGCAGAAGCTGCGTTGTCTGCAACAGTCCAGGACGAAGATTTGAAAGAGTTTGCCCGGAAGTTTGGAGCAAATGAGGATGAACTTGATGTAAAGATGTTGACCGTGTTGGGAATGGTAGCAGCGGCAACAAAAGGAAATCATAATGCGTTTGACAGACTTCTTGAATTGTCGGGAGATAACAACAAGGCATCAGATGACGAAACCAAAAAGCAAGAAAATCTTTTAAAAGCCATAAAGAAGGCGGTAAAGGGTGGAAATTAAAAAGTTTTCAAAGAAACAAGCAGAAATATTGAAGTTTGCATACAACAACGAAGGTACGCTTATATGTGATGGTGCAGTAAGAAGCGGCAAAACGATTGTTATGGTATTGGCATTTGTATTATGGGCCATGGAGAACTTCAATAAAACAAATTTTGCTATATGTGGAAAGACGGTAAGCAATGCAGAGCGAAATATATTAAAACCTTTTCAGCAGCTCGAAGGCTTGCCGTTTGCCCTTTCATACAAGATAAGCAATAGAATGCTTACGGTCAAATGTGGGAAAAAAGAAAACTATTTCTATTTATTTGGCGGTAAGGATGAAAGCAGCTATGCTCTTATTCAGGGTTTAACCCTTGCAGGCATTCTGTTTGATGAAGTGGCACTTATGCCGCAGTCGTTTGTCGACCAGGGCATTGCGAGAACATTGTCGTATAAAAATGCAAAGATATGGTTCAACTGCAACCCTGACAGTCCAAAGCATTGGTTTTATACAGGGTGGATTAAAAACAAAGACAGAAAGTTTAAACACCTTCATTTCTTGATGAAGGATAATCCCATATTAGGTAAAGCAGAAATAAAAAGAGCTGAGAGCCTTTTTACAGGTGTTTTCTATGACCGTTACATTCGTGGGGAGTGGGTTCGTGCAGAAGGTGTGATATTCCCGGACTTTGCAACAGACCCGACACCGCACATTATACCTGCAGAAGAAGTGCCAAAACATTTCAGATGGTGTGAGGTTGGATTTGACCTTGGCGGTAATGGTTCAGCGTATGCGTTGACTTGTACTGCAGAAGGAATAGACGGAAAGTATTATGTTTTAAAGAGCAAAAAGACGCAGGCAGACGAATTGGCAATGGAAGACATAGAAAGATTGGTCAATGATTTCTGCGGTTATGTGGAGAAAAAATACAACGTCAAAATAGGTGCTTTAAACTGTGACCATATTGCGGTAATTATAAATTCAATAAACGATAACACAAAATACAGAGCATATTTGACATACAAACCACCCTTAGAGGACAGGCCGTATGTTATGAGCAGATTATTGGCAAATCACAATATAAAATTTGTAGAAGATGAATGTGAAGACCTGATAGATGAATTGCAGAACCTTGTATTTGATGAAAAGAGCGACAGGGCAATTCCTCTTGATGATGGCTCTATGCAAATTGACACATGGGACAGTTGGACGTATTCCATGAGTAACGATTGGAGTTATTTAGATATATAAGGAGTGAGAACCATATTACAGAAATTTAGACTGTTTTGGACTACATTTTGGGAAAGTATAAAAAAGGCATACAGTAAGGCAACGGAAAATCCTTTGTCATCTGCAACGCAAATTTGGCGCGATATCAGAAAAATTAATTTTCTTGATATATTTGTAACTAAATTGAATAATTTAGCAAACACAGAGGCTACATTCGAAGTAGAAAGCGATAGTGTATTGACAGAGCGGTTAAAAGCATTATGTAAAGACCTCGAAAACAAAAGGTTTCTTATTACTGAAAATATGCTCGGCGATGGAGAGTATTATATCTTCCCTGCCCACAACAGCAAGGGCGAAATAGTCCATACATATTTGACACAAGAACAGGTTCGTATTGTGGATATAGACGGCGAAGAAATAAAAGAGGCTTATGGCATTATAGATTGGTGTAGTAATAATAACCAGGTGTATTTTCTACTTAGACACCACAAACTTGACGATAATGGCACACTTACCATATCTTATTCATCCGTTACAGAGAATGGAAAGAAAGCATTTGTAGAAAAGTGGGAATATTTAAAAGAATCGTCGTACAGTTGGACGGGTGCAAATCATATAGGTTTCGGGCGATATAAGTCTCCGAAATCAAGCAGAGGTCTTTCCCCTGTATATGGCGTGCCTCTTAACTTTGGATGTACCGAAATTGAAAAACGCATTTTCGAGGACTTAAAGCTCATGCAGGAAGAATTTGAAAACGGAAAATCTGTTGTATTTACAGACCCGAGAAATCTTCTCACAAATGAAGAGAAAAAGCAATATGAAATTGCATCCAATATCATTCCTGTTGACAAGAGAGCTGCACAGAATGGAAATTTCATAGAAATATTTAATCCTACATTGAGACAGAGTGAGCACTATTCGAAACTTGTATGCGATATGGCTCTTCTCGAAAAAGAAATAGGCACAAGCAAGGGTATATTGACAGATAATGAAACATCGTATACTGCAACGGCTACTGCGGTCAAGAGAGCGAATGCCGATACATTGTCATTGATAGATAGAATTCACACCGCAATGGATGAAGGTAACGAAATGACGCTTTTGGCAGATTGTGTATTCCTTAACATTTCGCCTGATTTGTGGAGTTATAAGTCAGACTACTTTGACCCGTTTGAAGACCCCGACACACAATGGCAGAGACTTGTTGAAGCAAAAAACAATGGCGCTGCTGAAAGGGAAGATTTAATCAAGTGGCAATGGCCTACACTTACTGATGACGAAATAAAAGAGAAAAAAGAGCGTATAATCGCCGAAGAAAAAAACAATTCAAACAAGAGCATAGAAAGTATGCTTAATATGTAAAGGTGTGCTTTAAATGCCTCGTATTGATGATAAGAGACTGCAAAAACTTGCGGACAAGACCATATTTGCCAGGACAAACGAATTTAACGATTATGTCTTGCGCACAATAGGAAGAAGAATTAAAACTACAGGCAGAGCATCAGCTGCAGACCAAACCGCGTTGAACAATATGAAAAATATTAGCGGAGATATGGCAAAGATAAAGAAAAAACTTGCCGAAACAATGGAGCTTAATGTGGCTGATGTGGAAGCAATACTCACGCAGACTGTGACAGAGGGCGTTAATTCTTATAAACCCCTATTTGATTTTAAGGGTGCAGAGTTCATTCCTTTTGAACAAAATGAATATGCAAAATTTCTTGTAAATCATTGGGCGCAGGAAACTTGCGAAAAAATGATAAATCTATCACGAACCAAGGCTCTGTGTTTTGATAAATACAATGCCCTAGGCGAAGTGATAGGAACTACTCCATTAGAAGGAGCATTTCAACAGGCTATAGACGAAGCCGTGATGGCAGTATCAACAGGCACAACGGATTTTAATACCGCAATGAAGAAAACTGTTGAGCGTTTAGGCGGTTCGGGTGTCCGTGTAGATTATGGAAACAACATTACAAGGGGTTTACCTGGTATGGTTCGCTCCAATCTGCTCCATGGTGCAAAACAAGCGGCACAGGCATATGATGAGTATGTGGGAAAAAAGATTGGATGTAACGGATTTGAGGTAGATTACCACCCGGGACCAAGACCGAAACACGCTTTTATGGGCGGTGTTATGTATTCGTATAATGGCGATGTTGTAATAGATGGTATTAAATACGAAGACGGCTCAGAAGGCTTGGAAAGACTCAAAGATTATGGCTGTTTGCACTTTAAAATGGATGTTATTCTCGGTGTATCAGAGCCGAGATATGACAAAGAATGGCTTGAGCAACAGAAGAAAAAAGATACAGAGCTTATTGAATACAACGGTAAGCAAAAGACAATGTATCAATGGAAACAAGGCGCACGGCGTTTAGAAACTGCGGTTCGTGAGCAACGTGATATTGCCTTTATGGCAAAGGAAAGCGGTATTAAATCTTTGGAAAATCAAGCCAAAGGAAAAATAGCCGACTATCGTGCTGCTTATGATGATTTATGTGATAAGGTCGGTATAGAGAAACGCTATGACCGAATGGCGACATATCCTTCAAAAACTGTTAAACAGTTTAATATTACGAACGGTGTCGAGCAAAACTATAAGGTAGTAAGCAAAAATGTCGATGATTCCATTTCTTTCCGTAGAGGTAGCACG
>JAZRPE010000041.1:0-13119 GCA_045649085.1 Congzhengia sp.
CTCGCTGAAGCAGGTATCAATCCCGACACAAGAGTTAAAGACTTAACAGAGGATGAAGTATCAAAGCTCAGAGAGATCATCGACAAAGATTACATTGTTGAAGGCGATTTAAGAAGAAATGTTGCTTTAGACATCAAAAGACTTATGGAAATCGGCTGTTACAGAGGCGTAAGACATAGAAAAGGTCTTCCTGTAAGAGGTCAGAGAACCAAGACAAATGCGAGAACAAGAAAAGGTCCCGCAAGAACAATCGCTAACAAGAAGAAATAATAAAGGCTAATAGCCAAAGACCATATTCTTCGAAAGGAGGAACTATCTAAAATGGCAAAGGTTGCTAAAAGAAGTACCCGTAGAAAAGTTAAAAAGAATATTGAACGCGGTGCAGTGCATATTCGTTCAACATTTAACAATACAATTGTTACAATCACAGACGTAGCAGGTAATGCAATCAGCTGGGCAAGTGCAGGTGGCTTAGGCTTCAGAGGCTCAAGAAAGAGCACACCTTTTGCAGCTCAGATGGCAGCAGAAACAGCAGCAAACGCTGCAAAAGAACACGGTCTTAAAACAGTTGAGGTTTTCGTTAAAGGCCCCGGTGCTGGTCGTGAAGCAGCTATCAGAGCGCTCCAGGCAGCTGGTCTTGAAGTTACAATGATCAAAGACGTAACTCCTATTCCTCACAACGGTTGCAGACCGCCTAAGAGAAGAAGAGTTTGATTTATAATTTTTGAAGATAGGAGGACATCCAAATGGCAAGAAATATGCAGCCTGTATTGAAAAGATGCAGAACTTTAGGCATAGACCCTTCTGTTATGGGTATTGACAAGAAGTCAAAGAGAAATCCTAAGCCCGCAAGAAGAAAGCAGAGCGAATACGGCCGTCAGCTTACAGAAAAGCAGAAGGTTAAGTTCATATACGGTATGCTCGAAAAGCAGTTCCGTAGATATTATGAAATGGCAGTAAAGATGCCCGGTGTTACCGGTGAAAACTTACTCCAGGTTTTAGAGTCAAGATTAGACAATGTAATCTTCAGACTCGGTCTTGCTAATACAAGAAGAGAATCAAGACAGATGGTTAGTCATGGTCACATTCTCGTAAACGGCAAGAGACTCGACATCCCTTCATACCGCGTTAAGGTAGGAGATGTTATCACACTTAAAGAAACCACAAAGTCTTCAGACAGAATTAAGGACATTGTTGAAGCTAATTCAACAAGAACAGTTCCGAAGTGGTTAGATATGGATAAAAACACTCTTACAGGTAAAGTTATTGCTTTAGCTGCAAGAGAAGATATCGACTTTGAAGTAGAAGAACATCTTATCGTCGAGTTATATTCAAAATAATATCTGGTTATTTTGGAGATATACTTGCAACTACCCTTGGCTTTATGCGAAAACGCATATTAACCGAATAATTATGAGGGAGGGTTAACTTTATGTTAGAAATAGAAAAGCCAAACGTTGAGTGCGTAGAAATAAGCGACGACGGCAAATACGGTAAATTTATCGCAGAACCGTTAGAGCGAGGCTACGGCACAACACTTGGTAACTCTTTAAGAAGAATGTTGCTTTCATCGCTTCCCGGTGCTGCAGCTGTTTCTGTAAAGATTGACGGTGTTTTACATGAGTTCTCAACAATTCCCGGTGTAAAGGAAGATGTTACAGAAATCATCTTAAACATCAAGCAGATTGCAGTTAAGCTTCATTGCGACACACCCAAAGTTGTGTATATCGAAGCTGAAGGCGAAGGTGTTATCAAAGCAGGCGACATCAAGCTTGATTCAGATATTGAAATCTGCAACCCTGACTTAAAGATTGCAACTTTAAACAAAGACGCAAAGCTTTATATGGAAATTACATTTGCTAAAGGCAGAGGTTATGTTTCAGCAGAAAGAAACAAGCAGTTAAATCAGAATATCATCGGAGTTATTCCCGTTGACTCTATTTACACACCTGTTCACAGAGTTAACTACTCTGTAGAAAACACCAGAGTTGGTCAGATTACTGACTACGATAAGCTTACATTAGAGGTTTGGACAGACGGTTCAATTGACCCGTCAGAAGCAGTCAGCTTAGCAGCTAAGATCATAAACGAGCATTTAATGCAGTTTATTGATTTATCAGAAGAAGCAAAGAACGCTGACATTCTTATTGAAAAAGAAATCGGTCAGAAAGAAAAAGTGTTAGAAATGACAATCGAAGAGTTAGACTTATCAGTTCGTTCTTACAACTGTTTGAAGCGTGCAGGTATCAACACAGTTGAGGACCTGACAAACAGAACAGAAGACGATATGGTTAAGGTTCGTAACTTAGGTCGTAAGTCATTGGATGAAGTTATCGGAAAGCTTCACGCACTTGGTCAGTCTTTTGCAAAGCGCGAAGACTAAAACTTTAAAATTTTAGGGAGGTTTTAAGATGCCGGGAACAAGAAAATTAGGTCGTCCTACAGACCAGCGTATCGCAATGCTCAGAGGCCTTACAACAGCGTTACTCGCTAACGGCAAGCTCGTTACAACAGAAGCTAAGGCTAAAGAAGTAAGATGCATCGCTGACAAGATGATCACACTTGGCAAAAAGAACACCTTACATTCAAGAAGACAGGCATTGTCTTACATTACGGATAAAGAGGTTGTTTATAAACTGTTTGAAGAAATCGCTCCTAAATACGCAGATCGTAACGGTGGCTACACAAGAGTATTAAAGATGGGCCCCAGACGCGGTGATGCTGCCGAAATGGCAATTATCGAGTTGGTTTAATCAAACAACAAAATAAGTGATTTTTATTAAAAACACATATAAAAAGAGCAAGGCGTAAGCCTTGCTCTTTTTGGTTTGTTGTGGTAAAATATAATACATAGAATAACGATAAGTTTAATTGGATGCGAATTATAAATGTGGGAATATCAAATGTTGTTGAAAAAAGACAACGGCTTTTGAGAGGTAATTGTATGTATAACATTATTAATGCAATTTTAATGATACTGTTTTTATTGTGTTGGATTTTGATTATTAGGAAGGTAATTATTAATAAGTATGCAACTGTCAAAACAGTTAAGGCAAAAGTTGTAGACAAGTATAAGCCTGATATAATTTCTAATTATCCAGGTACATTTAAACCGGAGCGTTACATAGTTGTCTTTGCAACGAAAGATAAAAAGCTTATGTTTGATGTTTCGGAATTTTCGTATGGTGACTATAAAATTAATGAAAAGAGAACTCTAAAATACAAGGGAACTAAAATTATAAGCTTTGATTAGTTTTTTTGTCCTGTCTTGACAAAGTCTGAGACCAACAAACAAGAAAGGGAAAAATATGAAAAATAATTCTTTTTTACAGATGATTAAATTCACATTATTTTCAATATCGGCAGGGATAATTCAGATTGGCTCATTTACAGTATTCAATGAGCTTTTCCGTTGGCGATACTGGCCGGCATATCTTTTGTCATTAATACTGTCTATTGTATGGAATTTCACATTCAACAGACGCTATACGTTCAAGTCTGCTGCCAATATTCCTGTTGCAATGAGCAAGTTATTTGGGTTTTATGCTGTGTTTACACCTGTATCCACATGGCTTGGACACTTGGCAGAGGAAGTAGGGTGTAATGACTACATAATATTAATTGTAACTATGCTTTCAAACTTTGTACTGGAATTTTTGTTCTGCAAAATGATAGTTTATAAAAATCAGGAAAACACTATAATAAAAAAATCAGAGCAATAGCTCTGATTTTTTATTTCCATATTTCTTTTAAAAGTTCTACATATTCTGATGTAGGCATTTTGTGTATGTGGTACTTGCCGATTTTATCAAGCAAGATTACCGAGATGCTGCTGCCTGAGGCTTTTTTATCAAGGGTAATTCCTGCCAAATCCTCCTGAGAAACCTTTATATCATAAGGCAACTTGAATTTTTTAATCATAGTATCAATCTTTTCGGTTGTGCCTGATTCTGTAATACCCAGCTTTTCTCCAAGACGGGCTGCAATAATCATACCGAAAGCCACTGCCTCGCCGTGGGTGTAGCCTGTGTAGTTGTACGCCTTTTCCACGATGTGACCTGCAGTATGACCGAAATTCAATATCATTCTGAGAGATGTGTCGTGCTCGTCTTGCTCTACAACCTGGCGCTTGATGTCGCAGCAGATATAAACGATTTCATCGATTATACCCATTAACCCTTTACGGTCTTTTGAATTGTCGATTTTTTCAAAGAAATCCTTATCCCAGATGCATCCGTACTTGATAACCTCAGCTAAGCCTGAGGCAAACTCGTTGTCGGGAAGAGTTTCCAAAGTCGCCGTGTCGGCTATAACCAGCTTAGGCTGATAGAATGAGCCTACTAAATTTTTACCCCAGGAAACGTCTATTGCGGTTTTGCCGCCAACTGAGCTATCCACCTGTGATAAAAGTGTAGTGGGGATTTGCACAATGTCAATCCCTCTAAGAACCGTTGATGCAAAGAAGCCGGTTAAATCGCCAATTACACCGCCACCTAAGGCAACAGCCAAGTCCGAACGCGTCATACCGAAGGAGAATGCCTCATCATACAAGTCGCTTAAATAGCTCAGTGACTTTGTGGTTTCGCCTGCAGGCAACACTACAAGCTTGACTTCGGCAATTTCTTTTAATGAGCTGCAAACTGTATCAGCGTAAAGCTCTGCTACGTTTTCGTCAGTTACAACTAAAATTTTTGAAGGAGTTTTCCTCGCCTCTTTTATGTATTCGGCACAGTTTTTCAAAATGTTCTTGCCGATTATAATATCGTATTCGTGATTTTTAATGTCTACTCTTAATTTCATATTATCACCGTCCAATAGAATTTTACCACAATTAAAATCAAAACACAATAATAACTTGAATTTTATGCACCTGTGTGTTATTATGAGTACGAATGTTTGGATAGGAGAAAAGAGCAGCGTGGTTACTAAGACAGAAAAAACAGTAAATCAAATAAATATCAGCTGGCCCATTGTTTTTGGTACAGTGTGCTCGGTTTTTGCGTTTTTTGCTGCTTTGTTGTTCTTTTCTGCAATGTGGTATATTAAAAGGTTTGGAGATACAGGCTTTGATTCGGTGCTGTTTACACTTTTATCAAATATGGACGGAGTAAACAACGGACTTTTGACAAGCTTCTGCGTAAGCAGCCTTTTGCCTGCAACATTATGTTCTGCCGTGATTATTTGTTTGATTTATCTTCCTAAAATCAAATTAAAACATTGGCTGAAAAATTCAATTTTACTCACTTTTGCGCTTATATTTTTAGTGTTAGCCGGAACGAAAGTAAATATTTTCGGCTATATTCAAAAAATGATGTTCCAGACGACACTGTATGAGGATTATTTTGTTGAACCTGATAATAAGAATATTGTGTTCCCTAAGGAAAAAAGAAACTTAATTTATATATTTTTAGAGTCAATGGAAACAACATATATGTCAGAATCAGAGGGCGGCGCTCTCTCGAAAAACACTATACCTGAGTTGACTAAGCTTGCAGAAGAGAATATAAACTTTTCTCACAACGATGGAGTAGGCGGATTTTTAACACCCAGCGGCACAGGATGGACTGTTGCAGGTATGGTTGCACAAACGTCAGGTGTTCCACTTAAAGGTTCATCGGGCGCTCTTGACTACAACGAGTACGGCAAGGAGGAGTTCCTGCCTGGTGTTAACACACTTTCTGATATTTTACACCAAAATGGCTACACACAGGCGCTTATGGTAGGCTCGGACAGCTCATATGCAAACAGAAAAGTGTATTTTGATGAACATAAAACAGATTACATTTATGATATTGCCACAGCCAGAGAGGACGGGGTAGTAGCTGATGATTACTTCGTTTGGTGGGGTATGGAGGATGAATATGTTTATGAATATGCCAAGGACAAGCTAACAGAGCTCGCGTCAAAAGAAAAACCCTTTTCATTTACTTTGCTTACGGCGGATACTCATTTTCCAGATGGGTGTATTTGCGGTCTGTGCAGTGACGAACACAACGAGCAGTATGACAATGTAATAAGCTGCGCCAGTCGTCAGGTTAATAGCTTTGTAAATTGGATTAAAATGCAGAGTTTTTATGAAGACACAACAGTTGTTATTTGTGGCGACCATTTGAGTATGGACTACCAGTACATCAAAAGAAATGTTGGGGACAATTATGACAGGAGAGTATATAATTGCTTTATAAATTCTGTTTCAATCGGCAAAAATTGCAAAAACAGAACATTCACAAGTCTTGATTTGTTTCCCACAACTCTGGCAGCTATGGGTTGTGAAATTAAAGGTAAAAGATTAGGGCTTGGCACAAACCTGTTTTCTGATGAACCTACTTTGGCAGAAATAATGGGATATGAAGAATTTGACCATAAGCTTTTGTACAGTTCCAATTATTATATCAAAAAATTTATGATTGATTAGAAAAACCAAAAAATATTAACTTTATCAAACGTGTGGATGTGCTGTACGGAATAAATGCAGAGGTATTTATGTATTTTAATTTAGTATAAATAATGCAAAGCGGGTGTAGCAAAATGTATTTCATTTTGCTACACTCGCTTTAAAGTTTTTATAAAATTATGCAGATAAGTCCGCCTGAACCCTCGTTGATAATTTTCTGTAGTGTTTCCTGCAGCTTAATCTGTGCTTCATCGGGCATACGGCTTAATTTGTTATTTAAGCCCTCGTTTACAAGCTCGTGTAAGGATTTGCCAAAAATATTTGACTGCCATATTTCTGCAGGGTTAGATTCGAATTCTTTTAAGAGGTAGTGTACCAGCTCTTCTGACTGCTTTTCTGTTCCTACAATGGGGCAGACCTCTGTTTCAATATCTGCTTTAATCATATGTATTGAGGGCGCAGACGCCTTAAGCTTTACGCCGAATCGACTGCCCTGGCGTACGATTTCAGGCTCTTCTAAGCTCATTTCATCAATTGTTGGAGTAACAATACCGTAGCCTTTGTTTTCTACCTCTGTAAGAGCAATCTGTATTTTGTCGTAGCGCTTCTTCACATCTGAAAGCTCTGACAGCAAAGAGAGCAGCTTGCTTTCGCTCGATACGTCAAAGCCTGATATTTCTCTTACTACCTTGTAATATAAATCCTTGGGAACGGAAATTTCAATTTCGGCTTTGCCACATCCCAAATCAATATTGGAAATAACGGCATTATCCACATAGTCGCACTGGCGCATAACGCTTAGTGCTGTATCTAGGTGATTCAGCGTGGAAATATTCTGTGTTGCACCAAAGCAGCTTGAGAAAAGTACATTTTTTATATCGTGGTCTTCAGGTAATGTTTCAACCCACTCAGGAAGATTTACTGCGATTTCTGTAACGGGGAAGGACATTAATACCTGCTCCATAATTTTTCTGATACCGTCTTCATTAAGGTCAAGACAGTTTACAGCCACAACGGGAGCTGAGTATTTTTCTGACAGGTATGAGCGCAGCTCTTCTGTTTCAGGCATAGTGGGATAGCGGGTGTTTAAAATAATAACAAAGGGCTTGCCTTGAACAGTTAATTCCTTTGCAACGCGTGCCTCTGCCTCCACATAATCTTCGCGGGCAATATCTGTAATACTTCCGTCGGTAGTAACCAAAAGACCGATAGTAGAGTGGTCGCAGATAACTTTCTTTGTGCCGATTTCAGCAGCCTCGCCAAACTCCATCGGCTCGTCGCTCCAAGGGGTGTTTACCATTCTGGGATTGCCGTCTTCAATATGTCCTAGAGCAGCAGGTACAATGTACCCCACGCAGTCGATTAAGCGCACCTTCATTTTCGCGGCATCAGCAGCCTGGATTTCCACCGCTTCGTTTGGGATAAACTTAGGCTCTGTTGTCATAATGGTTTTGCCGCCTGCACTCTGGGGAAGCTCGTCATTGGCACGCTGGATTTCGTTTTCGTCCTCCATATTAGGAATTACGAACAAATCCATAAACTTTTTTATAAAAGTGGATTTTCCCGTTCTTACAGGTCCCACAACGCCGAGATAAACATCTCCGCCCGTGCGCTCGGCAATATCCTTGTAAATATTATACTCTGACATTTCCAATTCCTCCATTGATTGTAATTTTATGTTTGTTATATGATATGTGAGCAAATTCACAATATGACTGTTTGTCTGTTTTTTTTGAAAAACATTGACAATAAAAGGAAAAAACACTATAATTAATACGTTAGGTAAAAATTTACTTACCAATAAATTACATAAAAGGGGAATTACAAATGAAGAAAAAAACGCTGGTAAATCTTATCACCGTAGCGGTTGTTCTTGCTGTATTCGTAGTTTGTGCTATGACACCTGCAACTCCCTCAACAGTTGAGTGTGATGTTTGTGCAGGTAAAGGAGCAATTGCGGAGTATAGCTGCAACGCTTGTGATGCAACCGGAGAAATCGACAGCGAAATGTGCTCAAAGTGCGCAGGTAACGGCGGAGTAGGCGAAACGACCTGTGCTGAATGTGAAGGTACAGGAGAGGTGGCTGCAATCAGTGGCTATTACAAGACAATTATGGCTCTTATGCCTCCTGTAATTGCTATTGTGCTGGCGCTTGTTACAAAGGAAGTTTACAGCTCGCTTTTTGTAGGTATTGTGGCAGCGGCGTTGCTTATTACGGAATTCAAGCCTGTTGCAACGTTAAACACAGTATTAAATGACGGCTTTATTGCAAGTCTTGCTGACTCGTGGAACGTTGGTATCCTGATATTCCTGGTATTGTTAGGCATCATCGTTGCATTGGTTAACAAAGCAGGTGGCTCACGAGCTTTTGGCGAATGGACACAAAAACACGTTAAGACAAAGGTAGGTGCACAGCTTGCTACATTTGTTTTAGGTGTATTGATTTTCGTGGATGACTATTTTAACTGCTTAACAGTTGGTTCAGTTATGCGCCCTGTTACAGATGCAAACAAAATCTCACGCGCAAAGCTTGCATATTTGATTGATGCAACGGCAGCCCCCATCTGTATGATAGCTCCTATTTCATCATGGGCGGCAGCAGTTTCAGGTGTTGTAGAGGGTCAAAACGGCTTAGAATTATTTATCAAGGCTATTCCTTATAATTTCTATTCACTTTTGACAATTGCTATGATTATTGCAATTACATTTATGAAGCTTGACTTCGGTCCAATGAAAAAGCATGAGTGGAACGCATTAAACGGCGACCTTCATTCAGATCCTGATACAGTAGCCGAAGCAGAAGAGATTGTTGCTGATGGCAAGAAGCGCAGTGTATGGGATTTGGTTTTCCCTGTTATCGTATTAATTGCATCTTGCGTAATCGGTATGTTATATTCTGGCGGTTTCTTTACAAATGGAGCATCCTTTGTCGATGCTTTTGCTGGATGTGACGCATCAGTTGCACTTTCCTGGGGTGCTATCATAGCACTCATTATTAGCATTATCTACCTGCTTTGCCGCAAGGTGTTAACGTTTAAAGAAACGATGGAATGTGTCCCTGAAGGCTTCAAGGCTATGGTACCTCCAATTTTGATTTTGACATTTGCGTGGACATTGTCGGGTCTTACGGGTATGCTTGGTGCTGATGTTTATGTTGCAGAGCTTATGGAGGGCGCAGCAGCGGGTCTTACAAACTTATTACCTGCTATTATCTTCCTGGTTGCAGTTGGACTTGCATTCTCTACAGGTACATCATGGGGAACATTCGGAATACTTATTCCTATCGTTGTATCAGTATTCTCAGCAAACCCAGAGATTTTGACAATCGGTATTTCAGCGTGCTTGGCAGGCGCAGTGTGCGGCGACCATTGCTCTCCTATTTCAGATACAACAATTATGTCATCTGCAGGTGCTAAATGTAATCACATCAACCACGTTTCAACACAGTTACCTTACGCCCTAACTGTTGCAGCAGTATCATTTGTTGCTTACGTTGTAGCAGGTTTTGTACAGAACTGGTTAATTGTATTACCTTTGGCAATAATTGCTATGGTAGCAACACTCTTTGTAATCAAGGCAGTTACAAACAAGAAAACAGCGTAAGCTGGAGGGATATGGGCATTCGGTTATCCGAATGCCCTTTTTTACTAAAATTATGCAAAAAGCGTTGATTTTTTCAAAAACTGTGTTATAATAAGTGTGTATGCGTGAAAATACAACAAGTATTTTGACGGGGAAATTGTAAAACAATTTCCATACAATTTATTGCAATCAAGCGTAGCTGTCAAGACAAAGTCTTGACAGTTGCAGAACAAGTTCTGCAAAAACGGCAGGTCGCCGTTTTCTACGACATTGATTATAATATAGAGTGGTGCATAGGCTAAGGCACCTAAATTTTCGTTAAATAATCGGTTTTCCGATAAAAATAGGAGGTATAATTAATGAAGTTTGTTTATCAGTTCAGCGAAGGCGATGCTTCAATGAGAGAGCTTCTCGGCGGTAAAGGCGCGAACCTCGCAGAAATGACCAAAATCGGTCTGCCTGTTCCCCAGGGCTTCACAGTATCAACAGAGGCTTGTACTCAGTACTATGAAGATGGCAGAAACATTAATGATGCTATCAAAGCAGAAATTATGGAAAACATCACTAAGATGGAGGCTGTTTGCGGCAAGAAATTTGGTGATAAAGAAAATCCCTTATTAGTATCTGTTCGTTCAGGTGCAAGAGCTTCTATGCCCGGTATGATGGATACAATCTTAAACCTTGGTCTTAACGAAGATGTTGTTGAAGCTATGGCTGCAAAATCAGGCAACCCTCGTTGGGCTTGGGACTGCTACAGAAGATTTATCCAGATGTATTCTGACGTAGTTATGGAAGTTGGTAAGAAGTATTTTGAAGAGCTTATCGACGAAATGAAAGAAGAAAAAGGTGTTACTCAGGACGTAGAATTAACAGCAGAAGATTTAAAGGTTTTAGCTGGTCAGTTTAAGGCTGAGTACAAAAATAAAATCGGTAAGGACTTCCCCACAGACCCTGTTGAACAGTTAATGGGTGCAGTTGAAGCCGTATTCCGTTCATGGGACAACCCCAGAGCAAACGTTTACCGTCGTGACAACGATATCCCTTATTCATGGGGTACAGCTGTTAACGTACAGATGATGGCGTTTGGTAACATGGGCGACGACTGTGGTACAGGTGTTGCATTTACCCGTGACCCCGCTACAGGCGAAAGAGGCTTAATGGGCGAATTCTTAGTAAACGCTCAGGGCGAAGACGTTGTTGCAGGTGTTCGTACACCTATGCCCATTGCTGAAATGGCAGAAAAATTCCCCGAAGCATTCGCTGAGTTCAACAAGGTTTGCAAAATCTTGGAAGACCACTACAGAGATATGCAGGATATGGAATTCACAATTGAAAACAAGAAGCTCTACATGCTTCAGACAAGAAACGGTAAGAGAACAGCAAAAGCTGCTTTAAAGATTGCTTGTGACTTAGTTGACGAGGGTATGATTGATAAGAAGCAGGCTGTTGCTATGATCGACCCCAGAAACTTAGACACACTCTTACATCCCCAGTTTGATGCAAAAGCATTAAAGGCAGCTACACCTATGGGTCGCGGCTTAGGCGCTTCTCCCGGTGCTGCTTGCGGTAAGGTTGTATTCACAGCAGAAGATGCAGACGCTTGGAACTCAAGAGGCGAAAAGGTTATCCTCGTTCGTCTTGAAACATCTCCTGAAGATATTACAGGTATGAAAGCTTCTCAGGGTATCTTGACAGTACGTGGTGGTATGACATCACACGCAGCCGTTGTTGCTCGTGGTATGGGTACATGCTGTGTATCTGGTTGTGGCGATATCAATATGGACGAAGCTAACAAGAAGTTTACATTAGGTGGCAAAACATTTGTTGAGGGAGATTACATCTCAATCGACGGTTCAACAGGTAACATCTACGACGGTATCATTCCTACAGTTGACGCTGAAATCGCAGGCGAATTCGGCAGAATTATGGAATGGGCTGACGAGTTCAGAACATTAAAGGTTCGCACAAACGCTGATACACCTGCTGATGCTAAGAAAGCAGTTGAATTAGGCGCTGAAGGTATCGGTCTTTGCCGTACAGAGCATATGTTCTTCGAAGCTGACAGAATTGCAGCATTCAGAGAAATGATTTGTTCTGATACAGTTGAAGAAAGAGAAGCAGCATTAGAGAAGATCCTTCCCTATCAGCAGGGCGACTTTGAAGCTCTCTACGAAGCATTGGAAGGTAACCCCGTTACAATCCGTTTCTTAGATCCTCCGCTTCACGAGTTCGTTCCCACAGAAGAAGCTGACATTAAGGCATTAGCTGATGCTCAGGGTAAGAGTGTTGCTGATATCAAGGCAATCATCGCATCACTCCACGAATTCAACCCCATGATGGGTCATCGTGGTTGCCGTTTGGCTGTAACATATCCTGAAATTGCAAAAATGCAGACAAGAGCGGTTATCCGTGCAGCTATCAATGTTCAGAAAGCTCATGCTGACTGGAATATGAAGCCTGAAATTATGATTCCCTTAGTTGGCGAAATCAAAGAATTAAAATATGTAAAAGACGTTGTTGTAGCAACAGCCGATGAAGAAATCGCAGCTGCTGGTGTTGAGCTCGCTTACGAAGTGGGTACAATGCTCGAAATCCCCAGAGCTTGCTTAACAGCTGATGAAATTGCAAAAGAAGCTGAATTCTTCTGCTTTGGTACAAACGACTTAACACAGATGACATATGGCTTCTCAAGAGATGATGCAGGTAAGTTCTTAGACGCTTACTATGATGCAAAAATCTTTGAAAACGATCCCTTTGCTAAGCTCGACCAGACAGGCGTAGGTAAGCTTATGGAAATGTCAGTTAAGATGGGTAAAGAAGTTCGTCCTGAAATCCACTGCGGTATCTGCGGTGAGCACGGCGGCGACCCTGTATCTGTAGAATTCTGCCATAAGATTGGTCTTGATTATGTATCATGTTCACCTTTCCGTGTTCCGATTGCTCGTTTAGCAGCGGCACAGGCAGCAATTAAAGACAACAAATAATTCGATAAGTGGCGGCTGGTGAAAATCATCCAGACCATCAAAAAACAAAATATCAATAACTTGATATATTAAATGAGAAAGCACTCGGCTTGCCGAGTGCTTTTGATTTTATGTTTTTTGATTATGAACGACTGAAACCCTCGGCGTATACACATACGC
>JAZRPE010000042.1:0-26012 GCA_045649085.1 Congzhengia sp.
TGGCGGATGCAGCGAAAACGACAAGGCGCAGCGGTCGATTTTGCGTGAGCGTTCTGTGCGAACAAAAAAATCGGGCACCGCAAGAAGAAGCATGACTGTTAATCATGATGTCGCTGGTTCAAGCCCAGCTGGAGGAGCCAAAAGAAGACATCTTAAAGATGTCTTCTTTTTTTGTATAATGAAAACCACGCGATAGTCGCGTGGTTCAAAAGAGGCTATTGCCGATGAACAGAAATAAAGAGTATAAACACGAGTAAAGTTATCTGTATAGTACAAATGAGAAATTTAGCAGAAAGTTATAATGAGAAAAGCCTCACTTGTGTAAAGGGAGGTGGGTTTGCGTAGCAAACTCGGAGGGATTGTAATTGTTAAAGAAGAAATATAACTACAAAAGTAAAAGCAGAAAAAACAAGCCCTCAGTCTCGCTGCGTTCGACAGCTCCCTTTACACAAGGGAGCCTATTTTATATTAAATATACCGAGAAATCCATTGTAAGCAACCCATTTATGGGTAGCAAGTAATAACTGCGTGACTGGCAGGTCAACCTAAAGACGCTACTGTAGCGTAGCCAGTGGAGTTAGGGCTATGCCCGAAAATGAAAAACCAGCCGCTATGCGGGTGGATGGTTATTTGCTTATTTATCCCAACGATGAGAACATTCGCCTTTGGCGAATAGTTCGTCGGATCAGGGGTAAAAGAGGTTTGCAGACTGCGGAGTCGGGAGCAACCGCGCTGTTTCGTGCACCGCAGGGAGAAGAATGACGTCTAAATAAAATGACCCAATTTATAATATACAAGATAAAGTATTGCAATCGGTTAATTTTGGTGTTATAATGAGTATAGCAAATATTTTATGAAAAGGGGTTAAAGCTATGAAAAAATTATTAGCAATTTTATTATCACTCACATTGTTGCTGTCATTAGCAGCTTGTGGCGAAAAAGTTGAAGTAAAGCCGGACTATGAGGATATTGCTGTGTTTGAACAGGCACTCAATGATGGAGAGGATTTAACCGGTAAAACTGTAGTAGTTACAGTAAATAAACTTGTTCCCGACAGTGCGTTTGGATACAACATCCAAGCTGGAGAAAATTTGAACTTTTGCTCTCCTGATAACCCCAACGTCAAAGAGGGAGACACAATAACAGTAAAAGTAGAAGAAGTAACATCATTGCTTGGTTCATATATTATTAGTTATGAAATGGTAAAATAGTAGCCAGTATCTATTTTGAACGCGAAAGCCAAAAAGTGAGTTACACCATAAGGTGTAACTCGCTTTTTTATTTCTCTTGACGGATTGCTTGAACTTGCTGCCGTAGGCATTGCTGCGATGTGCTATCGAAGATAGCACAAGTCCCCGAATGGCATCGTCTCGAGTGGGTGTGAAAGCCCTTGGTTAGATTGTCACTGACCAATTGTGGTTCTCATCTTTTTATTTCTCTATCTTGACTTAAACTAACAAACACTATGCTAATATCTATGCGCTCTACTGATTGAGCGTGGCTATGAAGATAGCTGAACATCCCAGGATCCTTGCATATTATTCTGTTATTTACAAACAATAACGTTGGTGATAATATGTTAAGGATAAAGAAAAATCTTGTGTTTTTTGTAATGGGAGGACTTGGTTATGGCGGGATTGAGCTCTTGTGGCGTGGTCATACCCATTGGGCAATGTTGGTTGCAGGCGGGATTTGTTTTATGATCTTTTCGCAGATTGCAGAAAAGTTTCGAAGTTGTTCGTTATTTTTTAAAGCCTCTGTCTGTGCTCTTTGCGTCACGGGAGTGGAGATAATCTTCGGCGTTATATTTAACATTATACTTAAACAAAATATCTGGGATTACAGTAATATACCCCTGAATTTTATGGGGCAAATTTGCCCTCTGTATACGGTGCTATGGGGAATATTGGGACTGATATTTATTCCGCTGGCGCAACAGCTGAATGAAAAATTAAAAAGTGAGTAAACCGCTACACTTTTCAGGGTGGCATTTTATTTCAACAAATAATTGATTTTATTCTCTTTTGGTGGTATAATATTAGCAATACACTAAAAAGGGAGTTTTAATATGTCAAATATCTGGCACGATATTTCGCCAAAAAGAATAAATGCAGATGATTTTATCTGCGTTATAGAAATTTCAAAAGGAAGTAAGAAAAAGTACGAGCTTGACAAAGAGTCGGGGTACTTAATTCTTGACAGAATACTTCACACATCAACTCACTATCCTGCAAATTACGGCTTTATTCCCCGCACCTACGGCGATGATAATGACCCGTTGGATGTGTTGCTTTTGTGTTCTGAGCAGCTTGAGCCAATGACGTTGGTGCGTGCGTATCCTATCGGTGTGATTTCTATGATTGACAACGGAAGAAACGACGAAAAAATTATCGCAATTCCCTTCAGCGACCCGAATTACAATATGTACAAGGATATCAGCGAACTGCCCAGTCACGTTTTTGATGAAATGAGGCATTTCTTTACTGTCTATAAAAATCTTGAACACAAAACAACAGCAGTAAATGAAGTAAGTGATCGTAGTGTTGCGCTTGAGGTTATAGACAAGGCGATAAATGACTATGTAGAAAAGTTTTGCAAATAAAAACACCCTCAGGGGTGTTTTTTATTTTATATCCTCTACTACATTTTCTGGAGCAATAAGTAGCTGTTCGGGGTTTTCTAATACCTTTTTTAACATTTTGAATGCTGTAGCATAATAGTGACCATCACAAATTCGCTCGTCGCACATAACTGTAAAGTCTATCATTCGCCGCTGCTCGACCTCGCCGTCTTTATTCATGACGTATTCGGAGCGTTTTTTACCCATTGCTATAAAAATAGGAAGATTTCCGAAGTTATACAAATGATGGAATATTGGCGGCATACCCAAAGAACCCATATTGGTAATAAAAAGTGAACCGTGGAAAGGGCTTAGTTTTGTAAGCCAGCGGGGAAGCAAGCCGAAATAGTCCAAAAGCTTTAAAAACCACACAACAAACTTAAGAAATACTGCAGGAAATGCCATAAGCACACGGGCTGCAGTATCCATATTATTGTGGTCGCCCTCTTGTTTGTTTTCTTCTAAAAGTTTAGTAAGATTTTCATATACTGTATACAAGGTGTCCGTAGGAGTGGCATCAAGCTTTATTACTGTTTCGGCGGCGTTTAATGCCATTTCTTTTTTTATAGCCATGCAGATTTCCATATTTTTGCGGGCGTAAACGCGCTGACCGCGAATAAAGCGGTTGATACCGGGGTATTGGGAAGCAACTCTTATGTATGCTGCCATAAACAGGTGTATCATACCAAGGCCTTTCATACCTTCTAATCTTTTCTGGCGGAGAAGCTGCTCGCATTTTTCTACGTTAACTGATGTAGAAAAGGAGTTTGCAGCACCGATGCGGGTTGGCATAATAAATGGAGCTACTGCATCCATTGGTGCCCCGCTTTTTATTCTTCTGCCTTCTTTTCGACTCATATATGTACCTCTCTTTATTTCCAGTTACATACATTTTATCACATTTTTTGACAGATTACAAGATAAAAAGCCATCCGAAGATGGCTTTTTAATTTTGGATTTAGTCACAGTCATATGCTGCACATTTTGTAATGCAGGCAGTAGAAGTTACAACCAGTGTGAAGAAGCCAAGCAAAGCACCTGTAATAACTGCGCCCAGAAAGCTTGTGGCAGCAAAAGTTATCCCCAGAAGGATAACAGATGTTAAAATTGTGCCCAGTAAACCTGTCAAAAGCGCAGGAACAGAGGAAGCAGCGCAGCCACGGGAGTCTGTGCTACGCACTAATACAGGCGATAGCACCAGATATACAACTGCAATACCGAAAAGCACCCACAAAAAAGCAGGTGTAACAGCGATTGTAGCCATAAATGTGAGAGCTGCAGTTATGACGCCTATAACAATACTTGCAACCACTGCAATCAGCGGGCAAAGTCTTAATATTTTCATTTTTTCACCTCCAGTTTTAATATATGATAATGAAGGAGGTAATGTGATTTTTTTCGACAGAATTAAGGGACATAGAAAATGCCCATATACCTACGGATTTAGTTTGTCTAATCTGCAGTATTTTCCGTCTTATTGCAAAGAGTATAATCTCTCTTTTTATTGCATTTTTTAAGGAAAGGGTGTATAATATCTATGAGGTGTTTTATAGTGGATTATAATTTTCATGCGCACACATGGCGGTGTAGTCACGCCGCGGGAACAGAGCGCGAATATATAGAGGCGGCAATTGCTGCGGGAATAAAAGAATGGGGATTTTCTGACCACATTCCTTTTATCTTTCCTAACGGAAAGGAAAATTCATACAGAGTGCCTATGGTGGAGGCACAAGACTATATAAACACGATAAATGAACTTAAAATGGAGTATAAAAATAGAATTAATATTCATTTTGGGTATGAAATGGAGTATTACCCCGAATATTTTGATAAAATGGTAGAGGATGCGCGCGGCTGGGGAGCAGAGTATTTAATACTGGGTCAGCATTCAGTAGGTTCAGAGCCTGAATTCTTCTTTTGGAGCACAGAGGCAACAGAAAACGAAGAATATCTAAAGGACTATGTTAATCGTGTGGTTGCCGCGATAGAAAGCGGTGTTTTCACATATATAGCACATCCCGATATGTTTAATTTCACAGGTAATGAGGGCATCTACAACGAAGAAATGATAAAAATCATAAAGGCGGCGGAAAAGTACAATGTGCCTTTGGAGATTAATTTTTTAGGCATTCGTGACAATCGTAGCTATCCCACGGAGCGCTTCTGGAGGTTGGCAGAGGGTTACAATGTGCCTGTGGTGTTTGGCTTTGACGCTCACGATGTTGCGGGAGCTTGCGATTTGGCATCGCTACCACGCGCCCTTGAAATATGTAAAAAATACAACCTTAATGTACTTGACAGACCAAAATTAATAAAACCTTAGAGGACAATTATGAAAGAACAGACAAGCTTTTTAAAAGGAATGAAGGACGGACTGCCAATATGCTTCGGATATTTGTCCATATCCTTTGCGTTTGGTATTTATGCCTGTGCAAACGGGTTATCCATACTGCAGGCGGTTGTTATGTCCATCACAAATTTAACATCAGCAGGTCAGCTTGCATCAGTTCCTATAATTGCAGCAGGCGGAACGATAGCAGAGCTTTTGGTAAGCCAGATTGTTATTAATCTGCGCTATGCTTTAATGTCTGTGTCACTTTCGCAAAAGCTGGGCAAGACGGTCAGGATGTTTGACCGCTTTATCATCGCATTTGCAAATACCGATGAGGTGTTTGCAGTTGCGTCGGCTCAGGAGGGCACTGTAGGCAGAAAATACCTGTACGGATTGATTTTAACACCGCCTATAGGCTGGACCTTAGGTACGTTTTTAGGCGCTGCCGCAGGCGCGGTGTTGCCTGAAATGTTAGTGTCGGCTTTGGGAATTGCTATTTATGGTATGTTTATTGCTATTGTTATGCCAAAGGTTAAGAGTGAGCGTCCTACGGCGCTTTGTGTTGGACTTTCTGTTATTTTGAGTTGCCTGTTTCATTATGTGTCTGTGTTAAACGCTATCCCATCAGGCTTTACTATTATTATTTGTGCAGTAATTGCAAGCGGCGTATTTGCATTTCTTGCTCCTATAAATGTAAGCGAGGAGGCGGAGAACGATGCATAGCTTCGGGAGTTATTTAATTGCAATGGCAGGCATTACATACTTGATTCGTATGCTGCCCCTTGTTTTAGTAAAGAAAAAAATAAAGAATAAATTTATCCTTTCCTTCCTTTATTACATACCTTATGCGGTCTTGGCAGTTATGACAATCCCTGCAATATTTTACTCTACGTCATATACCATTTCGGCAATCGTCGGATTTTTTGTAGCACTTTTGCTGTCGTATATGAATAAAAGCCTTGTAACTGTCGCGGCGCTTTCCTGTGTGGGAGTGTTTTTGGCAGAGTTAATAATGAAATTAATATGATAGGAAAAATATAAAAGAAGGTACTCCTTTGGAGTGCCTTCTTTTATCAATAATTCTATTATTGTTTTAAATGGTTATGCGATGTTTTTAGCAGGCGTGCGGCAGAGGAAAAACAGATGCAGAATAAACGAATGAAACCACGGACAAAGTCCGTGGCGGTGACCGACGGCGTATGTGTATACGCCGAGGGTTTCAGTCGTTTAAGTTCAAAATATGAAATAAAAAGGTACTCAGGTAACCCTGAGTACCTACATAAATATAATCACAAGATTATAACACTATTTTAAACGGTTATGCGCTGTTTTTACCTGCCGCCTACACGTTTAAGTGTTTTCTTACAGATATTAAACTTCCCAAACCGCCAAGTATTGCACCGAGTCCCAATGATGAGCCGATAATAATTCCTGTAAGCTCAGTTAAGGGTTTAACAGTAAAGAACATAATGTTCAATGAATTTACAACATTTACAATAGCGCCATAGCCTGCCATAATAATGGCAATTGATGCACCTGCGCCGATGATGCCGATTGCGATACCCTCAATAATAAAGGGCCATCTTATAAACCAGTCGGTAGCGCCTACGAATTTCATAATATTGATTTCCTTGCGGCGTGTGTATACCGTCAGCTTGATAGTGTTTGAAATAATAAATATAGAAACAATAGCAAGCGCTATGATAATCCACAAGCTGAAGTTTCTTATGTAGTTTGCGATAGAAACTAATTTGTCAATTGACTCTTCATTCTGCTGGATTTTTATAATACCTGCAATATCGTCCATAACATCTACTGTTTCTGATGATTTTGACAAATCAGTAAGGGTAATCAGGTACATATTTCTCAAAGGGTTGTCATCCTGATAGCGGTCAAGTAATGTGCCGTTTTCGCCCATTCTGTCCTTTAGGGAAGCCAAACGCTCCTCATTGGTGTTTAAAATGGCAGACTCCACATTAGGTGTTGCCTTCAACTGTTGACCGATAGCGATTAAGCCTTCGTCAGAAACTGCTTCGTCAACGATAGCTACTATCTGGTAATTTCCCTCCAAATCTCCCGCCATAGAGGTAAGGTTGATGGATAAAACCATAAACACGCCCAAAACAAGCAGACTCGCCATAACTGTAAAGATTGATGCTAAGGTCATCCAGCCATTTGAGAAAATATTTTTAAATGCTTCTGAGAAGAAGTAACGAATGCCTCTAATTTTCATAGCCGTAACCTCCTCTTGATTCGTCGCGGACAATTTTGCCCTCTTCGATGGCAATAACACGCTTTTTCATAGCGTCAACAATGTCTTTGGCGTGGGTTGCCATAATGACTGTTGTGCCGCGTTTGTTTATGTTATCAAGTAATTCCATAATTTCCATTGCAACCTTGGGGTTTAGGTTACCTGTTGGTTCGTCGGCGATTAAGAATGCAGGGTTATTTACCAAAGCGCGGGCAAGTGCCACTCTCTGCTGTTCGCCGCCTGATAATTCTCTGGGGTAGGACTTTGCCTTGTGCGAAAGACCAACCAAGGATAAAACATTGGGCACTTGCTTTCTGATTTCCTTGCGGCTTGCGCCGATAATATCCATAGCAAATGCTACGTTTTCATAAACTGTTTTGTTGGACAGTAGTCTAAAATCCTGAAAAACAACGCCCATAGAACGGCGCAGATATGGGATTTCGCGGCGCTTTAGCTTACCGATGTCCTTGTTGTTTATGATAACCTGTCCGTCTGTTGCTGTTTCCTCGTGCATCAAAAGCTTTATAAGAGTTGATTTACCCGAGCCTGATGGGCCAACGATAAATACAAACTCGCCACGCTCAATAAAAAAGCTTACGTCATCTAAAGCAGTTGAGCCGTTGGGATATACTTTAGATACATTACTGAGTAATATCATATGATCAATCCTTTCCTTGGCATAAAATTACTATGTGCTGAAAGCACATAGTAAATTATTTCACATTAGAACTTTGAAGGATTGGTAAGGAGATACTTTCTTACCAATACTGCTACTTTAAATACAACTGCATCGTCAAATTTACGAAGGTCAAGACCTGTTAAGCGCTCGATTTTGTCAAGTCGGTAAACAAGTGTATTTCTGTGAACGAACAACTGACGTGATGTTTCTGACACGTTTAAGTTGTTTTCAAAGAATTTATCAATTGTCTGCAAGGTTTCCTCGTCTAAAACCTCAAGACCTTCTTTTTGGAATATTTCATCTAAGAAAAGCTCGCACAATTTGCTGGGAAGCTGGTAGATAAGTCTTCCTATGCCCAACTCGCCGTAGCTTAAGATATATTTATCGCCGTCAAATACTCTGCCGATTTCTAACGCCAGTCTTGCCTCAGAATATGAGTGGGCGATGTCGTTTATAGATTTTACAGGCGTACCGATGCCTACATAAACCTTTAATAAAAGCTCGGAATTTATGGTATCGACGATGGATTTTGCTGTTTTTGTTATGAAGTCCTTGTTGTTTCCTGCCAAAGATTTTATAACAATAATATTTTTGTTATCAATATTAATGATAAAATCCTGTTCGGGGAACATATTTTGTAGCAACTGAATAACGCCTGTTTCGTTGCCGGGAATTTGTACGATGTATACAATTCGGGGAACGTCAGCATCTATCTGCAATTCGCCTGAACGCATATTGATATCTCCTGGGAGCACATTTCCTAATAATACGTTTTTTAAGTAGCTGGCTTTATCATATCTGTCAGCACAATGGAGCTGAAGGTTGGAAATACTTATTGCTAAAAGGGCACACGTTTTCTGGTCTTCAGCGTCTGTTCCTTTTACATAAACAACGAACTCCATAATGTTTCTTGCGCCAACTGCAACACAGGAGTAGCCGTTAACCAAAAAGGGTCTGCCGTTTGCTGCAGCAGAGGAAATCATAGCAAATGCTTCGTCGTCTCCTGCAGGCTCGCCTACATATGATACAAGCACAGATGTGTTATTAACAACGCCCATAGACTTATGTGTAACACTTCTCATCTGGTCTAAGACAGGCTGAAAAATTTCACTAAGCATAAAAAATCGCTCCTTTACCAATACTTATACACATATATCATACTAAATTTTCGTGTATTTTGCAATGTTTTTTTGCGAATTTAACCGAAATTTAATCTTTTTTAGGCTTTTTTTCATTAATTTTGGAGAAAATGTAAATTTATGAAAAAAGTATTGCATAATTATTCAGTTTGATGTATAATTATAAAATATTGGAGGTAAGAGTATGAAAACCAATGACATTAAAAATCTTGACAAAAAATATTATATGAATACATTTGGGGAAAGAATTCCTGTAAGTTTTTCGCATGGTAAAGGCATTAAGCTATATTCTGATGACGGCGATGTGTATACTGACTTTTTGGCGGGCATCGCAGTTTCTGCTGTGGGACACAACCACAAAACGCTTATTAAGGCTATTGCCAAGCAGGCCAAGTCAGTGCTTCACGTTTCAAACTATTATTACATAGAGCAACAGGCGCATCTTGCTGAAAAAATCTGTAAGAATTCCTGTGCTGACAAGGTATTCTTTGCAAACTCAGGAGCCGAAGCCAACGAGGGTGCAATCAAGCTTGCTAAAATTTATCAGTACAAATCCGGACATCCGGAAAAGTACGAAATTATAACTTTGATAAATTCTTTCCACGGAAGAACTCTTGCCACAGTGGCTGCAACAGGTCAGGAAAAATTCCAGACAGCGTTTCGCCCCTTGACACCTGGTTTTAAATATGTTAACATCAATGACATTGTAGCGTTAAAAGAAGCGATAAATGAAAACACCTGTGCCGTTATGATGGAAATGATTCAGGGCGAAAGCGGCGTACATCCCGTGGAGGAGGCTTACGTTCAAGAAGTTTATGCGCTATGCAAGGAAAAAGACATCGTATTTATTTGCGACGAAGTACAGACTGGTATGGGCAGAACAGGAAAACTTTTTGCCTACGAGCATTTTGGCATTAAGCCTGATATTTTTACACTTGCAAAAGCTTTAGGCGGCGGTGTTCCCATTGGTGCGGTTTGTGCAGTTGACAGCGTAGCTGAAAGCTTTGCTCCCGGCGACCACGGCTCAACCTTTGGTGGAAATCCCTTGGCGTGTGCTGCAGGTAACGCTGTATTTGAAATTTTTGAAAAAGAAAATCTGGTGGAAAATTCAGCCGTTGTTGGTGCATATCTAAAAGAAAAATTACAGGCTTTAGCAGAGAAACGCGACAAAATAAAAGAAGTCAGAGGTAAGGGACTTATGATTGGTATTGAGCTTGAGGGTATTAGTGCGGCTGATGTTAAACACAAGCTTTTCGATGAAAAATATTTAGTTGGTGCAACAGCTACAACTATAAGATTGTTACCGCCCCTTGTGGTTACCAAAAAAGATGCAGACGAATTTGTAGCGGTATTTGAAAAAGTTTTAGGAGAGTAAGCATGAACAAGCATTTATTAACATTACACGACTGGTCAACAGAGGAAATTTTAGACACACTTGATTTGGCCGATGAATTAAAATACAAGCAGAAAAACGGCATTGAACACCATCTGTTGAAGGGTAAAACCTTAGGTATGATTTTTACCAAATCATCAACAAGAACAAGAGTTTCTTTTGAGGTTGGTATGTACCAGTTAGGTGGCTCGGCACTCTTTTTGAGCTCGAACGATATTCAGCTCGGTCGGGGAGAAACAATATATGACACAGCGCAGGTTCTGTCAAGATTTTTAGATGGTATTATGATAAGAACGTTTAAACAGTCCGACGTTGAAGACCTTGCTCGCTTTGGTCAGATTCCAATTATCAATGGTCTTACAGATTTAGTTCATCCCTGCCAGATTTTGGCGGACTTCCAGACAATTCGTGAGCACAAGGGCAAGCTTTCAGGCTTAAAGCTTGCTTACATCGGCGACGGCAATAATATGGCACATTCTTTAATGTACGGCGGCGCTAAAGTAGGTATGGAAATTGCCATTGCCACACCTGAGCAGTATCAGTGTGACCCTGAGGTTGTGAAAAATGCTTTAGCCGACGCTGCAGCTACAGGCACAAAGATTACTTTGACATCTGACCCTGTTGAAGCAATCAAGGATGCTGACGTTGTGTATGCTGACACCTGGGTAAGTATGGGACAGGAAGCAGAAAAAGCAGAAAAGCTAAAGGTGTTTGGTCCTTACCAGATCGATAAAGAATTGTTCTCGCATGCCAAGAGTGATGCCATCTTTTTACATTGCCTGCCTGCATACAGAGGTTATGAAGTAACAGGAGATGTTATCGACGGACCTAATTCTGTAATCTTTGACGAGGCAGAAAACAGACTTCACGCCCAGAAGGCTGTAATGGTAAAACTTATGGGAGAAAAATAGTATGGTACGAGTAAGAAAAGCGGAAATTACCGATGCAAAGCGCATTGCTGAAATTACGTCAGAGGCGTTTTTGCAGTACATAAAAGTTGCAGGAATTAAGGATACTCCTGCCCTTCACGAAGACGAAAATACTGTTATAGAAGATATAAAGAATAAAGATGTTTACGTTGCACATATCGAGGACGAAATTGTAGGCAGCACCCGTATTCATAAAATTGATGAGGATACGGTTTACCTTTCGCGTTTCGGTGTAAGTATGGACCACCAGAACTTAGGCATAGGGAAGCTCTTGATGAATTACCTTGATGTAATTCTTGCACAGAAAAAGGTGAAGCACATCGTGCTTCACACCGCGTCAAAAGCCACGCCTTTGATGAAGTTTTATTACAACCGCGGCTTTTACGTTGATGACGTTTCAAAAGACAAGGGATATATCCGCGTTCTTTTGAAAAAAGACCTGTTGATGTAATTATGATGTGTAGTCCTCAAGGAGGGACACAAGGTCTTCCCTTGTATCAAGAATAATACCTTGTGTAAGCAGCTTACGGTCGTTGGGTGTCAGGGAATTTGTGTCAATTTCTAAAATCTGCTCAAAGGTTTTGTTGCCGTCAGTCCCTATAACATACAGATTTACAAGTCCGTTTTCCTTAATCACAAGGTAGTCGTCTTTGTTTTCTAAGATTATAGCCTGACTGTCGGCAAAGGCTTCACGCAGTCCCTCGGGACGCTTTAAGGGAGCGTATATTCCGTCATTTTGAATATTTTCAGTTACTTTATTAGCATCGCTTGAGCGCGGTGCTTTGTTTTTTGCCCAAATATAGCCTAGAGAGCCACAGATTACCATTGTCAGCACAAGGCAAAGGGCAAAAAAAACGGAGCTGATTATTGTCTTTTTTATTGATTTATCCATTTTAATTTCCATAGCCTTTCTGCCCACAAATAGTAATTAAAAACATATACACGTCTTTTTGTGGGCAGATAAGGCGTGTAATGGAAATACGGTAGACTTCAGCCAATCGCCCTCGCCGTTGCTCGGCTCGTCTCTTGGGAAGTCCTCGCATACGACACAATACGAAATCAAAGATTTCTGTGTGTCAGCATATGCACAACGCCGTTTCGTGCCTTTTGGGCGCGAAAGTTCGGCGGTGCAATAAATTCCGCCAAAGGCTGACAACGTGATTTTTCACGTTGCACACCTCTTTTGGTATTATTTTGGGCAAAAAAGCCTTATTTAATACCAAATTAATGTTAGCTTAATATTTTTTTAATATGTTTAGGATAAAATATGATTAGCTAGAAATATTATAAAAAGGTAAACCTATAGACTTAGAGGTGAAAAGTATGGCAAAAAATACATATACCACAAAAGGAGCTAAAGAAAACAGCGCTAAAAACACCCGCAAGAAAAAGAAGAAAAAATCAATTCTAAAGCGCTTGTTGCTGGTGTTATTAGTAATAGTTTTGCTGGTTGGCTCAGTATTTGCAGGAACCTTTATGGGATTTGTTGACAATAGTATGGATATAATTGCAGAGGAGTATAACCTTAACTTTACATCCATTGTGTACTATATTGACGAAGAAACAAACCAGCCTGTTGAGTACGACAGAATTCACAGCACGGAAAACAGAATCTGGGTAGACATTGCCAATGTTCCCGAAAACCTCTCAAATGCTTTTATTGCAATTGAGGACGAGCGTTTCCGCGACCACAGGGGTATGGATATTAAGCGTACCTTCGGTGCGTTTATTCAGTGGGCAATGGGCAATGACTCCTACGGTGGCTCAACCATTACCCAGCAGCTTGTTAAAAATGTTACAGGCGACAAGGACCGTTCGCCTTTGAGAAAGATTACAGAAATCTTCCGCGCTATGAACTTAGAGCGAAAAATGAGCAAGGACCAGATTATTGAAATGTATATGAATACCATTTATTTCGGCTCAGGCTGTCACGGTATTCAGGTGGCTTCAAACCACTACTTCGGCAAAGACGTAAGCGAATTGTCAGTTGGGGAGTGCGCATCCCTCGCTGCGATTGTCAAGGCACCCACTACCTATAACCCTGCAACAAATTACGAAAACAATAAAGACCGACGGGATGTTGTATTAAACAAGATGGCGGAGCTTGAGTTTATTACACAGGAGGAGTGTGACGCAGCCAAGGCGAAAGAAACAAAGGTGCGCTCAGGAGCGACAGAGGCAGCAAAGAAAAATCAGGACGTAAAGAGCTACTTTGTTGATGCGGTAATTGACGATGTAGTTGCTGATTTGATGGAAAAAGAAAACATCTCTGAGAGCGACGCAACAACAATGCTCTACACAGGCGGGTACAAAATATATTCAACAGTTGACCCCAAGGTACAGAGCGCAATTGACAGCGTGTACCAGAAAACATCAAACTTCCCTAGCTCATCTATTCAGTCGGCTATGGTAGTAATGGACCCTTACACAGGTCATATCAAGGGTATGGCAGGCGGTATCGGCGAAAAGACAACACCCCGTGGATTAAACCGCGCAACAATGTCAAAGCGTCAGCCTGGTTCATCCTTTAAGCCTGTTGCGGTTTATGCTCCTGCTATTGAATATAACGTAATTACCCCTGCAACACTTATTAATGATGCGCCCTTACAGATAGGAGAATGGAAGCCAAAAAACTCAGGCGGTAAATTCCTAGGAAAAATGACAGCGCGCACTGCCATTGAGCGTTCACAGAACATTCCTGCGGTTAAGGTTATGCGCGAGCTTACACCTGAAAAATCTTTTGATTTCTTGACCAAAAGGCTTGGTTTTACAACGTTGGTTGAAGAAAAAGAGGTAAACGGCGAGCTCATTGGCGACCAGAACTTATCAACGGCATTGGGCGGCGTTACCTACGGTGTAACAGTTGAAGAAATGACCGCAGCGTACTCAACCTTTGCAAATGCAGGTATGTACAACAATCCTGTAACATATACTAAGGTAATAGATGCAAACGGAAAGGTTATCTTAGAAAACAAAGTCCAGAACAAAAAGGCAATGAGTGAAGAAACTGCATATATTATGACAAATATGCTGACAGGTGTTACTACAAGCAGCATTGGTACAGGTCGAAGTGCAAAGCTTGACGGGATAATGACTGCAGGTAAAACAGGTACGACCAACTCTAACAAGGACAGATGGTTTATGGGCTTTACACCCAATTATGTGGGTGGTGTATGGATGGGTTATGACAAGCCGAAATCAATGAGCGGAAGCAATTTCTGCCCGAGAATCTGGAAGCAGGTTATGACGAAAATCCACGATGGAGAAGAAATTAAGACCATTCCTGTTCCTGACGATGTGGTTAAACGCACTATATGTCAGAATAGCGGTAAAGTGGCATCTACAGATTGCTCAAATACCAGAATTGATTATTTCAAAGAGGGCACTCAGCCTATGAAATATTGCTCGTCGCACGAAGCGCCTGTGGTCATTGACCCCAATGCTGAACCTACGCCTACGCCGGATGTTTCTAATCCCAATGCAGGCGAGGGCGAAGGGGTAATTGATGGGGATGCAAATGACACCAGCAGCAGTGCGGGCAACAACGAGGAGGCAACTCCCGGCGTAAATGCAAGCGAGGCGGACGACGAATCTACATGGTACGGAGAATAATAATGAAAGAGGTGTAAAATATGGATTATATGAAAAAATGGGAATACTGGCTGACATCTTCGGCGGTTGACGAAAAGACCAAGGAAGAGTTAAAGAAAATTTCTGACAAGCCTCAGGAAATTGAGGAAAGATTCTACAAGGATTTAGAATTTGGTACAGCAGGTTTGCGCGGTGTACTCGGTGCCGGCTCAAACAGAATGAACATCTATACCGTGAGAAAGGCAACTCAGGGCCTTGCTAACTACATTGTGTCCAGAGGGAAGGATGCTATGGAGCGCGGTGTTGCAATTTCATACGACTCAAGACATTTCTCTCCTGAGTTTGCATATGAATCTGCCTGCGTTTTAGCAGCGTCAGGTATTAAATCTTATGTTTTTGATAAGTTACATCCTGTGCCTGTTCTGTCCTTTGCAGTAAGATACTTAAACTGCTACAACGGCATTATGATTACTGCAAGCCACAACCCTGCCAGATATAACGGCTACAAGGTTTATGGCTCTGACGGTGCGCAGCTTAATGTTGCTGATTCCAATGTGGTTTTAGATTATATCAATAATATGGATATTTTCAATGATGTAGCTGTAATGGATTTAGAAGAGGCAAAATCCAAAGGGCTTATAAATATCATTGGCAAAGATGTCCGCGAGGCGTACTTAGAAGAAGTATTAAAGTGCCGCAAGAACCCCGATGTGCGTGATGATACTGCAAAAGAAATAAAGATAGTTTATACACCTTTCCACGGCTCAGGCTTAACCCCTGTTACAGAGGCACTGGCAAAAGCAGGCTATACGAATGTTCACGTTGTGGCTGAACAGGCAGAACCCAACCCTGATTTTATAACAGTAAAATCTCCCAACCCCGAGGACAAAGAGGGCTTCTACCTTGCTATTGAGCAGGCAGAGAAAATTGGAGCTGATGTAATACTTGGCACAGACCCCGACGCTGATCGTGTTGGTGTTTTAGTTAAAAACCCCGACGGTAGCTATGATGTGTTATCAGGCAACCAGACGGGTGTGCTGCTTGCTGATTATGTGCTTTCGGCAGCTGATAAAAACGGCGAAATTAATGATGGCGACTACATTGTAAAATCAATTGTAACAACAGGTCTGACACAGAGAATAGCAGACCGCTACGGCGTAAAGCTCTATGATGTGTACACAGGCTTTAAGTTTATTGCAGAGGTTATAAAAAAACACGAGGACGAAAATATCCCCGGCAAGTACCACTTCGGCTTTGAAGAAAGCTACGGCTCACTTCCCGGAACTTATGCAAGAGACAAGGACGCGGTTGCGGCAACTCTCCTTTTGTGCGAGCTTGTTGCAGTTTTAAAGCGTGAAGGCAAAACACTTTCTGATGCGATGAATGACCTTTACAAAAAGTATGGCTATGTTGTAGAAAGAGTAGTTTCCATAACTTTAGAGGGCCTCGACGGAATGCAAAAGATAAAGTCAATAATGGACAAAGTAGAGGCAGAGCCTTTCCGTACTATAGGCGATGTACAGCTCAAGGCTTTCAGAAACTATAAAAAAGACACTCGCGAAGACTACGAAACAGGCAGCATCACGCCTATTGGCTTTGAACCATCAAATGTTATGTACTTTGAGCTTCCTGACGGCGGCTTCGTGGTAGTAAGACCTTCGGGCACAGAGCCAAAGATTAAGTTTTACTACTCAGTACCCTGTGAAAGTATGGAACAGGGTAACGCAATCATCGATAAACTGGATGCTGAGGTAAAAAGAATATTGTTATAACAAAAATCGGTCATCCGTTTAGCGGATGACCGATTTTATTTCTGCCTTTGTAAATTCTATTAATTTTTCGCTTTCTAAAAACAACTGGCAACCACGCACTCCTGCGCTGACTGCGATTTTGTCGTGTTTAGTAACTGTTTGGTCAAAGTAAGTAGGGAATTGCTTTTTCATTCCAACAGGTGAGCAGCCGCCACGGATGTAGCCCGTAACAGAAAGCAAATCCTTTACTGCTATCATTTCAACCCGCTTGTTACCTGAGGCGACGGCTGCTGCCTTTAGGTCAATTTCGCAATCAACAGGAATTACAAAAACAACATAGCCTGTTTTGTCGCCTTTGGCAACTAAAGTTTTAAAAACCTGAGAGTAGGGAAGCCCCACATCGTCGGCTACATGTGTGCCCGACAAGTCGTTTTCATCTACCTCGTAGGTAAAAATCTCATATGGGATTTTAGCTCGGTCTAACATTCGCATTGCGTTAGTTTTTTGTACCTTCATTTATTATTCTCCTAAGATTATTCCCGTTTCTATTTTGTTTCCCTTGATGAATTCGGATACCGGCATTTTCTTTTTGCCCTCAAACTGAACATCTGTTATCAGCAATGCGTCTTTTGAGCATTTAACTAAAATACCGTCTTTTGTAACGTCTAAAATCTCGCCGTTTGTGCCTGAAAAATCGCCCTCTAAAACCTTTGATGCAATTACTTTAAAGCGTACGCCTGAGTAGAGCGTGGAGGCGTATGGATAAGAGTTTAGTGCGCGCACCAGGTTGTTAATTTCTTCTGCAGATTTTGAAAAGTCAATGCAGCCTGTTACCTTACTTATCATAGGCGCATAGCAGGAAAGGCTATCGTCCTGTGGAACGGGCGTAAGTGTTCCTGAATCTATCAGCTTTAGAGTTTCGCGGATTGTATTAACGCCTGCAGTGGCTAATTTATCGTGGAGTGTTTCGCCTGTGTCATCGGGAGAAATAACTACCTCTTCTTTTACTAACATATCGCCTGTGTCCAGCCCTGCGTTCATTTGCATTGTGGTAACGCCTGTTACCTTTTCGCCGCGGATTATGCACCACTGAATAGGAGCAGCACCGCGGTATTTAGGCAAGAGTGATGCGTGGATATTGATACAACCATATTTGGGAATATCTAAAACACGTTGGGGCAAAATCTGACCGTATGCCGCAACGATGAAGATGTCAGCGTTAAATGATTTTAAATATTCGAAACATTCGTCAGTTTTAGCGCTTTCAGGCTGATAAACAGGAAGGTTGTGGGCAGCAGCAAACTCCTTAACAGGAGGAGGCTGCATTTTGTGACCACGACCTTTTGGTTTATCAGGCTGGGTAACAACTAAAGCTATCTCGTGACCGTCATTAAAAAGAGCTTCCAAGGGAAACACTGCAAAGTCGGGAGTCCCCATATATACTATCCTCATAATACGCCCTCCTTAGTTGTCAAGATATGCTATAACGTGGTCTGTGTAGATTGTGCCTGACAAGTGGTCAATCTCATGACAGAGTGCGCGAGCAAGTAAGCCTGTACCTTCAATGTTGATTTCTTTGCCGTTGCGGTCCTTCGCCCTTACCATTACCTTTTCAGGACGTGAAACAGTGCCTGATTTTCCGGGAACAGAAAGACAGCCCTCAGCGTCAATTTGCTCGCCTTTTTTGTAGGTAATTACAGGGTTTATAAGCTCAATTAAACCATCGCCTATGTCAATTACAACAACGCGCTTTAACACACCCACCTGAGGGGCGGCTAACCCTACGCCGTTGGCATCATACATAGTTTCAGCCATATCGTCAAGAAGTGTTATTATGCGCTGGTCGATGGTTTCAACCTCGCGGGATTTTTTTCTTAATGTTTCATTGTCCGTGTCTACTGTTAATATATTTCTTTTTGCCATAATCCTATCTCCTTTACAGGGTGTTATAGGGATTTTTCTCTATAACCATATTTATATTATTTCCCTGTTTTATATGATAATTTCTAAGTCTTGTAAAAATATCTGCACAAGCATTACAAAGAGTGCATTTTATCCAGATTCTGCGACGGTATTTGCCGCCAATTTTTGGTATTGACGTAGGAGCCGGCCCTAAAATTTCATAATGGGTTTTTACATCGTGCGCCATAACTTTCTTCAGTGATTTAGCAATGTCTTCAGAATATGCACACAATTCTTGCTCGTTTTCTCCTGTGAGAAGTATGGAAACTATATCACAGAAAGGAGGAAAGTTAAGACTTTTGCGAAGCTGAATTTCTTCGTTATAAAAGCTCAGGTAGTTCTGACTTTTAGCAAGCTCTAAGGTTTGATTTTCTGGCATATAGGTCTGGATTACGGCGCGTCCACGCTTATCTCCTCTGCCTGCTCTGCCGCACACCTGCGTGATAAGGTTAAAGGTGCGTTCATTTGCGCGAAAATCGTCTATTCCAAGACTTTGGTCTGCTGCCAACACACCCACGAGCGTCACGTCAGGAAAATCAAGTCCTTTTGATACCATTTGTGTACCCAGCAAAACGTCAGTTTTTTCTTGGGAAAATTTTGAGAGCAGCGTCTGGTGTGAGGACTTTGCTCCTGTGGTGTCAACATCCATTCGTATAACTGAAATGTCGGGGAACAAGGTTTTTAGTTCTTCTTCTACCTTCTGTGTGCCTGTTCCAAATTCTTTGATGTAGAGGCTTTCACATTCAGGGCATTTTTCAGGTTTTTTTATTGTATAACCGCAATAGTGACAAGTGAGTGTGCCACGATGCTTGTGATAGGTTAAGGTAATGTCGCAGTTTTTACACTTTGCAACGTATCCGCAGCTGCGGCAAGAAACAAATGTGGAAAAACCTCGCCTGTTCAGGAACAGAATCGTCTGCTCGCCGCGGCTTAAGTTTTCCTGCATTTCCTGCAGCAATGTACTGCCTATGCAGGAACGGTTTCCGTGGCGGAGTTCATCGCGCATATCAGAAACTATAATTTCAGGCAATGTTGCGCCTGTGGCACGGCTTTTCAGAGACAAGAGCTTGTATTCGCCCTGCGCTGCCTTATAGAAGCTCTCTATTGCAGGCGTAGCAGATGCAAGTATCCTTACAGCGCCGCTAATCCTTGCGCGCCATTCTGCTACCTCACGGGCGTGATAAGTGGGGGCATTTTCCGCCTTGTAGCTGGTTTCGTGTTCTTCGTCAATGACGATAACACCTATATTTTTAATAGGTGCAAATATGGCAGATCGTGCGCCTACTACCACTGTTGCTTCGCCACGTTTTATTCGTTTATATTCGTCAGCCCGTTCTCCCAGCGAGAGTGCTGAGTGTAAAACTGCAATTTTTTTGCCGAATCTTGACACAAACCGCGTTACCATCTGGGGAGTCAGTGCGATTTCAGGGACTAATACGATGGCGGTTTTGCCAAGGGAAAGAGCATTTTCTATACAATTTAAGAAAACCTCTGTCTTACCGCTTCCTGTAATACCATGGAGCAGGAAGGTGTCGGGGGAACCTTTTTTTATGGCGGACGTAATTTCATTGACCGCCGATAATTGTTCCCCGTTTAATTCGGGAGATTTTGTAGGCTCTATTTCGTCGTAATTTAATGGCATACGGAGGGTTTCTATTACCTCTTTGGCGATATAACCCTTTTCCTTTAATGCCTTAATAGCAGCATATGATGCGCCTGTTAAGAATGTGATGTCGGCGTCTGCCACAAATTCGTTCTGAATGAGTAACTCTAAAACCTGAGCCTGCTTAGGTGCTTTTTTACGAAGTAACTCCAGTACCTCAAACGCCTCATCGTAGGGTAGGTTAAGGCGGGAGCCGCGGATAAATTTATCGTTTATTTTATGCTTGTTGCCGCTGCCGGGAGGCAATATGCATTTAATTGCGCTGATATAAGAGCAAAAACAGGTTTCTTTTATATAGTTTGCGATATCCAGCATTTCTTCATCAAACAGCGCATCAGGGGACGCTAAAGATACGATTTCTTTCACGTCGCCGTCAAAATCTGTTGCAGATTTTACGGACAGGACATATCCGTCAACGAGCTTTTTGCCGCGGCCAAATGGCACAAAAACGTGACTGCCGACTGTGATTTTGTCTACCAAGTCGGCAGGTATCGAATAGTCAAATATTTTGTCGATGTTAAGAGCTAATCTGTTGATAATAACTCCGGCAAAATTACCCTTCATATTCCTCGTCCTCTGCCTTTATTTTAGAAAATGCTGAATTTATCTCGTCAAAGCTATATCCGCGCAAAACCAGATACCGCTTGACTTTCATTATATTTTTAATATCGTAGTTGCCACCGAGACGCTTGGTTATCAGTGCCTCTAGGTTTTCCGATATGGTATTTTCTGAATCAAGTTCTTCTATTGTTTGTTCTATAATTGTGTCAGAAATGCCTTTTTCTTTCAATTTCCACCTGACCTGACGAATGCCGAATTTTTTTAAATGTATCAAATCGTGTGCGTATCTTCTGGCGTAGTCTGCGTCGTCAAGCAGCTTATATTCTTTCAAAAATGTGATAGTGCGCGCTACAATTTCTTCATCGCCTATGTGGGAAGTTAATTTTTCCCGCATAGCTTTTACAGTATAGCTGCGCGAAGAAACAAGGTTTGCAGCGTAGTTTTTTGCGTCTTCAAAAACTGCAGTATTTTTAATGTGTGAAAGCTCCGTTTCTGTTATTTCGTCGCCTTCGGATAGATGGTAGGAAAGTATGGTATAGAGGTTAGCGCCAAAAGAAAACTCTCCGTCGATAAAAACGGACAAGCGTGATTTGTTCTTTTTTTGCTCTTCGATTTTGGTTATTTTCATAGTTTTCCTTTTTTCAAAAAGCAGGGCGGTGCTTTCCGCCCTGCTTTAATATTAATTACTCTTCTTCTTTTGTTCTGTCACAATATACTCCCAAGGGATAATATGGTAACATATTCTCTCTTAACCAGTTCATAGCCTCAACAGGAGATAAGCCCCAGTTTGTAGGACAAGTTGAAACAACCTCTATTAATGAGAAACCTTTACCTGCAAGCTGTGTTTCAAAAGCTTTCTTAATAGCCTTCTTTGCCTGTCTTATGTGAGGAACTGTGTCTATTGTAACACGTTCAATGTATGCGGCGCCTGATGTTGTAGAGAGCATTTCACTTACTCTTAAGGGATAGCCTTGTGTTTTAACATCACGACCATAGGGCGATGTCTGTGTTACCTGACCGGGAAGTGTCGTAGGTGCCATTTGACCGCCTGTCATACCGTAGATTGCGTTGTTGATAAATATGATTGTGATATTTTCGCCACGAGATGCTGCGTGTACAGTTTCAGCAGTACCGATAGCAGCAAGGTCGCCATCGCCCTGATAGGTAAATACAACCTTGTCAGGATGAACTCTCTTAATACCTGTAGCAACTGCGGGCGCTCTGCCGTGAGCAGCCTCCTGTACGTCGCAGTTAAAGTAATTGTAAGCAAAAACTGCGCAACCTACAGGTGCAACACCGATAGTTTTGCCCTCAATGCCTAACTCATCTATAACCTCTGCAACCAATCTGTGCACAATACCGTGGCCGCAGCCAGGGCAATAGTGCAGGGGAACATCGCAGAGAGCGTGTGGTTTTTTAAATACCTGTTCCATTATTTGTCACCCCCGATAATTTTCTTTACCTCGTCGATAATTTCGTTGGGGTAAGGGATATTGCCGCCTGTTCTGCCGAAGAAGTGAACAGGGAGCGCGCCGTTAACGGCAAGCTTTACGTCTTCTACCATCTGTCCCATACTCATTTCAACACTTAAAATACACTTCGCATTTTTTGTGTGTTCGATATATGCATCTGAGGGGAAGGGCCAGAGAGTAATAGGTCTGATTAAACCTGCCTTGATGCCTTCGGCACGAAGTGCATCAACTGCATTTTTACAAATACGGGCAACAGAACCGTAAGCAGTTAAGATAAACTCTGCATCGTCTGTTTTATATGCTTCGTATTTCTTTTCTGTCGCTTCGATTGTTTCGTATTTTTTGTATCTTTCTATGACTAATTCTTCCAAATGGTTAGGCTCAATGTAGAGCGAGTTAATAACGTTGTGTTCGCGCTTCATTTCTGTACCTGTTGTTGCCCAGGTTTTTTCGGGAACAACGCGTGTTGACTCTTTCTTTTCGAATGTAACGGGTTCCATCATCTGTCCCAGCATACCGTCGCCCAAAATCATAACGGGCATTCTGTAGATGTCAGCCATATCAAAAGCGTCAGCTGTCATATCTACGATTTCCTGGACTGATGAGGGAGCAAGTACGATAACGCGGTAGTCGCCGTGACCGTGGCCCTTTGTAGCCTGGAAATAGTCAGACTGTGATGCCTGAATGCCGCCAAGACCCGGACCTGCACGCATAATATTAACAATTACACAGGGGAGGTCTGCACCTGCCATGTATGAGAGTGCCTCAGCCTTTAAGCTGATACCGGGCGAGGATGAAGAGGTCATAACTCTTGCACCTGCACCTGCTGCACCGTAAACCATATTTGCAGCTGATACTTCACTTTCTGCCTGAAGAAAAACGCCGCCGATTTTAGGCATACGCTTTGCCATATAGGCACTGATTTCCGTCTGGGGAGTGATGGGGTATCCGAAAAAGTAACGGCAACCTGCTAAAATTGCAGCTTCAGCAACAGCTTCGTTACCTTTTACAAGAACCTTTTCTGCCATATTTATTCAATCCTTTCTGAATTTATTTCTTACTTATATACCTCGATAGCGCAGTCGGGGCACATTGTTGCACACATTGCGCAGCCTATGCAGTCATCAGGGTTTTGTACCGCTGCAGGTTTGTAGCCCTTTGCATTTAACGTATCAGACTCGCCTAAAACCTTCTTAGGGCAAGCTCCAACGCATAAATAGCAGCCTTTGCATACGTTTTCTAAAATAACAACCTTAGCCATAATAAAAATCCTTTCTGCTTTATAATTTTAAAAGCTTTCTTTCAATTTTGAAGAGCTTATTTTTTACATCGTCTGAAAAGTCAGCATCAATAGCTGAAACCACATACTTTATGGGGATACCCAGCCTGTTGGAAACCTCTTTTACGATTTCGTAGCCTTCTTCTATAATTTCCTTTGTTGTTTCAAGAGAAATGTTTGTATCGGCAATCAAATCGGTAACTGTAAGACGTGATGCTGCTTCGATATTTTCTTTCATTTCAATTATTTCTTCTACTGTGCCCGACAGAGGTCGTCTTGTGTTTACCACAAGGCTCATTTCCGTGTCGGCCGATTCAAAGAACCGCTTGTAGCGACCCAGTGCAATAGCGCCATCGTCGTCGCCGCCTACATCTACTATAATAGCGGCATCATCCACGTTAAAAATCCTCATTATTTCAGGGGGAAGTGCGGGAATGTCCACATTTGTACCTGCGTAGTCGGGAGCAATAACAGTTATGCCATTTGACTCCAAAAGAGCACGGGCGTCGTTAGAACGAAAATAGGGATTTACAATATCCAAATCCACCAAAAAAACCTTATCATAGGTTTTTTTTAAATGCAGTGCATAGCTTATGGAATACTCTGTTTTGCCGCTGCCGTAGTGACCTACGGTAATATATATTTTGCTATTCATAACAAATTCACCATATTATCCAGTTTATCAGTTTACAGTATAACACATTTTTTTGTTTATGTACAGTCTTTTTGACAAAAAAACAGGTTTTGTTTCAAAAATTTAATTTTATCTGCTTTATTTATTTTTTGTATGTCTTGAAATGATATTTTCTTTATGTTAAAATAAAAATATAGCGAAAAAGGTCGAGGTTGATTTATGAAAAAGCTCATAAAAAGACTGTTGGGCATAATTCTTTTGGTGGCACTTTGTGTAGGTGGTTTTTACACCGCAATGGGATACGGAATGTACCGCGCCAAAGTGGCTGAGCAGTCGATAGAAGACAGAATTGAAAAAGTAAGAGCAGACGCAAGCTACACCTCGCTCGGGGATATTCCTGAGCTGTACAAGGAGGCGGTTGTTTCTGTTGAGGACAGTAGATTTTATAAGCACGGCGGCGTGGACGTTGTGGCTTTAATCCGTGCAATGACAGCCAATATCCGACAAAAGGAATTTGTTCAGGGCGGGTCTACCATTTCTCAGCAGTTTGCCAAAAATCTGCTTTTTTCTCACGAGCAGAGTTTGTCCCGTAAAATCGCCGAGCTTTTTGCTACGTATTATATTGAAAAAAACTATGAAAAAGACGAGATTTTAGAGCTTTATATGAATGTGATTTATTACGGCGACGGATATTACAACATCCGCGAGGCAAGCCAAGGATACTTCGGTGTTGTCCCCTGTGATTTGACGCCGTATCAGGCAACAATGCTTGCAGGTATTCCCAATGCGCCGTCGGTTTATGCACCCACGAAAAATTTAGACCTTGCTCAAAAGCGTCAGGACAAGGTTTTAGAGCGAATGATGGAAACGGGCGCGATAACACAGGATGAAATGAATGAGATATTAGAAGATAGGAGGTAAATATGAAAAAGCTTGTATGCGGAATATTTGTAGTATTAATAATGATTGGAGCAGGGTTCGTTGCCGGAGCGGAGGATGCCTATATGGGGTTTTCTGTGTCTGATGAGTGGTATGTGTTTTCCCGCGATATGACGGATACAGAGCTTTTAAAAAGCCTTGACTTAACTGTAGCCGAGGTAAACGAAACTCTGGATAATTCGGGGTGTAAATATTTGCTCTCCAACCCTTCAAAAGACTGTGAAATATATGTTAAGGTCAACGAAAATGATTTGTCTTATGAATTATATAATCTGGCTGAGCATACCAACGAATACCTGATAGATAATCTGAGGAATATCCTTTATGAGGGCTTTTCTATGAAAGGACTCAACTACAACGAGGCAGGGGTCACGATTTCTGACTATCCCCAAATGAAGTTCGTGACTGTCCCGGGCAGTACCTTTTATGATGACAGAAAGCACGGTATCGTTTTTGGCGGTACTGTGGTAAATGGCTCGGCAGTAGGATTTACTATGTATTTAGAGGGGGAAGAGGTAAGCGACGAGGACATTGCCACAATGCAGGAGGTGGCAAAAACCGTAAGCTTTACCGTTATAAAGGACAAAGCAGAGGACAGTCCGCAGGCGGTAATAGAGGAAGAATCCCAAAACGCATTAGAATTTATGGTTGGCGGCTTCGGTGCTATCGTTGTAATCGTATTCTGTGTATATATGATAGAAAGATTAAGACATAAGGATGAAGAGAATACAGAGGATGAAAAAAGCGTGCAATAAGCACGCTTTTTTATTGCCTTGAGGGATGATTCCTTGCTATGCAAGTCATCACTGCTCGTCGA
>JAZRPE010000043.1:0-23303 GCA_045649085.1 Congzhengia sp.
ACATCGGCGAATACAACGATGAGTGGACAAGCTTAGTGGAGTCAAAATCAAACTGGACAATAAGCTTAGTATAGGAGGAAATGATGAAAACGAAAATTATTTTATACGCAGATGAGGGAAAAGTGCTTACAGACGGCGAAATTTACGGAAAAACCGTGTACCTTGCAGAGGGGAGAGATTTTTCCGAATTTCACGAAATTATAGAAAGTGAATACAATGAAGTGTTAAAAAAATTATCGGAGGAAAGTGAAAATGTTTAAAATCGCATTGGATGCCGGTCACGGACTTTTTACTTCAGGAAAAAGAACTCTCGTGTCATTAGATACCAATGAAACGAGGGAATGGTATTTAAATGACAGAATATGCGACCGTGTTGAGAGGCTTTTAGAGGATTACGATGGCTATGAACTTATTCGAGTTGATGACACTACAGGAAATGTAGATGTGACGCTTAAAGAGCGTGTTAAAAAGGCTAATGCAGCGGGAGTTGATTTTTATTTATCCGTACACCACAACGCAGGTGTAAATGGAGGCTCAGGCGGTGGAATAATTTCCATTGCTCACACAAATGCATCTAATTTGTCGCTGAAGTACCAAAGAGTTGTGTACGATGAATTGATTTTATCTACAGGTCTTTCGGGAAATCGCTCTATGCCCCTTGCCCGACAGAACCTTTATGTGCTGCGAGAAACCAATATGCCGGCAGTTTTAGTCGAATGTGGCTTTATGGACAGCGTAACAGATGTGCCCATAATTTTATCGGAGGAGTTTGCCAATCAGGCGGCGCAGGGTTTAGTGAATGCATTGGTACGCATAGGAAATCTTACAAAAAAGGAAGAGAAAAGAGTGAATAAGTTTACAGATATTTCAGGGAATTTTGCAGAAAAAGCAATAGGAGAGCTTTATCAGATGGGCATAGTAAATGGTGTGACAGAAACTGAATTTGCACCTGATAAAGTGGCTACGCGAGCAGAAGTGGCTGCTATTGCAAGAAAAATTATCGAGTATATTACAGGAGAATAAAATGGACAAAATGGCACTATACTTAAAAGCGTTCACAGCTGCTTTGGCAGGGATTGCCTCGGCGGTTTTCGGACCACTGGATGCGCTTTTTTGCGGTCTGGTATTTTGTGTCGTTGCTGATTATATTACGGGAATCTGCGCGGCTGTTTATGAAAGAAAGCTAGACAGCCGAACAGGCTATGTGGGCATTTTAAAAAAGGTGGTGCTTATGACCATCGTGGCGCTAGCTCATGTTGTGGGACAAGTATCGGCAATGCCAGCAGTCCGTGATATTGTAATTGGTTTTTACATAGTAAACGAGGGATTGTCAATTTTGGAAAATGCCTCGAAAATGAACATAAAATATACAGAAAAACTGAAAGATTTCCTGTGGCAGCTGCAGGAAAAAGATTAAAAACCAAAAGGGAAAATTATGAAAATAGTTTTTCCCTTATTTAGATAATTAAATGCTTGACATTTGATTAGTATATGATAAAATATAAATAATTTAATAAGACGTATTACCGTCAGCGGTAGCAATGTCGCTGATAAAAGGAAGACGGTCAGAATCCGTAACTGTACCCACAGCTGTATTTGTATGAGGGGTATTGCCGCGACGAAAGTCGGCCACTTAAAGGGAAGGTAGGCAATATTCCGCAGGAGGAAACTCCCTATTACATAAGTCAGAAGACTTGGTAGTATGCGAGTGCAAAAGCACATTAAAAGACAAAATTGTCGCAGTAAGTTGGAGTATTTACTGCGGCTTTTTTGTAAAAAAGGAGAAGAAAAAATGAAGAAAACAAGACTTTTAACACTCATCTTAGCATTTTTATTAATGCTCTCTTCTGTAGGGGTATTTGCAGAAGAAATGTCGCTAAATCCTGCACAGGACATTGTGCAAGTCACAGCGCAGAACCCGACAGAAGAACCGACGGAAGAACCTGTGCAATCGACTTACCAACTGCCGACAGAGGCAATTGCTCTGCGCGATAATATTGCGGGTGTGCTTGCAGAGGTTGAGGATAGCTGGACAGCCTTTGATATGGCACTTTATCAGAAACTGCCTGGTGCGGTCTGCGATATGACGGACTCTGCAAAACAAGCAGTAATCAACAGTTGTATTGACATAGCAAATTCCGACACCACTACAGCCTCGGACCTTGCAAAAGCAGAAATAGTTTTTCGGTCTTTGGGTGTTGACTCAAACGAACTTTATACATATAACAGTAATGACCCAATCAGCAACGCCGCTGCATTGGCAAATTCTGACCACACATCATCTGGACACTACTCAGCGCCATGGATACTGCTTGCAAACCTTCAGGGCAATACTAATCTCACTGCGAGCCAGATAGAGGCATTGATTGCGGTGCTTCAGCAAAATTCAGCAAACGGCACCTTTGGCTACGAGTGGGAGGGAGTTCAGTACCCTGACCCTGATACTGCGGCGGCTGTTTTGGCTTCACTTGCGCCAATGTATGAAACAAATGCACAGGCGAAGGCTCTTTGCGATGAAATCCTTGCAGCACTTGATACAATGATTTCAGAAAGCGGCTCATTTGGTAGTGCGAACTCCGATGCTATGGTAATCATAGGACTTATAGCAATGGGCAAAAACCCAGCAGAGTTAAAAAATACAACGACAAATCAAACTGTAATTGATGGGCTTATGTCTTGTGCCAATGAAGCAAATAACGGCTTTACTTTCTACGGTGCCGAAAACTACCTTGCAACAGAGCAGGGCTTCCGTGCACTTGTTGCGTTGTCCTTATATGAGGGTAATGCATTAAATATTTATGATTTCAGCGATAATACGGTTACTCCGGGAGTACAGCAGGATACAGAAAGTCAGATACATCCTGCGCCTGATAAAGATATTACAGAGATTACAGTTACAATGACCATCAAGACAGATACAGGTATTTGGCTTGATGATACACAGGTGCAAATTGCGGAAAACGGCACGGTGTATGATGCACTGATTGCGGCAATTGACTCAAAAGACATAACTGTAACCGGAGCAGAAGAAGGATATGTGTCAGCTATAACCAAAAATGGAGTTACACTTGCAGAATTCGGCAAGGGTAAAAATTCGGGTTGGCTATATAAGGTTAATGGTGTGGAAGTGAAGATTGGCCTTAAGGATTTTGTTTTATCAGACGGCGATGCAGTGCTTTGGTATTATGTGGCTGACTGGAAAGATCACACCAGTATTTTAGGAGGTTATGGTAGCGGTTATAGCGGCTCAGGCGGCGGTTCAGGTGGTGGCGGTTCTGTAACAAAACCTGAAGAACCCGACGAAGAACCTGTAGTAATCCCCGAAAAACCTGTTGAACCCGAAGAACCTGAGATTGCGCCTGCTCCTGAATTTTTCGATACGGAAAACCATTGGGCAAAGGGAAGCATTGAATATGTGGTGTCATCAGGTATTATGAATGGTGTGTCGGAAAGTGAATTCGCACCTGATGAGAGACTTACGCGCGCAATGCTCGTTACAATGCTTTACAGGTTAAGCGGCAGTGATGAAGCAAGTGAAAATGCATTTTATGATGTTGAGGATGATGCGTGGTATGCTCGTGGCGCAAACTGGGCGGCTAAAAACGGTATCACTAACGGTTACGGCGATGGTACCTTCGGTGCAGATGACCTTGTTACCCGCCAGCAGCTTGTTGTGTTCTTAATGAGATACGCTCAGCTTAAAGGAATAGATACAACGGCACAAAGCGAAGAATTTAAAGACACTGACAAAATCTCTGACTGGGCGCAGACTTCTGTATATTGGGCAAAAGCAAATGGATTGGTATCCGGTCGCGACGACGGTACGTTTGACCCTGATAGCGGTGCAACCAGAGGCGAAATAGCGGCTGTATTTATGAGATTTTGCGAAAATATTTTAAAGTAGGTTAATTATGAAAAGATTTTTATTAATTGTTTTATTGTCGGCAACAATTTTGTGTGGCTGCGGCACCCCTCAACAGGACGAGATAAAAGAAATCCCCTCTCCTGTGCAAACAGAAGAGCGGACGGTCCAAGAAACTCCTGTTCCCACAGAAAAAAAGATTGCCGGACCTGAAGAAGAAAAGATTACAGAAACAATAGCGGAACCAGAACTTGCAGAAGAAGTTGTAGAAGAAAATATGGTCAGCCTGACTGTTGATTGCACAGATGTGCTTGACAATATGGACAGCCTGAAGGCAGAAAAACACGGTATTATTCCGCAAAACGGAATAATATATGCAAATTCCAAGGTAGATATCAAAGAGGGCGACAGCGCCTTTGACGTATTGAAAAGAGCTCTTACATCATCGGGCGTGCACCTTGAATTTTCGCTGACGCCTGTGTATAATAGTGCATATATAGAGGGCATAGGCAATCTCTATGAATTTGACTGCGGCGAGCGCTCAGGCTGGAAATATTCAGTAAACGGAGAATTTCCAAGAGTGGGCTGCTCGGATTTTAAGGTTAACCCCTCCGATAAGATAGTATTTATATATAAGGTTGCAGGATATTAATTATGAAAGAATTTTCAAGATGCCACCCCATTGTAAATTTAATATTTTACGTTTTGGTGCTGAGCTTTTCAGTAACTCTGATGCACCCTGTATGTCTGTGTGTGGCATTGCTTGGAAGTATTCTTACCGCGGTTGCTGTGACAGGTAGTAAAAAAACATTGAAGATTTTAGTGTTAGCTGCGCTTGTTGCGGTTTTAACTGCAGCATTTAACGGACTTTTTAACCATGCGGGCGTAACTATCCTGTGGTATTTTCCCAGTGGCAACGCCCTAACGGCAGAAAGCCTCATCTTCGGTACTGCGTCAGGAGTAATGCTTGCAACTGTAGTTATCTGGTTTGTGAGCCTGAACAAAATTATAACTTCAGAAAAAATAATGCACCTTTTTGGCGGAGTCCTTCCTGCAATATCCCTGATGATTTCTATGATATTAAGGTTTGTGCCTGAATTTATAAGGAATTTTAAGAGAATAAACGATGGAAGAGTTGCAATAGGCAAGGGTAGTGAGAACAAGTTTATAAGGCTCAAGAAAATCTTTTCGGCTTTTTTGACCGTCACTTTGGAAAATGCCATACAAACGGCAGACAGTATGAAATCTCGCCGCTTTGGGGAGTCGTGTCGTACGAGTTACACAAACTACAAATTCACAAGACGTGACGGAGTACTGCTTGCAGTAATTGTGCTTTTTGCAGGAATCACACTTTACGAGGCAATTTCAGGAGAAACCAAGACGACGTATTTTCCTCAAATAGCCATTGAAAAAATCTCGACGCAAACGGTAGTTTCGTATATTGCCCTTTGTGTTACACCTTTAATTTTCGGACTGTGGGAGGGGTTAAGATGGAAAAAATTAAAATAGAAAAGTTTACATTTAAATACCCCGAAAGTGAAACGGCGGCGCTTGCAGATATAAATGCCAGCGTTAATTCAGGCGAATTTGTGGTGTTGCTGGGACGTTCAGGCAGTGGAAAAACCACCCTTTTGTCCCATTTGAAAAAGGAAATGAAACCAAACGGTAAGCATTGGGGAAATATTGAGGTTTTGGCGCAGTTTGTGGGTTATGTGGGACAAAATCCCGACAACCAGATTGTTTGTGACAAGGTGTGGCACGAACTTGCTTTTGGTCTTGAAAATTCAGGTTTAAAGCGCAGCGACATCTGTGCTAAGGTTTCGGAAATGGCCACATTCTTTGGAATAGAAAGGTGGTTTCATAAAAACACACAGGAGCTTTCGGGTGGACAAAAGCAAATCTTAAATCTTGCCTCTGTTATGGCAATGGACCCTGATGTGCTGATACTTGACGAGCCGTTATCTCAGCTTGACCCCATTGCTGCTACTGATTTTTTAAGTATGGTAAAGCGTATAAATGACGAAATTGGCACAACAGTCATCCTTTCTGAACACAGGCTTGAAGAAGCGCTTGCTTTGGCAGATAAAGTGTGGATAATGGAGGAGGGGAGACTCCTGCCCTGCGGCATTGACGAAATAGGACAAAAAGTACCCTATTCTTACCTTCCCACACCCGCAAGGGTAGCAAAATCAGTAAAAAGCACTATCGTGCCCCTTACTGTAAAGGACGGCAGACGCTGGCTTGCGTCACGAAAGCTTGGTCTGCTGGAAAAGCTAGAACCCGAAAAAAACGAAAAAGATATATCAATAAAAATAAAACAACTGTACGCAAGGTATGACGAAAACGCACAAGACGTACTGCGCGGGGTTTCGCAGAATATATACGAGGGCGAAATATTTGGAATACTGGGTGGCAACGGAAGTGGCAAAAGCACGCTTTTGTCTGTGCTTTGTGGTATAAAAAAGCCATATATGGGAAGCGTGAAAATAAATGGTACAGTATCGCTCCTACCCCAGAACTGTGAGAGCATTTTTGTGTGCAAAACGGTTGTTGACGAATTAAAAGAAATGACCGAAGATAGTGAAAAAATACACGAATATGCCGCTCTTTGCGGAATATTGCACCTTATGATGAGACACCCTCAAGATTTGTCGGGCGGCGAATGTGAACGTGTGGCTCTTTGTAAAGTGCTGCTTGCCGACAGTGACGTTGTGTTGTTGGACGAACCCACCAAGGGAATGGACGCAGAATTTAAAAAAGATTTTGAAGAAATTTTAAAAAGATTGAAGCAAAAGAAAAAAACTGTGGTTATGGTATCTCACGATGTTGAAATTTGCGCACGCGTCTGCGACAGATGCGCGCTTTTGTTTAATGGCGAATTCACATCGGTGGACACACCTCGCGAGTTTTTCTCGCAAAAAACATTTTATACTACTGCTGCTAATCGTATGGCGCGCGGAATAGCGGATGATGTGGTATTGCCTGAGGATTTGATTAATGCCGCAGGTGGTACACTGCCGAAAGTGGAAACACCGCATCGTGCTGAATCTGTTATAGTAAAACTGCCTGAAAAAATCCTGAAAAAAACAAAAAAATCACATAGCCTATTTGCGTATATAAGCCTTGTTATAGCTATTCCCTTAACGCTGCTTTTTGGTATGTATGTGTTAGGGGACAAAAAATATTATCTTATAAGCCTTATGGTTATTTTAGAAGCGTTGGTTGCTTTTGCAGTTTCTTTTGAAAGGGGCAAGAGCAATGCCCGAAGAACTGTTATGATAGCGGCGCTTTCGGCGATAGCGGTAGCAGGAAGATTTATATTTGCACCTTTTCCTGAGATAAAGCCGGTGTTGGCAATTGTCATTCTTGCGGGGGCATCACTCGGTGCAGAAACAGGCTTCTTAACAGGAGCTATAACTGCTTTTGTGTCAAATATGTTCGCAGGACAGGGGGCGTGGACGCCCTGGCAGATGTTTGCAATGGGTGTAGTTGGGCTTGTATCAGCGCTCATTTTTAAAAAAATCAAGCCTACAAAAATAGTTTTATCCATCTATGGTATGGTGTCGTCAATTGCTATATACGGACTTATAATGAACCCGGCATCTTTACTTATGTGGAATCCTGAACCTACATTTGAAATGCTCATTTCCACGATTGCAGCCGGTATTCCGTATGACGCAGTTTTGGGGTTATCTACGGCTGTGTTCTTGTGGCTTTTATCAGGAATCTTTATGGACACTATAGATAGAATAAAGAAGAAATATGACATATAAAAGCCCTGCCCCTTTGGGGCAAGGCTTTTAATATTCTTTAATGAACTTTGCCATAATCATCGTTGCATTTTCTGCGGCTTTGCCCAAAAACTCCATATAGTTCTCAGCGCCTGAGCCATCAGCGCAGTCAGAAATTGCACGTAATACACAGAAAGGCTTTTGGTTCACATAGCAAACGTGACCTATTGCGCCGCCCTCCATTTCTCCGGCGATAGCTCCGAAATTTCCTATGATGCGTGCCTTTACCTCGTTGCTTGCTAAGAACTGGTCGCCTGAGGCAATTGTGCCTTTTTTATAATTTACGCCGATTTCTCTTACGCAATCTTCGATTTTTGAAACTGTGGCACTATCTGCAGAAAACTTTACAATATTAATTCCCGAAATCAATCCAACGGGGTCGCCTAATGGAGACGTGTCCATATCGTGCTGCACGACGCTATCTGCTATGGCGATGTCGCCGATAGAAAGTTTTTCGGATAATGTTCCTGCAACGCCCGTATTGATGATGACATCAGGATTGTATTTTAAAATCATAGTTTGTGCGCAGATTGCAGCGAATACCTTCCCTATACCGCAAACGGCGAGTACCACGTCTTTGCCATATATTTTACCCGACATATATTCTACGCCTGAAAATGTTTCTGTTTTTTTATCTTTCAATAAATCAGCAAGGGCACGAATCTCAATGCCCATAGCACCTATAATTCCTATCATTTTTTATTCTCCTTATTTGGATATTCGAAATTGTTATTATCCTTTTCTAAGCTTTTAAGATAGCGTGTTGCTTCACTCTGTGCACTTTCAAGATTTAAGGACTTATAGTTTCCGCACTCAATCTCACTATTACCAAAAACCTCGCCTTCGTGTGCAACAATTTTTTTAAGCACGTCGATTACAACACTGCGCACAATGTCGTTATCAGCATTCTGTACCAAAAGGTAAAATCCTGTCTGGCAACCCATAGGACCAAAGTAGAGAACGTCGTCTGCAATTTGTGAATTTCTCACATAGGTTGCAAACAGATGTTCAAAGGTGTGCATTGTATAGTTGTCCATATAGTTACCGCAGTTGGGCTTTCGTGTTCTTAAGTCATAAGTGGTAACCGCGCCGTCAACACGGGAAATGTAAATTCCCTCGGTAATATGTCTGTGGTCAACAGTAAAGCTTGTTATTTTTTTCATAGTCTTTCCTCGAGTTCTTTTGTAACTAATTGTGGGTGGGCAATTTTTATTTCCTTATTATTTAAATAGGAAAGAATGCCTGCGTCACTCTTAAAATCAAATATAAGCTTGTAGGCAATCAGTGCCTGACGGCGCAACAGAGAATTTTTATCAAGACGCCCGTACTTGCCGTCACCAAGCAAGGGATGATCTATGTGAGCAAAATGCGCCCTTATCTGGTGTGTTCTGCCTGTGATTAGCTCAACCTCTAATAAGTCGTGATTTTTGTATTTTTTCTTTACCTTATATTTTGTTATCATTTCTTTAAAGGCAGGTTTTTTTGTGTCGGAAATGACCGCCAGCTTTGACTTTTCGTCTTTTAAATGATAAGCAGTCAGGGTACTTTCTTCCTTATATATATGTCCATGTATTATACACAGATAAAATTTTCTGATTTCTTTGTACTTAATTTTTTCATTTAGTACACGCAATGCCTCTGCGTTCTTTGCTGCTATTACCAACCCCATTGTGTTTTTGTCAATGCGGTGGGCTAGTGTAGGCGAAAATGTCAAATCAGTGTCGGGGTTATATTCGCCTTTATCGTAGAGATACTTCTGTATTCTGTTAATCAGCGTATCAGGAGTTTTTGATTCGTCTGCGTGAACAGACAACCCCTGAGGTTTGTTTACTATGATGATGTTTTCATCCTCATATACGATGTCTAGCTCAACTGATGAAAGACTTAAAAACTCGTGAGCAGTGTCTTTTGTTTCAAAGAATTCGTCATTTATGTAAAGTTCCAGAAAATCCCCCGCCGAAAGAATTAAATTCTCGTGGGCGCGCTTGCCGTTAACTTTGACGCGCTTTTTGCGTAAAGACTTATACACCAAGCTCTTGGGCATAGAGGACAAATATTTAATTAGAAATTTGTCAAGTCTTTGACCTGAATCGTTTATGCTAATGGTAAGTGACTTCATGTAATCCCCCCAACGGTATATATTTTATCATATTGTGATAAAAAATTCCGTCGTAATATTGCACAAAAAATCAAATGAAACTTTCGTAAACTTTGTGAGATATTTTTCGTATTAAAATTCAAAAAAAGCTTGCTTTTACCTATTATATAAGGTATAATGTAAGAGCTGTGACATGGCATACGAGGAAGTGGGAGGTTGCCGCGCAACGACGCGGGTTTTTCCATGGAGAATGTCCGATTCATTGAAACCGGGCGACAGAGTCATTGCAAAAACGGTAATACTATTTGGCAAGCACAGGGCAACTATGCCCTTTTTGCGCGTGTGTCCGTTTGTGCAGAAGAAGACCACATCTTGAACCCGGAGACCGATACGGTTTTCGGCATTATTTATGAGATGCCGCAAAACACCCGGCTCGGTTTTCAAAAAAGATGCTGTCGTTCCAATTCACAGACACAAAATTTATAAGGAGGAAACACAAATGGCACAGGCAAACCAGAAAATGAGAATCAGACTGAAGTCTTATGACCACGTACTTTTAGACCAGTCAGCTGAGAAGATTGTTGAAACAGCCAGAAGAAACGGAGCTAAGGTATCAGGCCCTATTCCGCTTCCTACAAAGAAGGAAATCGTTACAATCTTAAGAGCTGTTCATAAGTACAAGGACTCAAGAGAACAGTTTGAAATGAGAACTCACAAAAGACTCATCGAAATCTTAATGCCCACAGCGAAGACAGTAGATGCATTAATGCGTATCGAACTCCCTGCTGGTGTAGACATCGAGATAAAAAACTGAGCAAACTGCTAGGCGGTTTGTCAAAAGGCACCCTTGAGGTAACTCAGGGTCATGTTTGCGAAATGCAAACCAATAACCAATTTTAGGAGGTGCTTTTATGAAGAAAGCAATTTTAGGCACAAAGCTCGGCATGACACAGCTCTTCACTGAAGAAGGCGTTATGATTCCCGTAACAGTTGTAGAAGCTGGTCCTTGCAGAGTAATCCAGAAGAAGACAATCGAAAACGACGGTTACTGTGCTGTTCAGGTTGGCTTCGGCGAAAAGAAAGAAAAGCATACCACAAAGGCTATGCAGGGTCACTTCAAAAAGGCTGGCACAGGCTACATGAGATACTTAAGAGAACTCAAGTTAGATACAGCTAGCGAAATGAATGTTGGCGACGAAATCAAAGCAGACGTATTCGCTGCCGGTGAATCTGTTGATGTAACAGGTATCACAAAGGGTAAAGGTTATGCTGGTCCCATTAAAAGATGGGGAGCACACAGAGGTCCTATGACACACGGTTCAGGCTACCACAGAGGCCCCGGTTCATTAGGTGCTTGTTCTACACCTTCAAGAGTTATGAAGGGTAAAAAGCTCGCTGGACACCTCGGTGTTGAAAAAGTAACAATCCAGAATCTTGAAGTAGTATTAGTAGACGCTGAAAAGAACGTAATTGCAATCAAAGGTGCAATTCCCGGTCCTAAGGGCGGCATGGTAATCATTAAAGATTCTGTTAAGGCATAACAAATAACGGATACGAAAGGAGGAGAAGTTAAATGCCTAACGCAACATTATTGAATATGGAAGGTAAAGAAGTTGGCAAGCTCGCATTAAACGATGCAGTGTTCGGTATTGAACCCAGCAAGTCAGCTATGCATACAGTAGTAGTTAGCTACCTCGGCAACCAGAGACAGGGTACACAGAGCGCGTTAACACGTGCTGAAGTACGCGGCGGTGGCATCAAACCCTGGAGACAAAAAGGTACAGGTCGTGCTCGTCAGGGTTCAACAAGAAGCCCTCAGTGGACAGGTGGTGGCGTAGTATTCGCTCCCAAACCGAGAAGCTACAGAACAAGTGTTAACAAGAAGATTAAGCAGTTAGCAATGAGATCAGCATTATCCGCAAAACTCGCTGATAACGAAATGCTCTTCTTAGACAACATCACAGTAGAAGAAGTAAAGACAAAGACAATAGCAGAAATGCTTAAGAACTTAAACGTAACAGAAAAAACTCTCATTGTTCTTTCAGAAAATAACGAACAGGTTTATCTTTCTGCAAGAAACATTCCCGGAGTTGGCGTGTCTTATGTAGGTATGGTTAACGTGTACGAATTATTAAAGTACAAGAAAATCATCATGGTTAAAGACGCTGCCGAAAAATTAGGGGAGGTGTACGCGTAATGAAAAGCCCTTATGACGTTATCATTAAGCCTGTAGTTACAGAAGCTAGTATGGATATGATCGGTGATAAGAAGTACACATTCAAAGTGGCTACAGACGCTAACAAAGTTGAAATTAAAAAAGCTGTTGAAGAAATCTTCGACGTAAAAGTTGACAAGGTTACAACAATGAACTTCGACGGCAAGCTCAAGAGAATGGGAAGATTCGAAGGCAGACGTGCTGCTTACAAAAAGGCAGTAGTTAAGCTCACAGCTGACAGCAAAGCAATCGAATTCTTCGAGAGCATGGTTTAATTAATAATAAGGAGTGAATTAGGATATGCCGACAAAGAGATATAATCCTACCTCACCTGCAAGACGTTTTATGACTGTTTCCACATTCGAGGAAATCACAAAGTCAGAACCCGAAAGATCATTACTTGAATCTTTAAACAAAGCAGGCGGTAGAAACAACTATGGCAGAATCACCGTTCGTCACAGAGGCGGCGGCAACAGAAGAAAATACAGAATTATCGACTTTAAGAGAAATAAAGTTGGTACAGCAAAGGTTATCGGTATTGAATACGATCCTAACAGATCTGCAAACATCGCTTTAATTCAGTACGAAGACGGCGAAAAGAGATACATCTTAGCACCTTTAGGTGTTACAGACGGCATGGAAATCGTAACAGATCCCAATGGCGCAGACATCAAGCCCGGTAACGCAATGCACATCGCTAACATCCCTGTTGGTACAATAATCCACAACATCGAGCTTCAGCCCGGTAAAGGTGGTCAGTTAGTAAGAACAGCAGGTGCTAGCGCACAGCTTATGGCTAAAGAAGGTAAGTATGCTCAGGTTAGACTTCCCTCAGGCGAAGTTAGACTTATTGCTCTTAACTGCATGGCTACAATCGGTCAGATTGGTAACTTAGACCATGAAAACGTATCTATCGGTAAAGCTGGTAGAAAACGTCACATGGGTTGGAGACCTACAGTTCGTGGTTCTGTAATGAACCCCTGCGATCACCCCCATGGTGGTGGTGAAGGTCGTTCACCTGTTGGTAGACCCGGTCCTGTTACACCTTGGGGTAAGCCTGCGCTTGGTCTTAAGACAAGAAAGAAAAAGAATCTTAACGACAAGTTCATTGTTAAGAGAAGAAACGATAAATAATATTTCGTAACGATATATCGAGGAACTCCCTCGGGAATATATGGCGAAGGAGGATTTAAATTGAGTAGATCGGTTAAAAAAGGACCTTTCGTGCATGCAAAGCTACTTGCTCGCATCATGAAAATGAATGAAACAAATGAAAAAAGAGTTTTAAAGACATGGTCAAGAAGCTCAACCATTTTCCCTGATATGGTAGGCCATACAATTGCCGTACACGACGGAAGAAAGCACGTTCCGGTGTTCATTTCAGAAGATATGGTTGGTCACAAACTCGGCGAGTTTGCACCTACAAGAACATACAAAGGCCATGCCGGTAACAAAACAAGCGGTAAATAATATTTCCTTTTAAGAGAGGAGGAGTTATAGTGGAAGCGAGAGCAAAACTTAGTTACGCTCGTATTTCATCAAGAAAAGTTAAGATCGTAATTGATATGATCAGAAATAAACCTGTTGACGTTGCTATGGGTATCTTAAAGAACACACCCAAAGCTGCAAGTGAATTACTCATCAAATTACTTGCATCAGCTATGGCAAATGCTGAAAACAACCACAACATGGACAAAAACAACCTGTACATTGCAGAAATTTATGCAAACCAGGGTCCCACACTCAAGCGTGTTAGACCCAGAGCACAGGGTAGAGCGTTTAGAATTAGAAAAAGAACAAGCCATATCACAATTGTGTTAAAAGAGCTTGGTCAGTAAAACTAAGAGAAGGAGGTATAAGTCTTGGGACAGAAAGTTAATCCACACGGTTTAAGAGTAGGCGTAATTAAAGACTGGGATTCAAAGTGGTTCGCAAATGATAAGGACTTCGGTGATTACCTGGTTGAAGATTATAAATTAAGAAAATTCTTAAAGAATAAGCTGTATGCAGCCGGTATTGCAAAAATCGAAATCGAGCGTACAGCAAAAAGAGTAAAAATCAACATTTTTGCAGCAAAACCCGGTATCATCATTGGTAAGGGCGGCGCTGAAATCGAGAAGGTTAAGAAAGAGCTTGAAGGCTTAACAAATAAGACAGTTGCTTTAAATATCGAAGAAGTAAAGCAGCCTGATATGAATGCACAGTTAGTAGCTGAAAACATTGCATCACAGTTAGAAAGACGTATTTCTTTCAGAAAAGCAATGAAATCAGTAATGTCAAGAGCAATGAAATTAGGTGCTAAGGGTATTAAAACAACATGTTCTGGCCGTCTTGGCGGTGCTGAAATCGCGCGTTCTGAGCACTACCACGAAGGTACAATTCCGCTCCAGACATTAAGAGCAGACATCGATTATGGTTTCGCTGAAGCTAACACAACATACGGTAAAATCGGTGTTAAAGTCTGGATTTACAAAGGAGAAATCCTTCCCGAGAGCAAGAAGATTAAGACTGAGGGAGGTAAATAAGAATGTTATTACCGAAAAGAGTAAAATACAGAAGAGTAATGCGCGGTAGAATGAAGGGTCAGGCGTTACGCGGTAACAAAGTAACAAACGGCTCTTACGGTCTTCAGGCATTAGAAGCTTCTTGGATTACAAGCAATCAGATTGAAGCTGCCCGTATCGCGATGACACGTTACATCAAGCGTGGCGGTAAAGTTTGGATCAAGATTTTCCCGGATAAACCGGTTACAGAAAAACCTGCTGAAACACGTATGGGTAGTGGTAAGGGTTCACCTGAGTACTGGGTAGCAGTAGTTAAGCCCGGCAGAGTACTCTTCGAAATCGACGGCGTTTCAGAAGAAGTTGCAAGAGAAGCACTTCGTCTTGCTATGCACAAACTTCCTATTAAATGTAAGTTTGTAGCTAAAGAAACTGAAGAAATGGAGGGTTAATTTAATGAAGGTAAACGAAATTCGTGCATTAAGCACAGCTGAACTCGAAACTAATCTCGCAGACCTTAAGAAAGAACTCTTTAACCTCAGATTCCAGAATGCTACAAATCAGTTGGAAAACCCCATGAGAATCGTTGAGGTTAAGAAGACAATAGCCAAGGTTAAAACAGTAATGGCTGAGAGAAAACTTGCAGAATAAGGATAAATAAGTCCTTGAAAGGAGTGAAATCATGGCAGAAACAAGAAACTTTAGAAAACAGAGAATCGGTAAAGTTGTTAGCAACAAGATGGACAAAACAATCGTAGTTGCTATCGAATATAACGTAAAACATCCTCTTTATGGCAAAATCATGAAGAAGACATACAAACTTAAAGCCCATGACGAGAACAATATCTGCGGAATTGGCGATAAGGTGTTAGTAATGGAAACAAGAAAGCTTTCTCGTGATAAGAGATGGAGACTTGTGGAAATTTTAGAAAAGGCACAGTAATTGAATTAAGAAACGGAGGTTACCAATTATGATTCAACAGCAGACACTTTTGAAGGTTGCGGATAATACCGGAGCAAAAGAGTTGATGTGTATCAGAGTATTGGGCGGTTCTAAGAGAAGATATGCTGCAATCGGTGATGTGGTTGTTGCTTCAGTTAAAAAGTCAACACCCGGCGGCGTTGTAAAAAAGGGTGACGTTGTAAAGGCAGTCATCGTTAGATCAGTTTCCGGCGTAAGACGTAACGACGGCACATACATCAAGTTTGATGAAAATGCAGCAGTTATTATAAAGGACGATAAGAACCCAAGAGGAACACGTATTTTTGGACCCGTTGCAAGAGAGCTTCGTGAAAAAGAATACATGAAGATTCTTTCTTTGGCGCCTGAGGTACTCTAATTTAAATTAAAATTAAGGAGGAGCCCACAAAATGGCAAAAATGAATATTAAATCCGGCGATGAAGTATTAGTAATCGCAGGCAAAGATAAGGGTAAAAAAGGTAAAGTAATCGAAGTTTTGCCTGGTAAGGGTAAAGCAATCGTTGAAGGCGTAGCAGTAGCTACAATGCATAAAAAGCCCCGCGGACAGGCACAGCCTGGCGGTATCATCAAGCAGGAAGCAGCAATTGATGCTTCAAACGTAATGGTAGTTTGCTCAAAGTGCAAGAAAGCAACAAGAGCAGCAAGAAAGGTGCTTGAAGACGGCACATCAGTACGTTACTGCAAGAAGTGCGGAGAAACCTTTAACGACTAATTTTGTAAGAGGAGGTAAACTAAGCAGATGGCTAGATTACAGGAAAAATACAGCAAGGAAGTTGCTCCTGCTTTAATGGCTAAATACAGCTACAAGAGCACAATGCAGATTCCTAAGCTCGAAAAAATTGTAATAAATATCGGCTGTGGCGAAGCTAAAGATAATGCAAAAGCTTTAGACGGCGCAGTTAGCGATTTACAGGCGATTACAGGTCAGAAGCCCGTAATCACAAAAGCAAGAAAATCTGTCGCTACTTTCAAAATCAGAGAAGGTATGTCAATCGGCTGCAAAGTTACACTTCGTGGCGCTAAGATGTACGAATTCTTAGACAGATTCTTCAACGTAGCACTTCCCCGAGTAAGGGACTTTCGTGGTATCAACCCCGATTCATTTGACGGCCGTGGTAACTACTGCGTAGGCGTTAAGGAACAGTTGATTTTCCCCGAAATTGACTACGATAAGATTGATAAATTAAGAGGCATGGATATTATTATGGTTACAACAGCGAAGACAGATGAAGAAGCAAGAGAGCTTCTTGCATTAATGGGCGCTCCGTTTGCAACCAAATAATAAGGGTAAAGAGGAGGATTATTAAATGGCTAAACTTGCAATGAAATTAAAGCAGCAAAAAACGCCTAAATTCAGCTCAAGACAGTACAACAGATGTAAAATCTGCGGACGCCCCCATGCGTATCTCAGAAAGTACGGTATCTGCCGTATCTGTTTCCGTGAATTGGCATACAAAGGTCAGATTCCCGGTGTGAAGAAGGCAAGCTGGTAAAATTTATTGAATTCGGAAGAAGGAGGTAATAAATATGCATACAACCGATCCTATCGCAGATATGCTTACAAGAATCAGAAACGCAAATGCTGCAAAACATATTTGCGTAGATGTTCCTGCATCTAATGTGAAAAAGGCAATCGCTGAAATCTTATTAGAAGAAGGCTACATCAAGAACTATCAGATAATCGAGGACGGCAAACAGGATATCATCCGTATCGCTTTAAAGTACAACGGTAAGGAAAGAGCAATCTCAGGTATCAAGAGAGTTTCAACACCCGGCCTCAGAATATACAAGAGTAAAGAAGAGTTACCCAAGGTATTAAAGGGTCTCGGTATCGCTATTGTTTCAACATCCAAAGGCATTATGACTGACAAGAAAGCAAGAAAGGAAAATGTCGGCGGCGAAGTAATGGCATTCGTATGGTAATACGCTTAGACTAATTTAGGAGGTGCACACAGTGTCCAGAATCGGAAGAATGCCTATCGCGGTTCCCGCTGGTGTAACAGTAGAAGTTGCTGCAGGCAACGTGGTTACAGTTAAGGGACCTAAAGGCACACTTACAAAGGAATTACATCCTGATATGATTATCAAACAGGAAGGCGCAGAAATCACAGTTTCAAGACCTTCTGAAATAAAAGCTCACAAGGCACTGCACGGCTTAACAAGAACACTCTTAAACAACATGGTAATCGGTGTTACAGAGGGTTACGAAAAGAAACTCGAAGTAAACGGCGTTGGTTACAGAGTACAGATGCAGGGTAAAAACCTTGTGATGAACCTCGGTTATTCACACCAGGTAGAAATGGTTCCCGTAGACGGTATCACAATTGAAGCTCCTTCAGCTAACGAAATCATCATCAAAGGTATCGACAAACAGATCGTTGGTGAATTCGCAGCGAAGGTTCGTGAAAAGAGACCGCCTGAACCCTACAAGGGCAAGGGTATCAAATACGCAACAGAGCGTATCAGAAGAAAAGAAGGTAAAACCGGCGGTAAGAAATAATACAGGACCGGAAGTAATCTTTTTGGTGTTAGGGGCTATGGCAAAATCCATGGCTTCGTAAACAGTAAAAATCAAAAGGAGTGAATCGAATTGATTAACAAGCAGTCAAGTAATGTTGCAAGACTCAGACGTCACGCAAGAGTTCGTAAGGCTATCAGCGGTACACCCGCTTGCCCCAGACTTTGCGTATTCAGAAGTCTTAAGAACATTTATGCTCAGATAATCGACGACGTAGCTGGTAACACTTTAGTTTCTGCTTCATCCTTAGAGCTTAAGGGCGAATTCGGCGGTAACAAGGAAGCAGCGAAAAAAGTCGGCGAATTAGTAGCTAAAAAAGCTCTTGAAAAAGGTATTGAAAACGTAGTATTCGATAGAGGCGGATATATATACCACGGCCGTGTACAGGAACTTGCAGATGGTGCAAGAGAAGCCGGTCTTAAATTCTAAGAAAAGGAGGAAATAGTTTTGGCTCAACTTATAGACGCAAGCACTTTAGATTTAAAAGAAAAAGTAGTAAGCCTTGGCAGAGTTGCAAAGGTTGTAAAGGGCGGTAGAACATTCCGTTTCACAGCATTAGTTGTAGTTGGCGATGAAAACGGTTATGTAGGCTGCGGCACAGGTAAATCAGCAGAAATCCCTGACGCTATTCGTAAGGGTATTGAAGATGCTAAGAAAAACCTTATCCACGTTAACATGGTTGGAACAACAATTCCTCACGAAATTACCGGCGAATTCGGCGCAGGCAGAGTGTTACTTAAGCCCGCTGGCAAAGGTACAGGTGTTATCGCAGGTGGTGCAGCGCGTGCTGTATTAGAACTTGCGGGAATTGCAGATATCAGAACAAAGTCACTTCGTTCTAACAACCCCAGAAACGTTGTTAAGGCTACAATTCAGGGATTAGCTTCCTTGAAGAGTGTAGAAGAGGTTGCAGCAGCTCGCGGCAAGTCCGTAGAAGAAATTTTAAACTAGGAGGCAAAAGACCATGGCTAAGCTTAAGGTAACTTTATTAAAAAGTACAATTGGTAGAAAAAAGGACCACATAGCAACAGTTAAGGCACTTGGCCTTAAGAAAATTCGTGACACAAAAGAACACGAAGCAACCCCTGCAATATTGGGTATGATTAAGAAAGTAGACTATATGGTAAAAGTAGAAGAACTTTAATCCAAAGGAGGTGCCACAATGAATTTGAACGAATTAAAACCCGCTGAAGGCTCAAAGAAGGATGGATTCCGAGTAGGCCGCGGTCACGGTTCGGGCAATGGCAAAACAGCAGGCAGAGGCCACAAGGGTCAGAAAGCTCGCTCAGGCGGCGGTGTAAGACCTGGTTTTGAAGGCGGTCAGATGCCTATTTACAGAAGACTTCCCAAGAGAGGCTTCACAAACATTTTTGCTAAAACTTATACAGAAATAAATGTTGCAGCATTAAACAGCTTTGAAGATGGCGCAGTTGTTGACGCAGCTGCATTAAAGGCTGCTGGCATTATCAAAAAAATCAACGATGGCGTTAAAGTATTGGGCAGAGGTGATTTAACAGCAAAGAACATAACAGTTCAGGCTGCGAAATTTACAAAATCTGCTGAAGAAAAAATCGCTGCTGCTGGCGGTAAGGCGGAGGTGATCTGAGAATGTTTCAGACATTGCGCAACGCATGGAAAATTCCGGATCTCCGTAAGAAAATGCTTTACACAATCCTCATGCTCGTGATTTTCAGATTGGGTTCATTCATTCCGGTTCCCGGAATCAGCCCCGATATGATTTCAGAGATGATGGGTGGTTTCAGCGGCGGTATTCAGGGACTTATCAATAACTTCTCAGGTGGCGCATTAGAGCGTGCTTCGATTTTTGCGATGAGTATCACACCCTATATCAACGCATCAATCATTTTGCAGCTTTTGACAGTTGCAATTCCTGCACTCGAGAGACTCGCAAAGGAAGGCGAAGAGGGCAGAAAGAAAATTGCTTCCTACACAAGATACGTAACAGTAATATTAGCATTCATTCAGGCAACAGGTCTTTATTTCGGCTTATCTGGTGCTATGGCATCAACAGGTGTGTTTGAGTATCTCATTGTAACATTCACATTCACAGCTGGTACAGCATTTTTAATGTGGCTTGGTGAACAGATTACAGAACGTGGTATTGGTAACGGTATTTCATTACTTATCGTAATCGGTATCGTATCCAGAGGTCCTGCAGCTATTCAGTCTATGAAGGCTATGGTAGAACAGGGCGGCGGTATCAATATCGCATCAATCGCAACAATCATTGGTATTATTGCTATCGCAATTATTGCCATTGCATTTGTTGTACTGTTCAACGAAGCAGAAAGAAAGATTCCTGTTCAGTATGCTAAGCGTGTTGTTGGCAGAAAGACATACGGTGGTCAGTCATCACACATTCCCATGAAGATTATTATGGCTGGTGTAATGCCTATCATCTTTGCGGTGTCGATTATGTCATTCCCCCAGACAATCTCAATGTTTGTTCATGGCGGAAACACACCTACTGAAGGTATCTGGGCTACAATATTAAGATGGTTCTCAGAATCACATCCTTTCTATATTGTATGCTACTTCTTATTAATCTTGTTCTTCACATACTTCTATACAGCGATTCAGTTCAATCCTATCGAAGTTGCGAACAACATTAAGAGAAACAATGGTTCAATCCCCGGTATCAGACCCGGTAAGCCTACATCGGATTATATTGCAAAAGTATTGTCAAAGACAACACTCTTAGGTGCTTTCTTCTTAGCGATCATCGCAATATTCCCGCTGATTATGGCAATTGTAATGCCTGCTATGGCTGGTATTTCAATCGGTGGTACATCATTACTTATCGTAGTTGGTGTTGCACTTGAAACCGTTAAGAATATTGAATCGCAGATGTTAATGAGACACTATAAAGGATTTCTTGAATAATCCCGGAGGCGAATAAAGTGAAACTTATCTTATTGGGTGCGCCGGGAGCAGGCAAAGGCACTCAGGCAGCCGAGTTAGAAAAGGAATACAATATTCCTGCGATTTCCACCGGACAAATTATCAGAGAAACTATCGCGGCAAAAACCGCTCTCGGCAATGAAGTTAAAGCTTACATTGACCGAGGCGAGTTAGTGCCCGACGATATAGTAGTAGAAATGGTTAAGGAAAGAATTAAAGATGACGACTGCAAGTTCGGTTACATCTTAGATGGTTTTCCCAGAACCGTTTCTCAGGCAGAAATTATGGAAAAACTGCCGATTTTAGTGGATTGTGCGTTAGAGTTAGATGTTGACGAGGACATTATCGTTGACAGGCTTTCCGGAAGACGAGTTTGTAGTTCTTGCGGAGCAACCTATCACATAACAGGCAATCCGTCCAAAAAAGAGGGCGTTTGTGACAAATGTGGCGGCGCTCTTGAAATGAGAGATGACGATGTGCCTGAGGTAATCAGACACAGACTAGAGGTTTATAACGAGCAAACAAAACCTCTTAAGTACTTTTATGAAGCGCGTGGAAAACTTATCACTGTCAAAGGACTTGACAAGGTGGAAGACACCACGATGGCATTGATAAAAGCGTTAAGAGAAAATATTGAGGCGTAATTATGATTAAGATTAAATCACTGCACGAAATACAAAAGATGAGAGCAGCGGGACGCATAGTTGCTGAAGTATTTGAAATCCTTGAGCCATTAATTGTTCCCGGAATTACGACTCGTGAGCTCGATAAAATTGCGGCAGAGCATATCAAAAAGTCAGGTGCGGGCTGCTCATTCTACAATTATGGCGGGTTTCCCGGACATGTGTGTATTTCCATTAATGAGGAAGTCATACACGGTATTCCGGGCAAGCGCAGACTTGTTGACGGGGACATCGTCAGCGTAGATGTTGGGGCGAGCATTGAAGGCTACCACGGTGATGCGGCGAGAACATTTGCAGTGGGAGAAATTTCTCCTGAGGCAAAGAAGCTCATAGACGTTACCGAGGCAAGCTTCTGGCGCGGTATGGAATTTGCACTCCCTGGCAATCGCTTAGGAGATATTTCGGCAAATATTCAAAAGGTGGTGGAAGATAACGGATTTTCAGTAGTCCGCGACTTCGTAGGCCACGGTATAGGAAGTGCTCTGCACGAAGAACCTGAAGTTCCCAACTACGGAACAGAAGGTAGAGGACCAAGACTTATCTCTGGAATGACCATTGCAGTAGAGCCAATGGTAAATATAGGTACGTATCAGGTCAACACCCTGTCAGATGATTGGACAGTGGTAACAGCAGACGGTAAGCTTTCAGCACATTATGAGAATACAGTTTTAATAACAAAAGACGGTGTTGAAATTCTTACGAAATGCTAAAAATTTTGAGGTGATGTTATTTTGGATTTCCGTGATGGTAATATAGTATTGTCAAAGGCGGGAAGAGATAAGGGTAAATACTTTGTAGTGCTTAAGGCAATTGACGATAATTTCGTTGAAATTGCCGACGGCGACTTGCGGAAGGTAGACAACCCTAAGAAGAAAAAAATTAAACATCTTGAGAATACTGGAAAAACATCTGAAAGAATCTGCGAAAAGTTAGCGCAGGGAATAAGGGTAACAAACCCTGACCTTTGTCGAGAACTTGCAGAATATGATAACGTATAGGAGGATTTATATGGCTAAAGACGGAGTAATTGAGTTAGAGGGCGTAGTGTCCGAGGCTCTTCCCAATGCAATGTTTAAGGTAAAGTTCGAAAACGGTCACGAGATTTTGGCTCACATTTCGGGCAAACTCAGAACCAACTATATCAGAATCTTACCCGGAGATAAAGTAACGGTCGAAATGTCGCCCTACGATTTAACAAAAGGGCGTATAACATGGAGAGCAAAATAAGCAATTTTATCGCGAAAGCGAAATCCCATGAAGGAGGTATTTACAATGAAAGTAAGACCCAGTGTAAAGCCGATGTGTGAAAAATGTAAAATAATCAAGCGTAAGGGTAAAGTAATGGTTATCTGTGAAAACCCCAAGCACAAGCAGAAACAGGGCTGATTTATAGCATTTGTACAATTTTTCGGGAAGCGGCTATGGTGGAAACACCATTTTCCCGAAGTAGCTATAGATAATAAACACTAAAACAGGAGGTGGAAAACCGCATGGCAAGAATTTCAGGCGTAGATTTACCCAGAGAAAAAAGAGTTGAAGTAGGCTTAACATATGTTTATGGTATTGGTCTTCCCAGCTCACAGAAAATCCTCGCTGAAGCAGGTATCAATCCCGACACAAGAGTTAAAGACTTAACAGAGGATGAAGTATCAAAGCTCAGAGAGATCATCGACAAAGATTACATTGTTGAAGGCGATTTAAGAAGAAATGTTGCTTTAGACATCAAAAGA
>JAZRPE010000044.1:0-12772 GCA_045649085.1 Congzhengia sp.
GCCTCTCAGCGTACCCACGTACGCTTTCGGGTAACCGAAAGCAAGGCTATGCCTTACTTTCGCTCAGTTTGTCCAATCTGTGCTATTTTTCGTCCACCCCAAAAGGGACTGTAGCAAAATGAAATACATTTTGCTACAGTCCCTTCTTTTCTGGTTTATTATTGAGCCATACGCTTATAGTTTTCGTAGCGTTCCAGTAAATCCTTCTCTGCTTTAGAGAACAGCTCCTCCGCCACATCAGGAAATGCCTGTTTTAACATCAGGTAACGGTTTTCGCCCTCTAAGAAGTCACGGACCTGACCTGTGGGTTCTTTGGAGTCTAAGATAAAGGGATTCTTGCCCTCCTCTTTCAGCTCGGGATTGTATCTCCACAAGTGCCAGTAGCCTGTATCCACAGCTTTCTTCTCCTCGGCGATTGAATTTGCCATATTGCCCTTTGCCTTGATTCCGTGGTTGATACAAGGAGCGTAAGCAATTACAAGTGACGGACCCGGGTAGCTTTCAGCTTCTCTGAGAGCCTTGATTGCATGAGCAGGGTTAGCACCCAGCGCAATCTGTGCCACATACACATAACCGTATGTTGTAGCAATTAAACCTAAGTCTTTTTTCTTGACTTTCTTACCTGAAGCCGCAAATTTTGCAACTGCTGCAGTAGGTGTAGCCTTCGATGACTGACCGCCTGTATTTGAGTAAACCTCTGTATCCACAACAAAAATATTGATGTCTTCGCCTGATGCGATAACGTGGTCAAGACCGCCGTATCCAATATCATAAGCCCAGCCGTCGCCGCCGAACGCCCAGTTTGAACGCTTAACGAGAAAATCTGTACGCTCGGCAATATCCTTAACTGCATGAATTGACATATCGGCTGATTTTAGCGCTTCAATTACATCCTTTGCTGCTGCCTTTGAACCTTCTGCGTCATTCATAGCTTCAATCCAAGCTTTAAAGCTTTGGGCTGTTTTTGCATCTACGCCTGATTCAATCGCTTCGTTCATTTTATCTTTTAGTGTTTCTCTTATCTTTCTTACGGCAACTGCCATACCAAGACCGTATTCTGCATTGTCCTCAAAGAGTGAGTTTGCCCACGCAGGACCCTTTCCCTCAGCGTTTTGTGTGTAAGGCGTAGAGGGGGCAGAACCACCCCAGATTGATGTACAGCCTGTAGCGTTGGCAATCATCATTCTGTCGCCAAACATTTGTGTGATTAGCTTGATGTAAGGTGTTTCGCCACAGCCTGCGCAAGCCCCTGAGAACTCAAGTAACGGCTTTGCAAACTGTGTGCCCTTGACTGTGTTCTTCTCCATTAAGTGGTCTTTTACAGAAATGGTCATAGCGTATTCCCAGTTATCTGCCTGAGCCGCTACCGCTTCGTCAACAGGAACCATTGTAAGAGCGTGAACCTTTTCGGGACAGGTGTTCGCACAAACACCGCAACCCAGACAATCTCTTGGGCTGACCTGAACACGATATTTTAGTCCTTTAAGCTGAGGACCTGTAGCATCCTTTGCTTCAAAGCTTTCAGGAGCCGCTGCCACCTCTTCTTCTGTTAAGAGGAAAGGTCTTATTGCAGCGTGGGGGCAAACCAGTGAGCACTGGTTACACTGGATACATTTTTCTACATCCCACGCAGGAACTGTTACTGCAACGGTTCTCTTCTCATACTGTGATGTGCCGGCAATAAATGTGCCGTCTTCCATACCCACAAATGTTGAAACAGGAAGCTTATTGCCACGCTGTGCGTTAATGGGTTCAACGATTTTTGTGATAAATTCGGGAACATCTCTTTTTGTAGCTTCTTCATCTTTTGCATCGCGCCAGCTGTCGGGAACGCTGATTTCAACAATAGCATCGAGCGCTCTGTCTACTGCCTCGCAGTTCATAGCTACGATTTTTTCGCCCTTTTTGCCATAAGTTTTCTTGATAGCATCTTTTAAGAGCGGAACTGCTTCATTTATGGGAATAACATCAGCAAGCTTAAAGAACGCTGACTGTGTTACCATATTGATTCTTTCCCCAAGACCGATAGATGAGGCAATGTCAACTGCATTTATAATATAGAATTTGATTTCATTTTCCGCTATATAACGCTTCATGCTAGCTGGAAGCTTTTCTTCCAATTCTTCGGGCGACCATACGCAGTTCAAAAGAAACGTGCCGCCACGCTTTAATCCCTCTAAAATATCGTACTGATAGATATACGAAGGCTTGTGGCAGGCAATGTAGTCAGCCTCGTCAAGTAAATAGGTTGACTTGATGGGCTTTTTGCCGAATCTTAAGTGGGACATTGTCACGCCGCCTGACTTTTTTGAGTCATAATCAAAGTAGGCTTGCGCGTAAAGGTCTGTATTGTCGCCGATGATTTTAATAGCATCTTTGTTTGCACCGACTGTACCGTCTGAGCCAAAGCCCCAGAACTTACAGCGTGTTGCTCCCTCAGGAGCCGCGTTAATCTTCTCAACAGGGTTGATGGAAAGATTCGTTACGTCGTCAATAATGCCGATTGTAAAGCCGTTTTTGGGTGTGCTTTTATCGAGTTCTGCAAAAACTGCCGCAAGCTGCGTGGGTGTTGTATCCTTTGAACCAAGACCATAGCGACCGCCAATGATTTTCGGTGCGTTTTCCTTACCTGTATAAAGATTACAAATGTCAAGATACAGAGGCTCGCCCAAAGAGCCAGGCTCTTTTGTTCTGTCAAGCACCGCAATGCTCTTAACCGTTTCAGGCATAACATCAAAGAAATATTTTGCCGAAAATGGTCTGTAGAGGTGTACCTTAATAACACCCACCTTTTCGCCACGGGCATTAAGGTAGTCTACAGTTTCTTCAAGGGCTTCACACACTGAGCCCATAGCAACAATAACCTTTGTTGCGTCAGGTGCGCCGTAGTAGTTAAAGGGTTTATATTCTCTTCCTGTAATCTTTGTGATTTCCTTCATATAATCAGCAACTATATCAGGAATTTTATCGTAATAAGTGTTTGCAGCTTCTCTGCCCTGGAAGTAAATATCAGGGTTCTGGGCTGTGCCCCTGAGAACAGGGTGCTCGGGGTTTAATGCGTTGTCCTTAAACGCGCGTAATGCATCCCAGTCAACAAGGCTCTTTAAATCCTCGTAGTCCACAACTTCGATTTTCTGGATTTCATGTGATGTTCTGAATCCATCAAAGAAGTGTACGAAGGGAACTCTGCCTTTTATTGATGCAAGGTGTGCCACACCGCCTAAGTCCATCGTTTCCTGCACGCTGCCTGAAGCAAGCAATGCAAATCCTGTCTGGCGGCAAGCCATAACGTCCTGATGGTCGCCGAAGATGCTTAACGCGTGAGCAGCTAACGCTCTTGCGCTAACGTGAAAAACTGTAGGCAAAAGCTCGCCTGCAATTTTATACATATTGGGAATCATCAGGAGTAATCCCTGTGATGCTGTGAATGTTGTGGTTAAAGCGCCGCCCTGGAGTGACCCGTGTACAGCACCTGCTGCACCTGCTTCAGACTGCATCTCTACGACTTCAACCGTCTGACCAAAGATGTTCTTAAGACCGTTTGCACTCCATTGGTCCACATACTCTGCCATTGTAGAAGAGGGAGTAATTGGGTAAATCGCCGCTACTTCCGTAAATGCATAAGCGCAATGTGCGGCAGCGCAGTTACCGTCCATGGTTTTAAATTTTTTAGCCATTTTAATCCTCCTAATAAAAAGTAACTTTAATTTATGTTATAATTACCATTTATATTGTACCATAAAATATTATGCAATTCAATGGATAATTATCAAAATCAAAAAATTGGCATTTTTAAAGGGAATGTATTGCCATTTTTACACAATTGTAATATTGACGTGATACAATATATAATGAGATAGTATAAAAGGGCGGTGGTATATTGACAATCAGAGAAACGACAGAACAAAACGAAGGAAAAATCCTCTCCCCATATGCACAGAAGGCACGCGACACCAAGGGAAGGCTAAAACCCATTTCCCCCTGTGATATGCGCACCTGCTATCAGCGTGACAGAGACCGCATCATCCACGCCAAGTCTTTCAGGCGCCTAAAGCACAAAACACAGGTTTTCTTAGCTCCTGCAGGCGACCATTACAGAACGCGCCTGACTCACACTATGGAGGTTGCCCAGATTGCCCGTACCATTGCAAGGTCTTTAAGGCTCAACGAGGATCTAACAGAGGCAATCGCCTTAGGACATGACCTTGGCCACACACCCTTTGGTCACACAGGAGAATTTATGCTTGATAAAATCTGCTCATTTGGTTTTCATCATTACGAACAGAGCTTGCGCGTGGTGGATTATCTTGAAAACGGCACAGGCTTAAACCTGACATACGAGGTGCGCGACGGAATTTTAAATCACGCGGGAGATAACGAGGCAGAAACCCTCGAGGGCAAAATTATCAAGCTTGCAGACCGCATTGCATATATAAATCACGATATTGACGACGCTCTCAGGGGAGGTATTATAAAAGAAGCAGACTTGCCTTCCGACTGCATTGCCGTCTTAGGTGCAACCCACGGCGACAGAATAAGCACTCTTATTTACGATATAGTCAAAGCCTCCGATGGCAAAAACACAATAGAAATGTCCCCTGACGTGGCAGGCGCAATGGGCGAGCTACGGGATTTTATGTTCCGAACTGTTTATGTCAACAGCCGAGCTCAGGAGGAAAACGGCAAAAGTCAGAAGGTCATAAGCCTGCTCTTTGAGAAGTTTTTAGAAAAACCGTCGTTAATGGGCGATATGGTGTATGATGACATTGAGCGTTTTGGTTTAGAGCAAACAGTATGCGACTACATTGCAGGAATGACAGACAACTACGCGATACATAAATTCAACGAAGTTTTTGTGCCAAAAATATGGATTACAAATTAAAACAGGCAGTAAAATAATGAAAGATATATTTGATTTAAACGTTTGCACTCTCTGCCCGAAGGAGTGCAAAACGTCAAGGACACAAGGAAATAAAGGCGCCTGCGGCGCGAATAATAAAATACGTGTCGCTCGCGCCAGTCTGCACCAATGGGAAGAGCCCTGCCTTTCGGGAACAGATGGTTCGGGAACTGTGTTTTTTTCAGGATGCAATATGGGGTGCGTGTTCTGCCAGAACAGAGAAATTTCGCACAAAGGAAAAGGTGTTGAGATAAGCTCCGACAGGCTTTGTGAGATTTTCTTTGAGCTAAAAGCACAAGGCTCTCACAACATAAATCTGGTAACCGCAGGGCATTACCTGCCGCAGGTACTAAAAAGCGTGGAAAAGGCAAAGTCAAAAGGAATCGGTATCCCCTTTGTCTATAATTCAAGCGGCTACGAAAAGGCAGAAGCACTGCGGCGCGCCGAGGGATTAATTGACATTTATCTTCCTGATTTTAAGTATATTGACGCATATAGCGCCAAGCGGTATTCTGCCGCAGCGGATTATCCTGAAATTGCAACTGCTGCAATAGCAGAAATGGTGCGCCAGCAACCAACTTGTGTATTTGATGACGATGGCATAATGCAAAAGGGTGTAATAGTGCGCCACCTTATGCTGCCCGAGGGCACAAAAGAAAGTAAAAGAATTATAAAGTATTTATATGAAACGTATAGAGATAACATTTACATATCAATTATGAGCCAGTTCACACCTGTGGGCAATCTTGATAAATTCCCTGAACTGCAAAGAAAGGTAAGCCAAAAAGACTACGATGAGCTTATTGACTATGCGGTGGATTTGGGTGTGGAAAACGCCTTTATACAGGAAGGCGAGGCGGCAGACGAAAGTTTTATCCCTGATTTTTCAGGGCAAGGAATAGAGGGTTAATATGGAAATTGCTAAAATTTTAAAGGAAGAATACGGCTTATCCGACAAGGTCATAGAGCTTGGAAAAATCGCCGAGGCAAACGTAGCAGAAAGCTTTGCTTCAATTAACGCTACGGCGGAATACAACCAGATAAAGGTACTCAAAGCCTTTTCTGAATACAGGGTTTCAGAAGCTCATCTGGGGCTTTCTACAGGCTACGGCTATGACGATTTAGGTCGTGATACATTAGAAAAAATCTACGCCACAGTTTTTGGCACAGAGGCAGCCTTAGTGCGCCACAGCATCGTGTCAGGAACACACGCATTGTGCTCCTGCTTGTTTGGGATTTTACGTCCTGGGGATATTTTGGTTTCAGCCACAGGCGCACCCTATGATACCTTAGAGGAGGTAATAGGTAAACGTGGCACATCAGGCGCAAGCCTGAAAGATTGGGGCATTGACTATATGGAGGTTGCCCTTACGCCTGACGGAAGAATTGACAAGGCCGCACTAGGCCAGGCGCTTAAAAATCCCAAGGTTAGAATGGTAGAGCTGCAACGCTCCAAGGGATATGCTTGGCGTGAATCCTACACAGTAGAGGAACTTGCAGACGCCATAGATTTTATTAAAAATACTCGCGCCGATGTAGTTGTTATGGTGGATAACTGCTACGGCGAATTTGTACAAAAGCGCGAACCTACTGACGTAGGTGCTGATATTATGGCAGGGTCGTTGATTAAGAACCCAGGTGGCGGACTGGCTTTGACCGGCGGATATTTAGCTGGCAGAGCTGACCTTGTTGAGCAGGTGTCATATCGCTTAACCTCGCCCGGAATCGGGGCAGAGGTTGGAGCGTCATTGGGAATGAACCGCTATATGTATCAGGGATTTTTTATGGCACCCCACACAGTTGCCCAAAGCTTAAAAACTGCAGTATTTGCCGCTGAAGTGTTCAACCTTTTGGGCTTTGAGGTTGCACCCACAGCAGGCGAGGTACGAGGCGACATCATACAGGCAGTAAAGCTTAATTCCGCTGAAAACCTGTGTGCATTTTGCCGTGGAATACAGCGAGGTGCACCCATTGACTCGTTTGTTACCCCTGAGCCGTGGGATATGCCCGGATATTCTGACCAGGTTATTATGGCGGCAGGCGCTTTTGTATCGGGAGCAAGCATTGAGATTTCTGCAGACGGACCTCTTCGTGAGCCTTACGCTGCCTATATGCAGGGCGGACTGACTTACGAGAGCGGAAAGCTTTCTGTTCTTTGCGCAGCTAACAACATTTTGAAGTTAAGATAAAAAAGAGGCTGCAGCAAAATGAAAACATTTTGCTGCAGCCTCTGTTTTTAATATAATTACTTATTGATATACTTAGCAACTTCTGCTGCTACCAACTTTGTGATTTTTTCTAAATCTGTTGTAGAAAGACCGGAATCTCCTGCGATACCACCATCAGCCTTGTTGCAGCTACCAAAGAGTTCAAGCTTGTTCATTGTAGCAAGCTTAACTGCTTCAACTGCAGCAGGGATTAAGTCGATGATGCCCTTGTTCATATCTGAGAACTTCTTAAATTCTGCTTCAACTGCAGCAACGTTAATATCTGTGAAGATGTTAACCTTGCTGATACCGTCATGGATAGCTTGACGGAAATCGTTATCTGTAAGACCTGAACCACCGTGAAGAACCAACGGAACGTCTACAGTCTGAGCAATTGTGCGGATTCTCTCAAAGTCAAGTTTGGGAGGTAATTTGTAAGCACCGTGTGCATTACCCACAGCAATAGCAAGTGCGTCAACACCAGTTTTCTCAACGAAATCTTTAGCAAGACCGGGGTCTGTAAAGAATGCTGAGGGATCAGCTAAGTGTGAGCTACCCTCTGCTGAGCCTTCGTTATCGCCAACGTGACCTAATTCGCCTTCGATTGTAGCGCCGTAAGAGTGAGCGATGTCAGCCATTTCCTTAACCTTACGAACGTTTTCTTCGTATGAATCTGTTGAGCAGTCATACATTACAGAGCTGAAGCCCAGCTTTAATGCCTTAACTGTCATATCGTATGTAAGACCGTGGTCAAAATGTACAACAACAGGAACAGAAGCCTTCTTTGCCATAGGAACTAAATAATAAGAAACTTCTTCCAACGGACCATAGGGAAGTAAAACCTCTGCAGTACCCATAATAACGGGAGAGCGTCTTGACTCTGCAGCTGCAATAATACCGCGAGCAAGCTCTAAGTTTACTGCATTAAAAAGCCCTACTGCGTATTTACCTTTTTTAGCCGGTCTTAAAACTTCATTCAAATTAACTAACATTTATTATACCCTCCTTGGTATTTCAAAAATATTACAATAATATTATACAACACTCAAAAGCATTCGTCAATAGTTATTTTTGTTTTTGTGGGATTTTTGTGGGATTTTTTTGTTTTTCTGCGAAAGCAAAAATAAAGCCTCCTATCAGGAGGCTTTAAATTATAATTTATTGCGAATAATCTTACCGCTTGTTGTTTTGGGCAATTCGTCTCTAAATTCCACTATACGAGGATATTTATAAGGTGCAGTATGCTCTTTTACATACGCCTGAATTTCTTTTTTGAGTTCTTCTGAAGGGGTTGTATCCTTTGTGAGAACAATACTTGCCTTAACAACCTGACCGCGAACAGGGTCGGGAGCAGCCGATACACCGCATTCCACAACGTATGGAAGCTCCATAATAACACTTTCGATTTCAAAAGGTCCTATTCTGTAGCCTGAGGACTTTATAACATCATCAACACGACCAACGTAGTAGTAGAAGCCGTCCTCGTCGCAGTAGGCAACGTCGCCTGTATGATAAAGACCGTCGTGCCAAGCGGCGCGGGTTTTTTCTTCGTCTTTATAATAACCCTTAAACAGACCGCAGGGAACTTTTTTATCTGTACGGATAACGATTTCGCCGTTTTCGCCTGTTTTAACAGGATTGCCGTCAGCGTCAACAAGCTCTACGTCATACAGAGGTACGGGCTTACCCATAGCACCCAGCTTGAAATTATCTCCGCAGAGATGACCAATAACGCAGGTTGTTTCTGTCTGACCGAATCCCTCCATAATTCGGAGTCCAAGCTGCGACTCAATCTGGCGGAATACTTCGGGGTTAAGCGCCTCTCCTGCAGTTGTTGTGTGCTGAACTGATGACATATCGTACTTTGTAATGTCCTCTTTTATGAGCATACGGTACATTGTGGGGGGTGCGCAGAAGGTTGTGATTTTGTATTTTGCAAACATAGGCAAAATATCTGCTGCGTCGAATTTGTCAAAATCATATACAAATATCGCCGCCTCACAGAGCCACTGACCATAAATCTTGCCCCAGGCAGCCTTTGCCCAGCCTGAGTCGGAGATTGTAAGATGTAACCCTTCAGGGTCTACGCAATGCCAGTAGTTTGCCGTGTGGAAATGTCCCAATGGATATGTGTAGCTGTGAAGCGCCATTTTGGGATTGCCTGTTGTGCCTGATGTGAAGTACATAAGCATATCGTCGTTACCGCAGGGGCTGTCAGGCTTTCTTTCGTACACGTCGGAGAAGCGTTTTGCTTCTTCGTCAAGGTTTCTCCAGCCGTCGCGCGTGCCGTTTGCAATAATCTTGTGCTTTAAGGTTGTGATACCCTCAGCACCTAAATCTGCTTCCTCGCACATTACACCCTGAGCACTGCAGATAACAGCACAAACCTCTGCTGCTTCAAATCTGTACTTGTAGTCGTGAGCCTTTAAGAGATTTGACGCAGGGATAGCAACCGCGCCGATTTTGTGGAGTGCCAAAAGCGATATCCAGAACTGGTAGTTACGGCGAAGAACAAGCATAACCTTATCGCCGCGTTTGATTCCTAAGGACTCAAAGTAATTTGCATATCTTGCAGATTCGCGCTTTAAGTCATTAAATGTAAATCTCTTTTCTGTTTTGTCGTTTGCAACGTGCAAAAGAGCTAAGCGCTCAGGCTCTTTGTCTGCAATTGCGTCAATAATATCAAATGCAAAGTTGAATTTTTCTGTATTTTTAAAGTCGACGGCAGTGAGCTTGCCGTTTTCGTCAACCTCTGTATCAATAAAGTTGTGGTAGAGTCTGCCGGGTTTTCTGTGAACTTTTACTACCTTGCCCTTGTTGGGGTGCTTTTTCTCGTCAATTGCGGCCTCGCCCTTGCCGCCTGCAAGAACAATAGCGTAAAATTCCATATCCGAACCGCCAACGGCAATCATACCGTGTGGTGTTGATGAATCATAATAGATAGAGTCGCCGGGGCCTAAAACTTCCGTGTGGCTACCTATCTGGATTTTCATCTGTCCGGAGATGACAATATCCAACTCCTGACCGTTGTGGGCAGTAAGCTCTATTGCTTTTCTTTCTGCGTCGGCGTCATACCTACACTGAACGTACAAGGGTTCTGACACTCTGTCGCGGAAATCGCCGGCAAGACCGTGGTAAATCATACCGTGAGCCTTCTGGATAACTGCTCCCTTACCCGCGCGTGTTACTGTATAATGCTTGAGTTTGGGGCTTGAGCCTTCAATAATATCTGTAACATTGACGTGAAAAGCAAGAGCACATCTGTAAATAAAAGCAAAGCTCAAGTCGTGGTCGCCTGCTTCACAAGCGGCGTATTCTGCAACTGATACGCCTGTTAATTTTGCCATTGTTTCCTTTGAAATGCCCTCAATGTGACGAAGCTCACGGATACGCGAAGCAACTTCGCCGATTTTAAGGTCAAGTCCTGTCATCTGTTCATCCATTTTATCAAATCCTTTCATCGCGGGGCAATCTTCTTACACATTAAAAAACGCCCCAAAGAGATATTCTTTGAGACGAGATATTTCCCGCGGTACCACTCAAATTGTGTAAAACACCACTTCAGACGCCATTACGTCCTATGCACTAACGCAGCCTTCTCGGAAAGGGTCTACTCGCGATACGCTTTCTTCCTTTCAGCTCAGGAGCTACAACCCTACCGTCTGCCTTATTGGCTCGCACCAACCGCCAATTCTCTCAAAGGTTTCGTGATAGAGCACTCTCCGTCAACGCTTTTTTTATGAAATTATTGTCATAATAACACAAATGAAGGAATTTGTCAACATTTTTGAAAAAAATTATACTCAATAGCAAAAAATGTGATACAATATATACAGGTGATAGTATGAAATTGATAACTTGTGTAGATTCGTCTTGTGGAATGGCGTGGAACAAAAGACGCCAGAGCCGTGACCAAGAGGTAGTAAAAAGAATAAATGAAATAGCAAATCCCCTTTATGTAAATGAATATTCCCTTGATTTATTCCCCGAAGCAATCGTGGGAATTGGGGAATTTTACTTTGCCGAGGTAGATTTGCCCTGTGATGCCCCTGATGAAATCTACGTTTTCAACTGGAACAGACTGTATCCGTCGGATATGAAATTCAATATTGATTTGACGGATTACGAGCTTTTGTCAACGGAAGAATTTACAGGTAGCTCACACGAAAAAATTACACTTTGCCATTACAGGAGGAAATAAATGAAAAGGATTTTGTCAGTATTTCTTTGCATCGCTTTGAGCATATCGTTGGTGTCTTGTACACCAATGGAAAATCTGAACGTGCAAAAAACCTTAGAATACCATTCTACAGATAATATTCCTGAATATTCAGGAAAGCCCTACGTCGCAATAAATGGCAACGTTCCTGAGCTTAAAATAACCGAAAAAGATTACACATCCTACGAAGAATACTCTCCTCTTGATTATTTGGGGCGCTGCGGCGTGTGCGCTGCCTCAATCGGCAGAGATATTATGCCTACGGAAGAACGACAGAGCATCGGTTCGGTCAAGCCAACAGGCTGGAAAGTATCAAAGTATGATTTTGTGGACGGAAAATATCTTTATAACCGCTGCCACTTAATCGGCTTTCAGCTAACAGGCGAAAACGCCAACCATTGTAACCTTATTACAGGAACCCGCAGTATGAACACGCAGGGAATGCTGCCCTTTGAAAATATGGTGGCAGATTATGTAAAGGAAACAGGCAATCACGTTCTCTACCGTGTGACGCCTGTCTATGAGGGCGACAACTTAATCGCTTCAGGCGTTATTATGGAGGGGTTGTCTGTTGAGGATAACGGCGCAGGCATCTCTTACAACGTATATTGCTACAATGCTCAGCCTGGGGTCACTATCGACTACGCAACAGGCGATAATTGGGCAAATGAAAGCCACAAGGAAGAAGAAAAATCTCAGGATTTGGGCGAGTACGACTATGTTATAAATATTGCATCCGATAAATTCCACCTGCCAAATTGTTCGGGAGTAAGTACAATGAAAGATACAAACCGAGAGGAATTTAAAGGAACTCGCGCCGAGCTGATACAAAAAGGATATTCGCCCTGCGGACATTGTAATCCGTAATAATAAAAGCACCCTTTCGGGTGCTTTTATTATTTTGTGGGCATCGGATATTCACCAACGTCATATGAGTAGATTTCCCAGTCAGCTATCTGTATAAAAAGTTTTTTGAGAGTTTCGTCATCATCATTCAGACAAACAAGTTTAATTTCGCCGTGGTTATAGTATTTTGCCATATTCGTAACTCTTTCGGCAAAAAGTTTGTCCTCAGGGTATTTTGTGCCTGTCATAAAGAAAGAGCAACCCCAATCTATAGCGTGCTCTATCTCCCTGTCAAAGTGCTTGATTAAATCTTTTTCGCTTTCTTGTTCGTGAAAATTCATAAAACAACACGTCATAGCAAATCTCCTTAATTAAATTTTAGATTTGCACGATTTATTTTTCCGGAAATAAAAAAGGTGCGCAGCCGAAGTGATATGGTAAACTAAAAGTAGACATAAAAATGATATGCACCCCAAAAGTTAGACACTTTTGGAGGTGCATATTTTTATGGCAAAAAAAGGACAACTTTTTAAAACCCACTCGCCAGAATTCAAAATATCTGTTATAATGGATATGCGAAACAACCATTTGGGTTTAAGA
>JAZRPE010000045.1:0-90405 GCA_045649085.1 Congzhengia sp.
AAACTGTCCTCAATGCCTGATGTAACAAGTCTTTTTGTTATGGCGTTTATGTCACTTGCGCCATAAACCTCATTATCTGCAAAACTATATTTATATGACATATTAAACCTCCTTTATATTTCTGTCATAGTAGGGCTTGCACCCGTACTTTCTCGCTCAACCCACAAATGGACGCTGGATACAAGCTTTTTCCTGCTGATACTCAGTCCGTCACAGTAAAACCTTGTATTTATAATGTCGCCGATTTTATAATCCTTGCCGTAAGTAAGCCTTGTTTGTAATGTAAGCATATCCATCGGTTTTTTCTGTTCAAGCTCCCTATTCGCACTTTCCTCGTTTGTGGCGTCTAACACCGCACTCCAAACAAAGATTCCCTCCTTCTCGGGAGGTTTTTCCACCAAAAAAGGCTTTGCCTCGTCTATTATTTCAAAACTTCCGCTTTTGCTCCTGCAAGCAATTATATCTCCCTTTTTGATAGAAAGTCCTAATCTACTACCGTCGCTTGAAGCTATGTAGTACTTACCGTAGTTTTCAGCACTCTGTATGAGCTCCGGACTGTTATTTTGCGCATCATATCTGCCCATACAAGTAAGCTGATGATAAAAATACGCCCCCTGAGCCTGAGCTTGTATATCATAGGTGTAGCTACTGTCGTAGGAGGTTTTGTACTCATCACAAAGTAAAATGTCTGCATTTTCTTTTGCCTCTGTCAAAGAAAAGGTAAAGCTTTTTTCTTTAAAATCAGCCCGCAGCGAAAAACCCGTTTTTTCGTCTTTTATACAATCCTTAATGGCACTGTACACATCCGTTGCCTTATCAAAGACATAGCCTGACATATCTGTTTGGTCATCAAAACCATTTATTTTCATATTAAACGCCTCAGGCAATACCGAAAGAATATTTTTAACAGTAGAAAACAGATTTTCGCCTACTGTAACCTCTGTTACCACAAACTTTGTCAGCAACCACTCTAATGTCCTTGTAAATATTGTACAGGTTTTGCCTATTACATACCCAGTAATAACAGATTGAATATCGCCCTGTACCAAAAAGAGATATTGATTTTCAGTAAGCAGGGAAACCAGACTTGATGATTGTGCAAGCTCAATTTCTCCGTTGCCGTATTCTGAAAATTTTATCTCCCAGTTTGACGCAATGAAATTTGGCAATATTGCCACCAGCTCCATATCGCTGTTGTAAATTCTAATATCCTCCAGTTTCATTTTTCCTCCTTACAAACAGGCGCAAATGTAGTTGTTGTTAAATATACATTCTGCATACAACCTACCCTCCATATCAGAAGCGCTTATCCTTACCGTAGACACTCCCAAATCAAGACAAAAGTCGGATATTGAGGTTTCATCATCAAGGCAGGAAATTAAATTTTTGCGCAAGTCACTGATAATTCTCCTGTTCTTTATATCTACTGTGATTTTTTCTCCCGGCTGAATATCTGTATTAAGCTTGATTTTCTGACCGTTGCTAAGATTTTCAATAACTATTCCACAAGGACAGACAGCGCCGTCTAACGAACTGAGTATGAACACAGGCTCTACAGGTGCATCGCCCTTGTTTATAAGCAGCGCCTCTGTCTTGCGTAAAGACAGTGCACAAGGCAGTACAAACTGAGTCGCTAATAGCTTTTCGCGTTTGTTTACAGCTACTTTTGTTTCATACACATCGCTAAAATATGGATTTTCCGCCATAAACTGAACCGCAAAAGGCACATAATTGCCTCTGCGCTTATTAGGCTCAAAGCTGATACATCGAGCTAAAATTTTTCTTGTTCTGCCACCGGAGGAAATTGTTATAGTACCAGCTTTTGAGAAAATATTCATCGCGCGCAAAATATTGTTTCCTGTGGCATCTCGAGCATCTCCTGAGATTGTAATTGCCCTTTCCTGAGGTGTCATACTCTCCACAACACAGCCTGCCCTATTGGGGTAATACACTGAATTTATATCATTTTCAGGCAGTGACAAGCCTCTTATTTCAATAATATTGAAAACATCAGCACCACCGCCGCGCATTACTATTTTTCCTCTGTCATTTTCATAAGTCAATTTCATATTTTCTCCTTTACTCCATACCTCTCATATAAATAAAAAGAGCATCGTTTTTTGAAATCATTCTTGTTCTTGAGGTAGTACCTCTGTCACCATAAAAATAATAGGTAGGTGAAAAAACCGACTGGTTAATATCGGACTCGCCAGATACTGCAGAAATATCAATCTGCCCTTCAGCAAGAAAAGACGCCACGTCTCCCATCAATCCGTCAACCTGACTCATAAAGCCTTCTACGAAATTCTCGCCCGTAAGCTCCCCGTATGTAAAAAACTCCTCGGGAATTTCTGTAAATACGCCTTCAAGCTCGCTGCGTAACTCATTTGCAATGTTTTGTGCCTCTGTTTCATATAAAGAAGCGGAAACCGCATCAGCAAGGTCATTTCTTCTTTGATACGAGGCAAAATATTCGTTAAAATCCGCCTCATTACTTTTTAACAACAAATCCATCAGCACCTGTGCATCTTCCGTAGGAATGTCACGCAATTCTGCAAAAAAGCTCTGCAGTGTTTCAGGGGAAATATCCTCTGCTCTTCCCTTTAGTGCTTCAACAGATTGGGCAAAGGCCTCAAGCTTTTTTATTTTCTCGTCAAAATCAGCCAGGGTATGTTCAGTAAAAACAAGAGGGTCGCCGTTTGGATAGTAATTGCCTATATAAACCTGATGACTTTTAAGTCCTATACCGCCGGAAAATTCTTCTAAGTTTTTAGAATACCTTTCCCTGTCTTTTTCAAGATTGGCAAACTTTTCCTGGCTGATTTTTAATATTTCGTTCAGGTTATCCTCTACTGCCTGCTTGTAATCTTCAAGAACACCTACCTTGTACTGATAGATTTCAGCGGTGTATTTGTGCCATTCCTGAGAATTACGACTGAAATACACATCGCGAATTGCCTCCAGCTTGTCATAATATTCCTCCTCGGTAATAAGACCGTACTCAAGCTGATATCCTATGGCTTCGTATCTTGTTTTAAAGGCCTGTACAACCTTGGTGTTGGTTTTTGCGAGACTTTGTAAATATCCGTCATCATACGCCTGCGCCATCTGTTCTCCCAGCTCACGCGCGTCAGCTAAGGCATCCTTTATGTTTTCATTTTCCTGCATATATGCCCTCCTCTAAAATAAATCTTCAATATTTGCCGCCACGTCTACCTCAGTATCAGAATTTATCCTGTACTTTGCTTTAAGCGAAGCCACCTTACTGCGCAAGGAATGATTTTTGATTTCCTTTTCGTCTGTGGTTCGTATTTTTAACACTGTTTTAAAGGGATTTTCGTCAGCCAACCATTCAAATAAAGAACAGAATTTGTACCAGTGTAAATCTTCTTTTTGTAAATCTATTCCGTACTTTGAATAAAAGGCTGAATAAATCACGTCGGCGTCAGAAGAAAAAGAATACAACCGCTCGCTGTGCGGACTTTGGGGCACAGAAAAATCTGTACCCCTGCTCAAAAAATCAAGTGCGCCTAATAATGCTGAAATTCTGTTTGGCGGCAGTGCCTCCTTATAACAAAGCTTTAAAATTTTTGCAAAAACATGAGCATCTTTTATGTTTTCATTTTCTAAAATACAAGAAATCCTTACCCAGTTTTTAAAGCCCGTATGTACAGGATAGTCAACTTTATACAAGGTAACACTTTCTGGCAAATCGTCTGTGAGAATGTTAATTTTTCTATTCATGGGCACTGAATGTAATTGTCTTTGCATCTGCTGACAACACTGCTGTGCCAAAAACCTTCTCGCCCTTTGTGCTCATAGTGCCGCTTAAAGTATAAGCATCAGTTGAATTGCCTTCTGTTTCCACCATAACAGAAAAATCGCGCATAACTGCAGGACAATTTCCTTCGCTGTCCTTTGCTGATACATCAACCACAACAATAGAGCGCACTGCGTCTGTACCTAGGATTTCGTTGTCCGAAATTTTAACAATATCGTCGTGTACAGGATTGTCGCCGTATCTGTCAAAAGTAAAAGAAATTGACGGGCTTATTGCCACAACGTCTGTCTGCTCGAAACTTTCATCAATGTATCTGCGTGAATACTCCACAGGATTTTTTGAGGTATCCATTTTTGTAAAGCCGCACATTCTGTGATATACTACGTTACCATCAACATCAGGCACACCGTAATATGCCACTTTTTCGTGTCTTCCGATTAACTTTCCTAACATAATTTACTTCCTTTCTTATTTGCTTTTGTAAAAAGTCAGGGCAAACTCTGCCCCATAAACTGCCGTATCGCCAAAATACGAAACATTGTCCCGCAAAAAGTTAAGCTGAGCCGAGATAAAAACCTTGTCCTCTTGAGCTTCAGGCAAAATTCCTCTTGCGCTCTGCTCACTAACCCAAGACTGCAAGCTTTCTGTAAGAACACTGTTTTTCGTATTTTTTTCCCTGTCAATTCCAAATGGCAGACGCACACGCAGCTTGTACACTCTTTTTTCAAGAGTATCGCCGTCTGTGTATTTTTTCAACACCTTAGTGTCTGCTCTGCCGCTTAAGGAAAGGGAATGTGGATTTTTCCCCAAAAAATCCACATTCATTTTAAAATTCGAAAGAATAGGGCAGCTTTGTAAATAATTTAAAATATCTGTAACCATATCTATCCTTTCTTCCTGCTTTACTTGCAAAGGATTTTTGTATGGGAAGTTCTGATTCCCTGGTCATTGCGTGTCACAGAAACTGCCGTAACTGCATCCTCAGGCGGTATATCACCCTCAAACGGCATCTTTACTATTCTGTCCGATACCTCAATATCACACGACACATCTCCCATCACACGCATAATGTATGACGCCTGCCTGTCTTGAGTATCGGACAAGGTATAGCTTTCCTTTGTTCCTGTAATAAACACATTTTTTAGCTCGTGACTACTCCACAAATTTTCTCTCTCGTCATACCTAAAAACCCTGATAGTATTTAAGTTTTTCATATACTGCCCCCTCCGTAAAGGTAGCCGCTTGTTTCCAGATATGTTGTGAGAACATCCCATGCTAAAGAGTATGTATTTACTGTATCTTTGTAGGTTACAGAATAACCGTCACAGGACTCGCTTTTTACCTTCTGGCGCGTGCGTTCTTCGTAAAATATATCGCACAATTCGCACAGAGCAAAACACACCGATGTATCGGTTTCTTCTACTCTACCGCGGGTTGCGCCCATAAAATACGCGCACGCCTTAGGGTATATTCTTTCAAACTCCTCCTGAGAAAGAGTTCCGCAATACACCTCTTTATAGTAACTGTAATCAATAAAATCCATATAATCCTTCCTTTAGGATTACTCTGCAGTATTAAGATAAATGCCCTTTACCTTGTTGTCATACACAAAGCAATCGTGATAGAGTCTGAACTGGAATTTCCACATATCCTTGTCCTGATTTTCGTCAGGTGTGAAGATTTTGGGCATAGCAAATTTCTGCACCTGAAGAACAGAGCCGGGATAAACCAGCATAAAGTTGATGTTTTCAGCGTCAGCTGCACGGGCAAAGCCACAACCTGTTGCACCGTCAGCGAGCTCAAGCTTTGTCACAAAGCGCGAAGCAGGAACGTAAACAACCTTCATTCCGTTGTAAGCGCCCATAATTGTGTTTACAGCAGCATCACTTCCGTAAGAACGTGAAACTGACTGATTTAACAAAAGCTGAAGGTCTGAATTCACAAATAAAATTCTGCCCTCTTCGGGGATTTCATCTGCGTCCATCTGCTTTTTCGCTTCGTCGATAGCAGCTAAAATGTTATCTGCTGTAAGCGTAGCTGAAGCTTTTGAAATACCGTTAGTTGACGCATACTTTGCAAATCTGTAAGCGTCAATCTCAGGCACAACCCATTCTCTCATAAAGCTGCCTGTTACAGCGCCAAACGCCATACCAAGAGTTTCTTCGTTGTCCATACGGTCGATGGATAACTCTTTACCGCGTTCAACAGAGAGTGTCATTGTTTCCCATGTGGCTGTAACATCGCCCTTGGGATAGCCGTCTGTTCTGGAGTAATCTCCCAGACCTGTTGTAGATGTTTTTAATACCTGTACCTTGTTTGCACCTACAAAATTAACCTGTGTGTCGTTGTCTAAAATCTGTGTAACTGACTGATTTTTATAAATATCATCAATTACGGGTAAGAATTTTTCTGCTAACTGAATACTGTTTGCCATTATTTTTATACCTCTTTCTTTTTAACTTTTTAAGATAACTTTGCGGCTGCACGGGCAAAGCTTGTGAAGCCGTCTTGATTGGAATGTGTCGAACCGTGGGCCATACCCGAAGAATAGTCGCCGTCATAGAACAGATAGCCGCATTCATTTTTTGCTGCTTCAATCTGCTCAGACAACCCATGTATGCCCGAATCGTCAAAGACAATTTTTCCCTTGTCTATTAAAGCGCCTGCCGCAATTACGTTTTTTGCACCTGCAGAAATTAGCGCGGAGGTAACAGCCCCTGTTAGTTTCGATTCATTTAACTCATAAGTGAGTTTACCTATGCTTTCCTCCAACTGCTGATTTTTGTTGGTCATTTCTGCAAGGCTTGAAGCCAGATTTTCGGCATCATTTACCTTTTTGAGATAGTTTTCGTTCTCACTGCTAAGACGTGCATTTTCTGATTTCAGCGAATTAACGGATTCGCCGTATTGCGCCATAATTTTTTCGGTAATTTCCTTTGACAAGCCAAGCTCGCCTGTTAAAAATTCTCTTTTCATAAGATTTCCTTTCTACGCACTTTAACGGTGTGCGCGCCGATATATTTAAACCACTTGCGTGGGAGTATGAACTTCTAAATTCATACTTTTGATTTTTTCTTCTGCAACAACTCTTGGCATTTTGTAAACGCGGCAAAGATATTCCGCTGCATCAATTATATTGTTCTGCACCTCAAGCAATGCTCGCTCTGCCGTAGTTTCTGTATCCTCAATAATTGAGTCGTCAAAGTTAACTATAACCTCGGCGTCAGGATTTTCTCCTGTGAGATACAATATCGCTCTTACCATATCCCGTATTACACGCTCTGCCACCAATTCGTGTTTTTTAAGATTTCGGAACAAATCAGACTGTTCAGATACAATCTGTGTGGCAGTTTTCAACTTACCTGATGTGTAAGTATACTTACCTGAACCAAAGCCACACAAATCAGACAACAAGTCAATACTTCTCTGCAGACCTGTTTCGTGGGCGTCTGCTCGGATATCCATATTGATTTCGCTGATGTTAAAAGAATCAGGGTCCGCGCCGCTCATAGCGTAGAACTCTGTGTCGTTGTCATCAAAAACAGGAAGAATTTCCCCTTGCTGCTCCATTTCAATTTTTGCCAGAGTAAGCGGAACGATAATTCTTTTTTTACCAAGACGATATTCGTTTTGGTAGCTGTCGTACACCAAATCAATACCCTCTAAAACATCAATCGCATTTGCAAAGACGGAAATTCCCAATGGACTGTCGGGACAAATGTTATTAGCAACATTAGGTGTAAAAATTTGAAAAAGTGCAACGTCAGAATTTGTATAAAATTTCTCACATACACCGTTAGGTAACGGCACTTCCTTTTTTGTACGCTCGCATAGGAGCTTGTTTATTACTACGTATTTGCCATTTTCCTTAACGTGAATATTTAAGTATGTGTGCATTTCCCCGTAAATTAACATACGGCTCGCAAAGGCACACTCGCGGATTTGCCCGTTTGAAAATGACAAGGGATATATCATATCCGCCTTTACATAATCAATCAGCACTCCGTCTTTTGTTTTGTGCTCCACAAACGCACCTGTTCCCAATGCAAATGACAGCTCCACAAGCCTGTTTGCGCACACCTTAAAATTGTTCTTTGCCAGCACCGCATCAACAACAGACTGAAGGCGGCTATCAGGCAAAGTAACCTCCAGCTTTTCGTTGAAAATCATATCTGCCCAGTCCTCGCATACACGCTTTGCCATAGACAGAGATTTTCTGGTTCGCCTCAGCACTCTTTTTCCGTTGTACTGACGGTACTCGTGAAATGACTTTACCTTTCCCTCATACCATGATTTCCACAACTCAATAGGCATCATCATACCGTCAGGTGCAGGTGTATACCCCAAATCCTTTAATACTTTTTTTATCATTTCTTTTCTCCTTTTTTAAGATACGCTCATCATTTCCTTCATATAGGGTTCTGCTGCGTATTCCAATGCATCCAAAGAGTCCACATTTCTGTAGCCGTCATCTAGCCTTACATCATCAAGCTTTGTACTGTCCCACACCGCCTGACAAAGTGCCTCACTTACATGAAGACAATTCTCCAGCACGCTGAATCTGCCTGATGAAATAAGTGCATTTACAAAGCGTATCCTGTCTATAATTTTTGTCTTTTTTGCCTTTTTTACGTCAATAGCGAGACCACTGCAGGCAACAGCATTTAAAAGACCGCGTATCAGGGTGGTTTCAGCGTTGTCGCAGTAAGCCTCATACACGCGATAGTGCTCTTTCTGCCGCTTGCAAAAAGCTACAAATTCATTGCACAATCTCTCAGGACTTATCTGCTCCTTAAGATAAAATTCATCTAATACAACACACTTTTTAAACCCCTTTGTAAAGCCAAGACACACAAATGCATGAGCCGACTTGTTACCACCGAAATCTACGCCGATTGTTGCAAAGCTGATATCCTCAGACGGTACTTTAGTCAAAAACTTTTTCGGGTTGTCTGCATATTCAGGATAAATAACTCCTTCTGCCGCCACCCATTCGCCCTTGATAAAACGCTGATAAAATACACCTGTGTACTCATTTTTTAAACTTTTTACATATTCATCAGTAAGATAGGGATTGTCCTCAATTGAAAACTTAATTCGCAAGAAATCAAGCTCTCCCGCTTCTGCCCTGTTTATGTAGTTAGTCATCAGCCAATGGTTTGGCGAATCCGGGTTTGTTGTTGCAAAAAGCTTTGCGTCAGGTTCGGACAATCTCGATAGCAACATTACAAAAAAATCCTCATCAATTAACGTCAGCTCATCAATATAAGCACCTGTTAAGGTAAGCCCTCGGATTTTGTTTTCTGCTCTTATATCGCTTGCACCCTCTAAATATACACTTCTGCCGAACAGTTCAGCCTTTTTTGACGCTATAGAAAACTTAAAATTTTCTGTTCCAACTAAACTGGAAAGCAAGTTTAAATTATTACGTTCAAGAGCCGTAAGCGTTTTTGCCGCCATCAAAAAACTTGCACTCTTCGGCTGTGTTGCAACCCACATCGCCCAAAGAACTAAGCTTATCCAGGTTTTTCCCGAGCGCACTGAACCTTCTAAGAGATTGATTCTTTTTAGCTTTTTATGTTTTAAAAGCGAAATAACCTGCTCCTGCCTTGGCGAAAATGTTATTACCTTATCTGACATTTCGCACCGCCTCAATAATTTCAGCAATTGAGCCTGTATCAATTTCCGTTTCTGACAGTACACTTCGAATTTCTTTAATGGCGCTGATTTCTCCTGATGCTGCCCTCTCAAAAAGACGTGCCGCTATCAGCATTTTGTTATCAGCGCAGGCCTTTTTGATGCCAAGCCCCTCCAAAAACTCAAGATTTTCATCTTTAACCTTCAGACTTAAAATATCGGAAAGACACTCCGAAAGCTTTTTTACTTTTTTTCTTGCCATAACTACCGCCTTTCATCTTTGGATTAGAACCGGTTCACATTTAATGTATCACAAAAAAATGTGCAATTGTGTGCAATTGTAATTTGATTGACAAATCCTCTCAAAATGTGGTAGAATTGTAATCATAATGTGTTTGTGTTAAAAAGGAGTAGAATTATGGTTGATTTCGCAAAGATTAAACTCATAATATGGGACCTTGATTGTACCTTGTGGAACGGCACCATCAGCGAGGAAAACATCTCGGTTATTCCTGAAAATGAGCGATTCATTAAAAACCTCACTGATGCAGGAATCGTTAATTCAATCTGTTCAAAAAACGATTACAACACTGCAAAAAGTACTCTTTGCAACCTTAATCTGTGGGAATACTTTGTTTTTCCTTCCATCAATTGGGATGCAAAAGGAAAACGTGTGAAGGACATCATTTCTGCTATGGGACTAAGACCTGTAAATGTTTTATTTGCAGATGACAATCCCCAGAATTTAAAAGAGGCAGAATTCTATTGCCCTGAAATTATGACCGCCCTTCCCGAAGACCTCATCCCGCTTTACTCCATGGCAGAAGGCGCCACAAAAAAAGATACTGCACACAAACGACTTAATCAGTACAAGATTTTAGAGCAGAAAGCAGAATTCAAAAGCGAATTTTCTTCAAACGAGGACTTTTTAATGTCCTGCGGAATTCACGTCGAGATAAAGTATGACTGTAAGGAAAACACCGAAAGAATTTCTGACCTTGTGCAAAGAAGCAATCAGCTTAATTACACGAAGCTCCGCCACACCAGCGATGAACTTTTGTCACTTTTTGACAGCACAGAATACACCTGTGGCTATGTCACTGCTCATGACAATTTCGGCGATTATGGCATTGTTGGCTTTTTTGCAATAAAGGACAACACCCTGCTTCACTTTACTTTTTCTTGCAGAACTCTCGGTATGAAAATTGAGCAATATACATATATGACTCTTGGATGTCCTACACTTACGGTAAAAGGCAATGTAGCAGAGGAATTATCATCCGACTTTATGCCTCCATGGATTAATAATTCTAAATCCTGTGAAGCAGACAAGTATTCCACAGACTTAAAAATTCTCATTAAGGGTCCCTGTGATATGTCACAGATGTTTTCATTCATTGAAGAAACTGAAACTATTCATACAGAATTTACTTATGTGGGAAAGAACGGAATCTCTGTGGAAGGTCACAACCATACTGCACAAATAGCAACCGCTCTCACAATAAGCGAAGAACAAAAGAAAACCTTACTGGCCGATTTTGACTGGTTTGATGACAAAATGCTGGACACCGAACTTATTACGGATTCTTTCAGTTGCCTTGTACTTTCAATGTTTTCCGATGGTAATCTGGGCATTTACAGAAGGAAGGAAACGAATGAAATTATCTCACTTTGCGAAGGCTTCTATGACCTGACTGATAGAAAAAATTTTGATAAATATATAAACAAAACTATCTTTACCTCTAACATTGATTTTACCAAGGACGATCTGGAATCCTTTGCAAACAAATACGAATATGTAGACAATAGTGACTTCTCAGTAACAATAGAATCTCTTAATACAATTTACAAAAAAATTCCGCCTTCTGCATTTGTGCTTATACTGCCAACAGAAAGAGAATTTGCCGGAAATGTGTTGCCTTCTTATAAAAATAGACACCTTTTCCACAGATTGCTCAACGAAAAAATACGCAATTGGTCACAGGATAAGCCTGAGGTAATTTTATTGCCGATAGATAAGTACATACACGATTCAAAAGACTTTACCAATTCTATTAACCATTTTTCAAAAAGGGTTTACTATGACTTGGCAAGGGATCTTATAGAAACAATCGACAAAAATAACACATCCTTGCATTCAAAGAACAAGTCATACCTTTTAAAGGAAACTATTAAACACAAGCTTAGACTTTTTAAAGAGAAAATACTGAAATCGCTTAATAAATAGCATATGAAATTTTTATAAAGATGTAAAAAGATATGTTTTTTGCATATCTTTTTACTCATTTTTACCAAAAATTAAAAAAGCCCAGAAAAACTTATAAAAAAGCCTTGACTTTATCGCGATAAAGTGGTAAAGTGATAAAGTGCTGTTGATAACAATGCTGACTTTAGCTAATTTAAATTAAAGGAGCAAACAAAAAATGGAACTCAAATCAGAATATATGCGCACCGAGGAAAAGGTAATCTTTGCTCTGCGCGAATTATATACAAAATACGGCTATGCTCAGTTTAAAATGAGCAAGTTTGAAGAGTACGATTTATATGTGCGAAACAAAGACTTTTTGGTATCCGACAGTGTCATTACGTTTAACGATACAAACGGAAAGCTTATGGCGCTAAAGCCTGACGTAACATTGTCAATTATCAAAAATTCTGCAGATACAAACGGTGTGCAAAAGCTCTACTACAACGAAAATGTTTACAGAGTTTCTAAGAACACCCACTCGTTTAAAGAAATTATGCAGACAGGACTAGAGTGCATCGGCGACATCGGCACTTATAATATCTGTGAGGTTGTAACTCTGGCTGCTAAGAGCCTTGCTGCAATTTCTGATAACTTCGTTCTTGATATTTCTCATATGGGACTGATTTCTTCAGTTCTTGAGGGTATAGACTCAGAAACAAAGAAAGAAATCCTACAGTACATCAGCGAAAAGAACACCCACGATTTAGCTGCTCTTTGCGAAAGAGAAAATATTAATAGTGCCGTAATTTTAGAGCTTGTTAATGTCTGCGGTACAGCCAGCGAAATCAAAGAAAAGCTTGCCGCTATCCCCTTTGGGAAAGGCTCCAAGGAAGCATTAACCGAAATCAATCAGGTCGCAGACATCTTAGAGTGCCTGCCCGAAAGCAACAAAATTCACTTTGACTTTTCTATCGTAAACGATATGAACTACTATAGCGGCATCGTGTTCAAGGGCTACATTGAGGGTATCCCCACAGGGATACTCGCCGGTGGCAGATACGATCTTTTGATGAGCAAAATGGGCAAAAAGTGCGGTGCTATTGGCTTTGCGGTTTACCTTGATTTTCTCGAGCGCTTTATGGAAGAATCCAAGGAATACGACACAGACATTTTGCTTTTGTACAACAATACCGACAAATTGTCAGAAGTATTAAAAACGGTTGATACTCTTACCGCACAAGGCAACAGGGTTTTGGCGCAAACTACAGTTCCCGACGGATTAAAATACAAAACACTCTTAAGATTTGAGTAGAGGTGCGATTATGGATAACTTTATAAATATTGCCTTACCCAAGGGCAGACTTGGGGAAAAGGTTTATGATATGTTTGAGCGAGCAGACTACCCCTGCCCCTCAATACGTGAAAACAACAGAAAGCTCATATTTGAAAATCCTGAAAAGTGTGTGCGTTATTTCTGGGTAAAGCCCTCTGATGTTGCTATCTATGTAGAAAGAGGCGCGGCTGACATCGGCGTGGCGGGTAAAGATATACTTTTAGAATACGAACCTGATATTTATGAGCTTTTGGATTTAGATTTGGGTAAGTGCCGTATGGCAGTAGCAGCCAAAGAAGATTTCCGAGATAACACGGACAAAACCTTGCGAGTTGCCACAAAATTTGTAAACATTACCAAAAAATTCTATGCAGGCAAGAGCCGTGACATTGACGTTGTAAAGCTGAATGGTTCAATTGAGATTGCCCCTATTCTAGGACTTTCCGATGTAATAGTGGATATTGTAGAAACAGGCACGACGCTGAAAGAAAATAATCTAAAGGTTTTTGAAACAATCGTACCCATTTCGGCGCGACTTATAGCCAACAAATCAAGCTATAAATTCAAAGCTGATAAAATCGCTGATATCCGCGAAAAACTTTCAGAACAGGTGATTAAAAATGATTAGAATATATAAATATAATGAAGTGCCCAACAGCGAAGTTTTCGCCCGCGTCGAACCAAAAATGAACGTGGAAGAGATAGTTTCCGACATTATAAAAAACGTTCGTAAATTTGGCGACTTTGCGCTCTCTGACTACACAAAAAAGTTTGACGGAGTATGTGTGCAAAATCTTCAGGTAACAGAGGAAGAAATTGAAGAAGCTTTTGAAAAAGTAGATGACAAGTTCATCGAAATTTTAAAGCATGCCGCAGAAAATATCACGAAATTCCACACTCAGCAAAAACGTGATGGTTTTCGCATTGAGAACTCCGACGGAACAATTATGGGACAAAAAATCATCCCTGTAGAGCGTGCGGGACTATATGTTCCAGGTGGAACAGCAGCATATCCTTCCACAGTTTTGATGGACAGTATCCCCGCAAAAATCGCAGGCGTTTCAGAGCTTATTATGGTAACACCCCCTGACAAGCAGGGTAAAATCAACCCCGTAATCTTAGCTGCTGCTAAAGTTGCAGGCGTTGATAAAATCTTCAAAGTAGGCGGCGCTCAGGCAATCGCAGCTTTAGCCTACGGCACAGAAACTATCCCCAAGGTTGATAAAATCGTAGGTCCGGGCAATGCCTTTGTAGCAGAAGCAAAAAAACAAGTCTACGGTGTGGTTTCTATTGATATGATTGCAGGTCCCAGCGAGATTTTGATTGTGGCAGACGAAAAGTCAAACCCCACACATTTAGCAGCAGATCTTTTGTCACAGGCTGAACACGACAAATTAGCAAGCGCAGTTTTAGTTACTACAAGTATGGAATTAGCTGAAAAAGTAGCTGATGAAATTGAAATTCAGCTTAAAACACTTCCCAGAGAGGAAATTGCAAGAGCATCAATTGACAATAACGGTAAAATCATCGTAGCTGATGATTTGTCTGTTGCAGTCGACATTTCAAACGAAATTGCCCCCGAGCATTTAGAGCTTGTGGTGGATAACCCCTTTGATTATTTAGATAAAATCAAACACGCAGGCTCTGTATTTATGGGGAGATACTGCCCTGAAGCTTTGGGCGACTATATGGCAGGAGCAAACCACACGCTCCCCACCAGCGGAACAGCACGTTTTTCAAGTCCCCTGTCAGTTGATGATTTTATAAAGAAAACGCAGTTTACATATTACACCAAAGAAGCGCTTGAAGCTATCGCCGAGGACGTTTACTACTTCGCAGAAAAGGAAGGCTTAAACGCTCACGCTGAAAGCGCAGTTATACGAGTTAGGAATGAGGACAATGAGTAAATTTTTAAACGATAATTTAAAAGGGTTAGAGGCCTACACCCCTGGCGAACAACCCAGAGACAAAAAGTACATAAAGCTAAACACTAACGAATCTCCCTACCTACCCTCACCTGAGGTAATTGCAGCAGTATCAGCTACGGAGGTAGAAGATTTGCGCCTTTATTCCGACCCCCTTTGTAAAACATTAAAGGAAAAGCTTGCGTGCCGCTATGGTGTGAATTATGAAAATGTATTTGTATCAAACGGGTCTGATGAATCATTAAACTTTTACTTTATTGCGTTTTGCGGCAAAGATTCCCCTGTGGTGTTTCCTGAAATTTCCTATGGCTTTTATAAGGTTTTTGCAGAGCTCTACGGCATTTCTTATGAAACAAAGCCGTTAAAAAAGGACTTTTCTATTGATATATCCGACTACATCAGTATTAATAAAAATATAGTCATAGCAAACCCCAACGCGCCAACAGGCTTGGCGTTGCCACTTTCAGACATTGAGCAGATTGTTGCATCAAACCCCGAAAATATTGTTTTAATAGATGAAGCATACGTTGATTTTGGCGCAGAGAGTGCAGTATCACTTACAAAAAAATACGACAACCTATTAGTGGTGCAAACCTTTTCAAAGTCACGCTCACTGGCCGGCGCACGACTGGGCTATGCCATCGGCAACGCTGAAATTATTGCTGACTTAGAAAAGATAAAATATTCCACGAACCCCTATAACATTAACCGATTAACTTTAGTTGCGGGCACAGCGGCAATAGACTCAGACTGCTACTTTGCAGAAAACTGCAAACGGATTATGAAAACCCGTGAATATACTAAAAATGAGTTAGAAAAATTAGGCTTTACCTGCGTTCCGTCATATGCAAACTTTATCTTTGCAAAGAGCGATAAAATATCAGGTAACGACCTTTATTTAGAGCTTAAAGAAAAAGGCGTGCTGATACGCCACTTCTCTACACCTGCAATTTGCGAATTCAACAGAATTACCATAGGCACACAGGAAGAAATGGAAACCTTTATAGAAAAAGTAAAGGAGTGCATATATGAGAACAAGTGAAATAAAAAGGACAACACAGGAAACTGACATTTCCTTAAAGCTTAATATCGACGGAACAGGTATGTCCAATATCAATTCAGGCTGCGGTTTTTTAGACCATATGCTTACACTTTTTTCCCGCCATGGTTCGTTTGATTTAGATGTTACATGCGCTGGCGACACCGAGGTTGACTACCACCACACAGTAGAGGACATCGGCATTGCCTTAGGTCAGGCATTTTCTGAGTGTCTTGGCGACAAACGCGGAATTTACCGCTACGGTTTTTTTGTTCTTCCTATGGATGAAGTTTTAATGCTTTGTGCCATTGACATTTCGGGAAGAGCCGAGCTTGGTTATCAGGTGGAGTTTAATTCCCCAACCGTAGGCGACTTTGACATAGAACTTATCAAGGAATTTATGTTAGGCTTTGTGCGTAACTGCCCTATGGCGTTGCATTTTAAGGAATTTGCAGGCGAAAATACACATCATTTAGCAGAAGGTATGTTTAAATCCTTTGGCAGAGCATTGTCTGCTGCCGTTGCTATTGATGAAAAGCACGCAAACGAAATCCCATCTACGAAAGGCGTATTATAGAAAGGCGTATTACAATGATTGCAATAGTTGACTACGGCGTAGGAAATATTTTTTCTCTATGCTCATCATTTAAATATATAGGAGCTGACATCGAGCTTACATCTGACATTGCTACAATAAGACGTGCCGACAAGGTAATTTTCCCTGGAGTTGGTGCGTTTAGAGATGCCGAAAGTAAGCTTCGTGCCACAGGACTTGATAAGGTAGTAATTGATGAAGCGGCAAGTGGCAAGCCTTTTTTAGGAATTTGCCTTGGTATGCAGATGATGCTTACAAAAAGCTACGAATTTGGCGAATATGAAGGTCTCAATATCATCCCCGGAAATGTAGTTTCAATGGAGGGTGTGGTACCACAAGACTTTAAAATCCCCCACATAGGCTGGAACAAGCTAAATTTCCCAAAAGACAAGCCAAAATCCCCGATATTTCGCTATGTAAACGAAGGTGAGCACGTTTACTTTGTGCATTCCTACTACTGCACGGACTGCGCCCCGGACACAATAGCTACCACCGAATACGGCGCAGAGCTGACTGCAGCAATTGCACGGGATAACGTTTTCGGAGTGCAGTTTCACCCCGAAAAAAGCGGCGAGGTTGGTTTAAACATTTTAAGAGCATTCAACGAATTATAGGAGAAATAACAATGAATATATTTCCTGCAATAGATTTAATAAACGGTCAAGTAGTAAGACTTTTAAAAGGCGACTACGACAAAGTAACCGTCTACGGCAATGACCCTGTATCAGTTGCCAAGGAGTTTGAAAATAGCGGTGCTGAATACATTCACATTGTTGACTTAGACGCAGCAAAAGACGGCAAAGTTCACAATTTTGACATTATAAAGTCGATATGCGAAACTACTAATCTCAAGGTTGAAATCGGCGGTGGCGTAAGGTCGGAAGATGTAATAAAGCAGTATATTGATGCAGGAGTCTTTCGCGTAATTCTTGGCACAATCGCAATAAAGAACCCCGAATTTACCAAAGAAATGATAAATAAGTACGGAGAAAAAATTGCCATCGGCGTAGATATTTCAGAGGGAATGGTAGCAATCCACGGCTGGACGCAAGTTTCCACCATTTCCTGTGATGAATTGTGCTCCGATTTAGAAAAAGCCGGTGCAAGTTGCGTAATCTGCACAGATATTTCAAAGGACGGAGCGATGCAAGGCACAAACCTTGAACTTTATCGTGGCTTATCTAAAAAGTACTCAATTGATATTGTTGCCTCAGGTGGCGTTTCCTCAATGGAGGATATCCGCGCCCTTAAAGAAATGAACCTTTATGGAGCAATACTGGGTAAAGCTCTTTATACAGGGGCAGTAGACTTAAAAGATGCAATCGAGGTGGCAAAATGATTACAAAGAGAATAATTCCCTGCCTCGATGTAAAGAACGGCAGAGTTGTAAAGGGTGTAAACTTTCAGGGCTTATCAGATGTATCTAACCCCGTAGAACTTGCTGATTTTTACAGCAAGTGCGGCGCTGACGAGCTTGTATTTTACGACATTACCGCATCAGCCGAAGGCAGAGGTATTTTTACAGATATATTGAAAGATGCCGCAAGCAAGATTTTTATCCCCTTGACAGTTGGCGGCGGCATAAATACTTTGGCTGACTTTGACAGAGTGCTAAAGTGTGGCGCTGACAAGGTTTCTGTAAATTCAGGAGCTATCAGAAATCCTAAAATAATAGAGGAAGCCGCAAAGTGCTACGGCAGCCAGTGTGTAGTTTTGTCTGTTGACGTTAAGCGTGTCAACGGAAAGTTTGAAGTATTTTCCCACGGCGGAAGAACTGCTACAGGTATTGACGCTCTTTCTTGGATAAAGCAGGGGGAGGAAAACGGAGCAGGCGAAATCGTTGTAAACAGCATTGACACTGATGGCGTAAAACAAGGCTTTGATTTAGAAATGTTAAAATCCGTAGAGGAGCTTGTTTCAATCCCTGTTATCGCATCGGGTGGCGCTGGCTCAATTTCCGATTTTGTTACATTATTCCGTGAAATCCCTACAATTGATGCCGGATTAGCCGCTTCAATTTTCCACTTTGGCGAAGTTGCAATAAAAGATCTAAAAGAAGAATTACGCGAAAATAACATAAATGTGAGGTTATAACGCAAATACTTGCGTTATATGCCTCCGGCGGAATCTATCGCACCGCCGAATTTTTCGCATCATAAACGATGCGAAACGGCGATGTGCACAATTTCCATTATACGCCTTATCTGCCCACGATAAGCTACGTATATATTTATTCATAATTTACTATCTGTGGGCAGAAAGGCTATGGAAATTAATATGGATTTATCTACACTTAAATTTGACCAAAAAGGCTTGATTCCTGCTATCGTAGTTGATGCAGAAACAAAAAAAGTTTTAACACTTGCCTATATGAATAAAGAAAGTCTTGAAATCAGCATTGCTGAGGGCAAAACCTGCTTTTGGTCACGCTCAAGACAGGAATTATGGAGAAAGGGCGAAACCTCGGGAAATTATCAGTACATACAGTCAATTACCGCCGACTGCGACGCTGACGCTTTAGTAGTAATGGTAAAAAAAGACGGACCCGCCTGCCACACAGGTAAAGACTCCTGCTTTAATGACACAATATTTGGGGATGCTCCCATTGATTTCTCTGTTGATTCCCTTTACAAAAAGCTTTTGGGAAGAAAGGAACAAATGCCAGAAGGCTCATATACCACCTACCTTTTCGAAAAAGGTATAGATAAAATCTTAAAGAAAATCGGCGAAGAATCAACAGAGGTAATAGTTGCAGCCAAAGGCGATGATAAAGCCGAAACCATCTATGAGCTGGCAGATTTAATGTATCACTCTTTAGTTTTGATGGTTGAAATGGGTATTACCGTTGACGATGTAAGATGCGAACTCGCCTCACGTGACATCATTGAACACAAGGTAAAACAGGAGAAAATGACAAAATGATTTTATCAAACCTCCACACACATACCCTATACTGTGACGGTAAGAACGCCCCTGAAGAAATGGTAAAGTCCGCTATTTCAAAGGGTTTTTTGTCTTTGGGTTTCTCAGGTCACGCCTACACTCCTCACGATGATGAATACTGTATGAGCCCTGAAAAGACTTTAAAATATATTGACGATGTGAATGGTTTAAAAGAAAAATACAAGGATAAAATCGAGATTTACTTAGGGTGCGAATGTGACCTTTATTCTAAAATAGACAAAGAAAAATATGACTATATCGTCGGCTCTGTTCACTATGCTAAGTCTGCTGACGGCGTTCTTTATGCCGTTGATAATACAGAAGAGCTCACGTTGGGTTTTATAAATAATCACTTCGACGGCGACTATTTAAAATTTGTCCGTGCCTACTATGAAGCCGTGGCACAAATCGATAAGGTAAAACCTGATATTATCGGTCACTTTGACCTTGTGACGAAATTCAACGATGGCAATAAATACTTTGATGAAAATTCTAAAGAATACCTTGATTTGGCATTCGATGCTTTAGATGCAGTAATTCCTCATTGCAACCTGTTTGAAGTGAACACGGGGGCAATTTCACGAGGTTACAGATCTGTACCCTACCCCGCATTTCCCATCTTAAAAAGACTTTTCGAAAAGGGCGCGTCCATAACACTTACATCAGACTGTCACGACGCTGGCTTTTTGGATTATCACTACAAAGAAACTGTAGAAATCTTAAAGCACGCAGGCTTCAAATCCGCTTATGTGATGTTGGGTGGAAAATTTGTGGAACAACCCCTATAAAAACACCAAAAATTTAAAAATATTATTACTTTTTTTGACAAAATAAGATTGACTTTATCGGCATTTTTTTGTATACTATATATATGATTATAAGTATATAATTAAGGGGATTTTTTTGCAACTGACGGATTGGCAGAGTTCACTGCCTGGGAGCAGAAAAATTTGGTATTTATGTCGACCGTCTGGGCAGCCCATTTACAAATATGTAGATAGGTCTGTCCATTTTTGTTTTTAATCCCCGGAAAGCAGGTATAATTTTTATGAAAAAAGTAGCAATCATCATGGGAAGCGACAGCGATTTACCCGTTGTTGAAAAAGCCATAAATATGTTAAAAAACTTTGATGTGCCCTACACCGTTCACGTACTTTCTGCTCACAGAACACCAACCGAGGCGCATGATTTAGCAGTAAACGCTCGTGCTAACGGCTATGGCGCATTAATTTGCGCCGCAGGTATGGCAGCTCATCTCGCTGGAGCAATCGCTGCCAACACTACACTGCCTGTTATCGGTATCCCTGTTAAGTCGATAAATCTTGACGGTATGGACGCTCTGCTTTCAACAGTACAGATGCCCACAGGCATCCCTGTTGCAACAGTTGCAATCAACGGCGCAGGAAATGCTGCACTCCTTGCTATCCAGATTTTAGCAGTAGAAGATAAAACTTTAGCTGAAAAGCTTGACACGCAAAGATGTGCAGGAGCAGAGAAGGTTTTAGCTAAAAACGCTGAACTTGCTGCAAAATACAACAACTAATCACAACCCAGAAAGGAGCAAACCCCATGGGCGGTTTTTTTGGAACAGTCAGTAAAAGGAGTGCAATAGGCGACGTATTCTTTGGCACTGACTATCACTCACATTTAGGAACAAAGAGCGGCGGCGTTGCGGCATTCGATGAAAAAATCGGACTTCAGCGCGAAATTCACAATATAAGAAATTCCCCCTTTCGTACAAAGTTTCACGATATATTTGACGAAATGAGTGGAAACTCCGCTATCGGTTGCATAAGCGACGGCGACCCCCAGCCTCTTTTAATTCGTTCAAACATAGGCACATACGCCATTGCGATTGTAGGTATTATAAATAACGCCGAGGAGCTAATCAAAAAATACTTACTTACCGACGGCGGCCATTTCGGCGTAATGACAGGTGGAAAGGTAAACTCAGTTGAGCTTGTTGCCTCACTGATAAATCAAAAAGACGACTTTGTGTCAGGCATAAAATTTGCCCAGAGCGTAATTGATGGTGCTGCGTGTATCCTTATATTAAAAGACAACGGCAACATTATTGCAGCACGCGACAGATACGGAAGACTGCCTGTATTAGTGGGCAAAAGCGACGAGGGCTACTGTGTGGCATTCGAATCCTTTGCTTATAAAAAACTCGACTATCAGGACGAAAAAGAGCTAGGTCCCGGCGAAATCGTAGAGCTTACAGCCGATAGCTTAACACAACTCTCTCCTCCAAGCGAGGAAATGAAGATTTGTGCTTTCCTGTGGAGCTACTACGGCTACCCCACATCAAATTACGAAGGCGTAAACGTTGAGGTTATGCGATGTAAAAATGGTCATATTATGGCGAAGAACGACGAAATCGCCCAAAACCCTGCTAACTTAGACTATGTAAGTGGTGTTCCCGATTCTGGTACACCCCACGCAATAGGCTATGCCAATAAATCAGGCGTGCCCTTCGCAAGACCTTTTATCAAGTACACACCCACCTGGCCCAGAAGCTTTATGCCTCCCACCCAGGCGGATAGAAATAAAATAGCAAAGATGAAGCAAATTCCTGTTCACGAGCTGATTAAAGGAAAAAAACTTCTCTTTGTGGACGACTCCATTGTACGTGGTACTCAGCTTAAAGAAACAGTAGATTTTCTTTATGACAACGGCGCAAAAGAGGTTCATATGCGCTCAGCTTGCCCTCCTATTATGCACAAGTGTAAGTACTTAAACTTCACTAACGTTAAAGACGACATGGATTTAATTGCAAGAAGAACCGTCGTTGAACTGGAAGGCGAAGATGGTTTAAAACACTTGGACGAATACTGTGACGGCGCAACCGAACGCGGTAAGAAATTGCGTAAATCAATCAGCGAAAAGCTCCACTTTGCATCCTTGGACTTCCAGTCGTTGGACGGACTCATCGAAGCTATAGGCATAGACAAGTGCAAACTTTGCACATACTGCTGGAGCGGTAAAGAATAGACGAAAGGACGATAAATATGCATTCTAATTCAAAATCAGACAGCTACGCAGCAGCGGGTGTTGACATTACCGCAGGCTACAATGCTGTAAAACTTATGAAAAAACACGTAGAAAGAACAATAAACGACGGTGTTATGACAGACATCGGCGGTTTCGGCGGTCTTTTCTTACCCAATCTTGCTGGTATGAAAGAGCCTGTACTTGTTTCAGGTACAGACGGCGTAGGCACAAAGCTAAAGCTTGCCTTTTTAATGGACAAGCATGACACAGTTGGCATTGACTGCGTTGCAATGTGTGTAAACGACATTATCTGCTGTGGTGCAAAACCCCTGTTTTTCTTGGACTACATTGCTTGCGGCAAAAACGTTCCCGAGAAAATCGCTGACATTGTAGCAGGTGTAGCTGAGGGTTGCGTTCAGTCAGGTGCAGCTTTAATCGGTGGAGAAACAGCGGAAATGCCTGGTTTTTACCCTGTTGACGAATACGATTTGGCAGGCTTCTCTGTAGGTATCGTAGATAAAGAAAAAATCGTTGATAACAAAAAGGTTACCGAGGGAGATGTAATTATCGCGCTTCCCTCTTCTGGCGTTCATTCAAACGGTTTTTCACTTGTTCGTAAGGTATTTGATGTAGAGAACGCCGACATTAAAACACCTGTTGAAGCATTAGGCGGCAAATCAATCGGCGAAACATTGTTAACACCTACAAAAATTTATGTAAAGCCTATGCTTGCATTATTTGAAGAAATCACAGTAAAAGCCGTATCACATATTACAGGCGGCGGTTTTTATGAAAATATCCCACGTTCACTTCCCGAAGGCTTTAGCGCTAAAATCAAAAAATCAGATGTTCGTATATTACCTATCTTCAAGCTTTTGGCAGAAGTGGGCAACATCCCCGAACGCGATATGTTTAACACCTTTAATATGGGCGTTGGTATGAGCGTAGTAGTTGCAAAAGAAGATGCAGAAAAAGCGTTAGAAATCTTAAAGAATAACGGCGAGGACGCTTACATCGTAGGCGAAGTTGTTAAAGGCTCAGAGGGTGTAATCTTATGGTAAAGGCAAAAATCGCAGTTTTAGTTTCAGGCGGCGGCACTAATCTTCAGGCTTTAATTGATGCCCAAAAGTCAGGCATTATAAAAAGCGGCGAAATTACACTGGTAGTTTCCAACAATGAAAACGCCTACGCTTTGACAAGAGCGCGCGATAACAATATTAAAACAGCCTATATCCCATCAAAAGCACCTGACTTTGAAGCACAGCTCAAAGAAACGCTTAAAAATAATGAAATTGACATTATAGTTTTAGCTGGCTTTATGAAGATTTTAAGCGGCGACTTTACAAAAGCTTTTGAAAACAGAATTATAAACGTGCACCCATCATTGATTCCGTCATTTTGCGGAAAAGGCTTCTACGGCTTAAAGGTGCATGAAGAAGCACTTTCCTACGGCGTGAAAGTTACAGGTGCGACAGTCCACTTTGTAAACGAAATCCCCGACGGTGGCAATATCATTTTACAAAAGGCAGTTTACATCGAAGAGGACGACACACCCGAAATTCTGCAAAAGCGTGTAATGGAGCAGGCAGAGTGGATTATACTTCCCCAAGCCTGTGAAATGATTTCACAAAAATATATCAAGGAGTAACATAATGAGCATATATAAAATTGACAGTCTTGCTGACATTTTAAGTAATAACACATACCCGGGCCGTGGTATCGTCGTGGGAAAAACTCCCGACGGCACACGTGCTGCTATTGCTTACTTTATAATGGGCAGAAGTGAAAACTCAAGAAACAGAATTTTTAAAGAAGAGGGCGAAAACGTTACAATCTACCCACATGACCCAAGTAAGGTAGAGGACCCCTCATTAATCATCTACTCTCCAATTAGAGTAGCAGATAACAACGTAATCGTTACAAACGGCGACCAGACAGATACTGTTTATGACTACGTTATTGAGGGCGCAACCTTTGAAGAAGCGCTATCAACCCGTGAATTTGAGCCGGACGCTCCCAACTTTACACCCAGAATTTCAGCAATGCTCACATTTGACGATAGCTACACCTATAAAATGAGCATCTTAAAAAGCGCAGACCCCGAAGGCTCTGCCTGTAACAGATTCACATTCTGCTACAACTCAATAGCAGGACTGGGACATTTCATCCATACTTATAACTGTGATGGCAATCCTATCCCCACATTCACGGGCGAACCTGAACGAGTTGCTATCTTAGACAATATTGACGAGTTTTGCGATATGATATGGACAAACTTAAATAAAGACAATAAAATTTCTCTCTACGTTCGCTATATTGACTTAAACTCAGGCGAGGTAGAAAACAGAATGATAAATGGTAAGGAGATTGGCTGATGAAAGAATTTGAATTAAAATACGGCTGTAACCCCAACCAGAAACCGTCTAAAATATTTATGGAAGACGGAACAGCGCTTCCTATCGAAATTTTAAACGGCAGACCCGGTTACATTAACTTTTTAGATGCCTTTAACAGCTGGCAGTTGGTAAAGGATTTGAAAGAAGCGCTTGGCATTCCCTGTGCCACATCCTTTAAGCACGTTTCTCCTACATCAGCAGCTTTAGGTCTTCCTATGAGCGATAAGCTTAAGAAAGCTTGCTTTGTAGACGACATTGAAGGACTTGACGAATCTCCCTTAGCTTTAGCTTATGCTCGCGCCCGTGGTACAGACAGAATGAGCTCATTTGGCGACTGGATAGCACTTTCTGACAAGTGTGACGTGACAACTGCTAAAATTATCGCACGAGAGGTGTCTGACGGTGTTATCGCGCCCGACTACGACAATGACGCTTTGGAAATCTTAAAAGGCAAGAAAAAGGGTGCCTACAACATAATTAAAATTGACCCCGATTTTGTTCCTGCACCTATCGAGCGCAAGCAGGTTTATGGTATCACATTTGAACAGGGCAGAAATAACTTTGAGATAAATAAAGAGTTGCTTACTGATATAGTAACAGAAAATAAAGACTTACCCGAATCAGCAGTTCGTGATTTAATCATTTCATTAATTACATTAAAGTACACACAGTCAAACTCAGTTTGCTTTGCCGTTGACGGTCAGGCAATCGGTGTAGGAGCTGGTCAGCAATCAAGAATTCACTGTACTCGCTTGGCAGGAACTAAAGCTGACAACTGGCACTTACGCCAGAGCGACAAGGTGTTAAACCTTCCTTTCCGTGACGATTTAAAGCGCGCTGACAGAGATAACTGCATTGACCTCTACATTTCAGATACGGACTCAGATGACGTATTGGCTGAAGGCAAATGGCAGTACTATTTCACAGAAAAACCTGCTGCTTTCACAAAGGAAGAGAAAAGAGCATATCTCGATAGCATTTCTGGCGTATCAGTTGGTTCTGACGCTTTCTTCCCCTTTGGTGACAACGTAGAAAGAGCTGCAAAAAGCGGCGTAACCTACATTGCGCAGCCCGGCGGCTCTATCCGTGATGACAACGTAATCGAAACTTGTAATACACACGGAATGGTAATGGCGTTTACCAAGATGCGCTTATTCCATCACTAATATTTTGGAGGATATAAATGTCACTTTTTTTTGAAAAATTAGAAAACTTCGATAGCGAAGTTTATGCTGCCTGCTCAAGAGAACTTAAACGCCAGCAGCACAACATTGAACTCATCGCATCAGAAAACATCGTATCAGAGGCAGTTTTACTTGCTGCAGGCGGTGTTTTGACCAATAAATACGCAGAAGGCTACCCAGGTAAACGTTACTATGGTGGTTGTGTGCACGTTGACGAGGTTGAGGAAATCGCAAGACAGAGAGCTTGTAAGTTATTCGGCGCAGACCACGCAAACGTTCAGCCACATTCGGGAGCTAACGCAAACCTTGCTGTGTTCTTCGCACTTCTTACGCCCGGCGACACAGTAATGGGTATGAACCTTGCACACGGCGGTCATCTTTCACACGGCAGCCCTGTAAATATTTCAGGTAAATACTTCAACATCATTCCCTACGGTGTTGATGACGAAACCGGCATGATTCATTACGATGAAATGGAAAGAATTGCAAAGGAATGCAGGCCCAAATTAATCGTTTCTGGCGCATCAGCGTACTCAAGAACAATCGACTTCGAACGCATCCGCAAAATCTGTGATGAGGTTAGCGCATATATGATGGTTGACATTGCTCACATCGCAGGTTTGGTAGCTGCAGGCTTACACCCAAGTCCCGTTCCTTACGCTGATGTTGTTACAACAACAACTCACAAAACACTCCGCGGTCCCCGCGGCGGTCTTATTCTCTGTAAGGAAGAGCTTGCAAAGCAAATTGATAAGGCAATCTTTCCCGGTATTCAGGGCGGACCTTTGATGCACATTATTACTGCAAAGGCAGTAGCATTTGGCGAAGCATTAAAGCCCGAATTCCGTGATTACCAGGCTCAGGTTATAAAAAATGCAAAAGCATTGAGCAATGCATTAATTGCCGAAGGCTTTAACATTGTTTCAGGCGGCACAGACAACCACCTTATGTTATTAGACCTTCGCCCCTTTGGTTTAACAGGTAAAGAAATGGAACACCGCTTAGACGAGGTTCACATTACAGTAAATAAAAACACAATCCCCAATGACCCCCAGAGTCCTTTCGTTACAAGCGGCGTGAGAATAGGTACACCTGCTGTTACAACAAGAGGATTCCGTGAGGAAGAAATGAAGAAAATTGCCCATTGGATAAGAATGGTGGCCGAAGACTTCGAAGGCAATAAGGATACTGTATCACGCGAAGTTATGGCTCTTTGCGAAAATTTCCCCATTTACTAACACAGAAAGGTAAAGGTTAACGTGAGAAACCACGTTAACCGCCTCCGGCGGAATTTATTGCACCGCCAAGTTTCGCGCCCTACGGCACGAAGCAGCGATGTGCACAATTTCCATTATACGCCTTATCTGCCCACGATGAGAGGTGTATGTATTTTTAATGCTATTTGTGGGCAGAAAGGCTATGGAAATTTTATGAAAATAATGGTTGTAGGCGGCGGTGGCCGTGAACATACAATAATCAAAAAATTAAAAGAAAATAAAGAAATTACCGAAATCTTCGCACTCCCCGGTAACGGCGGTATAGCTAAAGACGCCACCTGCGTAGACATCGGAGCTAAAGACATTCCCGCAATAGTTAACTTTGCAAAGGAAAAAGGCATTGATTTTGCCGTTGTTGCTCCCGATGACCCACTGGTGCTGGGTGCAGTGGACGCGCTTAATGAAATTGGTATCCCCTGCTTCGGTCCGTCTAAAGCTGCTGCTGAAATTGAAGGCAGTAAGGTATTTTCCAAAAACCTTATGAAAAAGTACGGCATCCCCACAGCAGAGTATGAAGTGTTTACAGATATGGATACAGCTCTCAAATATTTAGAAACTGCCCCTATCCCAACAGTTATCAAGGCTGACGGTTTAGCTTTAGGCAAAGGCGTAATCATTGCAGAAACAAGGGATGCGGCATTTGATGCAGTAAAATCTATGATGGAGGACAAGGTTTTCGGTGCATCAGGCTCAAGAATTGTAATTGAAGAATTCTTAACAGGCCCTGAGGTTTCAGTCCTTTCATTTACAGATGGTAAGTCGATCGTTCCTATGATTTCATCAATGGATCACAAGCGCGCGCTCGACGGCGACAAGGGATTAAATACAGGCGGTATGGGCACAATTGCTCCCAACCCCTACTACACAGAGGAAGTTGCCAAAGAGTGTATGGAAAAGATTTTCCTTCCTACAATCAAAGCAATGAACGCTGAGGGAAGAAAGTTTAAGGGTTGCTTATACTTCGGTCTTATGCTCACAGTATGCGGTCCTAAAGTTATAGAATACAACTGCCGTTTCGGCGATCCCGAAACACAGGTAGTACTTCCGCTACTCGAGACCGACCTTTTAACCATTATGAAAGCAGTAGAGTCAGAATCCCTGGCTGACTTAGATATTAAATTCTCAAATGGCGCTGCAGCCTGCGTTGTTATGGCATCAAAAGGCTACCCTGAACATTATGAAAAAGGCTTTGAAATCACAGTAGATTCTGACTGCGAGGCCGAAGTTTACGTTGCAGGAGCAACGCTCAAGGATGGCAAAATGGTAACTTCAGGTGGCAGGGTTTTGGGCGTTGTAGCAACAGGCGACAATTTAGAAAGCGCATTGGCTAAGGCCTACCGTGATGTAGAAAAAGTGCATTTTAACAACGCGTTTTACCGCCGCGACATCGGCAAGCGCGCACTGGATGCATTAAAATAATAAAGAAAGGCTTAAAACTATGGTTTACAGAGTATATGTAGAAAAGAAAAAAGAACTTGCCAACGAAGCAAAAGCGTTGCTCAATGATGCTTCCACTCTTCTTGGCATCAAAAGCATAAAGAATGTACGCTTACTCAACCGCTACGATGTTGAAAATATAGAAAAAGACCTTTTCGACTACGCGGTAAAGACAGTTTTCTCTGAGCCTCAGTTAGACATTACAACTGATGCGGTAGAAAACACAGATGATGCGTACGTTTTTGCTACAGAGTACCTGCCCGGACAGTTTGACCAGAGAGCAGACTCGGCATCACAGTGTATCCAGATTATCTCGCAGGGCGAGCGTCCTTTAGTTCGTTCCGCCAAGGTTTATGTTTTAGAGGGCGAGCTTTCAAACGACGATATTGAAGCGTTCAAAAAGTACGTTATCAACCCCGTTGAATCAAGAGAGGCAACACTTGATACATTTACCACTTTAAAGACAGACTACGAAATCCCCTCAACAGTTGCAACACTCGATGGCTTTACAAAATTGGATGACGCCGGTCTTGCAGACTTTGTAAAAACTTTTGGTCTTGCTATGGACACGGATGATATCAAGTTCTGCCAACAGTATTTCATAAGTGAACAGCGTGACCCCACAATCACAGAAATCAGAATGATTGATACATACTGGTCCGACCACTGCAGACATACCACATTCTTAACCACAATTGACAGCGTTAAGTTTGAAGATGAGCTTTTGCAGAAGACCTACGAAGAATATGTAGAAGTCCGTAAAAAATTAGGCAGAACAAAGCCTATCAACCTTATGGACTTAGCTACAATCTCAACAAGATTTTTAAAAACAACCGGCAAGCTTCCCAAGATTGACGAATCAGAAGAAATAAACGCCTGCACAGTAAAAATCGATGTTGATGTTGAGGGCGAAACTCAGAAATGGTTGCTTTTATTTAAGAATGAAACCCACAACCACCCCACAGAAATCGAACCCTTTGGTGGCGCGGCAACCTGTATCGGCGGAGCTATTCGTGACCCCCTATCAGGACGTGCTTATGTATATTCTGCTATGCGTGTAACAGGTGCTGCTGACCCCTTAAAACCCATTTCTGAAACAATGAAGGGCAAGCTCCCCCAAAGAAAGCTTGTTACAACTGCAGCCGCAGGCTATAGCTCCTACGGCAACCAGATTGGTCTTGCAACAGGTCAGGTTGATGAAATCTACCACGACGGATATGTGGCTAAGCGTATGGAAATCGGTGCAGTTGTTGGTGCTGCTCCTGCTGAGAATGTACGTCGTGAAGTTCCTGCTCCCGGCGATGTGGTAATCTTACTGGGCGGAAGAACAGGTAGAGACGGTTGTGGCGGTGCTACAGGCTCATCAAAATCACATACATTAGAGTCTTTAGATGAGTGCGGTGCTGAAGTACAGAAAGGTAACGCACCTGAAGAAAGAAAGCTCCAGAGATTGTTCAGAAATAAAGAGGCTTCCTTACTTATAAAGCGTTGTAACGATTTCGGTGCAGGCGGTGTATCAGTTGCTATCGGCGAGCTTGCTGACGGACTTGATATTGACTTAAATGCAGTTCCCAAAAAGTATGAAGGACTTGATGGCACAGAGCTTGCAATTTCAGAATCTCAGGAACGTATGGCAGTTGTTGTAGAAGCTTGCGATGTTGAAAAATTTATGGAATTAGCATCAAAAGAGAACTTAGAAGCAACCGTAGTAGCTAAAGTTAAAGAAGATTCACGCCTTACCATGACATGGAACGGCAAAAAAATCTGCGACATCTCAAGAGATTTCTTAAACTCAAACGGCGCAGAAAAGCACATCGACATCACACCCGTTGCTCCCGATGCATTTAAGAAGGATTACTCTTGCGATTTCGCAGCTGAATACAAGAAAATTGCAGATGATTTAAACATCTGTTCAAAGCGTGGATTATCTGAACGTTTTGACTCAACAATCGGCGCAGGTTCTGTGCTTATGCCCTTCGGTGGCAAGCACCAATTAACGCCTGTTCAGGCTATGGTAAACAAGGTTTCTGTTGAAAAGAAAGACACAACAACAGTATCCTTAATGGCTTGGGGCTATAACCCATTTATAGCCGAAAAAAGTCCCTACCACAGCGCATATTTAGCAGTTGTTGAATCAGTTTCTAAGCTGATTGCAACAGGTGCAGATTTTAACGAAGTTTACTTAACATTCCAGGAATACTTTGAAAAACCATTAAAGGATGGCAAGCGTTGGGGTAAACCCTTATCAGCACTCCTCGGTGCTTTTAAGGCTCAGATGGACTATGAAATTGCCTCAATCGGCGGTAAGGACTCAATGAGCGGCTCATTCGAAGATATCGACGTTCCGCCTACACTTGTTTCATTTGCCGTTACAACAGATAATATCAAAAATATTATCTCTCCTGAATTTAAAAATTCAGGTAGCAAGGTAGTTCTCTTAAAACCTGATTACGATGAAAATGGCTTGCCCGTAGCTAAAAGCGTAAAAGAAATCTACGCAACAGTTGCAAAATTAGTCCGTGAGGGTAAGGTACTTGCTGCATACACACCCACCTACGGTGGCGTTGCTGAAGCAGTTATGAAAATGTGCTTTGGCAATAAGCTTGGCTTTAAATATTCAGATGATGTTGCTTATGATGACATTTTCTCATACCTCTACGGCGCATTTGTTTTAGAGCTTACAGAAGACATAGAATTAGGTATCAAACTTGGTACAACAACAGAAGAAAAAGAAATTTCTTATAAAGACTCAAAGCTTTGCTTATGCGAGCTCTTAGAAATTTACGAAAACAAATTAGAGCCTGTTTACTCATGTAACATCACAAAAGAAGTAAAGACATTACCTGATCTTTCATACCCCGCAACAATGGTTGCTCCATCTAAGATTAAGGTTGCAAAGCCAAAAGTGCTTATCCCTGTATTCCCCGGCACAAACTGCGAGTACGATTCAGCCAAGGCTGCAGCTCGTGCTGGTCTTGACCCCGAAATTATCGTAATCAAGAACTTAACAGCTGCAGGAATCACAGAATCTGTTGAATACTTTGCGAAACAAATCAAAAACTCACAGATTATCTTTATCCCCGGCGGTTTTTCAGGCGGCGACGAGCCTGATGGTTCAGGTAAGTTTATTACAGCCTTCTTCAGGAATGCAAAAATCAAAGACGCTGTTCACGATCTTTTAAAGAACCGCGACGGTCTTATGTGCGGTATCTGTAACGGCTTCCAGGCGCTGATAAAATTAGGACTTGTTCCTTATGGCGAAATCATTGACACAGATGAAAACTGCCCCACACTCACATACAACACAATCAGCCGCCACCAGTCAAGACTGGTAAGAACAAAGGTAGCTTCAAATAAATCTCCTTGGCTTATGGGAACAAAACCCGGCGAAATCTACACAGTACCGATTTCACACGGAGAGGGCAGATTTATAGCACCGGATAGCCTAATCAAGAAATTAGCTGAAAACGGACAGATTGCTACACAGTACGTAGATTTAGAAGGGAAACCCACAAACGACGTACAGTTTAACCCCAACAACTCCGACTACGCTATCGAGGGTATTCTTTCTCCCGATGGCAGAGTATTCGGTAAGATGGGACATAGCGAGCGAATCGGCGCTAACCTTTATAAGAATGTAGAGGGCACCTATGAGATGAACCTCTTTACATCAGCTAAAAAATACTACGAATAATATTAAAATAAACTCCTCGTATGAGGAGTTTATTTTTTTGCTAAATTACACACAATAAGATTTGATTTATAAATTTATTTATGATACAATAGAGGTAATGTATTGAAAAGGCATTTTTTAGCAACGGATTTTGTGGTAATAATATCGGTTTTATTACTAATGATAATAGGCACTGTCGCTATCGCAAGCGCTGCCACCACATCAAAAATCCGCGTTCAGCTGCTGGCGTATTCATTAGGCATCATATCTATGGTATTGATTTCCTTCTGGGATTACCGCAGTATACGAAAAAATTCATACCACATATACATTTTTAGCGTATTTTTACTCTTGATGGTGTTTGTTTTGGGCATTGGCAAGGAAGAAACAGGTGCAATCAGCTGGATACGATTTGGTAAAATCGGCGTTCAGCCCTCAGAATTTGTGAAAATTCTGTTCTGCTTATTTTTATCCTGTAGCCTTTCTTCTATGATTGAAGAAAACACTCTCAACAACCCAAAAAGGCTTATGATTTTTCTGGCAAAATGCCTTCCTGTTATTGGACTGGTAATTTTGCAGAACGACACAGGCACTGCACTGGTGTTTGTGTTTATTCTGGCAGTGTGCCTGTTTGTGTCAGGCATATCTCCGAAATTCATAATCACAGCAGCGATTGTAATTGCCGCATCACTCCCCCTTATGTGGCTTTTTATGTCCGATTACCAAAAGGACAGAATCGCGGTATTTTTCCAGCCTGAGAACGATAAACTCGGAGCAGGCTATCAGGTATATCTTTCAAAATTGGCAATTGCTTCGGGAGGTTTTTGGGGAGCAGGATATAGAAAAGGAGCTCTTAACTCTTTGTCTTATCTTCCCGAAAAAGATACGGATTTCATCTTCTCTGTAATAGGCGAAGAGTTTGGTTTGTTGGGAACGACTATTACCGTAATAATTTTTATTGTTTTGATTTTTAGATGTTTTTATATAGCAAGGGCTGCTGCTGACAATCAGGGACGTATCATATGCACCGGTGTGGCTTCGTGGCTCACGTTCCACATAGTAGAAAACATCGGTATGACCGTAGGTTTACTTCCTGTAACAGGAATACCGCTTCCCTTTGTAAGCTATGGCGGCTCGTCGGTTTTGGCTATAAGTATGGCGATAGGCTTAGTCTTAGGCGTCAGACGAAAAACATACAATATACACTTTAACTAATATGAAAGGACGATTATATATGGCAGAAATTAAAATTATCACAGACGCAGGCGCTGACTTGACTAAAGAGCAGCAAGAGCAATATGATGTTGCCGTTTTGCCCTTGCGCATTTATGCCGATGGCAAAGAGTATCTTGCAGGCGTTGATACATTCTCAGATGATTTTTATGCCCTTTTAGAAAATTTAAAGGAATTTCCTAAAACCTCACAACCTACCACTGGCGAGATTTATGATTTACTAAAGAAATACGTTGACGAGGGAAAAGAAGTTCTCTTTATTACGCTTTCATCCAAAGCAAGTGGCTTAAATAACAATGCAAATTTAGCTAAGAATATGATTTTAGAAGAAAATCCTGACGCAGTTGTTGACGTTTTTGACTCATACGGTTACTCCTACTCTTATGGTATGGCAGTTATCGAAGCGGCTAAACTTGCACGCGAGGGAAAATCAATTCCTGAAATAAAAGATGCAATTCAAGCTCTTATGGATGGCTACACAGTTTACTTTATTCCGAGCACATTAGAATACTTGGAAAAAGGCGGAAGAATAAATAAAGCATCCTTGGTGTTCGGTAATATGTTGGACATCGTTCCCGTATTATCTTTGGTTGACGGTACAGTTTCTGCAGTAGGCAAGGTCCGTGGAAGAAAAAAAATTGCCAAGAAAATGCTTGACTACGCTATAGAGCGTCACCCAAATCAGGATGATACAACCTTCTACATTCCGAATGGAAAATTAGATGCAGAGGTTGCAGAAATTACCGAAAGATTAAAAGAAAAATTCCCCAACTGTAAAGTTATTGAATATAAAGTTGGCCCATTAATAGCTTCTCACATTGGACCAGTATGCGGAATATTTTTAAAAAAGTAATATAAAGTAAGAGCCCCGAATATTCGGGGCGCTTACTTTATATTAAAACTTATCCACAGGATACACAATCTTCAACTGATTTATTTTTGACTCATAAGCCTGCTGACGTTTTTCCTGAATCATAGCGTTTTTAAGCTGAGCTTTCACTTCATCAAATGCCATTTCTGATGCTTCATTTTTAGCTGTCAGCTTAATAACGTGGTAACCAAACTGTGTTTTTACAGGGCCGCGGATTTCTCCCACTTCCATTGAAAATACAGCCTTATCAAATTCAGGAACCATCTGTCCCTTTGTGAATTCGCCCAAAGCACCGCCGTTTTGACCTGAGGGACATGTGCTGTTTTCACGAGCTGCATCTTCAAATGAAATCTCGCCAGCTTCAATTTTCGCCTTTAATTCATTTGCTTTTTCTTCAGAATCCACTAAAATGTGACTTGCAGCAACTGACTCGCCCTTTACAAACTGAGCCTTGTTTTCTTCATAATATTCTTTTAATTCCTCGTCCTTTACTTCAACCTTCTCCATAACCTTGGCAACGTTAAAGTTTGCAAGCATTTCGTTCTTCATTTTTTCAAGCTCTGCTTTGAATTCCGCATTGTGCTCCATCAAGTTTTTCTTAGCATCTAAAATCATCAACTTTTTGCCGATTAACTGTTCTAAAATCATTTCTCTTGACTGGGGTGTGTCTAAATTCTGACCACGAGTAGCGTATGCTGCTACAACCTCATCAACCTCTGACTGATAAATGGGATTTCCACCCACATTAGCTAAAATCTTATTTTCCATTCTTGTTTTACCTCTTTCCTATTTTCCCTGACTTTCACAATAGATACAACGATAAACCTTCTTCTCTCTATCAGTTAATTTAAACACATGAGGAAGCTCCTGCTCTGTTGTTGTGATACATCTGGGGTTTTTACATTTTATAATATTCTTAATTTCTGCGGGAGACTCTAAGTGCTCTCTTTTGAAAAGTTTTCCGTCTTTAATAACGTTTACAGTTACGCGCTCATCAAGATAACCTAAAACCTTAAGATCGATATCAATCGCCTGGTCAATTTTGATAATATCTTTTTTTCCGTGCTTTTTACTGTCAGCATTTTTAATAATTGCTACCTGACAGTTGAGTTTATCAAGCTCAAGTGCTGCATAAATTTCCATACACTTACCTGCTGTAATGTGGTCTAAAACGATACCGTCTTTAATCTGTCCTATAATCATTTTGCCGCCTCCTCTAAAACCTTTAAAATCAGCGCCATACGCATATATTTTGCATTTAAAACTTGCTTAAAATAGCACGCTCTGGGGTCATCATCTACCGCTACTGTAATTTCATTTACTCTCGGTAGGGGATGCAATATAATCATATCAGATTTTGCAGCTTCCAGCTTTTCTGGCGACAGAATGTAGCTGTCTTTCAAGCGGATATAATCCTGCTCGTTAAAAAATCTTTCCTTCTGTACTCGTGTCATATACAAAACATCAAGTTCTCCCATATACTCTTCTAAGGATGTGGTTTCAACGTACTCCAGTCCGTGAGCAGCCATATCCTCAAGCATATAATCAGGTAACTTTAATTCTTCAGGAGAAATTAAAACAACTTTAATGTTTTCATATCTTGTTAATGCGTGAATAAGTGAGTGAACTGTTCTTCCAAACATCAAATCTCCGCAAAAACCAATTGTCAAGTTGTTAAGTGTTCCTTTTTCTCTGTGGATTGTGAGTAAATCCGCCAACGTCTGTGTGGGGTGATTGTGACCACCGTCGCCTGCATTTATTACAGGAATGTCTGACGCCATTGCCGCAACTAACGCCGCACCTTCTTTTGGATGACGCATAGCTATAACATCAGCATAGCAGTTTACAACCTTGATTGTATCGTGAACACTTTCGCCCTTTGATGCCGACGAGTTATCCCCATCAGAAATACTCAACACATTTCCACCCAACTCATACATTGCCGCCTCAAAGCTTAGACGTGTACGGGTAGATGGCTCAAAGAAAAGCGTAGCAAGTTTTTTGTGCTTACATTTTTCGCGGTATTTATCAGGATTTGCAATTATATCCTCCGCAACGCCTATAAGGTCCGCAATTTCCTCTTTTGAAAGGTCGAGAATATCAATTACACTTCTCATAATGCACATTCTCCTTTGTATACAAAATTATTTTATCCAAGATTCGTCAGAAGGGTTATTGCGAAAAGCAATAAGACGCGCTTTGTCTTCAGGCTTTATGTAGCCTGTTTCTGCAGCAACCTCAACTACTGCGTCAAAGTTTGAAAGGCTTACGTTTTTAATATTGGCATCACGCAAACGGTCTAAACCTTTCTGCATACCGTATGTAAAGATACTAACAACGCCTAAAACGTCAGCTCCGGCTTCACGCAAAGATTCTACAACCTCAATAACACTGCCGCCTGTTGAGATTAAATCCTCAACAACTACAACCTTCTGTCCTGCCTCTAACTTTCCTTCGATTTTGTTTTGTCTGCCGTGGTCTTTGTTGCCTGAGCGAACGTAACCCATAGGAATACCCATAATGTGACCGCAGATAGCGGCATGTGCGATACCTGCTGTTGATGTACCCATAAGTACTTCAACCTCAGGATAATGCTCGCGTATTTTTTCAACAAGACCGTTTTCTACGTTGTTTCTTATTTCGGGAGCGGTTAAAGTCAATCTGTTGTCGCAGTAAATGGGGCTCTTAATTCCACTTGCCCATGTAAAGGGCTCTTCGGGACGTAAAAATACCGCCTTAATTTCCAATAAACCTTTAGCAATTAATTTTTCCATTTTTCTATACCTCTATTCTCTAATGTAAAATATATCATTCACTATCTAAGGATAGGTAAAATAGATGCAGAATGAACAAACCGACCCGAAGGCGTACATAGGTACGTCGAGAGGCGAGGTTTGTTTATAGCAAAAGGCATAAATTATTAGAAAAATCGAATAGTATGAGATTTTTCATCCTCTTAACAAAATTACTATCAACTCTCTTGCCTTTTTGCGGTCTGCGCTATTTTAACATCCTTACCCAATAAATTCTTTTACGCATCTTCTGTAAGCCGCCACAGGGTCATCCGCTGCTGTAATGGGTCTGCCTACCACAATGTAGTCAGAACCGATTTCTTTCGCTTTTTCTGGCGTTGTAACTCTTACCTGGTCACCAATATCCCCGTCAGCAAATCTCACACCGGGTGTTACTGTTAAGAACTCACTACCGCAGGTATCATGTACCTTGCCAGCCTCAAGTGGCGAACAAACTACTCCGTCTAAACCTGCATCTCGTGCAGTGCGCGCATAACTCATAACAACCTCATCAATGGGCTTGTCTATTAATATTTCATCCGTCATTCTTTCCTGACTTGTGGATGTAAGCTGCGTTACTGCAATAAGAAGGGGGCGTGTGCCATCTTCTCTTGTTAAACCCTCGATTGCAGCAGTCATCATAGCGGATGTACCTGCTGCGTGTAAGTTACACATATCAACGTCAAGGCGTGATAAAACCGCCATTGACTTTTTAACTGTGTTTGGAATATCGTGAAGCTTCAAATCCAAAAATATCTTATGACCTCTTGCTTTAATCTCCCTTACAATCTCAGGGCCTTCAGCATAGAATAACTCCATACCGATTTTTACAAAGGGTTTTTCCTCTGTAAACTTGTCCAAAAAGGCCAGAGCTTCAGCCTTACCTGCAAAATCGCAGGCAATGATTACGTCTTTTCCCATTAGTGAGCGCCTCCTATTATATCTGTTAATTTATTGATTCCGTATTTTTCCATAACACGTGGTAAATCCTCAATTATATCACGACAAGCATAGGGGTTAACCAAGTTTTCAGCCCCCACCTGTACCGCAGTTGCGCCTGCAAGCATCATTTCGATAACATCTTCGGCACGGGCCACGCCACCCATACCGATAACAGGGATTTTAACCGCCTCATAAACCTGATAAACCATACGAACTGCCACAGGGAAGATTGCACGACCTGAAAAACCGCCCATTTTGTTAGCAACTACAGGTCTCTTTGTCTTTAAATCTATCTTCATCCCCAAAAGTGTATTAATTAAGCTGATACCGTCAGCTCCTGCTTCTTCACAGGCAACCGCAATCGATACGATGTCTGTTACATTGGGCGATAATTTCACATAAACAGGTTTAGTTGTCACTGCCTTTACAGCTTTTACAACTTGTGCAGCATTATCTGCTGACGTACCAAAAGCCATTCCGCCGTTGTGAACGTTGGGGCAGGAAATATTAACCTCTAACCACCCTACCTGAGGGCATTTGTCTAAAAGCTCACAGGTGTACACATACTCCTCAATAGAAAATCCACTGACATTTGCCATAACGGGCTTATTAAAGCATTTTGAAAGCTTTGGTAATTCTTCTTCAATAACCTTGTGAACACCGGGATTTTGAAGACCGACTGAGTTAATCATACCCTCACGACATTCTGCAATTCTGGGCGTGGGGTTACCAAAACGGGCGTCCTTTGTTGTTCCTTTAAATGAGAACGTACCCAGCATATTAATATCGTAGAGCTCTGCAAATTCATAACCAAAGCCGAACGTACCGCTGGCAGGAATTATAGGATTAGCAAGTTCAATCCCTGAAAGATTTACACGTGTATCTACCATATTATTTCCTCCCTTACTAATACCGGCCCGTCTTTACAAATTCGCTTGTTACCGTACTTGGTCTTGCAGCTACAACCCATACAAGCACCGAAACCGCAACCCATACGTTCTTCAAAGCTGAATTGACCTGAGCCCACAGCTGTTGCCTCAATGGCTTTAAACATAGGCATAGGACCACAGGTGTAAAAATATGTATAATCTAAATTCTTTAAGACATCCGTAACAAAACCTTTTGTTCCCACGCTTCCGTCAACTGTGGTTAGGTTGACCTCATCACAGATTGCACAAAATTCATTGTAAGCAAAAATTTCGCTCTCTTTATTAAATCCCAAAATAACCTGCGGCTTTTTCCCCTCAGCAATTAACTTTTTAGCTAACCCATACATAGGAGGAATACCTACACCGCCACCGATTAAAACAGGTCTTTCTCCAGAAACAGAGGTGTCAAAACCATTGCCAAGACCAACTAAACAATCAAGCTCAATTCCTGCCTTAATTTCTGCCATCTGTTCTGTACCTTCTCCAACTACCTTGTAGATGATTGTTAAGGTTTCATCGTCCCAATCATATATTGAAATCGGGCGGCGCAAAAATAGTCCAGCAAGCTTAATATTTATAAACTGACCAGGAGCAGTAATTGCACTTGTATTGCCACCAAGCACCATTTTATATACATTTTCAGTTAATTTCTCGTTAGAAACCACCTTATAATGTGCACTTATCATTTATCTTCCCTCCACACAAGCTTACCACCTGAGAATGTAGCCATACACCTACCAAATACCTTAGTACCTGTAAAAGGCGAGCTCTTTCCGTTTGATTTAAAATCATCGGGATTTATTTCATATTCACAATTTAAATCAAAAACTGCCAAATCATTTTTATTAATTTGAATTCCAAAACGGCGTCTGGGGTTAATCGCCATAACCTCTACCAACTTTTCCAAAGTGATAACACCAGTCTTTACAAGATGGGTGTACATCACAGCAAATGCCGTTTCTAAACCTACTACGCCCATAAGACTTTTTTCTAAGCCTTTTCCCTTTTCATCATGACTGTGAGGCGCGTGGTCTGTTGCAATCATATCAATCGTTCCGTCTACTAAACCCTCAATGAGTGCTTTTCTGTCGCGCTCGGACCTGATTGGCGGATTCATTTTAAACCGCGCATCTTCCTGCAAATCCATATCGTTAAGTATAAGATAATGAGGTGCAGTTTCGCAGGTAATGTCAACACCCTCCGCCTTAGCTTTTCTTATAATATCCACGCTCTCAGCGGTGGAAATATGACAAACGTGATAGGAAACACCTGTCTTTTTTACAAGCTCAATGTCGCGCGCAACCTGCTGCCATTCACTCTCGGAACAAATTCCTCTGTGACCATGACGGTGAGCATACTCGCCGTCGTGAATGTAGCCACCACGTAACAATTCGTTTACCTCGCAGTGAGCAACAATCATCTTACCCAATGATTTTGCCTTTTCCATTGCTTTTTCCATAAGGCTGTCAGCCTGCACTCCACGACCATCATCTGAAAAAGCACACACAAAAGGCGCCAAATCATCCATTGCGGACAAAGCTTCGCCCTCCTGCCCTTTAGTAATAGTTCCGTAAGGGTGTACATTTATCTTAGCAGAGTCCTCTATTTTCTTAAGCTGAATTTTGAGCGATTCCAAGCTATCCGGACAGGGCTTAAGATTTGGCATTGTACAAACGTCAGTATATCCTCCACAGGCTGCTGCTACACTTCCCGACTCAATAGTTTCTTTATACTCAAAACCGGGTTCACGAAAATGCACATGGACATCGCAAAAAGCAGGAAATACTGTATAACCATGCATATTTAAAATATCCACATCAATGGAACTTCCCTCGCATACCACGGGGTCTTTTTCACTTTTGTCCCAGAGCTCCGCTCCTTTTAACAAATAGTTCACTTAATCGCTCCTCTCAGCTTCATTACGCAAATAAAAAGACCTTGTTTGATAAACAAGGCCTTAATCCTGCTTCTCTCGTGTACTGCTACACTTATCAAAACCTTGTCAGCAGCCCGCGACTACCTTAAGATTATCATATTTATTCTAACACATAAGATACTTTGTGTCAATAAATTAAGTGATTTTATTCAGTTCTTTTTTGTATTCTTCATAAGCCTGCTTACCGGTTTCTGTTACAGGCATAATCCACCTTTTTGAGAAAAAGTGACGAATGCATAATACCGCTTTCGGCCAATCGTCAAAAACTATACTTACAGCATACACAAAAACAAAAGGGAGCTTGAGTACAAAGGCGGCAAGGAAAGCACCTGTTACACCAAAAAACCAAAGACAGGACAAATCATATTTCATACCTGTTTTCGTATCTCCACCCGAGCGGAAAACACCCGTAATAATTACATACAAAAAATTTCGTATTGGAAATTCTGCTGCATATATTGCCATAATGGTGTATGCAGTATTTAAGGTAAGCTCTGTGATTGTTCCTGCAGTGTTGAAAATACTTATGAGATTTCCTCTAAAAACTGCTATAAATACAGCAACTACAACTGCTAGCATCGGCACTAAGAGTATAAATCTCTTAGCGTCTTTTATGCCCATTTTTATTTTTCCGCCGCCTATTTCCTGCCCTACCATAATGCAGCAGGAATTATTAAGTCCAACAAAAAATGCAAACACAATGTTGTCAAATGTCTTTAAAATTGTCATAGCGGCATAGTATTCATAACCTAAATTAGAATATATTACATTGAGGGTAAAAGTACCTAATCCCCAGAGCATCTCGTTTATAATAACAGGCAAAGCACGGACAAAAAACAACCGTACATCTTTTTTTGAATAGCCCAGAACTTCGCGTAACGGCGCACATACTATTTCATCTTTTTGATAAATCAGCACTCCTAAAATAACTAAAGGTCCAACCCATGCAGAAATAACAGTAGCAATAGCCGCACCCTCAATACCAAGGGCAGGAAAACCGAACTTGCCGAAAATAAGACTGTAATCTAAAAAAGCATTCAAAACCGTAGTCAGTACTGAAACGTACATAGGAAGCTTTGCTCTGCCTGTAGAGCGCAAAAGCACACCTACAATTTGGTTTAATGAAATAGCGGGGTATGAAAAAACAGCAATGCGCAAGTACCTCACACCAATATCTAAAACATTCGCATCACGGTTAAAAATACTGATTATAGGCTTTGGTATCAAAAATCCCAGCACAGTAAATGCAAGCACTGCAACACTTAAAAAGCTTACAACAATACCATATGTCTTTTTTATTCCTTCTAAATTTTCATCGCCGTAATACTGGGAAAAAAATACTGAAGCACCTGATGAAAACCCAAAAAGCGTCAGGTTCAAAAGCCAGCTCCACTGCCCTGCCATACCAATGGATGCCAACGACACATCTCCCAATTGCCCCACCATAAGTGTGTCCACCAAAACAAAGGAGCTTGTGAGCAAATTCTGTATGGCAATTGGAATTGCAAGATGAAAAACTGTGTTCCAAAATCTTTTTCCGCCAAATAATCTCCTTAACATATTGCCTCCATAAAATTTGGGTGCCGCTTGCGACACCCAAAACAATTATTTCACACCAAATAATAAATCTGCGTATGTGGGATAAGGCCAATAGTCCTTAGCCACCACTTTTTCAAGCTCGTCAGCATAAGAACGAATAATATCCATATCCTTTAATATTACATCCTTGTTGAAGAAAGATGCTTTTTCATTGTCATCAATTTTCTTAAGCTTTGCTCTGTCTGCCTCAAGCTTTTCAACTGCGGAATAGAGCTTTGATGACAAATCAGAAATTTTCTTTATAAGCTTTGTTTCCAAAGGCGATGTAAGCCCCAGCACCTTTTTATTCGCTGCGATTTCTGATAAATCCTTTACATAGTAAAGAGCAGCCGGCACAACATCCTGCTTAATCATATCAATTATTGTACGAGCCTCGATACGAATAGTCTTGTTGTATATTTCAAGCAAAATGTCGTGACGCGAGCGCATCTCTACCTCGGTAAATATGCCGTGCTTTGTAAAGAGTGCGATATTTTTGTCCGATACAAAGTGCGGAAGCGCATCAACTGTTGTCTTGAAATTGCAAAGTCCGCGCGCTTCTGCTTCTTTTTCCCATTCCTTACTATAGCTGTTCCCGCTGAAAATAATACGTCTGTGTTTTGTAATTGTATCTTTTATAAGTGTATGCAAATCATCTTCAAAATTGCTGCTTCCCTCTAATCTGTCAGCAAATTGACAGAGAGTTTCGGCTACAATTGTATTAAGAACAACGTTTGCATCGGAAATAGAGTCACTTGCGCCAACCATTCTAAATTCAAATTTATTGCCTGTAAATGCAAAAGGCGATGTTCTGTTTCTGTCTGTTGCATCCTTTGAAATTCTGGGGAGAACAGAAACGCCTACGTTAAACTCTTCCTTGCCCTTGTGTATGTAGTTTTCGTCGTCATTTACAATGGCGTCTAAAACAGCCTCTAAATCCTCTCCTAAAAACATAGAAACAATAGCCGGAGGAGCTTCTGCAGCACCAAGTCTGTGGTCATTGCCGGCTGTTGCAACACAAATTCTCAGTAGTTCCTGATAATCGTCAACCGCTTTTATAACTGCCGCCAAGAATGTTAAAAACTGTGCATTATCCATAGGCGATGAGCCAGGATTAAACAAATTTTTGCCTGTATCTGTAGCGATAGACCAGTTGTTATGCTTACCGCTTCCATTGACGCCCTTAAAGGGTTTTTCGTGAAGTAAGCATACAAGGTCGTGTTTGTGAGCAACCTTTTGCATTACCTCCATTGTAAGCTGATTGTGGTCTGCTGCTATATTTGTGGTTTCGTAAATGGGCGCAAGCTCGTGCTGAGCAGGAGCGCCTTCGTTGTGTTCTGTTTTAGCGGTTACACCAAGTTTCCAGAGTTCTTCGTCCAAATCCTTCATAAAGGCACTTACTCTGGGCTTCAAGCTTCCAAAATAATGGTCGTCCATTTCCTGACCCTTTGGGGGCTTTGCACCGATTAATGTTCTTCCTGTAAAGATTAAATCCTTTCTCGCGTCAAACATATCGCGCTCAACCAGAAAATATTCCTGCTCAGCGCCAACTGTTGATGTTGCGCGCTTAACGTCTTTTCCAAAGAGCTTCAGCACACGAAGAACCTGAACGTTTAATGCTTCCATTGAACGCAGCAAGGGAGTCTTTTTGTCAAGTGCCTCTCCGCCGTATGAATAAAAAGCAGTAGGAATGCACAACACACCCTCTTTAATAAAAGCATAAGAGGTGGGGTCCCATGCAGTATATCCGCGAGCCTCAAATGTATTTCTTAAACCTCCTGAGGGGAATGATGACGCATCAGATTCGCCCTGAACAAGCTCTTTGCCTGAAAATTCTAAAATTACACCGCCATCAGACACAGGCGAAATAAAACTATCGTGTTTTTCTGCAGTAATACCTGTTAACGGCTGAAACCAATGAGTGTAGTGAGTTGCACCCAGCTCTACCGCCCAGTCCTTCATTGCAGAAGCCACAATGTCAGCTATTGATTTGTCAATAGGCTTGCCTACGGAGATTGTCTTTTTTAACACCTCATAGGTTTCCTTGGGCAATCTTTCGCGCATTACACGGTCGTCAAATACGAGCGTGCCGAAGATTTCCTGAATTTCTGCCATATCTATTCCTCCTATGTCTTAAAAAGGCTATAATACCTCAAAATATCTCAAATATATACTAATTATTGTATATTTAAACACATTATTTGTCAACAAATTTTTAATTTTTGGAATTAAATTTTCATAAAACTTGAAATGTATATATTTTTTTGCTATACTTAATACATTGAGAGGTAATATTATGCCAAAATTTTTTATTAATAAAGAGGACATAAAAGATAATACAATTAAAATCACGGGACAGGACGCAATCCACATCGCTAAGGTTTTGCGTACCGAGGAGGGAGAAACCCTTACCCTGTGTGACGGATGCGGCACGGATTTTTTTGCCCAGGTAACATCAATTACAAAAGATGCGGTTTCTCTGAAAATCAAAGAAACTCTCCCCTGTCTTGCAGAGCCTGAAATTTCAGTTACATTGTTTCAGGGAATCCCAAAGCAGGGCAAGATGGACTATATAATAGAAAAATGTACCGAGCTGGGCATTTCCCGCATCGTACCTGTTGCTGCCAAGCGGTCTGTGGTAAAAATCGACGATAAAAAATCAGAAGCAAAAAAGCTTGAGCGTTGGCGTAAAATTGCCGCAGAATCAGTAAAGCAATGCGGCAGGGGAAAAATCCCTGAAGTAACGAACGTTATGAGCTTTGGTCAGGCAATTGAGTTTTCAAAATCTTTGGATTTAACCATTGCCGCCTACGAGTGCGAACGCGAAAACTCAGTCAAATCCGCACTAATAAACAAAACTCCTAAAACCATCGGTGTTTTTATCGGTCCTGAGGGTGGGATTGACAATGCCGAGATAGAAAAGCTAAAGGCAGCAAATATAGAAACCGTGACCTTGGGCACGCGAATTTTGCGGACAGAAACAGCAGGTCACACGGTGCTTACCGCTATAATGTACGAATACAATGAACTTGAATAATAAATAAACGAAAGGTCGAAAAAAATGGAAAAGAAATTCATCACAAAAGAACAAAAGGAAAAAGCATCAAACAGACTGGTTTTAAACTTTGGTATACTTTTAGCAGGCGCTTTAATTATGCTTTATGTTTATAACTTTGTATCGGCAGGTTACACAACATCTGTGCAGAACGTACTTTTAACATTGGGTATTATCTTTGCAGTTGCAGCTATTGCCACGTTCGTATTGGGAATGAAGAAACTCCCCTCACTTAAAAAGTACGCACCTGTTTTACTTGGCGCATTTATCGCCTGCGGCATGGTTGCTTCTACAAAATTCATCCCCGCATTCCCCATAAAGACAGCAATTTTAACAGTATTTATCTTAATGGTAGTGTACTTTATTGTTATTGCAGTCTATACTGCAATCTACTTAAAAACACACCCTGTACTGATAGAAAAGAAAAAAATCCATCACAAAAAGAAAAGAAAGTAACAATAAAAGGCTCGCGATAGCGAGCCTTTTATTGTTTTACATAAACAGACATAATATAATTGGTAAAAATACCGCAGGTATGTAATTCATAACCTTAAGCTTCGTAATTCCTAACATATTAAGTCCTAAAGCGATAATGAGTATAGAACCCGCGCAAGTCATCTCTGCAATTACTGCATCAGATAGATACGGACCGACGAACTGCGCCAGAACCGTAATCACTCCCTGATATACAAATACAAAGGCAGCTGAAAACATAACGCCTATGCCCAATGTTGTGGCTAAAATAAAGGAAGTGATAAGGTCAAGCAAAGACTTGGAAAACAGTATTTCGTGATTGCCGTTGATACCACTCTCTAAAGAGCCCACAATCGCCATAGCACCAACACAGAACAAAAGACTCGCCGTAACAAATCCCTTTGCTACGGCGTTTTCAGCGGAACTGTTTTTTGCCACCTTGCTTTCAAGCTTCGCGCCAAGTGCATTAAGCCTGTCATCAAGCTTCAAAAGCTCGCCAATCAGCGCTCCCACCGCCATTGAAATAATGGCAATGAGAGTATTTTCGCCCTCTAAACATCCGTCAATTCCTATATAAATAACACACAGAGCAACCGCTTTCATAATCGAATCAGTAATCCTTTTAGGAATACCCTTATTAAGTAACAAACCCGCACCGCTACCTATAATTACCGTTATTACATTTACTATTGTTCCTAACATAAAAACACCTCTTCCATATTTTTGCACATTTTAATTCTTTTGTCAATTACCACTCCGAAAAAATACCAAAAATATGCATAAAATCCCCTAAACTTGACAATATTGGTATATAATGGTATAATTTCCTCAAGTTGACTTTCAAATCTTTAGAAGGAGAAAATTTTTAGTATGAAAAAAATAATCAGCATAGTGCTTGCATTGTTAATGCTCGTATGCGTAAATGTTTCTGCTGAAAATCCCATAACGGTAGAGGTTGACTTCGGCACAGTTCAGTTTGATACCCCTCCCGTTAATATTAGCGGAAGAGTTTTAGTCCCTGTAAGAGCCATTTTTGAGGCAATGGGGGCTACGGTTATCTGGAACGCAGGAACTAAAACGGTAACATCCAAACTTAATAACACAACGGTAGTAATGCAGATTGACAACCCTACTATGAGAATTAACGGCGAGCCGAAAACATTAGACGTTGCTCCCCGAATAATTGATGACAGAACATTAGTACCTGCACGAGCAGCAGCAGAAGCCTTCGGCGGCAGAGTTCAATGGTTAGGTAATGAAAATCGAGTTATCATTTCTACAAAAGCTTTTGAAAAAAAACTGGAAACAATCCAAAACCACAGCTCAGTTAGAAAACTTAAACTTGGCGAAACAGAAGCAGTTTCTGCCTTTAACCTTTCGTACTTTCCTGAATACGAAACACTAACAGGCGCACCTGACGGAACTGACTTTGAGATTATCTCAGCAGATGATAATTACTGCGCAATCTTAGGAATCCGCAGCGACATTTATATTGGCGACACCCCTGCACTTACGCAGGAGTATGTAGCATCAGTAGCCGAGGATATGGCATCGGTGGCAGGTGGTACACTTGTTACAAGCGATGTTGTGACCATTTGCAATACACAATTTATGAAAATCCACTACACCACCCGCGACACAGCAGGAGGTATTACAGATGATAAAGCAAATATCATCACATATACCGGAATACACGACGGAGTTGTATACACAATGACTCTTTCGTCATACGGCGACGTTCCTTTTACAGTCCAAAACGATTTAAACTATATGACAACAACATTATTAATAAAGTAAAACAACCGCCCGGTGGGCGGTTGTTTTACTTATTTTCTTTATAGCACTGATTTAAGGCATCTAATGCCTTTTTTTCTATTCTTGAAACATATGAGCGAGAAATGTTTAATTCACGAGCTATTTCCTGTTGTGTGTAGACGCGTTCCCCAAGACCGTAGCGTTTAATGATAATTTCCTGTTCTCTGGGGGTAAGGCACTCTTTTATGTATCCTCCTAATTTCCTTATGTCCATATCGGTGCTTACCTTATCTGATATTTCGCAGTCAGAAGCCGGCAAAATATCCATAAATGTCACTTCGTTACCGTCACTGTCGTGTCCTAAGCACTCATTTAATGAAATTTCCTGTTTTAGCTTTTTACCGCTCCTGACAGTCATTAAAATTTCATTTTCTATGCAACGTGCAGCATATGTTGCAAGCCGTGCCTGCTTTTCATAATCAAAGGTAGCTATCGCCTTAATCAGCCCGATTGTGCCAATTGATATTAGGTCGTCGCTGTCTGCCCCTGCCACTTTTGTGTATTTTTTTGCAATGTGGGCAACAAGACGCAGATTTCTTTCCACTAAAGTGTCTTTTGCTCCTTTATCCCCTTGGGCGGCCAGCTCTAAGTAGTGCTTTTCCTCTGCGGCAGTCAGGGGTTTGGGAAAATTATTCTGCCCCGAAACAAAGGACACCAAAAACAACCCGTACTGTAAAAAATAGCCGATAGCCAACGCTAAGCTTGCAAACATAAAATCTACCTCTTTACACTTTTTGGTAAATTATATGAACGTTCTTGCAAGTCCTATTCTGTTTTTACATTATATAATAAAATCTGCTGTTTTTCAAGCCGAATAAACCGTTTTTTGGTTTAGTTTTGTCGCAAAGTTTTTTCCATTCGACACCAAAAGCCGACAGAGTATTTGCCACTTGCCATAGTATAATTGTTCTATAGTTTGTGAGGTGAATCCTGTGGAGGTAAAAGTTTACGTGGACGTACTTTTAATTATAAATTTTATAATAGATTATATTTTACTTGCGATAACGTCTTTTTTCATTAAAAAGCCGCCCAGAATTTCAAAAATGTGTCTTGCATCAGCCACAGGGGCTGCGTACGCAGCCTACGCTTTTTTTATGCCGTTTGGCACGCTTTTATCCTTGCTTTTTTCTGTAGTTGTGGCATTTTTAATGATTGTTTTGGCTTTTGGTATTAGGAAAGCATTTGTACTTTTAAAAAATATGGCAGTGTTTTTTCTGGTATCAGCAGTTACTGCAGGGGTCGGCTTTTCCCTTGTTTTTTCAGGCAAAGCAGGTCAAAACTACACCATAAACAACGGCATTTTCTATGCTGATGTTGATGCTTATACAATTCTCTTTATTTTTGCGGTGTCAATCATTACCATTCACACCGCCACAGGATATATAAAAAAGCAAAAAATCAAATCCCGCTATCTCTACAATGTAACTATAGAAAAAAACGGAAGGACTATTTGTGATACTGCGCTTTTTGATAGCGGAAATTTTTTGTGTGACCCCATAACCCAAAAAAGTGTAATTGTGGCTGAGTGGCAAACGGTATCTGCACTTTTTGACGAAGAAGCAGTTACAGAAGCAATAGTTTCACACCCCGAGGATTTTGTGTATATAGCCTGCCGTGGATTTGACGGCACATCGGGAATGTACGCATTCTGTGCTGATAATGTTTCATCCGATGAAATGGACTTTTCTGAACCGGCGCTCGTTGCGATTACCCAAACTCCTCTTGATACCGAAGGCAGCTATAGAATGTTGCTGCCAAATACCGCCCAATTAAAGAAAGGATACAGTAATGGCTTTCATCTTTAAAATAGTAAACAAAATAAAAGCTGCAATACGCAGGCTTTTGCCCACAGAGTGTCATTTTATCGGTTCGGGCGAAGCATTACCACCTCCCCTGCCACCTGAAGAGGAAGCACATTTTCTGTCACTTTTAAACACCGACAAACGTGACTTGGGCAAAAAAGTCCTGATTGAACACAATTTAAGGCTTGTGGTGTATGTTGCTCGAAAATTTGAAAACACCGGCATAAACTTAGAAGATCTTGTGTCCATCGGTTCAATAGGGCTTATCAAAGCCATAAATACTTTTAATGTGGACAAAAACATAAAACTTGCAACCTACGCTTCCCGTTGTATCGAAAACGAAATCCTGATGTTCCTGCGAAAAATCCACAACCAGCGTACAGAAATTTCGCTTAACGAACCACTAAACACCGACTGGGACGGCAATGAGCTGTTGTTATCAGACATATTGGGAACAGACGGCGATGACATCTACAAAGGCATTGAAGACGCCGTAGACAAACAGCTTTTAATGACCTCTGTTGAGAAATTGTCAGAGCGCGAGCAAGAGATTTTAAGACTTCGCTTCGGACTTTCGGGTTGCGAAGAAAAAACTCAAAAAGAAGTAGCAGATATGCTAGGCATATCCCAATCCTACATATCCCGCCTTGAAAAAAGAATAATAGAAAAGCTGAAAAAAGAGATTAAGAAATATATAATATAAAAGACGGTAAGTTGCTACTTACCGTCTTTTACTAAATTCTCTCCTACTTTATAAATATCTCCTGCGCCCATTGTGAATACAAGGTCGCCCTCTTGTGCCGTTTCTTTAAAATACTTTTCGATTTCTTTAAAGTCTTTTATATACCGTGCACTCTCAATGGCATCTGCCAAATCCCGCGCGTGAATTAATCCCGTATCAGGCTCACGAGCCGCAAAAATATCTGTAATAATCAAATCATCGCAATTATCAAAGCTCGTTGCAAATTCATCCTTTAACGCATAAGTTCTTGTGTATGTGTGGGGCTGAAATACGCATCTTACACGCTTGGCACCTGTGGCTTTTGCCGCAGCCAGAGTCGCTTTAATCTCTGTAGGATGATGAGCATAGTCATCATAGATTTTAGCGCCACTGCATTCCCCTTTATACTCAAAGCGCCTGTTTGTGCCGTTAAATGATGCAAGACCTTTTTCTATTCCCTCTTTTTCAACCCCTAAAAGTCGCGACACCGCAATGACTGCTAAAGAGTTTGACACATTGTGAAGTCCCGGAACGTTTAACTTAATACGGGCAAAAAACTCGCCCTTTTCCTTCACATCAAATTCAGGATACCCCTTTTGTGAAAATACGATATTTTCCGCCACATAGTCGCAGGACTGATTGTGTATTCCGTAGGATACGGTTTTAGCGGGATTATCACGCACCGCCACCACAACCTCAGGGTCATCAAAGTTTGCAACAACTGCGCCTTCTTGCGGAGTTTTTGCAACAAACTGAGAAAAACAGTCAATAATGTCATTAATATCTTTAAAATAGTCTAAGTGGTCCTCTTCAATATTCAAAATTATGCTGTATAGCGGAAAAAACTTCAAAAAGCTACCGCAATATTCGCAAGCCTCCGTAACGAAATACTCCTTACCACCATCGCGCATATTTCCGCCGATTAAAGGAAGCACGCCACCAACTAAAATGGTAGGGTCAAGCTCACTTTCGCATAAAACGTGAGAAAGCATTGACGTAGCTGTGGTTTTTCCGTGTGTGCCCGATACCGCTACAGGATACTTGTAGTTTTTCATCATAGCACCAAGTAATACCGCACGTTCAATAGCAGGAATACCCAACTCCCGTGCTCGGCAAAGCTCAGGATTATCCTCTTTGATTGCAGCAGTATAAACGACCAGCCCTGCTTCCTCTACGCTTTCAGCTCTATGACCTATTACCACAGAAATCCCCGAGGCGCGCAATTCCTTAACAGTGTCGCTCTCTTTAAAGTCAGAGCCTGCGACTTGGTATCCGTCGTTTTTTAAAATATGAGCCAAAGCGCTCATGCTTATGCCACCAATACCTATAAAAAATACGCTTTTATCTTTATCTATACTCTTTAGGTCGAACATCTTTATCACTTCCAAAAATAACTACATATAGTTGTCTACTAATATATTATACACTACTTGTTATGAAAATAAAAGTATTTTTTCAAATAAATGTATATTTTTTCAAATCGGGACAAAAATAAGCGTAAACCACATCAAAAAGGAGAGCATTTATGGATATTACAGATATCAGAATCAGAAAAATCAATGTAGACTCAAAAATGAAGGCAATTGTTTCGGTAACCTTTGACAATTCATTGGTAGTCCACGACATCAAAGTTATCGAGGGCGGAGACAAGCTTTTTGTGGCTATGCCAAGCCGAAAAACCCCCGAAGGCGAGTACAAGGACATCGCCCACCCGATAAACTCAGATATGAGGTCGTCTTTAGAGCATTCAATCTTAGAAAAATATCAAACTGCGTTGGTGGAAGAATCAGAAAACCCAAACGCATAAATATAGGAAAGACTTTTTGCAAAACCGCAAAAGGTCTTTTTTTATTGCCGAACAGTAATATTTTTGTAACATTACTGTTTTTTGCCCCAAAAAATATCTTTAAATCTTTTTTTAATAAAAAGTTGCATTTTGCTCATTTCTATGTTATAATTATTGTAGTGTATTTTTTGCGAATATTTTGAAAATTCATTACACTTAATATATGTTTGATTTTTAGGAGGCTAAAAAGTATGGACATTAAAGTAGATACCAACTATGATGGTTCCCAAATTCAAGTCTTAGAGGGTCTTGAGGCCGTTAGAAAAAGACCGGGTATGTACATAGGTTCTACCTCAGAACGCGGTCTGCACCACTTAGTTTACGAAATCGTTGATAACTCTATCGACGAGGCACTCGCTGGCTATTGCAAAAACATTCATGTTGATATCAACGAGGACAACTCTATTACCGTAATCGATGACGGTCGTGGTATCCCCGTGAGCATTCAGCCCCAGACAGGTCTTCCTGCCGTTGAGGTTGTATTTACTGTGCTTCACGCAGGCGGTAAGTTCGGCGGCGGTGGATACAAAGTATCAGGCGGTTTGCACGGTGTTGGTGCGTCTGTTGTTAACGCCTTGTCAGAATACCTGGAGGTTGAGGTTTCAGACGGTGAGCACGTTCATTTCCAGCGTTATGAGCGTGGCCACTCCTGCGGTGCACTTAAAGTAATCGGCGATACAGACAAACACGGTACAAAGGTTACCTTTAAGCCCGACGGCGAAATTTTCGAAACCTTGATATACGATTTTGAAATCCTCTTAAAGCGCCTCCGCGAGCAGGCATTCTTAAATAAGGGTCTGCGTATTGTCTTGACAGACAAGCGTGAAGAGGGCAAAGTAGCCGATATGAAATACGACGGCGGTATTAAAGAATATGTCCAATATCTAAACCGCGGCAAAAACCCATTACACGAGGAAATTATATACTTCGAAGCAGAGCAAAACGATGTCATCTTAGAGGTTGCTATGCAGTACACTGACGCATACAACGAGCTACTTGTCAGCTTTGCAAACAACATTTCCACCACCGAGGGCGGTACTCACGAATCAGGCTTTAAGACTGCCTTAACCCGTATCTTAAATGACTATGCTAAAAAGCACAATATTATAAAAGAAAATGACAAAAAGCTGGAAGGCTCAGACACTAGAGAAGGACTTGCTGCAGTTATCTCTGTTAAGGTTTTAGAGGCACAGTTTGAGGGCCAGACAAAGACAAAGCTTGGAAACAGCGAGGTTCAGGGTATTACATCATCTGCTCTTGGCGAAAAGCTTTCCTACTTCTTAGAAGAAAATCCTGCAGTTGCAAAAACGATTATTGACAAAGCATTAACCGCATCCAGAGCACGCGAAGCCGCAAGAAAAGCACGCGAAGCCGAAAGAAAAACTCCCCTTTCCAGCACAACTCTTCCGGGCAAATTAACCGACTGTATTTCAAAGGATTCAACCAAAACTGAAATCTACATCGTCGAGGGTGATTCTGCGGGCGGTTCTGCTAAAAACGGTCGCGACAGCACCTATCAGGCAATTCTTCCTCTCTGGGGTAAGATGCTAAACGTTGAAAAGGTGCGCGCAGACAAGGTTTACGGCAACGACAAATTGACACCTGTTATCCAGGCCCTCGGCACCGGTATTTCAACGGAATTTAACCTTGAAAAATTAAGATACAACAAAGTTATCATTATGGCCGATGCCGACGTCGACGGCGCCCATATCCAGACATTACTGCTCACATTCTTCTTCAGATTTATGACACCCCTGATAGAAGCCGGCCATGTTTATTTGGCAAAACCCCCTCTTTATAAATTAACAAGAGGAAAAAAGACACAGGTTGCCTTCAGTGACGATGAAAGAGATTTAATAAGCGAGCAGTTAAAGGACGGAGATGTTAATGCTAAGGTAGACATCAGCCGTTACAAGGGTCTTGGTGAAATGAACCCCGAGGAATTATGGGAAACAACAATGGACCCCAAGAACAGAATTCTCTTAAAGGTTACATTGGATGACGCAATAAAAGCTGACGAAACCTTCAGAATCCTAATGGGCGACGAAGTTGAACCCAGAAGAATATTTATTGAAGAAAATGCTCAGTACGTTACAAATCTTGACGTGTAGTGAGGTAATTAACAATGGCTAAACAGAAAAAGTACGAAAGTTCCCATTTTGAAGAATATTTTGACACTCAGACCATAGTTGATATAGACATCGAAAAAAGAATGCGCGAAGCATTTATCGACTACGCAATGAGTGTTATCGTTTCCCGTGCATTGCCTGATGTACGTGACGGTTTGAAGCCTGTTCACAGAAGAATACTATATTCTATGCACGAGGAACACTTAACAGCTGATAAACCTTTCTTCAAATCAGCTACCACCGTAGGTAACGTTATCGGTAGATACCACCCCCACGGCGACGCATCTGTATACGATGCAATGGTAAGACTTGCTCAGGACTTTTCAATGAGATACACACTTATTGACGGCCATGGTAACTTCGGTTCAGTGGACGGCGACCCTGCAGCAGCTTACCGTTATACAGAAGCAAGAATGAGCAAGATTTCTAACCTTATGTTAGAAAATATAGAAAAAGACACGGTTGACTTTGCTCCCAACTTTGATGAGAAAAGACGCGAACCCACCGTTCTTCCCACAAGAATACCCACACTCTTAATCAACGGTTCATCAGGTATCGCCGTAGGTATGGCGACGAACATTCCGCCTCATAACTTAACCGAGGTGTTAAACGGCGTTGTAGCGCAAATCGACAACCCTGATATTACAGTTGAAGAGCTTATGGAATACATCAAGGGTCCAGATTTTCCCACCAAGGCAACAATTATGGGACTTTCAGGGATAAGAAGCGCGTATACTACAGGTCGCGGCAAAATCCTAATCCGTGCAAAGACAGAAATCGAAGAGCACAAGGATGGCACATCTTCAATCATTATCACAGAGCTTCCCTATCAGGTTAATAAAAAGGTGCTTGTGGAAAGCATTGCAGAGTTGGTTAAGACAAAGAGAGTTGAGGGTTTATCAGACATTGCCGACCACTCATCAGACCGTGTAGGTATAAGAGTTGAGATTTTCTTAAAAAGAGATGCCAACCCACAAGTTGTGTTAAATAAACTCTATAAATATTCAAGACTGCAGGACAGCTTTTCAATCAATATGCTGGCAATCAAAGACGGCAAACCCAAGACAATGGGACTTAAAGAAATCTTAGAAAACTTCATTTCTTTCCAAGAAGAAATCGTTACAAGAAGAATTAAGTTTGATTTAGACAAAGCTGAAGCAAGAATGCACATCTTAGAGGGCTTAAGAATTGCTTTAGCTAACCTTGACGCTGTAATCGAAACCATCAGAAATTCTTACGACGATGCAAAGGAACGCCTGATGGAGCGTTTTGGACTTTCTGAAATTCAGGCACAAAGCGTACTTGATATGCGTCTTGCACAATTACAGAAGTTAAACGGCGAAAAGATTGAGGCAGAATACAGCGAATTAAGCGAAGCAATCGCAGAATTCCGACACCTCCTTTCTGACCGCACAGCTTTAATGAACCTTATCAAAGAAGAGCTTATAGCAATCCGTGATAAGTTCGGTGACGAACGACTCTCCGAAATCACAGCCAACGCTGATGAAATCGACATAGAAGACTTGATTGAAGAAGAAGACGTCGTAATCACAATGACAAACCGCGGCTACGTTAAGCGCTTGCCTGTATCTACATACAAATCACAGCGCCGTGGCGGCAGAGGTATTACAGGTCTTACAACAAGAGAAGAAGACTTTGTTGAAAAAATCTTTACAACAAGCACCCACGACCACATCCTCTTCTTCTCATCAAAGGGTAAGATGTACCGCCTAAAGGCGTACGAAATCCCCGAGGCAGGCAGACAAGCAAAGGGTACCGCTATTGTAAATCTGTTGCAGCTTGATCCAGGCGAAAAGATTTACGCAACCATTACCCTCCGTGAATTTGAAGAAGGCAAGAACTTAATCTTCGCTACAAAGAAGGGCGTTGTTAAGAAAACTGACCTTATGCTTTATAACACCGCAAGAAAAGGTGGACTTGCTGCTATCGTTCTTGACGAAGACGACGAATTAATTAATGTTCGCTTGACAGATGGCAATGATTCAATCGCTTTATCTACCCACGAGGGTATGTGTATTAAATTCCACGAATCAGACGTTCGTCCTATGGGCAGAGTTTCACATGGTGTTCGCGGTATTAAGCTTGCTGAAGGCGACTACGTTGTTGGTATGAGCGTAGCATCAGAGGGCGAAGATTTACTCGTTGTAACCGAAAAAGGCTACGGCAAGAAGACGAGCCTTTCTGAATACAAAACCCAGACCCGTGGCGGTAAGGGCGTTACAAACTACAGAATTTCAGAAACAACAGGTAAGGTTTGTGGCGTAGTTGTAGTAACAGAAGCAGATGATGTAATGCTGATCACATCAGAGGGCGTTATCATCCGTATGAAGACAGCCGAAATCAGCAGAATAGGCAGATTAACTAAGGGCGTTCGCTTAATGAGATTAGCAGACAATGTTTCTGTTGTATCCTTAGCTAAAACTGACGAAGAAGAGGAAGAAGACACAGAAACAACCTCCCCCGAAGAAACCGCAACAGAAGAAACTGCAGGAGAAGTAGGCGAAGAAACAGAAGAATAACAAAAATAACAGGTCTGCGGCAATGCCGCAGACCTGTTATTTTTCAGGTGTTACATATACTGTTCTATTATCTGTATAGATAACCATCCCCGGCGCTGCGCCTGATGGTTTTTTTACATATTTGACCAGTGTGTAATCAACAGGAACCTGAGATGACTCCGACGCTTTAGAATATTTTGCAGCAAGGCGCGCCGCAAACAATATCGCCGTATCTGAAAACTCTCTGCCATATTGGTAACAGAGTACAACGTGCGAACCGTGAATATCTTTAGTGTGAAACCACATATCGGAGTTTTTGGCTATTCGTAGCGTAAGCAAATCATTCTGCTTGTTATTTTTGCCCACCAACACGCGGAATCCGTCAGGTGTTTCAAATTCCATAGGCTTCCCGATTTCTTTCTTCTTTCTTTTGGCGTCTTTAGGGCGCTTAATGTACCCCTGTTCAAAAAGCTCGTCGCCGATTTCTGATAAATCTGCCTCGTTTTCTGCTTTCTTTAACTCTTCTTCCACCGACTCTAAATAATCAAGCTCAGCACTTGCTATTTTTATCTGCTTTGTGAGTTCATCGCGGGCAGTTTTTGCCTTATTGTACTTTTTAAAATACTTTTGAGCATTAACCGCAGGAGAATATCTTTCATCAAGTTTTATAGTTATTTCTGGCATTTGGGGGTCATAGTAGTCAACCACAACCGCCTCGGTATCACTTTCTTTTAATGCATAGAGATTAGCTGTAATCAACTCTGCATAACGGCGGTAGCGCTCCATATTTTCTGTGTCCGCAAGCTCATTTTTTTGATTTATAAGCTTTTTGGCACATCGGTCAATATTATTAGACACGATTTTTACAAGACGCGCACTTCTGTGTGCGATACGCTCACGAGCATCTTTTTCGCGGTAAAAGTTTTCAGCCGCCTCGCTCATTGATTTCTGTTCGACAACGCGCGCACCATCCTCATACTGCTCAATGTTTACCGCCGCAAACTCAAAGGGCTTGTCCGTGTCACATCTCACAAGATAGCAGGGAGAAAACTTCCTGTCCCGCACAGCTTTAAACAATTCAAAGCAAACTGCAGCCAAATCTAGAATACCGGAGTAATCAAGCTCCTCAATATGAATTTGCGTGGTTTTAAATGTCCTGTACACTATTTCACGGGAAATAAGAGGACTGATTCCGGAAAAACCATTCATAACCGCTTTGTCCACCCGGTCTGTACTTTCTTTTAAAGTTTCCACTATTTCGTTTAAACTAACAGTAAGCGGATTTAGCTTTCCCTGACTTGGTGGATACTCGTACATAAGCCCCGGAAGCACTTGACGCGCTGAGCTTACAGAAAAATCAATATGCTTTATAGCATCAATTATTTTGCCTTTTTCGTCCACCAGAATTATATTTGAGTGCCTGCCCATAAGTTCTGCAATCAAATATTTTTCACAAGGGTCGCCGAACTCGTTACTGCCGTCAAAAACAAGCTTTATAATTCTTTCAAAATTAGGTTGTATCGCCTCACGAAACTTAGCATTGCCTAAATGCTTTCTCAAAAGCATACAAAAAAGTGGGGCTGTTTCAGGACTTTTCTTTTTGTCCTCAGTCAGACATACACGCGCCACCTGACTGTTTGCAGTGACCCTTACCTTTTTCCCGCCTCCAGCTCCGCCATAAAAAGAAATAAGCAGCTCGTCTGCTTCAGTCTGCTGAATTTTATCAACGCGCGAGCCGGAAAGCTCTGTATTCAATTCACACGCAAGAGCCGCTATGCTCACGCCGTCCATTGCCATTTATTTTTCACTCCTGCCTATTATCTTTGTCACATGCGATTTTGGTGCTAAGCTTTTATCAAAGCACTTTATAATAAAAAAACTCACAAAAAACGCCATTACAGAAAAAAGTATAACAAAAAGATTAGAAAGATTAATTCCGTAAGTCAAAGCCGCTACCAAAATAGTAACCATTACAGGCACCATATATAACACCAGTGCCGCACGAATTACAGATGAACTCTCACTCTCTATCTTTACAATATCTCCAACACGCGCTCCTGCTGTATTTTCTGCCACAGTTGTTACCGTTGTCGATTCACATACACCGTGGCAATTGGCACAATTTTCCCCGCAGGCAGAAACGCGCTTTACCGCAACAGTTGCTTTGTCTTTATCTGTTGATATGACTGTTCCTACTATTTCCATTTACAGCTCCTCAGCAAATTGTATGATTTTTTTCAACCTGTGGTTTACTCCTGATTTTGAAATCGGGGGATTAATCAATTCGCCCAATTCCTTTAAATTAGCATCGGGGTTTTCAAGCCGCAAGCGTGCCATTTCCTCCAGCACCGGCGGCAATGCCGCAAGTCCTGTCTTTGATTTAATCTTGTTTATGGCAGCTAACTGCTCAGCAGCCGCTGCAACCGACTTATTTATATTTGCCATATCGCAGTTAGCACGCCTGGTAGCCCTGTTTGTCATATCATTAAAAATTTTAACATTACAAAGCTCAAACATAGAGTCAGTCGCACCAAAAAGACCTAAAATGTCGCAAATTACGTCACTTTGCTTAATATATGATACATATTCTGATTTTCTTGTAACAGATTTCGGTTCAAAACCAACGTCTGCCATAATTTCGGATAAGTCACGGCTTAAGTCCCTGTAATGAGTTTTAATTTCAAAATGATAGCCGTTTTTAGGGGTTTTTACATATCCACCACCTAAAAACGCTCCCGATACAAAAGATGCCTTACAACAGTCATCGTGTACTACAAAGGGGTCTGCTAAGAACTTTACTACACCATTTTGCATAAACCCCAGCTCTGTTAAAACTCTTGTAAGATTTTCCTTTATATCTATTGAATATATTTTCCCTGACTTTTCAATAGCAAGCTCAATGTCGAAAAGCTCTGCTGAAAGCGCCGCAATTCTCTCCGCCACAACAAGACTTTCCGTGCGCATACGAAAGATTTCTTTTCTTCCCTCTAATATATACGCCCCGCAAAATCCCGCAATTCCAGCAAGATGCGCTCTTAAGCAGCAACGGCTTGAGGGAAACTCATTGCATAATTCATTTTTTACATCAATTGTAAATGACATACCTCTACCTCTATTTTGTGTCGTACCAGCTTCTGCCAACCTTCATTTCCACCTTAAGGGGAACACTTAACTCTGCTGCCTGTTCCATTTCTTCACGCAAAAGTACGCAAACCTTATCTGCCTCTCCCTTAGGAGCTTCTATAATCAATTCATCGTGTACCTGAAGGATAAGCTTTGAGGAAAGCCTTTCTTCTTTTAATCTTTTGTACACATTTATCATTGCAAGCTTGATAATATCTGCGGCAGTTCCCTGAACAGGAGTGTTGAGTGCCACACGCTCGCCAAAGGCGCGCGTCTGGAAATTTGACGCCTTAATTTCAGGAATATCACGACGTCTTCCAAACATTGTGGTAACGTAGCCGTTTTCCTTGGCAAAATCAACTGTGTCCTTCATATATTTCTGCACGTTAGGGTAACTTCCCAGATAATCTTCTATATATTCCTTGGCTTTTTTAACAGTAATGTGTAAATCCTGAGAAAGAGAAAACTCTCCCATACCATATACAAGACCAAAGTTTATGGCCTTTGCCGCACTACGCATTTCGGTTGTTACTTCGTCTTTTTCTACACCAAATACTTTCGCCGCAGTAGCTGAATGTATATCAAAATCAGACTTAAACGCCTCAATCATATGAGCGTCTTGCGCAATATGCGCCAAAACTCTTAACTCAATCTGCGAGTAGTCTGCATCTATTAAGACATAGTCATCAGACTTCGCAATAAACATCTTTCGCATCTCGCGGCCCAGCTCTGTTCTCACAGGAATATTCTGCAGATTCGGTTCTGTGGAGCTTATTCTGCCTGTTACGGTTACCGTCTGGTTAAAGCTTGAGTGTATTTTTCCGTCAGCCTTATCTATTGCAGGAATAAGCCCGTCAACGTAGGTTGAGTTGAGTTTTGCTATTTTTCTGTATTCTAAGATTTTTTCCACAATGGGATGCGCCCACTTTAGCTTTTCTAAAACCTCAGCATTGGTGGAGTATCCGCTTTTTGTCTTTTTTACCGCTTTTAATTCAAGCTCTTCAAAGAGCACAGTCGCCAACTGCTTAGGTGAATTTATGTTAAACTCGTGACCAGCAATCTCATAAATTTCATCGGTCAGCTTCTTTTGCTCAGCTTTTAGCCGCTCACCAAATTCTGTAAGCTTTTCTACATCTACCGCTATACCCTCTTGTTCCATTGTGGCAAGCACGTAGACTAAAGGCATTTCAATACGCTCAAAAAGCTCATAGCTTTCACGCTTTTGCATTGTTTCTTTTTGGTACCGGGAAAGCGAAAGAATTGCAACGGCATAATGCCCTAAATCTTTTTCATTTGCATTATCAAGCATGGCATCAAAGGACAACTGATCGCCCTCTTGTGCTGTTTCGCTGAGCATAACCCCTAAGTAATCTGCACATAACCCTTCAAGGTCATAGCTTTTTCTTGACGGCTCAATTAAATACGCGCCGATTTCTGTGTCAAAATCTACATTTTTGACCTCAATACCGCACTTTGCCATTTGACCGATTAATTCTTTTAACCCGTGAGTGCATTTTTTGCTGTCACTTTCTAAAAACGCACTAATTTCTTCTTTATTTGCATCAAAATCTGCAATATAAGCCTCTCTATCATCAACACAAAAAGCAAATTTTCGCGACAATTTATCATAATAAAAGCTTACACTTTCTTTGGCCAATACCGCCTTGAGCTTGTCCCCCGATACAACCTGACATACCGCCGAAAAACCTTCACTCATCGCCTTTTCTTTTTCAGCCGTAAGCCCCATTTTTTTGATGAAGGACTTAAACTCAAGCATTGACAAAATCTCATACAGTTTCGGCTCATTGTAAGGCACAACAGCCGTTTTTTCTATATCAATCTCAATAGGTACATTCCTGTCAATGGTAGCCAACACCTTGCTCATAAAAGCATTTTCCTTGCTCTCAATAAGCTTTGAACGCACAGACTTTGTAATTGAGCTATTTGCAATATTTTCATACACTCCCTCTATGGAGTGAAAAGCAGAAATCAGCGCTGTTGCACCCTTTTCGCCAATACCCTTTACGCCTGGTATATTGTCGGAGCTGTCTCCCATAATCGCCTTTAAATCTATAAATTCAGACGGTGTCACACCGTACTTTTCAAAAACCTTAGCATCGTCATATACGGTTGTTTCTGTGTTGCCCATTTTAGTGATTACAAGATGAATATGTGTTTTTTTAGATGCCAACTGCAAATCATCCCGGTCGCCTGTCAACACGCAACACTCCACGTTTTGCTCTTCACATACGCGGCTGACAGTACCAATGATGTCATCAGCCTCGTACCCTGCAAGCTCTAAAATCGGCACATTCATAGCAGCAAGCACATCCTTTAAAACAGGAATCTGCTCGCGTAACTCATCAGGCATTTTATGACGGGTTGCCTTGTAGCCGTCATACATTTTATGACGAAAGGTAGGTGCCGACACGTCAAAAGCCGCAGCAATATAGTCAGGCTTAATCTCATCAAAATACTTAAAGAAAATATTCAAAAAACCAAAAATAGCATTGGTGTTAAGCCCGTCCTTGTTAGTCAGAGGGCGCACCGCATAAAATCCTCGGTTTACTATACTGTTTGCATCTAAGATTAAAAGCTTTTTCATAATCTTCTCCTAATAAAGAAAACTGTATTTTTTTATATTTTCCTGTACTTTTTTCACATACTTTTCAGTTTCAGCAAAGGGAATGACATCAAGATTTTTTCCGTCTTTACTGTATTCTTCTGTTGATAACCACTTGTCCACATTCGTCTGCCCTGCGTTGTATGCAGCCAGCGCACATTCAACATTTCCGTCATACATATCCAGAAGATATGAAAGATAAAAACACCCTATCTCAATATTGACATCAGGCTCAAAGAGGTCCACATTTTCAATCCCTATTTTTTCTGCCGCCCACTTACCTGTAGACTCCATTATCTGCATAAGACCGATTGCGCCTTTTTCTGATACGGCATCCTTATCAAACTTACTTTCCGCCCTTATAACACCGTATACAAGCTCAGCAGAAACATCGTACTTGCGCGAATACTCACTTACCTGCAGCTTGTAGCTGTTTGGATAAAAAATGCACATAAACCTCATCGCCCCGATACACAGGGTAAATATAATAATCGCGCCCAATAATAGCTTAACTAATTTATTCACATTAACTCCCTTTGATTATCTGCCCGATTTCCTCATCATCAACGCCGTCATTGTTGTAAATCACAAAATTGGCATTTTGTATATAAAAATCATCACTTTTCTGGGCATTTATTCTCATCATCGCTTCCTGCTCAGTCAGGTTATCACGCGCCATAATGCGCGCACATCTTATCGCTTGGTCAGCAATGACCGCAACCGTTACATCACAAATTTCAGCCAGCCCGCTTTCAAAAAGTGCAATAGCGTCAATCACAAAAATATCTTCCCTGCACTTTTCAATCTCTGACTTTATTTCCTCAATAACATATTTATGCACAATCCCATTTAATTTATGTAATTCTGCCTCGTCATTAAACACAATTTTAGCAAGTGCTTTTCGGTCCAAAACTCCGCCCGACACTACGTTCCACTCTGCCGCAATCTCAGATAACGCGGGTCTTCCAGGCTCAACAACTGCGCGCGCAATAACATCAGCATCACAAATCTGCGCGCCTAAAGATTTCATTATTTTGGTCACAGTGGTCTTTCCACCGCCTGTTCCGCCTGTTACGCCGATTATCCTCATATTGTTACCTCTCAAACGAGCCGGAAAGCCGTGCTGCACAATTTAAATGTGCATCTTTCGCCACTTTCCACTCGCCCTTGTCGCTTCTGTAGTCAAATTGCTTTGTAAATCCGTGAACCTGGCTCTTTTCGTGTCGCAAAGCCTTCATCTGCAAATCATAAAGTTCATGGGCAAAAACTTCACGCTTAGCACCTGACACGTTATCAAGCGCAATAAGCAACTTTGCAAAATGGTGCATACACACACCACTGCTTTGTAAAAATCCTTCTCGAAAATCAGGCTCTTTATTGTACAGATACCAGAAAGTATTTGTAAATTTCGCTATGGTTTTTTCAATTCTCTCGCAAACCAAGCAAGAACTGTCAATTCTCGTTACTGCATCACGTAACTTCTCAGTCGCAGACCTTTCCTTCTTGAAAAGACCACCCTTGGTACTAAAATCCACACCCTCAAGTTGCTTTATGACCTCGGCACAATGAGTATCCAGCACCAACGCCAAAGGCAGTGCGGATTTCGCCCTTGCCATCATTCCCATGTGATGACGGCAGTAACCCTTTTCGTTGGAAAGTATGCGAAAGTCTGGCTCCATCATAGCAGCTCCCAGCGCATATTCAATTTGCTCACGCTCTAGCTTGTCCTCAAGATGGCAAAACATACAGCCGCAATCCTCATTAAGTGCTTCAGTTAAAGGTATCGTGTAAATTGATTCTACCATTTCTTTCTCCTATACAAGTGAAATCTGTTCTCCTGCCAAATCATCTTCTTTTAAGTAAGCTCCGCGAGCAGGAATATTCTTGGTTCTGTAGTAATCAAAATCAGTAAATGCCACCTCATCAAGTGTGCAGATTTTCTTTAATGTGCTGCCCTTCTTGGGGGTAAGTACCGCTACACCTTGCGTGCTTCTTGTTGACTTTTCGGCAATTTTTGCGGTGTTAAAGATAAGCACCTTGTTGATGCTTGAGAACGCAACCAACTCACAATCCTCCGAAATTATCCTCATATCAGTCAGGCGCACCTTGTCAGAATAGGCACCTGTAAGCTTTTTGCGGTTTGTTTTGGTTTCGTAGCTTGACATAGGAACTTTAGCGATTTTGCCGTTTTCAAAGGCAAATAACATATAACCCTTGTAATCAGACGTTACAGCCATATAAAGAATACTTTCGCCCGCATCAAGTCCTAGAATATTTGCTAAGAACTCGCCCAAATCACTTGCCTTACAGGTGGGAATATCGTTGATTTTCATTTTGTAAACATTTGCTTTATCGCTGAAGAACAACGCATCATCCCGATTACTACATTCAACCTCGCAAACTAATCTGTCGTCCTCTTTGAATTTCTGTACGTTGCTTGCACGAAGCGACGCCAGTGTGATTTTCTTTACATAGTTCTGCTCGGTAAAGTACATTCTTACCGTGTAGTCCTCTACAACCTCTTCAATCTTTACATCTTCAACATCATCGGCTGCTATAATCTGTGTTTTTCTTGGAGTTCCGTACTTCTTGGAAATCTCGGTCAGCTCTTTTATTATGAGCTTTTTGATAGCCAAATTACTTGACAGCGTCTTGCTGATGTCAGCAATTTCAGCCTTTAAGTCTGTAATGTCAGCAAGACGCTTTAAGATATGCTCTTTATTTAAGTTGCGCAGCTTTATTTCAGCTACGAACTCAGCCTGAATCATATCAATACCGAAGCCTTCCATAAGATTTGGAACAACCATTGCATCTTCTTCAGTGTTGCGGATGATTGCTATTGCCTTGTCAACGTCAAGCAAAATCTTCTCAAGGCCGAGTAACAAATGCAGCCTGTGATTTTTCTTGTCAAGTTCAAAGTTAAGACTGCGCTTTACGCAATCCATTCTGAAGGCTGTCCACTCAGCCAGTATTTCACGAATACCCATAACCTTGGGGCTGCCGTTCACTAAAATATTAAAGTTACAACCAAATGAATCCTCTAAAGGTGTCTGCTTATAGAGTTTGCCCATAAGCTTGTCAACATCTGTGCCACGCTTTAAGTCAATAGCAATTTTTAAACCCTTTTTGTCTGTTTCGTCACGGATGTCTGCAATTTCCTTTGCCTTACCCTGCTTTACAAGTTCAATGATTTTGTCAATGATCGCCTCAATGGTAGTTGAATAAGGAATTTCGGTAATTTCTATACAGTTGTTTTTCTTGTCGTAGCTGTAGGTTGCGCGTACCTTTACGCTGCCGCGACCTGTTTCATAAATGTTCTTTATTGCAGTTTCATCATAAATCAGCTGACCACCTGTAGAAAAGTCAGGCGCTGACAGATAAGGTAGTAAATCTGCCTTATCATTTTTTAAGTATTCAATTTCTGCTGCACAAACCTCAGCCAAATTAAAGCTGCAGATGTTTGACGCCATACCAACGGCAATACCCATATTTGCATTTACTAAAATATTGGGGAATGTTGTGGGTAAGAGCGCTGGTTCTTTCATTGTTCCGTCGTAGTTATCTATCATATCAACGGTATTAGAATCAATATCTTTAAAAATTTCTGAACAGATAGCTGCAAGCTTAGCCTCGGTGTAACGCGACGCAGCAAAAGCCATATCGCGGGACTGGTGCATACCAAAGTTGCCCTTTGACTCAACGAAAGGATGTAAAAGCGCTCCGTGGTCACGGGTTAAGCGCACCATAGTTTCGTAAATCGCCATATCACCGTGGGGGTTCAGCTTCATTGTCTGACCTACTACGTTTGCCGACTTTGTCTTTTCGCCTGAGAGTAACCCCATCTTATACATGGTGTAAAGGAGTTTTCTGTGAGATGGCTTAAAGCCGTCAATCTCAGGAATAGCTCGCGAAATTATAACGCTCATGGCATAGGGCATATAGTTAGTTTCTAAAGCTTCAACCACGCTCTGGTCTGTAAAGAAATTATTCATTATATCAATACCTTTCAAAAGTATATTTCCACATAATTTTCTACCATATATTGTACCACAAATCCGCCTTTAATGCAAGTAAAACACAAAAGAAAGGGATGTAAAAAAAGTCCTGACCGCAAAAAGGCAAAAGAATACTGATAGAAACAGTAGTGCGGAAAAATGGATTTATGACCAATTTGTTGAAAAATCTCAAATTTTGAGATTTTTCTTAAATATACGCCTTTTTGCTATGAACAAACCTCACCTCTCGGCGTACCCACGTACGCCTTCGGGGCGCACCCCTGCGGGTTCGGTTTGTCCATTCAGAAGCATTTTTTCTATCCCTCGTCCAAAAGCAAAGAAGGGACAGTAAAATAACAGTGAGTTATTTTACTGTCCCCCTTAAAATCAATCCAATTCTTTTTGTCCTGTATACAACTCGTAATATCTACCTTTAAGTTCGAGTAATTCCTCGTGAGTTCCGCGCTCAATAATTTCTCCACGCTCTAAAACCATAATGGCATTGGCATTTCGCACAGTAGAAAGCCTGTGAGCAATAACAAACGTTGTCCTGTTTTCCATAAGTCTGTCCATACCAATCTCAATATGCTTTTCTGTTCTTGTATCAACTGAGCTTGTAGCCTCGTCCAAAACAAGTATTGGCGCTTTTGACAAAGCAGCACGGGCAATGTTTAGGAGTTGCCTTTGTCCCTGCGAGAGATTTGCCCCATCACCGCGAATTTCTGTATTGTATCCATCGGATAACCTCATTATAAACGAGTGAGCAGAAGCAACCTTTGCCGCCGCTATTACCTCTTCATCAGTAGCATCAAGTCTACCATAGCGGATATTTTCCATAACGGTTCCAGAAAAAAGGTGCGTGTCCTGCAGCACCATTGCGATATTTTTTCTCAAAAACTCTCTGTCATAGTCAAATAAATCCACGCCGTCAATAGTAATATTTCCGCTGTCGATATCATAAAACCTGTTCAAAAGATTAGTTATTGTAGTTTTTCCTGCACCTGTAGAGCCAACAAAAGCAATTTTCTGTCCTGCTTTTGCCCAAAGGGATAAATCCTTCAGTATTACCTTATCAGGATTGTACCCGAAAGTAACGTTAAAAAACTCAACATCCCCCTTGATTTTGCCACTGTCAATTGCATCTGCCTGATTCTCTGCCTCAGGGTCTTTGTCAATAATATCAAACACACGTTCAGCACCGGCTAAAGCTGAAAACACAGTAGACATCTGCATCGAGATTTCATTTATAGGCTGTGAGAACTGCTTTGAATAGTTTGCAAATACGGTTAAACCGCCTATGTCAAATCCGCGAAGCAGCGCCAACACACCGCCAACGCCTGTGGTAAGTGCATAGCACACCTGACTTAAGTTTCCCATAATGGGACCCATAACACCGCCAAAGAACTGCGCTTTCATCTGCTTTTCGCGCAAATCATTATTTAAAAGGGCAAATTCCTTTTCACAATCCTCCTCGTGAGAAAAGGCTTTTACCACCTTCTGTCCTGTCACAGTTTCTTCAATATAACCGTTTATAGCACCTAATGCTGCCTGCTGCTGCTTATAATATTTACTGCTGAATTTACCAATAGCACCGCCGCCCTTAATAAACAAAGGAATAAACGCAACAGTAATCAAAGACAACCACACATTGGTATAAACCATCATAGCGAACGTTCCCACAAGGGAAATCGCACCTAAAATCAGACTTGTAATAGATGTATCCAGCATCATGCCCACATTGTCAACGTCGTTTGAAAAGCGACTCATTATTTCGCCCTTGCTGTTTGCGTCATAAAACCTTACAGGGAGCTTTTGCACCTTGTTAAACAAATCGTTTCTTATGTCCTCAATTGCACTTCTGGAAATCAAAAGCATCGAACGTCTTTGAAAAAATTCTGCCACAATACACACAAGGTAAATTCCCAAAAGCAGCAACAATGCGTACAAAAAGCCTTCTAATTTACCCACTGCAATGTAGTCGTTTATGATAGGTCTTAGCATATAAGAGCCTGCAATCTGGGACACTGAGCGAATAATCACAAGAAAGAGCGCAACTATCAGCTTTCCTTTGTGACGGCCAACGTAACCTAATAGTCTTTTTATTACTTCCTTGGTCTTTTTTGGCTTTGCGCCGCCCATAGCGCGTGCACGAGCCGCAGGACCTCCTCTGCCCGGTCCACCCGGCACACCTGTCGCCGCGCCGTATTTATTATATTGCTTTTTTAGAGCTTCCAAATCTCGCGCCGCCAAGAGTTACGCCTCCTTTTCATTCTGCGAATAATAAATCTCGCGGTATTCTTCATTGTTTTCCATAAGATCAGCATGAGTACCTATCCCCACAACCTGACCTTCCTCCATAACCACGATTTTGTCAGCGTCACACACAGAAGAAATGCGCTGGGCTATAATAATCTTGGTCATATTCTTAAGCTTATTGGCAAATGCGTCTTTGATACGCGCTTCCGTTGCCGTATCTACTGCACTTGTACTGTCGTCCAAAATCAAAATCTTAGGCTCTCTAAGAAGTGCTCTTGCAATACACAAGCGCTGTTTTTGACCACCGGAAAGATTTGCACCACCCTGACCCAGCTCCGTATCATACCCGTCGCTAAATCCTTTGATAAACAAATCAGCCTGAGCGTAGTCTGCAAATTCTTCTATCTTTTCATTATCTGCCGTATCATCTCCCCAGCGGATATTATCATAAATCGTACCTGAGAAAAGTACGTTTTTCTGCAGCACCATACCAATGCCGTCCCTCAGATTTTTAAGACTGTAATCGCGAACGTCAGTACCGTCAACCAAAACCTGACCGCCGTCTGCATCATAAAATCTGGGAATCAATGACACAAGAGTGGTTTTTCCGCAGCCGGTAGAGCCGATAATACCCACAGTTTCTCCGGGCAGAATTTCGAAGTTCACACCTTGCAATACTGCACTCTCACTGTTTTTATAATATCTGAATTTAACATCTTTAAATTCAATTTTACCCTGCGTAATTTTCTTTTCGGGCTCTTTTGCATCAAAATCATTAAGGTCAGGAACTTCGTCTAAAACCTCTGAAATTCTCCTCGATGACGCAAGGGCACGAGAGCTGCTGATAAACATCATAACAAACATCATTAAAGACATAAGTATCTGTGTCACATATGTAATAAACGCAGTAAGGTCGCCTACTAAAAGTTCGCCCCCTACTACCTGATTTCCGCCTATCCAAAGAATTAAAACTGTAGTAATGTGCATAAAAAGCATAACCATCGGGTGCATAACAAGCACCACCTGCATAGCGTTTATGGCAGAGTTTTTCAGATCATTATTGGCAGAGTAAAACTTCTCTTTCTGGTAATCTTCACGCACAAAAGATTTTATAACACGAACGTTTGTTAAGTTTTCCTGAACATTGGTGTTCAGTGCATCTATTTTTTTCTGCATTATTGAAAATCTGGGAAAACCAATCTTTACAACAGTAAAAATACCAACTGCTACAACAGGAATAATTACCGCAAAAATAACGGACAAAGAGGGACTTAAAATTATCGCCATAATGAGCGCACCGATAAGCATACCCGGCGAGCGCAAAAACATACGAAGCAGCATATTAACAAAATTCTGCAACTGAGTTACGTCATTTGTAAGACGGGTTACCAGTGAGCCAGTTTCAAATTTGTCAACATTTGCAAATGAAAACGCCTGAATTTTTTTGTAAATATCCTGTCGCAAATCTCCTGCAAAATTTACCGCAGCCTTAGCACCAAAGTAAGCACCACCAACGCCGCCTGCCATCATCAAAAGAGCCGTCACTATCATAAGAACGCATATCCCCACAATAGTTGCTGCACTCATTCCGTCATTTACACTATTTATAATAGACCCGAAGAATTTAGGCATCAAAACCTCGCCTATAACTTCTATTATCATACACAACGGCCCTAATATAAAATACTTTTTGTAAGGTTTTACATATTTTAACCATCGTTTCATTTTTCCGCTCCCATCTATTAAAAAATGCCATTTTTAAATAAAAATGGCTTATGTCTTTACTATTTAATTATACTCTTTTGCGTTTTTTTCGTCAACGGGTTTCACAAAATGTTTACATTACTAAAATATATTTTTACCCTCCTTAATTTGTTCACGTGATTTGTCCGATACTGCAGGACTTGCCTGAAAATCATAAATTTCCTGATAAGCCTCCATTTCTTCATCCGTTGCATAATGTGTTATTAATCCCGTACATTCAGTAGATGATGCCACATTGCCAAAAGCAAATTTGTCAAACTCCTCCGTTACAGGTCTTTTTTTGTTTTTCATTTTTTCACCCCGTAATTATTTTTAGCACTAAACACTATTTTATTTGATTTTTTCTTTGTAATATGTTACAATGTACTTGTAATCAACCGAAAGGATGAAAATAATGGAAGAAAAAATTAAAAACAATAAAATAGAAAAAGAAAATTACGAATACGAAGATGTAAAACGTATGTCCATGGGTGCATTTATCTGCGTAGGACTGGCTTTTGGTTTAGCAATAGGATTTTCTGTGGGGAATTTCATAGCAAGCAATATGTCCCATATTATCCCCGGCGGTTTTGCAATTGGAATGATTGGTTGCTTGATTTTAGGCGCAGCAGGCGGACTTGTTCTTGGAATTATAAATAAGAATAAAAGAAAGAAATAGAAAAATTAAACTCTCCAAATGGAGAGTTTAATTTTTGCGAATAAAAAAGCCGCTAAAGTAAATTTAGCGGCTTTTATGTAATTTAATACTCTTATTTCTTGTCACGTAAGAACCAGGGGATTTCAACTTCTGAAGGAGCTGAAGCCTGAGGTTTTGATTCTGTGCGATTAGCGCCAAGGTTAGGTCTTTGTGTCATCGCACCACCCTTGTATGCAGGTGTCGATGAAAAGAGTGTTGTAGGAGCATTTACTGCTGTGCCGTAAACACCTTCAAAGCCTGTAGCAATAACTGTGATAGAAACCTCGTCCTTCATTTCGGGATCAATCATCACACCGAAGATGATGTTAGCGTTAGGATCAACAGCGTCTGATACCAAGCTTGCAGCATTGTTAGCTTCAAAGAGGCTTAAGTCAGGACCGCCTGTGATGTTAATAAGAATACCGCGAGCACCGTCGATTGTTGTTTCAAGCAAGGGGGAAGATATTGCCATCTTAACAGCATCTTCTGCACGTTTTTCGCCTGAAGCACGACCAACGCCCATATGAGCAACGCCTGTGTTCTTCATAATTGTAACAACGTCAGCAAAGTCAAGGTTGATGAGCGCATTGCCTGTGATAAGATCTGAAATACCCTTAACACCCTGAAGTAAAACTTCGTCAGCCATTTTGAATGCGTCCATAACTGTTGTATGCTGATTTGAAATCTGCATCAATCTGTCATTGGGGATTGTAACAATAGCATCAACTGCATCTTTCAATGCTGCGATACCTTCCTCGGCACGATTTGATCTCTGCTTACCTTCAAAAAGGAAAGGCTTTGTAACGATACCGAGTGTTAAAACACCCATATCTTTAGCAATTTGCGCAACAACAGGAGCAGCACCTGTACCTGTACCGCCGCCCATACCTGCTGTAACGAATACCATATCGCTACCGCTGATAGCCTGAGCTATTTCATCATAACTTTCTTCAGCAGCTTTTGCGCCAACATCGGGGTTGGCACCAGCTCCCAAACCTTTTGTAAGTTTTTCACCAATCTGAATTTTCTGATTTGCCTGTGATGATAAGAGTGCCTGCTTGTCGGTGTTGATAGAAACGAACTCAACGCCAGATAATCCTGCGTCAATCATTCTGTTAACAGCATTGTTGCCGCCGCCGCCTACACCAATAACTTTAATCTGAGCAATGCTTGCTCCGCCATTATCAAAATCAAACACTTGCTTTTTCCTCCTCTTTTGTATGTAATACCGTCTGTTTAATTTTCTAAAAATCTACGTGTGTGCACACAAATGTACACATATAATATTAGTTATCACTTATTATAGCACAACATATAGTCGAATTACAAGTATAAAATCAAATTTTTTTACAAAAATGCCATATTTTTTGCATTTTTCTTCCTATTAATATGTTTTTTAATTTTATTCCTGTTCTTGCGCTGCCTCGTCTTCGGCATTTTCATCTTCGCCCTCGCCCGTAAGCTCTTTTATAAGACCGCCATCCTCGCGAAGCTTCTTGATGTTTTCATATTCTTCCTCAGTGTACTCTCCAAAGTACCCCTTGTCAGTTGTAAGGTCCAGATAGCTGCGCTCTGTCGGCTTAATCTGAGGCACTATGGCATCAAGCATTTTAATCTTACGCTTTAATCCCTCAATGGACTCAATCTCGCCAAATGTAACCCTCATACCAGAGCGCATAATCATCATAAAGTTTGATATATCTGCCACGTTAAATTCATCAATTTCCGACCAGTAGACGCTGTCGTAAAAACACTTGATATATTCAAGGCTTTTTTCTGTGACTTCGGGATTTTCTGTTTTTATAAACCCTGCCGGTTCTGCTGATGATATAGTTACACCCTTCACGATAGGCGCAGTTATTTCTGTAACATCACCCGTTTTTTGCAGTACTCTGCCCTCAATGGTAGTAACGATAAATTCCGTAGGCATATCGTATATTACGTCTGCCTTTGACTCTGTAATCTCTATAACAACCTTAGCAGGGAATTTTCTCTTTACCTCAGCATCTGCCACATAAGAAATCTCTTTTAATGCACGCTCTGCCTTTCTTGTGTTTATTATGAAAATATTTTCTCCTTTTTCGATGCCGCTTGTGCCTATAATATCTGCTGCTGCAACATTTAAGTTACCTGATACAGAAATCTCTGTAATACCGAAAACAGGTGTAAACAGACACACGCACAGAACTATAACCAGACACAATACCGACAAGGCTACAATTCTTCTTATTTTCATTTTCTTTTTGTACTTTTCACTGCTTGTGAGTTTTTTCTTTTGCATTTATATCACTACTCCTCGTATGCAATATCTGCACCTAAAGTTTTGAGATTTTTTTCAAAGTTTTCATATCCTCTGTAAATATAATGAGGAGAATTAATTTCTGTTTTTCCGTTAGCACCGAGAGCCGCTATAACAAGCGCCGCTCCGCCCCTTAGGTCAGCAGCGCTAACACACGCTCCGTACAAGCTGTCTACTCCCTGTACAACAGCAACCCGACTATCTACTGAAATCTTCGCACCCATACGGCATAATTCTGCTGCCACATTAAATCTGCTTTCGAATATAGTTTCAGAAATTATGGTTGTGCCGAAGCTTTTTGAGAGCATTGCCAAAAAAAGCGACTGTGCATCCGTCGGAAATCCCGGATACGGCATTGTTTTTATAGAACTAACAGAAAGCAACTTCTTAGGCGCGCAAAGATGCACGAAATCGTTTCCTTTTTCAATCATACATCCGCAATCAGATAACACCGCCAACACCGCCGAAAGGTGCTCAGGACATACATCCTTTACTGTCACTTCTCCGCCTGTTGCAGCAGCCGCACAAAGATATGTGGCAGCCACTATTCTGTCAGGCATTACCCTGTGATGGGCGGCTTTAAGGCTTTTGCCGCCCTGTACTGTCACAGTAGACGTACCTGCACCTAGAATTTGCGCTCCCATTTTGTTTAAAAGACTCGCCAAATCTTCAATTTCAGGTTCTCTTGCCGCGTTTTGTATGACGGTTGTGCCACAGGCTGCAACTGCTAAGAGCATGGCGTTTTCAGTAGCGCCCACGCTTGGAATATCTAGGTGTATTTCCTTACCTATAAGCTCTTCTGCCTCACACACGAGATAACCATGTTCTTCTTTAATTTCCGCACCTAACTCTCTTAGTGCCTTAATATGTAAATCAATGGGTCTCGGACCTAACTCACACCCGCCGGGAGATGAGATTTTTGCTTTTTTGTTTCTTGCCAGAACCGCGCCCATAAAAATTATCGACGAGCGCAATTTCCGCATAAGTCTTTCGGGTATGTAATGCGACAGCTCCCCTGTTGTATCAATGGTCAGCCTGTCGCCGTGTCGTGTAACTTTTGCACCCAATTCCTTTAATATTTCCACAGTAGTGGAAACATCAGAAAGTTCGGGACAATTTTCTATAATATGTACTCCTCCCACTACTACTGTTGCTGCTAAAATGGGAAGAACTGCATTCTTTGCTCCGTGTACTGTGACCACACCCGCAAGGGGCTTGCCACCACGGACTACTATTTTACCCAAAACACGCACCTCCGTAATGTAAAATTCATTACCATACTATGCATATTCGGGATTTTGGTTACTTTTGTGAGAGGTCAGCCACAATATCGCAAATGCGTTTCGTGCCGTCAGCAATTGCTAACAGACGCGCATTCTTTGACATTTCCCTAAGCTTTTGAGGGTTTTCCAGTAATTTATTTACAGTCTCGGCAACCAAGCCGTCCTTTAAATCTCTTTCACAAATCAGAACCGCACCGCCGCGGGAAGCAACGGACCTTGCGTTGTATTCCTGATGGTTGTGAGTTACATTGGGCGAGGGAATTAAAATCGCCGGACGTCCTAATGCAGCTAGCTCCGATACAGTTACCGCGCCTGAACGTGCAACGATAATATCTGCTGCCGGAAGCACCTCATTCATATTGTAAATATAAGGAACAACAGTTACATTTTCTGTTAATTTTTCCTTATCGATTTTTTCCATAACCTCATTGTAAAAGCGTTGCCCTGTGCCGCCTAATATTTTTACATTATCTCCTGCACAGTCGTTTACAATTTCACAAAGAGCGTCATTTATAGTTCTGGCACCAAGTGAACCTCCAACGGTCACAATAAAGGTTTCATTACCTATACCTAACTTCTTGCGTGCATCCTCGTATGATAAATCAAAAAGATTTTCGCGCAGTGGATTTCCTGTTAAGATGCACTTTTTTCCAACCTTTTCAGATACATATTTTTTCATATCCTCAAAGCTTGTGGCTACTACATTTACAAAACCTGCTGCCATTTTCACAGTCATACCGGGAAATACATTCTGCTCGTGAATCAACGTCGGAATACGAAGCGCATTCGCTGCCGTCATAACAGGCGCACACACAAAGCCACCTGTACCTACAACCACATCGGGAGCAAATTCACGGATAATTTTCTTAGCTTTCTGTATTGCAGTAATATATTTTATCAAAACCTTGATGTTTTTTGGAGAAAGACTTCTTATGAGTCCCTCAACCTCAATATATTTAATGTCAAAACCCTCTTTTTTTACAAGGTCATCCTCCATACCGTTATGCCTGCCTATAAAAAGGATTTCAGCGTTATATTCTCTTTTCATTCTTTTTGCAATGGCAATAGCAGGATTGATGTGCCCTGCAGTGCCGCCGCCTGAAACTAAGATTTTCATTAAAATTTCCATAGCCTTTCTGCCCACAAACAGTAAATTAAATACTCCTACGCTTTATCGCGGGCAGATAAGGCGTATAATGGAAATTTTGCACATCGCCGTTTTGCACCCTTTAGGTGCAAAATCTCGGCGGTGCAATAAATTTCGCCGAAGGCATAACGTGATTTTTCACGTTATACCCTCGCTATCTTATACTTACCGTCTGCCGTTTATGGGTAGATACGTTTAAAACTATTCCCATTTCTCCCATAAGGGTAATAAGCGCCGTACCGCCTGCTGAAAAGAACGGCAGAGGAATACCTGTTGCCGGTATGAGCTTTGTAACAACGGCAATGTTTAAAAAAACCTGAACTCCCACTAACGTCATAATGCCTGTAACAAGCAACGCACCGAAGCTATCGGGTGCATCCATAGCTATCTTTATTCCGCGCCATATCAAGAAGCAGAATAAAGCAATAATAACGAAAGCTCCAACCATTCCCAGTTCTTCACATACGATGGCAAAAATCGTATCGTTATGCGGTTCTGATACATACATATATTTTTGTCTTGAATTACCAAAGCCAAGACCAAAAAGACCGCCTGAACCTATTGCGTATAAGGACTGTGCAATCTGCCAGCCTGATGTTTTGTAGATTGCAGGGTCAAAGGGATCCCAGTATGCCGCAAGTCTTTCTGCACGATAATCAGCACCAAAAGCAACTGCTATAACTATAGGCACCGCTACAATTACAACGCCCCAGAAAAGTCTCGGAGGAAAGCCGCCTACCAAAAGCATTATAGCCACAACCGAACAGATAATAAGACATACACTAAAGTGTGGTTCAAGCACCAAAAGCACCAAGACACCCAGTACTACCAATCCGTGCTTTAACAAATATTTTAAATCCTTCATTTTTTCTTTGGCGTCTGCAAAAACTGCCGCGCAATACATAATTACCGCAAGCTTTGCAAACTCCGAGGGCTGCACCGTCAAAAACGGAAGCGGTATCCAGCGACGCGCACCCTGTTGTGCAGGCATAAGAAGAACTATGCCCAAAAGCACAAATATTACAAGCATAATCGGCTTAAGTAGCTTTTTGTACAATCTGTAATCAAAAACCTTGGCCGTAAAAAACATTGCAATAAATCCCAAAACCGCAAAAATAGATTGGCTCTTTATGTATTTTAAACCATCGCCCTCACGATAACTTGCATCGGGATAGCTTGCAGAAAACAACATAATAAGACCGATGACAACTAGCATAATTACAGTTGCCAAAAATCCTCTGTCAATGCCTACTCTTTTTCTGACAGTACGCTCGCCCGACGAATATTTAACTTTTCTTACCTGAGTACGCACTGCCATTATCACGCGCCTCCTTAATAAATTAAAAAAACATATAATAGCTTATAATGCAAAGAATTGCTGAAGCTAATGAAAACAAAAGAACAATCTGTCGTTCGTTAAGTCCGCACATTTCAAAATGATGATGAATGGGGCTCATTTTGAAGATTCTTTTTCCTGTTAGCTTAAATGATGCCACCTGCAAAATTACCGACAAGGTTTCACAAAGATATACACCTGCAGCAATTATTAATATTAAGGGAAGCTTGAGCATAATTGCGCCCAACGCTACACATCCGCCCAAAAAGAGTGAGCCTGTGTCGCCCATAAATATTTTTGCAGGATTGGCGTTAAAGAATAAAAATCCTAAACAGGCCGCGGCCACAATTGACATAAATACCGCAACAGGTACGTTTCCAAGCTTTGCAGCGCATATTGCCAAAAATGCTGAAACTACCAATGTCACAGAGGTTGCAAGTCCGTCTAATCCATCTGTTAAGTTTGCGCTGTTTACCACCGCAAGCTGAACAAAAACTGCAAGAATAATCGTAAATATTCCCAAATCAACAGGACGCTTTATGAAAGGAATAACAATTTCTGTGTCAATAACGCCCGAATATACGCTAAACACAGTTACCAAAACGGCAACAATGAGCTGTGCTACGAATTTCTGTGCCGATGTTAATCCTAAATTTCTTTTGTTTATAACTTTTATGTGGTCGTCAGCATAACCTACAATTCCATATAAAAGCGAACCTATTCCAAGGCAGATAACTGCCCATATATTAAACTTAAATACAACACCTGTTATAATCGTTGCCGCCACAACTGCCGCAGCAATTGCTATGCCGCCCATTGTGGGTGTTCCGCTTTTTTTTGCGTGCCATGCAGGACCTTCTTCACGTATTTCCTGACCGAATTTCAGTCTTCTTAAAACAGGAATTAAAAGCGGCACTAAAACAACACATATCAAAAGTGAAATTCCTGCGCCTGTAAGTATCGCACTTGCCATAATTTATGCCCCTCTTCAGTATTAAAAATTACTCTTTAAAAATTCTGTTACACGCTCTAACGCCATAGCTCGAGAAGCCTTAACCAAAACAACGTCATTTGATTTAATCAAATGTGTCAGCTCAGCCTGTGCTTCCTCTACCGTATCCGCTGAGAATATATGACTGCTGTCCATACCACACTCCTGCGCCCCCTGTGCAATGTGTGCCGCCTGTGTGCCTATTGTTACAAGCACATCAATACCACTCTTTACCACATCAAAACCCAAATCTCTGTGAGCCTGATAGGAATATTCTCCCAACGCCTTAATGTCGCCTAAAATCGCAACCTTTCGCTGGTCATATTTTCCCAGAACTCCCAAAGCTGCGCGTACTGAGTCGGGCGCTGCATTGTAGCAATCATTTATAATGGTTAAGCGCTCGCCGCGGATAATATCCATTCGCATTTTTGTCATAGAAAATTCCGCCAAAGCCTCAGCAATCATCGCTGACGGTATTTCAAAAACAATACCCACCGCAGCAGCAAGCAGGGCATTTAACACATTGTGTTCGCCCGGTACAGGAAGAGTTACAGAAAACTCTCTGCCCATTCCCTTGACAACAAACGAAACATCACTTTGTGTTGACTTTATTTCATGCGCCACAAGGTCAGCATTTTGGTTTTTTACGCCTACTGTAACTACCTTTTGAGCAATTTCGTCCTTGTGTGCCATCAGGATTTTGTCGTCGCCGTTAAGTATCACAGCTCCGTTTTGTCTTGTATTTTTGAATATTTCAGACTTAGCTAGATAAATATTTTCCTGAGAGCCAAGTCTTTCGATATGTGACATTCCAATATTTGTAATAACTGAAACCGTAGGTGTAACAATGGAGGACAACCTGTCAATTTCTCCAAAATTGTCCATTCCCATTTCCATAACCGCCGCCTCAGTATTGCTATCCGCACGAAATACTGTCAACGGTACGCCAAGCTCGTTATTTAAGTTTCCCTCGTTTTTTAAGGTATTAAAAATCTTGCTCACAACAGAATAAGTCATATCGCGGGTTGTGGTCTTTCCCACACTTCCTGTTATGCCCACAACAGGCACGCAAAGCTTTTCCATAAGCACACGCGCTATTTTTCCAAGTGCCAAAACTGTATTTTCCACCAGGATAACTGCACCATCTGACTTGACCTCTTTTTCCGAAAGCACACAAACTGCACCTTTTGAAAAAACGTCATCAATATACTCGTGACCATCGGCACGCTCGCCGCAGATTGCAGCAAATAAGGAGCCGTCTTTTGCCTTACGGCTGTCTGTAGTAATATCGGTAACAACACCTGTAGGGGCGCCACATATGAGCTTACCGCCTGTTGCATTTATAATTTCTGTAACTTTTAAGGTTAACATAGTCCACCTCTTACTGGTTTTTCAAACATTCCTCGATTACTTCACGCTCGTCAAAGTGATTTTTTTCTTTGCCTATAATCTGGTATGTTTCGTGACCTTTGCCTGCTAAAATTATACAGTCGCCACGTTTTGCAAAGCTGAGCGCATAATTTATAGCCTCGCGCCTGTTTTCAATAACTGTATACTCGCAGTCAGTTTCTTTAACACCCACCATAATGTCCTCAATAATCGCGGCGGGATTTTCTGTCCTGGGATTGTCTGATGTGACAATGCAATAATCAGAAAGCGTCGCTGCAACTTTACCCATAATTGGACGCTTAGTACGGTCACGGTCGCCACCGCAGCCAAAGAGTGTAATCACTCTGCCCTCACAAAACTCGCGAACTGTGGAAATAATGTTTTCCAGTCCGTCGGGTGTGTGAGCGTAATCTATAATCACTGTGTAATCTGTCTTTGTGTAAACTGTTTCACATCTTCCCATAACACCCTTCGCAAAGGTAAGCGCCTCTATGGCACGCTCTATAGGAATACCTGCAGACACCACGCAGGAAAGTGCAGTCAAAGCATTATATACCGAGAATTTACCGGGAATACCAAGACGAACCTTATAGCTTTTACCCTCATAATCTACGTTAAATATAACGCCACGGGCAGAAATTTTAATGTCAGAAGCACGCATATCGGCTTCGCTATCTACGCCATAGGTAATAACAGGACATTTTGCGTTTTGTGCATATTCTTTGCCTGCTTCATCATCAACATTAATGCAGGCATTGCCACTTACGGCAAATAGCATTTCCTTGGCAGCCTTGTAATTTTCCATAGTCTTGTGGAAATCAAGGTGGTCCTGTGTAAGATTGGTAAATGCACCTACCAAAAATTCAATTCCATACACTCTGTCAAGGTACAAAGAGTGCGATGAAACCTCCATAATCACATATTCTACTCCCTCTTTTACCATTTCGGAGAATAGCTCGTAAAGCTCGTATGATTCGGGAGTTGTGTGCTCTGTAGGCAACACTCTTCCATTTATTATGTTTGCGTTTGTGCCGATTAAGGCAACGCTTTTTTCTTCAAATTCCAAAACAGACTTAACCAATGTCGTAACGGTGGTTTTACCATTCGTGCCGGTAACACCTATAACCTTAAGGCTTTTTTCCGGATGACCAAAGTACGCCGATGACATACCTGCAAGCATTTTTCTTGTGTCGTCACAATAAACTACACAAATGCCATCAGGAATTTCTGGAATCTCACTTCCATTCTGTACAACCAACGCCACCGCACCCGAGTTTAGCGCTTTGTCTATATACTTATGACCATCTGTTTCATAGCCCACTATGCACACAAAAACAGAGTCTTTGGTTGCCTTGCGCGAATCATAGCATATATTTGATATTTCAATTTCGGCATTACCCAAAATTTTTGTCACATTAAGACCTTCTGTCAGGTACGATAATTTCATTGATATTTTCTCCTTATACTAATTGACACTGCCCTCAACGTCCTGGAACCTGAACTCAACTTTAACAACAGTACCCTGAGGAACCTGTTCCCCGGCTTGCGGCGTCTGACTTTCGGCAATGGTACTCTCGGATGTGGAACCTGTGGCACCTGCGCCTACAATACTCAAGTTAAGACCTGCTGATGTCAGGGTCGATTTAACTCTGACAAGAGATTTTCCCGTCACATCAGGAACGGTTACAAGAGCGCTATCTACATTTTCTGTATAAAGCACAACCACAGAACCGCTGTTTACAGTTGCATTTTCCATGGGCATCTGGCGGATAACTTTTTCGCCACCGCCAATAATTGTGTATTTTAATCCCATATCGTTAAGACGCTTCTTTGCCACTGCAAGCTCCAACTCCGTAACATCAGGAACGTCAACGTCTATGGTGGTTTTTTCGTTTTCTGTATACTGAGGCTCTACACCTAAATACTTTAATGTGTCCTCTAAAATTCTACCAACGGCAGGAGCTGCAATCTGTCCGCCGTAGTAACCGCCCACAGGCTCATCAATTACAACCAAGCACGCAACCTTCGGGTCATTAGCAGGAGCAAAGCCCACAAAAGAAGCTGTGTACTTACCGCTACCACGGGGGAGTTTTTCTGATGTACCTGTTTTACCTGCTACGCGATAACCCTTAATGTACGCGTTCTGACCTGAACCGTTTGTAACTGCATTTTCCAAAAGTTCGCACACGATTTCCGATGTTTCTTTAGAAACAATCTGTCGAATAACAGTAGGTTGAACTTTTTTTACTACTGTGCCATTTTCGTCAGTAAACTGCTTAACCAAGTGCGGCTTCATAAGATTGCCCCCGTTGGCTACAGCTGATACCGCCGTAATCAGCTGCAGAGGTGTAATTTTGGGTCCCTGACCGAAGGATGCAGTAGCAAGTTCAACAACATTAAACTGTTCATCCGTGTAGAAAACACCGCTTGCCTCGCCCGGCAGGTCAAAGCCCGTTTTGTCACGGAAGCCAAAAGCCTTGTAATACTTTTTAAATGCATCTATGCCAACGCGCTGGCCAACCTCAATAAATACAGGGTTACAGGAGTTCTTTACACCGTCACGGAAGGTCTGAGCGCCGTGTCCTGATTTTTCCGCACACTTGATTTTTCTATCTTCTACTATCTTGTATCCTGGACAGAAGAAATGGTCCTCAGGTGTTACTACGCCCTCCTCAAATGCCATTGACATTGTCATAATCTTAAAACAAGAACCGGGCTCATATGAGTCAACTACCGCTTTATTTCGCCACATTTTGTTTCTTGCGGCAGCCACCGCTTGATTGTATTCTTCGTCAGTTTCTAATGTTTCGAGATACTCTAAAACACTTCTATCAGTAATCTGGTTAGGATTGTTTAAGTCATAGTTTGGCTGAGTTGCCATAGCCAAAATTTCTGCTGTTTTTACATCCATTACAATGCAGGCAGCACCCTCGCGCGCCTGAGATTCGCGATAAGCATCTTCTAAATGCTTTTCAGCAAAGTGCTGAATTGTTTCATCCAAGGTCAAAACCACATTAAGACCTTTTTCCGAATCAATGTGGCGTTCCTCCTGAAACGGCATATCTGTACCCTGAGCATTTTTAAGAGTTACTACTCTGCCGGGAATACCGGAAAGCTCATCATCATAAACCATTTCAATACCGCCAAGACCCTGATTGTCTTTACCTACATATCCTATAACGTGAGATGCAAAAGTACCTAAGGGATAATATCTTTTTGTGTCCTCTTTAAAATACACGCCTGTAAGATTTAATGCTCTCACCTCGTCAGCGATTTCAGGCTCTACCTTAGATGCAATCTCAACATCAGCAAGATATGTGCCCTCGCTGTTTTGTTTTGTGAGCTTTTTCTTCAAATCTTCAACGTCAAGCTCTAAAATTTCTGCAAGCTTTGCTGCTATATCGTCTACATTATACTGATTTTTCTTAACTTTTTCCGCAATTTGTGCAGGGCTTACAGAAATAGTTTCAGCAGTAGAGCTGATTGCAAGTGCTTTTCCGTTTCTGTCATAAATAGTACCTCTGGGAGAAGAAACCTGATAATCTCTTGTCTGCTGCTCAATAGCACCTGTGCGGAGCTTTTCGCCATCTACAATATTAATTTTTAGTATATATACACAGAGTATGCAAAAAAGAACCAAAAAAGTAACGTAAACATATGAAATTCTCTTTCGCAAACTGCTCTTGGGGGTGCTTATAGCCACGTTTCTCTCTCCTTCCGACTTTTATTGAAATTATCTCTTTTACAAAAGTAAGTGTGAAAGTAATACTCTCACACTACCTGAATTTTCTCTATAAATGATTATTTTTTATCTACGCAAAATATTCCACAATACCGCCAAAAAAGTCTTTTATTGCCTGAAATATACCACTACCCTCACGAACCTTCTTAACCTCTTCTGTCTGATCAAGGTTAATATATATGGTTTGCGCCTTTGTAGGCTCGCCCATATTGTATGTATTCTTTGCAATGTTTTCAATGTTTTTAAGGTCAAGCATCTGGTCTATTTTAAACTGGATTTTCTGGTTTTCTGAAATAACCGCTTCAAGCTCTGCATTTTTCGCTTCCAGTTTTTCATAGCCCGATGTAATCATAAGACCGCGGAATAATACCAAAAACGCCATAGCAGCAAGTACCACAACGGAAAGAATTGTGTTTCTTCTTGCTTTAGCCACAGTAGAGCGACTGTTTCCGGCAGGACTATTAACTTTTATTTTCTTATTTTTGCCTACCTTTATCATAACTCCACCTGCTGTACGTTGATTTGTTATATTTTTAAGTAAAGGACTGTCAGGTATATCTGTATACTCTCTGTTTTTATACGCAAGATTATTCTCGCTCATATTATGTCCTCCTTAAAATCATCTTTTCTCAAATATTCTTAAATGAGCGCTTCTGGCTCTGGGATTTCGCTCCAATTCTTCGTCACTTGCCACAATTGCTTTTCGGGTTATCACTTTACCAGCCGACTTTTTGCCGCATATACATACGGGAATTTCCGGCGGGCAGGTACAACCACGTGCCATTTCTGCAAATACATTCTTTACAATTCTATCCTCTAAGGAATGGAATGTGATTATCGACAACCTTCCTTTCGGAGCTAACACGTCAATAAAATCGCGAACTGCCTGCTCCAGTCCTGCAAGCTCAGAATTAACCTCAATTCTTATTGCCTGGAAGGTCCTCTTGGCAGGATGCGGGCCATCCTGCCTTGCACCTTTTGGGACCGCTTTCTTTATAATGTCAACAAGTTCTCCCGTTGTAGTTATCGGTTGCTTTTCGCGTTCCGATACAATAAACTGTGCAATACGCTTTGCCCATCTGTCCTCGCCATATCGCCAGATAACATCTGCCAACTGTTCCTCAGAATAGGCATTTACTATATCACGAGCCGTCACAGGGTCAGCCTCATTCATTCTCATATCCAAAGGCGCGTCGTGCTGATAAGAAAAACCACGTTCAGCAGTATCCAGCTGATAAGAGGAAACTCCCAAGTCTAACACCGCACCATTGATGCTCTCAATTCCCAATTCACTGAGCACATCTTTTATCTCAAAAAAGTTTCTGTTTACAAATTCTACACGCTTACCAAAACCGCCGAGTCTTTCGCGACAAACATTTATTGCAGTCATATCACGGTCAAATCCAATCAATTTGCCACCAGAAATTTCTTTTAATATTTCTCTACTGTGACCGCCGCCGCCCATAGTACCATCGACATAAACGCCATCAGGATTTATGTTGAGCCCGTCTACCGCTTCATTAAGAAGAACTGAAATATGATGAAACTCCATACTTTCCTCCGATTTAGAAGCCTAAGAGCTCCATTTTTTCTGAAAATTCATCAGGACTGAAGTTCTCAATACTGTGTGTAGACTCCCAACTTGCCCTGTCCCAGATTTCAACGCGACCTGAAACACCAACAACAGTTACGTCCTTTTCCAACTTTGCGTACTGACGGAGCTTTGCAGGCAGCATTATTCTGCCCTGTTTATCTATTTCGCACTCCCCTGCACCTGCAAAGAAGAAACGTGTGAACTCTCTTGCATCGCGGTTAGCAAGTGAAATGGCGTCTAATTTTTCCTTATACACCATAAAGGCGTCCATAGGAAATACAAAAAGACATCTGTCGAGGCCGATAGTAACTATGAACTTTTCGCCAAGCTCGTCGCGAAATTTAGCAGGAACAAACATTCTGCCCTTGGCGTCTAACGTATGTTGGTATTCTCCAAAAAACATTTCTTGCGGCCTCCTTTCATCCTTTTTACTCCACTTTCAACCACTTTAATTACATTATAAACCATTGACATTCATTTTGCAACCCTTTTTTTCAATTTTTTTAATTTTTTTGAAATATAACTGTAATATACAAAATGTTGTGTACTTTTTCTCCCGCAAAACTCAAAAAAGGCGAGATGTGCTATCAGCCCAAAAGCCACACACCACGCCGTTTTCAAAGGTTTTATACACTATATTGTATCGCACTTTTTTTATATTTCAAAATGTAGGTTTATTAAACTTATATTTCACTTATGTTACAAAATTTTCTTCATATTTTCCTTTAATATCCCCCACAACTCCAAAAGCTTCAACGCAGGCACCGCCTTTAAGCTTTCTTGGGATATAATTTCGTAATCCTCCTGACCTATTTCTTCCTTTAATATATCGATACTTGTTTTGTCCATTCCGCCCACGGCACTGTCGGCAAAACACAAGGGTGGATACATAACACACCACCAGTTTTGTCCCGAGCCTTTACCTAATATTATACGTACAGCATCATATTCTCCTGCAGGCAGCGTTATGTTTTCATATTTTTTTGTAGGAAAATAAAACTTTCCCGTTTCTATTGTTGCCCCATACTGCACGCCTTTGCTCCTTAGCACTCCCTCCGCCGCCTGTGTTAAAAGCTCCTTCTGCTCATAGGTAAGGCTTTTTGTAAGCCCGTCAGGAAATATTCTCTCTTGTGCCGCCAGCACACTGTCGCGCACCGCAAGCTTGATGCTTTGATCAACCTCCTTGTCGCTGTTTGCTATGATATGCAGGCGCACCACACCTGACGCAATATCTCCCTGCACCTGCTCGCAAACGCCCGCAATCAGTACCACTGCCAGAAATATACCTATTATACATCTCAAGAAAATTTTTCTTTTCATATTGATTTCACACCCCTTTTGTGTTACACTGCACATTATAGACAATTTTTGGCGTTTTTAAACCTAAAAATTATTGTAAATATGTATTGCATTTTTATACATTTTATTGTATAATAATTCACGTATAATTTTTCGAAGGGAAGTTACATTATGGTTAAGGTTGGCGTTTTAGGCGCAACAGGGTACGCAGGAGCCGAGCTGGTAAGATTGCTTTGCTCTCATAAAAATGCAGAAATTACAATGCTGGCATCAAAAACATATGCAGGACAGAAGATGTCTGATGTGTTTACATCGCTCCGAGGCATCTGTGACATAGTTTTAGAGGAGGCTGACGCTGACGTTGCAGCAGCAAAGTGCGACGTTGTATTTACTGCTCTTCCTCACGGCGTATCACACGAGGTAATTAAAGAGTTACATTCTAAAGGCTTAAAGGTTATCGACCTGTCAGGCGATTTCAGATACAACGACATTAAGGTCTACGAGGAGTGGTACGGTGTTGAGCACGTCTGCCCAGAGCTTTTAGCAGAATCTGTTTATGGTCTTTGTGAATTACATAGAGAAGAAATCAAAAAAGCAACACTCATCGGCAACCCCGGATGCTACACAACCTGTTCTATTTTAGGTCTTGCACCGTTAGTTGCTAAAGGCGTTGTTGAAACAAAAAATATTATAATAGATGCAAAATCAGGCGTTTCAGGAGCCGGCAGAGGCTTGGCTTTACAGACACACTTTGCTGAGTGCACCGAAACAATGAAAGCCTACAAGGTAGCAACTCACCGCCATACATCAGAAATCGAACAGGAATTATCCCTTCTGGCGGGAGAGGACATCGTGTTGTCGTTTACACCCCACCTTGTTCCTATGAAACGCGGTATTTTGGTTACAGAGTACGCAAATCTGAAGGCGCCCTACACAAAGGAAGAGCTTTTAGAGATATATAAAGAATTCTACAAGAACGAAAAATTCGTAAGAGTTTTAGATACACTCCCTGAAGTCAAGAACATCACAGGCTCAAACTACGTCGACATCGGTCTTACAGTTGATGAAAGACTCAATCGTGTTATCGTAGTTGCTACAATCGACAATTTAGTAAAGGGCGCAGCAGGCCAGGCGATGCAGAATATGAACCTGCTCTTCGGTCTTTCAGAATACGAAGGCTTAGATATGCCCGGTTATTACATATAGGAGGAAAAAATCATGCAATCAATAGACGAACTCATCAAGCGCGCAGGCATACTTACCGAGGCGCTCCCCTACATACAGAAGCTCCACAACAAGACAATCGTTATCAAATACGGCGGAAATGCTATGATAAACGAAGATTTGAAAAGAACTGTTATGGAGGACATCACACTTTTAAAATATGTAGGGATGAACCCTGTTATCGTTCACGGCGGCGGTCCTGACATTTCAGCAGAGTTAAAAACTCACAATGTAGAAAGCGAATTTATAAACGGTCTTCGCGTAACAGACGAAGACACCATCAAAATCGCCCAAATGGTTTTAGTCGGCAAAACAAACAAAGAGGTTGTTTCAAACATCAACATCAACGGCGGTAAGGCTGTAGGTCTTTGCGGTATTGACGGACGTATTATCGAGTGCGAACCCCTGACAGAGGACACTGACGGCAACAAAATTGACGTTGGCTTTGTAGGAAAAATAATCAAAGTTAACTCAGGCATTATAAAATCACTCTGCGAGGATGAATATATCCCCGTTATCGCTCCTATCGGCACAGACAAAAAAGGTCAGAGCTACAATATCAATGCCGACACTGTAGCCTCTGCCGTAGCTACTGCAATGGGCGCAGAAAAGCTCATCTACTTAACAGACGTCGAGGGCGTAAAGGACAATGAGGGAAACATCATCTTTGAAATTACAACAGAAAACGCCGAAAAGCTCATAGAAGATGGCACAATCTCAGGCGGTATGATTCCAAAAAGCCGTGCTTGTATGGAGGCAGTAGCACAGGGCGTAAACCGTGTACATATTATCGACGGACGCATTCTACATTCTATAATCCTTGAAATCTTTACAGATACAGGTATCGGAACAATGTTTAAAAAATAAAAAGCTTAGAAAAAAATGATGCAGAATAAACAAACAGAACCCGTAAGGGGTTACCCGAAGGCGTACGTGTGTACGCCGAGAGGTGAGGTTTGTTTAAGTTCAAAACATAAATTTAAAAGGCACTCGCACAAGCGAGTGCCTTCATATATTTATCAATAAGTTAATTATTGTTTTGAACGGTTATGCGCATTTTTTACAAGCCTTTCTTTTGCTTCTTCTACTGTTTCGCCGTCCTTTGCAAGATAATTTTCCACGAATTTATCTTCAATTTTTTCATATCCGGAAACAACAGCGTCCTCAACCTTTTTGTACCCTGACACTACTGTGTCTTCGATTTTTTTGTAACCTGAAACTACTGCTTTTTCAATTTTTTCATTTGCTTTTGCTATTTTTGACCTTGCCATTTTCATTTCCTTTCTTTACTATCATAAATACCCCAAGAACGCACACAAAGAGGCACATTCCACCACCGGTAAGTGCATTCATCAGAAAAATTTCTCCCTCATTCATTCCTGGAAAACTTACCAGCATAGACTGCTGCAGAGTATATACAGAAACCGCCGCATCAGCAAGACTGATATGCCTTATAGTGGTCAGCACGAGGGAATTTTCGCGCTTTGCTTTTATTACTTTAATTATGGCAAGGGTAATCTTCGTAAACGTGTAACAGGCTATGGTTATCATCACAATTTCGTGATAGCTCTGAGCCATTCCCTGCTTTAGGCTAAAATACGCCACTGCAGACAATACCCACGACATAACAAGAAGCATAACACCGGAAAACCGCATCATAAACCAACTGTCTGCCTCACGTCTGTTTAACGCTAACGCACCGAATCTCATCACTGCCAACACCATATAGTATGCGCCCGACGCCAAAAACCAAAAGGACCCTGACGCAACACCTAATACAAAGTTATACATACAATATATAAAATTAAATATGAAATTAACCTTTGCGATTAAAAGCGCGCGTTTTGTCTTCATAATTATTTCAATCCTTTAGTCAAAGGAATTAAAGACAGCAGAACAACAATTCCCACCATACCTATAACAATACCTAAAACCATTTTGCTCCATACCATACAGAAGCACATTCCAATACCTAAAAGGAGCGCACCTACAATACCTACAATAACAGAAAATAAGGTTTTTCCGTTTATTTTTATAGGCTGCTTGCCCTCCATCTGACGCCAGATTACAAAAGTGATAATGCCCAGAATAATACCTACTGCACCCATAACAACACCGGGCTTGAATGCGTTCCACTCAGGAATAAGCGCCATACACATTCCGATGGCAAAAAGCATACCGCTCACTGTGCCTAAAACCAAAGCAACAAAACTACTTTTTTTCATAATGATACCTCCAATAATTTTTTATTAAAACAACAGTTGTCTTGTTAATGAAATTATATTATAATAATATTGAAAATACAATCATCAATTTGCCAACAAGTGTTGGAATAATGGAGAATATTATGAATGTAAAAAATAACAAAAGAAGGAAAGAATCACAGGACAAAATTCAAAGAGCTTTTATGAACAGACTGCAAGATACCGACATTCACAGAATAACAGTAGCCAACATCTGCAAGGACGCCCAAATTAACCGCAGCACATTTTACGCAAATTATCTGGACGTATTCGATTTGGCAGATAACCTGCGCAAACAGTTGGAAGCCGAGCTCGCTTCTGTTATGCTGCAGGACTTAGACCCTGAAAACAAGTACAACCCCGTAAACTTTACGAAG
>JAZRPE010000046.1:0-37066 GCA_045649085.1 Congzhengia sp.
TGAAGTGATATAATGATGGTAGACACTAAAAAAGTGTCTACCATCATTTTTTGTGGTATAATCAAATTGAGGAGATGATACTTATGGGAAGACCGAAAGGCGGAACGAATACAAGTCACAGTAAAGAAGAAAAGCTAGCATTAGTGTTGCGTAATTTAGAAGGTGAAACTTTAGCTTCTTTAGAAAGAGAAACCGGAATTAACAGTGGTCAAATTCACAAGTGGACAAAACAATATTTAGAAGGTGGTGAAGAGGCATTAATCAATAAGCGCAAGCCAGGAAATCCTCTTTCTAAATATATAAACAAAAAACAACTTACACCCATAGAACAGCTTGAATACAAGGTTGCTCTGTTGGAACGTGAGTTGTTAAAGAAAAATGGAGAAATTGTACGCTTAAAAAAATCCATAGAACTCGAAAGGGGCGATGTCAAAAGAAAGTAATTCAACAGATTTATGCATGTATAGAAAAAGAAAGTATTGACCATTCCGTTAAAGAACTTTGCGATGTGCATGATGTTTCACGCAGTGGATACTACAAGTGGCTTAAGCGAAAAGGAACAATAAATCGTTACGAGGTGCAACAGAAAGAATTAGATTATTACGTAGCAGATATACATTCACATTATCCGTCACAAGGCTACAGAACAATAGCAGATACCTTGTTAAATATGTATGGTTGGATTGTATCGGATATATCTGTATGGAAATCTATGAAAAGACTTGGTATTACAGGATACGTAAGAAAACAAAAAAATCCTGAAACCGAAGGTTCAGAACACAACAGATTTGCAAATGAATTAAATAGAGAATTTTATGCAGAAAAACCTATGCAAAAAGTAGTAACAGATGTTACATACATAAAGCATAAAGGCAAATGGCATTACCTTGCTTGTTATTTAGATTTATTCAATAACGAGATACTTGATTATGAATTAAGTGATACGTTTGATAATTTCCTTGTTATGAAGCCAGCAAAAAGAATTCTTGAAAAAGCAAAGAGTACTGGAACACCCATGCTTTTGCACAGCGACCAGGGTGTACAGTACTCATCAGCCGGTTATTGTAACCTACTTAAATCATACAACATAATTCAGAGTATGTCAAGAGCAGGAACACCGAGAGACAATGCAGTTATTGAATCATTTTTTGGAAGATTTAAAGATGTTTTACGCTCACATTTCCAATATTGGAAATGTGATGATTTGAGAAAAGTCATTGACGAAGCTGTATATTACTTTAATTACATAAAACCTATACGAAAATTAAAAAGAAAGCCGCCTGTTCAATACAGACTTGAACAAGCAGCTTAAAATATTATTTTTGTGTCTACAAAGTATTGACTACTTTACCTACAGGCTCTCTTTTTTAAATAGTTTTTTTCGTAATATTATGTATGAAATTGCTAAAATAATTCCAGTTATAGTCCACGAAATCGGATATGATATAAACAGTGTTTCTAAGGTTCTATGCTTAGTGAACACGGTAAATATCCACATTATTCTTACTCCACAAACACCAAGAACAGAAATCAGCATCGGTACTAAACTCAAACCCATTCCGCGAATTGTTCCTGTCAGGACCTCCATAAGACCACATAAAAAATACACAATTAAAATATATCTGAATCTTATCATACCGTAACCTACAGCTTCAGGGTTACCGGGTGCATATATTCCCAACAAGGTTTCGCCGAAAGAATACATTAGTACACCAAGTGATATACCGATTACAAGTACAGTTGAAAGACAATAAAGAAGTGTTTTATCTATTCTATTATAATTCTTTGCACCAAAATTTTGCCCCGCGAAGGAGGTGGCGACTATGCAGAATGTATTCTGAGCGGTGTACAAAAATCCCTCAATGTTAGCTGCGGCCGAACTGCCTGCCATCACAACAGAACCAAAAGAATTAACTGAGGACTGTATTATAACGTTTGATAAACCAAAAATACAACTTTGTATACCGGCGGGTAAGCCCTTGGCTACCATTGCTGTAAGTGAGTTTTTGTCTATTCGTAAATCTTTAACAAAAATCCTGATATATCCGTCTGTGTGCATCAAAGTCAAAAGAATAAATACCGCAGAAATATATTGTGAAAAAATCGTCGCTATCGCAACACCGGCAACACCCATATCAAATTGTAATACCAAAACCAGATTAAGTATTACGTTCAAAATTCCAGAAATTGAAAAATAGTAAAGGGGTCTTTTTGTGTCTCCGACTGTACGCATTAATGCACTCCCATATGTCATCAACATAAATGCAGGCATTCCGAGGAAGTATATTCGCATATAAAGAGTCGCTTGCTCAATAACATTATCAGGCGAACCCATAAGAACAAGCAATGGCTTGCATACCATATTTCCAACAATAGTAAGAAAAACACCGGCAATCAAGCTTATTGTAATTGCTGTATGACAGGCGTTTGACGCCTTGTTATAGTCGCGTGAACCAATGTGTTGTGCAACGATGACGGTTGCTCCGATTGATATTCCAACAAAGACATTTACTATCAAGTTTATAAGAGAACTTGTAGAACCTACTGCTGCAAGAGCAGTTTCACCTACATATCTGCCAACTACAATAATATCCACCGCATTGTACAACAACTGTAAAATACTTGTTGCCATTAGTGGCAATGCGCATTTTATAATTTTAGGAAACAGACTACCGTTACACATATCAATTTCATATTTCCCTGCCATAAAATCACACTCCCTTTATGCATAAGTATACCCCCGAAAAGATTTATTTTCAAGAACATTATTTCGAAAAATAAAATATTTTTTGTTTTTATGAAATTTTATTCAATATTTACTGTTAAAATTGTAAAATTACTTGAAAATACTGCAAAAAAATGCTAAAATAAACCCATATTTTTAGGAAGTGATGCTATGACTAATATTTTAATAGTAGGTTTAGGACTTATGGGAGGATCGCTCGCAAAGGCCTTGCGAGGTTTTCCAGATGCCGATATTTTCGGAGTTGATTTAAACACCAATACATTAAATATGGCAAAAAGTGACGGTGCTATTATAGAAGGATACACAAACGCCGATGAAATTTTATATAAAATGGATGTTGTTTTTCTGTGTTTAACACCTGAAAAAGCCGTTAATTTCATAAATACTAAAGCGTTTAAAGCAGGAGCGTTAGTTACGGATGTTTGCGGTGTTAAAGGTTATATGTTTGATAAAATAACAAATAAAAATATAGATTTTATCGGCGGTCATCCTATGGCAGGCCGTGAATGTGACGGATATGAAAGTGCATTAGAAAGCCTGTATCACGGTGCAAATTACATTGTCGTTAAGCAAGATAATAACAAAAAAGAACATATAGAATATTTAGAAAAAATAATTAAATATATTGGTTGTAAGCACATTACATACACTACAAAAGAAGACCACGATGAAATGATTGCATACACAAGTCAGCTAATGCACGTTGTGGCGGCAACTCTATGTGATAATGAGATTTTAGATAGGGCAGAGGCATATTCTGCAGGCTCTTTGCGTGATTGCACGAGAGTTGCAAAACTCAATCCTGATATGTGGTCAGAACTTTTTGTTGAAAACAGAGACGCCTTATCTGAGCAAATTAGGATATTTATGTATAGTCTTATGAAGATTGATGATTTGATAAAAAGATGCGATCGTGAAGGTATAAGGAAATTTCTGGGAAATACTTCCGAACGTAAGAAAAGATACCTGGCTGAAAAAGAGAGATACGACGCGCAGTAGAGAAGTGGTGTCCTAATTTATTTGTACAACTTACCATCCTTTCGTTTTTGCATAGTATGTATCAGAACGAATAAAGGAGGTAAACATCATGGGATGCGATAGAGGTCTTTTCAATTTTGGCAATGACAATAGCTGCTTATGGATTATCCTTATCATTGCTTTAGTTGTATTCTGCGGTTGTGGTTGCAACGACTAATCAGTACAGAAAAAGAGGCACCGAATTGGTGCCTCTTTTATTCTTTGTTTATACCTGCAAGCGGATTATTATTTGCAGCAGTTCTTAACTGTTCATCGTCTAAGTGTGTATAAATCTGTGTCGTAGATAAATTTGTATGTCCAAGCATTTCCTGCAAGACTCTTACATCTACGTGACCATATCTGTACATTAATGTAGCAGCTGTATGACGCAACTTATGAGCTGAATATTTCGATGCATCAAGTCCTGCTGCTTCTAAATGAAGTTTCACAACGTGCTGAATAGTTTTAACGCTCATACGCTTTTTAAATCGACTCAAAAAAAGCGCATCTTTGTCGGGGGCTTTAATTCCGTCTTTAGGGCGTTCATTCTGTACGTAATCATAAATTGCTTTTTGACAGGCGTCATTTAAGTAGATTGTTCGTTCTTTACTACCTTTACCGAACACGGTTAATTTATCATCTTTTATATTTCGCATATTTATTCCTGCAAGTTCTGATAATCGCAAACCGCAGTTCAAAAACAATGTTAAAATAGCATAATCCCGATATTTTTGGTTGCCGTCAACACTCTCTAATAATTGCTTGCTTTCGTCTAAAGAAAGGTATCTAGGAAGAACCTTCGGTATTTTTGGGGAATCCAATTCTGCAGCAGGGTTAGTCTTGACTAACTTTGCCTTTGTGACCATATATTTAAAGAAAGAACGCAGAGAGGACACTTTGCGCGCTCTGGAATTAGCATTATTTAATCGTTCGCGAAGTGTATACGAAAGATATTCATATAGGTCGTGAAGTGTGATTTCTTCAATAAAGCTTACAGGAATATCCTTAATGGAAATCTCGTCAAAATTTTCAATGTCAGCTTTTCCTTTTAATACTAACATATATCGAAGAAAAGTTCTGAGGTCAAAAAAATACTCATCAACAGTGTTGGAAGATTTTCCTTTGATAGTTTCCATATAAGTTATAAAATCACGAAGATAAAATGGTGTGTCATCTAAAAGTTGTCTGTTGTGCAACAAAATCACTTCCTTTGTATTAAAGGTTATTATAAGATAAAACAGTGCTATGTATCTGCTTTTTTTACCGCTTTGGTCAGTATTAACATGGAATTTAGCTATTTCAGCCTACCCTGAATTATACAAAATTCTTATTTTGTATAATTGGATATATTTTTATTATAGTTGTCCTCTTTTAAATTGTCAATGGGATTTTACCATTTGTAACACAAAAATAACAAAACCCAAGGATTTCCTTGGGTTTTGTTATACGTCTTTCGGTAATTCAGTTGCAATATCCCCTAGGTGTTCTGCCACGTCATATTCTAAGACAACGGGATTATCAACGTCAGAATAATCTACAACAGTAACAGATGCGTTTCGCACAAATTTAAAATCTCTTACCTTGGTAATGTCTTTTTTATTCCACACGGTTGACATTACTCTTATTGGCATTGCGTGTGTACCTATTAAAATTGTTTTGCCTTTATTCTCTGCCGCGATTTGTTTGATCTCTGTATTAAACCTATGTAACAGTTCACGGATACTTTCTCCATTGGGGCACCTACAGTTTCCTAAATCGTTTAACCACTTATCAAATTCCACAGGATACAGCTTTTGTAAATCACTGTATATCTTTCCTTCAAAATCGCCACCGAAGATTTCGCGAAGGTTTTTATTTTTAATTACGCTAACATATTGTCTTTTCCCTATTATTTCAGCAGTTTCAAACGCTCTCGATAAATCACTTGCATACACTTTATCTATTTTATATCTGTCAAGATATTCAGCAGTTTTTTGCGCTTGTATACGGCCTCTGTCTGTTAATTCCAAGTCAAGATTCCCATTAAAACGGCTGCTTTTATTACCTTCACTTTCACCGTGTCTTACGAAAATTAAAGTTGTCGCCACGACCACACTTCCCTTCTAAAAGAAAATAAGGACTAACATAACGTTAGTCCTGTAATTTCTAAATGATTACGCAATAGCATTAAGCTTAAGTGCGAGCTGTGACTTCTTTCTTGAAGCTGTGTTCTTCTTCATGATGCCCTTGGCAACTGCCTGGTCAATCTTTTTAACAGCGACTTTGAAAGCAACTTCAGCTTCAGCCTTGTTACCGCTTGCAGCGATAACTTCGAACTTCTTGATATATGTTCTTAATGCTGATTTAATCATGTGGTTTCTTAAGGTTTTTGTTTCGATAACTTTAACTCTTTTTTTAGCTGATTTAATGTTCGGCAAATCTTTCACCTCCAACCAAACGTACTTGACTTTAAGTATTTTAACACATTTATTTATGAAATGCAACTATTTTTTTAATTTTTTTGAAAAAAATAAAAATATTTAAAGTTTCTATTGACATTTGTCCTTTGTTTAGGTTATAATATCACTTGTGATTTTGTCGCAGAGTAATTCCGCAACAAACTCGTTGTGCGCGGAAGGAGGGAATCAGTAAATGTCAGAAATCAGAATAAAAGATCACGAATCTTTAGATAGTGCATTAAGACGTTTTAAGCGTTCTTGCGCAAAAGACGGTGTTTTATCAGAAATCAGAAAACGCGAGCATTACGAAAAGCCCAGCGTTAAGAGAAAGAAAAAGTCCGAAGCTGCAAGAAAAAGAAAGTTTAAATAAGTCAGTACGACCGACGCTATAGAGCGTCGGTTATTTTTTTACAAAAAGGCGCAAGGAAAGAAAACACTCCCCTTGCGTCAAATCTATATAAACGACTAGAACTTAGTCGGTTATAACATATTATGACATAGTACCCCAAAATGTGCTAATCCTAAAATATTTTCAAGGGTCAATGTCTCATTTTTTTTGATTCTATCTAACAATAATTTTGTTTCTTCTAAAGCTTTGAAAGTGTGTTCGTAATTTTTGTGGTTAATGCTCTCTTTAAGCTCGCCAATTGATAATTTTACCTTATCTACATCCTCGTGGTCGTTAAACATAGCAAGTATTGGTTCATTCTTGCCCCAAATATCCACTAAATTTTGCATTTCATTTTTACATTCGTCCCATTCCTTAACATAAGCAAGGTCGGTTACAATATTAAGATTTTCCTCAATATCGCTTAAAGCGCTTTCTAAATAGTAAGAATATATATTAATTCCTACCATAAGTATAACCAGCACAACAAGCGAAATAATAAAAGTTTTCATTTCTCGTTCCTCTTTTGCATGTAAAACCTGCCATCTTCGTTTACACCCGCAAATAATATATCTGATACTTTTTCATTTTTAAGCTTTTTAAAAAGCCAGTCCTTATTTTTTCCATATAGAGTTAGCGCTTTTTGGCTGACTTCGCCATCACATATAAACATAAAGGGTAACCCGTTATAATTTTCCGTTTCTTGTATTGGCTTCTTTTTAGAGATAATGCTCAAATTTCCGCTGGTTTCCAATATTGCATACTCTATGTTATTAATATCGGTATTTCCCTGCATTCTCAGCATTTCCAATAAATCGTCAAAATTTAGACGCAATTTTTCCATTTCTTTTTCGCATACTTTGCCGCATTTTATTATGATTACCGGCGAGCCAGAAAGAAGTCTCCTAAAATGTCTGCTCTTTAAGTCTACAAATGATAGAGTCGCCTCTGCGATTATAAGTGTAAGAATGGGAATAATACCATGTATTAAAGGAATTGAAACGTGACTCAACGGAATTGTTGCAAGGTCGGAAATCATAAGCGTCACCACCAGTTCTGTTGGTTCTAATTGTCCTACCTGCCTTTTTCCCATAATTCTCACAGCAACTACCACCAAAACGTATGTTATTAACGTTCGTACAAAAGAAATAAGCATATCAACCTACCTCGTAAAATTGATATGCTTATTATTAACTGAATTTATTATTTTATGACTTTATTTGCAAAAGTGTTATTTACAATTTTGTCAAAAGGAGCTCGTTTATCAAGTTCTCCTGCTTCTTCCATAATATCCTGAAGTCTATTGTAGGACTCCTCTGTCATTGCAGGTTCGCTTTTCCATGCATCAATTGATTTGTAACGTTCAACCGAGGATGCCAGCATCGACATCTCCGTATCTGGAAATTGGTCTAAGATAACTTCCGCAATTTCTTCCGGGGTGTGCTCCTCTACCCATTTTAAACCTTTATACAAGGCTTTGGTAAATCTTTCAATTAAATCTTTGTTTTCAGCTATGTAGCTGGTTTTAGCACAATAAGCAGTATATGGAATATCGCCTGATTCTTTGCCTATAGAGGTCAATATATAACCCTTATTTTCTGACTCTATCATTGAAGCGGTAGGTTCAAAAAGTGTTACATACTCAGCGCTACTTCCGGAGAAAGCGCCTGCCATCAATGAGAACTGGATGCTATCATCCAACACTAAGTCTGTTGCAGGATCTAAGCCGTTTTGTTTTATAAGGTATTCAAACGTCATATACGGTACACCACCGCGTCTTCCCGGAATAACTGTTTTTCCCTTTAACTGTTCCCAACTAAATTCGTCAACTTTGTCTTTTCCCACCAAAAATGAACCGTCACGTTGTGTCATTTGTGCAAAAACCTGTGGATAGTCTTCTCTACCCTCGTTGTACACATAGATAGATGCTTCGGGTCCACAAAATCCAACGTCAATTTGATTTGATAAAACCGCTGACATTACTTTGTCTGCGCCTTGTAAATTAGAAAGTTCAATTTCAATGCCTTCTTCTGCAAAAAAACCATTAGCTATTGCTGCGTATTGAGGCGCGTAAAATACAGAGTGCGTTACCTCGCCCACACGTACCTTATCTAATTTTTTGACATTGTCATCTGTAGTCTGTGTGTCGCCGCAAGCAATCAAACTAAATGCCATAACCATACACAGACAAATCACTAGAATTTTTTTCATATTTACCTCCTGTTTTTAAGTGCTAATTTTTCAAAAATAAGCACCGCCTTATATATTATCGCTGCAAATACAGCCAAAATTATGACACTTGCCATAACAAGGTCCAGTTTAAACACTTGACCGCCATAAACAATAAGATAACCGAGGCCTGCCTTTGATACAAGAAATTCACCTGCAATTACACCGACTAAAGAAAGTCCAAGGTTGATTTTTAATGAGTTGATTAAAGTTTTTATATTCGCAGGAAGAACAATCTTAAAGAATATCTGATATTTTTTAGCACCAAAGGTTTCCGCTGTGGTTATAATCTGCTGATTTGTATTTTTAAAACCATTCAAAAGTTCCATAACGGTTACAATTAAGGAAATTGCCAAAGCCATAACTATAATTGCTTTCATACCTGCTCCTACCCAAATGATTATTATTGGACCTAAGGCTATTTTGGGCAAACTATTTAGGATAACCAAATAAGGTTCAAAAATTTCAGAGCATGTTTTAAACCACCACAGTACAGAAGCGATTACCAAACCAAAAATAACACCTAAAAGAAAACCGACAATAGTTTCGGTACAAGTAACACCTAGATGCATCAACAAATCATTTGAAGAAAGATTTACTATGGTTTTTACAACCCGTGAGGGTTGACTGGTGATAAAACTATCTATAAAACCAAGATTAGCACACACTTCCCATAGGACAATTAACCCTAAAAGCAATCCAATCTGTATGGTCAATATCATATATTTTCTATACTTTATTTTTCTTAAAAAACTTTCTCTTTCAGTTTTAATCTGTTTCATTCATATCCAACTCCCTCCATAACGTATCAAAATATGAGCTGAATTTCGGGCTTTTACGGCATAAAAGAGGAGTTCTCTCTGGAATATCAGGAAACTCTATCTTGTGAATATTCTGAATTACAGCCGGTCTTTTAGATAAGACCACTACTCTGTCTGCCATAGAAATGCCCTCAGGTATATCGTGAGTTACCATTACAGTAGTCTTTTTTTCATTCTTTATTATTGAATAAACATCATCAGTCACAGATAATCTGGTCTGGTAATCAAGGGCTGAAAAGGCTTCATCCAAAAGCAGAATATCAGGTTTTGTTACCAAGGTTCTGATAAGAGCCGCTCTTTGACGCATTCCTCCTGATAGTTGTGACGGATAACTGTCACGAAAGTCATACAAGCCGTAGGTTTTTAATAATTTGTTTGTATATTCTATGCTTTCGTCACTGATTCTGTGTTGTATTTCCAGACCTAATAAAACATTTCTGTATATCGTTCTCCAGTCAAGCAGATTGTCGTTTTGGAGCATATAACCAACTTTTGGAGTAATTCCTGAGGTTTTAACGCCGTTTATATACACTTCTCCGCTGCTGGGCTTTAAAATACCGCACATAATAGAAAGAAGAGTCGATTTGCCACAACCGGAAGGTCCAATAATTACAACAAATTCCCCTTCTTTTACGTTAAAGCTTATATTGTCAATCGCGGTTACTTCGCTGTTGATGTCCTGATAGTTCATAGTTATATTTTTAATTTCGAGTGCATACATTAAGAATCTCTCCTTTGTTATCAATATATTAAAAAATACAAAAACTGCTACAAAAAATAACCCGACTTAAGTCAGGTTATTTTTTGTAGCATCATCTTCTATATGCTTTATTCTCTTTTTATATTTAATAACATTTCCATAAGATTTAAGTATTTCTACTGAGCAAAAATACCTTCTATTACACCTTCTGCAAATTTGACAGGAAACAAATTTACTGCCGTTTAAATTCCAAGCACGACGTTTTCTTATAGGCCTGCCGCATTCCGGACATCTTATTTTAAATACTGATTTATCTATCAATTTACTGCTAAGGTCAGTTATGGGGACATCTTTAAACGAAATTGTCTTTTTGGATGCATCAACAATATATTTCTGTAACTTTTCGGAATCAAAAATCTTTGCAAATACTTTGCCTGAAATCTCAGCATCAATCAAAGCGTCGTGAAGCTTACTCTCCTCATATAAAATTGAGAGTTTATCAGCGGCATTTTTTACACTTATCTGATTATTTCCGCTTTTAGATAACGTATGAGTTACATACCTTTGAACATCAACAAATTTGTTTAAAAATGTCAATGGCGTATTTTGACAAAAATAATTACAGTTTTTCCTGATTATATCTGCATCCTGAGAACCCCAGGACATTAGTACAGCATCATTACCGATAAACTCACAAAAATCCCGTAAAGCGTCAGTAAAGTCGATTCCCTCTTTTTTCAGCAGACCCATAGACAGTCCGGTAAGTTTTTCGACTGTCGGCTCCATTTTCTTGTATAAAACAGGTTTGATATACCTTTTGAACGAGCCGAGAAATTCCATATTTTCGTTATATTTTACTGCACCTATCTGGATGATTTCGTCAGCACAGCGTACCTTAACTGCCCTCGTAAATCTATTCCATTCAAGGTCGAAAATTACATAATTCATAAAAACTCTTTTCTTTACTCCGAAATTTTCCAATCAATAGGTTGTTTACCCAGTGAAACAAGAATTTCGTTTATTTTAGAATAGTGCTTGCAACCAAAAAAACCCCTGCTTGCCGACAACGGACTGGGATGAGCTGCAGACAGCACATAATGATGTGTATTTTTTATTAATGGCAATTTTTCAAGAGCATTTCTTCCCCACAATACAAAAATAACAGGCTCAGGTCTTTCGTTTAACAGTTCTATAATTCTGTCTGTGAAAATAGTCCAACCAAGCTTTTTATGAGAGTTAGGCTCGCCTTCCCTTACTGTTAACACTGTATTTAAAAGAAGTATTCCCTGCTTTGCCCAATCGGTCAGGCAGCCGTGTGAAGGCGGCGTTATACCTAAATCATTCTCTAATTCCTTAAACATATTTTTTAAAGACGGTGGTTTGTCCACGCCTTTTTGCACAGAAAAACACAAACCGTGAGCTTGATCTGGTCCGTGATACGGATCCTGTCCCAGTATAAGTACCTTTACATTCTCGTACGCCGTATATTTTAAAGCATTAAAAATATTTTCCATGTCAGGATATATCGTATGGGTTCTATACTCACTCGCCAGATTTTTTCGCAGTTGCTGATAGTATTCTTTTGAAAACTCTTCTGCCAAAAGTCCGTCCCAGCTATTTCCTAAATTAACCATAATTACCTCTTAAGTAACCTATTTACCTCTTCAACAAAGGTATTAATGTCTTTGAATTGTCTGTAAACAGAAGCAAAACGAACATATGCTACCTCATCCACTTCAGGTAAGCGCTCCATAACCATCTCGCCGATTCTCTGTGAAGATATTTCGCGTTCTAAAAGATTTTGTGTAGCAGATTCGATTTCGTTCACAATTCGCTCCATGTCAGATGTGGCAACAGGGCGTTTTTCGCAAGCTCTTATAATACCGTTTAAAAGCTTTTCTCTGTCAAACATTTGACGAGAACCGTCTTTTTTGATAACCATCAGTGGTATTGTTTCAATTTTTTCGTAGGTTGTAAAACGTTTTGCACAACTTAGGCATTCACGGCGTCTGCGTATTGCCTCACCTTCATCTGTGGGACGTGAATCAATTACCTTACTTTCTTCAAATTCGCAAAAAGGACATTTCATTTTTTATTCCTCCATATTATTATAGAATTCATATATGTAATTTTTTCGTTCTCTCATTTCATCTGCGCGCTTTAAATATTCGCGAACGTCTTTCACATTAAAAATACGCTCAATTCTATTACCTTTAACAAGCTTCGTTACCGCGCCTACGCCGGCTGAAATCACAGTTCTAACCTCTTCCATCATACAGATATTATAGATACCCTCCGTATTACCTTTACAAAAACCTGTATTCTCTAAGTCGCCTAAAATATTCTTTTGTCTATAGAGATAATAAGGTTCGTATCCGTTTGCTGCAAGCCTTTGGTGCGCATAATCAACCATTTGGTCAACTGTGTTGCTGACAGGCAGGCTATCAAAATCGCCGTTTTGATTAAGACGTGCAGCACGTTTGATGCTCATAGTATGTACGGTAATATTTTCAGGATTTAGGTCTATAACCTTGTCCACGGTATTCATAAATTCTTCTAATGTTTCCTGTGGCAATCCTGCAATGATGTCCATATTTATAGACTTAAATCCCATTTTGCTTGCTAAATCATAAGCTTCGTAAATTTGCTCTACAGAATGTTTTCTGCCAATTACTGACAGAGTTTTATCATTCATAGACTGAGGATTAATGCTTATCCTGTCTACTTCGTGATTACGCATTACTTCCAATTTACTTTGAGTTATAGTATCGGGTCTTCCTGCCTCAATTGTAAACTCGCGACAACAGGACAAATCAAAGGTATTCTCAATCTTGTACAGAAGATTATCAAGCTCAATTGACAAAATAGATGTAGGTGTTCCTCCACCGATATAAACGCTGATAATTTTTAAGCCTAAATCATCAATTATCTTTTTAATGGTGTCAATCTCGTCGTACAAAGCATATAAATACGGCTCAATGAAATCCTTCATCTCTGAAACTGGCATTGACGCAAAAGAGCAATATACACATCTTGACGGACAAAAAGGAATATCTATGTATAAGGAAACGGCGTTCTCCGGTATGTCAGAAATCACAGCCAACTCTTTTTTTGCAATTGACATAGATAAATCGATTTTTTTGTCGCTTACTTCATATTCTTCTTTTAGTATTTTTCTTGTTTCCTCTTCACTAAGACCTTTACTGAGCATATCAACAACCCTTTTTACGGGTCTTATGCCTACTAAAGTGCCCCATGGAATAGTTTTTTCTTTATTTACCAAAATTCTCACCTAATAGATATATGGATTATTGACTTTTTCATAGCCAATTGTAGTGTTTTCTCCGTGTCCCGGTAATACAGACACATCATCCGGCAATACAAAAAGCTTTGTTTTGATGCTCTTCATTAATTCGGTTTCGTTGCCTGTTGCAAGGTCACATCTGCCAACACTTGCGTAAAACAATGTATCGCCCGAAACAAGAATCTTTTCTTTTTCACAGTACAAACACATACCGCCTGAGGTATGTCCGGGTGTTTCAATTACTGTAAATTCAAACTCTCCACTTTTTATCACATCCCCGTCTTTAACGTATATATCTGCAGACAGTTCAACAGGTTTTCTTGAATACCTGCTAGTATAATTAATATCACTGCGCAGTAAATTTTCTTTTTCACTTTGACAAGCAATCAGCTTTACACCTGTTTTCTCTATAATTTTCTCAACTGCCATGATATGATCAAAGTGGCAATGTGTTAGAATAATATATTTTGCCACAATCTCGTTGGTGCTAAGTGTATTAACTACATCGTCAGCATTGCTACCCGGGTCAACGATAATTGCTTCATTTTTATCGCCTAAGATATAGCAATTAACACTCATCAATCCTATTGTTTTTTTAATGTTAATCATAATCACTCTGCTCTTCTCTTAACTTCAAATACACCACTGATATTGCCTAGCTTTTTAGCTACAAAATCAAGTTCGTTCTTCGAATTGATTTCAATAGAAAGATTTATTATTACAACATTATCCTTTGTTGTTTTGGAGTTTATTCCGGTAATTAAAATCTTGAGGTCAGAAATAGCACCTGCAACCTCAGCAAGCAATCCTTTCCTGTCGTTGGCAAAAATCTGTATCTCTGTAAAGTAAGACGCCTTTTCAGATAATTCTTTCTCCCAATAAACATTTATAAGACGAAATTTATCATCATTATTTTGACTTGCTAACACGTTGGGGCAGTCTTTTCTGTGAATGCTCACACCCCTTCCTCGTGTGATATAACCAATAATATTATCACCAGGAACTGGGCTGCAGCAACGTGAAAATCTTATCAAGCAATCGTCTATGCCTTCTACAACAACGCCATTACTTGAAATTTTCTTGCGTTTTTGTGGTGCTTCTATCGCAGTAATGTCAATGTCTGGATTTTCTGTTTTTATGGCTTTCCTATATTCTTCGCGTAGTCTGCCAATAACTTTATTTACCGTAAGACCGCCGTAACCAACGGCGGCATAAATGTCGTCAACAGATGAAAAGGTATACTTTTTACAAAGCATTTCAATCCATTCGTTGCGGAATAGTTGGCTATGTGTTAAATTGACACGCTTTAATTCTTTTTCAATAAGGTCTTTACCATGTTGGATATTTTCTTCTCTGCGTTCTTTTTTTAGCCATTGGTTAATTTTTGACCTTGCCTGTGAGGTCTTACAGAGTTTAAGCCAGTCGCGGCTAGGACCTTTAACAGCAGATGATGTCATAACCTCAACAATATCGCCGTTTTGCAAAATATAGTCTAACGTTGCAATTTTACCGTTAACCTTGACACCCTGCATTTTACAACCAACTGCGCTGTGTATAGAAAAAGCAAAATCAATAGGTGTCGAACCGGCAGGAAGATTTACAATATCCCCCCTAGGTGTAAATACAAAGACCTCATCGGCAAACAGGTCAATTTTTAATGTTCGCATAAAGTCGTCAGTATCTACGACTGAATTTTGAATTTCAAGTAGTTGACGTATCCATTCAAGCTTTGAATCAGCATCGGTCTTTTTTTCAACGCCTTCTTTATATTTCCAATGTGCTGCGATACCATACTCTGCAACACGATGCATATCCCATGTTCTGATCTGGATTTCAAATGGTGTACCGTTAGGACCGATAACTGTTGTGTGTAACGACTGATACATATTAGGTTTCGGCATTGCGATGTAATCCTTAAATCTACCAGGAATAGGATGATAAAGCTCATGAACCATACCTAAAACCGCATAACATTCCGTAATAGAATTCACAATAACACGAACGGCAAACAAATCGTAAAGTTCCTCAATAGATTTGTTTTGCGTGAACATTTTTCTGTAAATACTGTAAAAATGCTTCGCTCTACCTGTAACCTGCGCCTCAATATCCATACCTGAAGTTTTTTCACGCAGAGTATCCATAATATCGTTTATAAAACGTTCTCTTTCCTGTTTTTTCAGACTTATTGACTCTGTTATTTCTTTATATGCTACAGGATCAATATATCTTAATGATAAATCTTCTAATTCCCATTTAATTTTTGACATACCAAGTCTATGAGCAAGTGCTGCATAAACCTCTAAAGTTTCGCGGGCTTTTTCTCTCTGCTTTATTTCAGATTTAGCTGTAAGTGTGCGCATATTATGAAGACGGTCAGCAAGTTTTATAAGAATAACACGCACATCTTTTGCCATAGCCAAAAGCATTTTTCTTATATTCTCTACCTGCTGTTCTTCTGCGGTAGTATACTGGATTTTACCGAGTTTGGTAACGCCGTCAACAATAATTGCAACATTTTCTCCAAATTCTTTTTTAATGTGTTCTAAAGTATAGTCAGTATCCTCTACCACGTCGTGCAGTAGTGCGCCTACTAAAGTATCACAATCAAGTTCCAAATCCGCAAGAATATATGCAACTTCAAGGGGATGTGTAATGTACGGCTCGCCTGATACGCGACTCTGACCTTTGTGAGCAACAAAAGCAAGATTGTATGCTTTTTCAAGTTTTTCGATATTAAAATTCTTATTTGCTTCTAAAGCTCTTTGCTTTAACGCTTCAAAATCATGCGTTGCACGATACATACTAACACCTCTATTCCGTGCGATTTGTTTTTACATCCTTTAACAGTACCTGAAGTTGTCTTGCTCCGCGGTAAATGTTTATATCTATGCTGAATGCAATGTCTATTTTATCTTCCACATGCAAAATATCCAATAATTCTCCCATATTAAATCCAACTGCTTCGATACTGTATTCCTGTGAAGTCAGTATAAGCTTTATATGTTTTCCGTCGCTGAGTGGTCTGATTTGCGAAATTGTCAAATCACGTGTGTAAAATAACGGACAAGCATTTCCCATGCCATACGGCTCTAATATCGAAAGTTTTTCCGCTGTGTTCATATTTACATACGGTGGTGGCAGTTCAGAGTCAATATATAAAATTGGCATAAAATCTTCTTCTTTAAGACAGGATTTTGCATATTCATTGATTTCTTTTCTGAAACTGTCAATGTTTTCTGGCTTTATTGACAATCCTGCTGCAAGGTCATGCCCACCGAACTTCTGCATTAAATGACTTGAATTTTCAAGCGCCTTAAACAAATTGAATGAGCGTATGCTTCTGCCCGAACCTTTGCCGTTTTCCTCGTCCGTACTAATAAGGATACAAGGTTTATTAAAGCGTTCTGAAATTTTAGAAGCAACAATGCCAATAATCCCGTGATGCCAGCCTTCGTGCGCTAAAACAATAACAAAATCGTCTTTGTATGAGGGGTTAGCTTCAATCATATAAAGAGCATCTTCTAAAATGCTTATTTCTATTTCCTGACGTTCGCGGTTTTTGTCGTTTAAAATTTCAGCATATCTTTTTGCGCTCATATCATCTTTTGATAACAAAAGCTCAACGGCACATCTCGGATCGCCCATTCTTCCGGCTGCATTTATTCTTGGAGCAAGCATAAAACCGATTGTGCCCGTCTGCACATCGGAAAGATTTATTTCTGCTACGTCAGCTAAAGCGCGAATACCGCGGTTTACAGTGTATTTTAATAGCTCCAAACCTTTTTTTACGATTATTCTGTTTTCCCCTACTAAAGGCATAACATCTGCGATTGTACCTATTGCCACAAGATCGATGTACTCGTCAATAAGTTCACGCATATGAAAATGCATCTTAAGGGTTAACGCCTGCAAAAGCTTAAATGCTACACCTACACCCGCAAGCTTTTTAAAGGGATACTCGCAATCAGGCTGTTTAGGATTTAATAGGCAATACGCCTCAGGCGTTTCTTCTTTACATTCGTGATGGTCAGTAATTATTGTTTCAATACCTAACTCTTTAGCGTAGGCTATCTCTTTAACTGCAGTGATACCGCAGTCAACAGTTATCAAAAGTGAAACGCCCTGTGCGTGGATTTTGTCAATGGCGTCCATATTGATGCCGTAGCCTTCCTCATGTCTGTCAGGAATGTAATAAATAACATCCGCTCTGTGAGAGCGCAGAAATTTTACCATAATGGCAGTAGATGTTATTCCATCAACGTCATAATCGCCGTAAATAGCAATTTTTTCGTTATTTTCGATGGCCTTTAAAATTCTCTGTGTCGCCTTCTCCATACCAAGCATCATAAAAGGATCAAGCAAAGCGTCCTCAGAGGGAGTTATAAAATTATCGGGGTTCGCTATCCCTCTGTTAAGCAAAATCGTTGCAATGACAGGAGCAATGCCGTAGCTTTCGCTGAGTTTTTTTATATCTTCAGCTTTATGCTCCTTATGCATAAATATCCATTTTTTCTTTTTCATCTAATGTTTTCCTCATATTTCCGCACAACTATATCTAGTGCAAACTTATCATATTATTTTAATTATACTACTTTTTGTGGCAATATGCAACCATCTTTTGCATAAAATAATATTTTTATTTACTTTTTAAAGAGATTGGATTATAATTGTAGTGTTAATAAGCGTTTTGGAGGCATTATGAAATTTCTGGTATTCAGTGATAGCCACAAGTCAACAAATGGTATGGATAAAGCTATAGAAAAACACAAAGATGTAACGCACATTATTCATTGCGGAGATGTGGAGGACGACCGTGAATATTTAGAAATGGTGTATGGACGCACGCATTCAATATGCTCTGTATGCGGAAATAATGATTACTTTAGCTCCACTCCACTAAACCGAATTGTCAAATGTGAAGGTCATCTTATCTATGTAACCCACGGACATAAAGAACGTGTTAAGGGTTCCCTTTTAGTCGTTGTACATGCAGCTATCGCAAAAGGGGCAGATTTTTGTATTTATGGGCATACCCACATACAAAACTATGAAGAAATCAACGGAATTAAAGTGTTAAATCCTGGTGCAATCGGGTATATTAATCAGGAATATGCAGTAATAGATATAACCAAAGATGATATAAAAGTTGAATTGCATAAGCTATAAAATAAGCCGACAGGCATTCCTGTCGGCTTATTTTTAAACATCTTACTATATGCTACTTTATCTTATTTTGTGATATTTTTTCTTTCTTTGTGGTATCATTTACTTAGAGGTGATTATATGAAACCGCTTAAGGAGAAAATCAGCATAACAATTGATACTGATATAGTAGAAAAATTACGTCTAATGGCAGAAATGGATGACCGTTCTCTTTCACAGTATATAAATATAGTTTTGAAAGAGCATATAAAAAATTTAAGGGACTCCGAATAGACCGCCTTTCTAACATGCGCTTATTGTCAAAAGGAGTTATTCTATGTTTATTAATAAATCTAACGATGGATTAAATAACATTTGCGGCAAGAAAATATCTGTATTAAGAAAAAAATTAGGAATATCACAACGAGAACTCGCTGACAAATTGCAGTTAATTGGACTCGATGTAGATAAAAATACAATACAGCGAATTGAATGTGGCAAAAGATTTGTAACCGATATCGAATTGAAGAAAATCGCAGAAATTTTTGATATTTCTACTGACGAGCTTATAAAGTAAAAGACGCCAAATAGGCGTCTTTTACTTTGGCAGGGGTAGAAGGACTCGAACCCTCAAGAACGGTTTTGGAGACCGGCATGTTACCATTACATCATACCCCTAAGTATTAAATTTCCAACGAATGTGAGTATAACACAATTTTAATACTATGTCAAGCATAAAAAATATTTTTTTCAAAAAGTGAGTGATATTTATGGAAAACAACAAATCTAAAGTTTTATACATCATTATATGCACGTTATGCATTATGTGCGTAACAGCAACAGGTGCTATCCTTTTAAAAATCCAGTCGATAAACAATTCACAAATTATGCCCGCTGGAACAATTACCCAAGATGGTCCGTCTGCAAGTTCTTCTATAGAAGAACGGATTAACATTAATACAGCCTCAAAATCGGAGCTTATGCTTTTAGAAAATATAGGTTCTAAAAAAGCAGATGACATAATTGCTTACAGGCAAACAAGGGTATTCAAAAAGCCGGAAGATTTAATGAATGTATCAGGTATCGGCTTAAAAACATTCGAAAAAATAAAAGATTACATCTGTGTAAACTAAAAAGATGGGAAGTTCCCATCTTTTTAGTCTTTTAGATTAAGTTTACTAATCAGATACTGTTTTCTGTCGGCAGCAGCGCTAAATGCACCCAATGAAATTTTTCCGCGTTTTCCCGTAATTCTTCTCACAATGTATCTTGCTCCAATACTTATCCAGCACAAAGGTAAAAATATACTTGATGTCTGAGCAATTTTAAAGTCATGTCTTGCTATGTCATTTAAAATCATAACCAAGGATGCTAATTTTCCTTTTGATTTGCTGCGGTTTTGTGAATAACTGGAAGCCATACTTTCTGACCAGGAATCTTCATCCTTTATAACACCGCAATTCAAAAATTCTTCAATCAGAATTTCTGTTGTTTTGTCGCTGATTTCCTTCTTGACTTTGTCTGCGCATTTTACACCAAGGTACGTATTACACGTCGCGGTTAAAGCGTCGCAAATTGAGTCTAAGCCCATTTTAGAAATAAAGGGATATACGATTGCATCCCACTCCTCTTTTCCCACACTTTGCACAAACATAGCCCAATCGCATAACATACGTATAGGCAATCTGTTTTCAAAAAAATGTCTTTGCGTATGCAGAAGAAGCGTCGCTGCCTGATATTCGTTAGTAAGCGAAGGAAAAATAAATTCGTCGATTTGCTTTTCTACCACTTTATTCAAAGCATTGTCCATAAATGTCTTGATTATTTCGCCGTATTCATCGTTAGTATACTCGGTAACTGATTTATGGATTTCAACAGCCACACCTTGTATAGTATATTTATAGTGGAACTGATGCCCTTCTGACGATTCGTCCTCATATTTATCGCCGCAAAGAAGCTCTACTGCCCTCTCGTAATCGTCAATGCTTACCAATACGTCTATATCCCCAAGAGTTCGGAGCATCGGTTCAGGATAGTTCGCAGAAACTGTACTCCCTTTGATTATTGTACATTGTATGTTGGCTTCCTTCAGGCTTGCTAATATCATAGACTGGACCTGAAGATTTTTTTGGTTTCTAAATGCAGAAACCGTCATATATTTTTTCCACTCGTCAGAAATCTCCATGCCAGCATTTACAGCACCGCGATAAACAAATGGTACACAAATGTGAGTTAAAGCAATTTGCTCTAACTCGGGCATTGTGGATTCTACGGTGTCCCTGGTTTTGCACAAACAATTTTTTACAAGTGTCAAAAAATCTTTATATAGATTTGTCATTGTTTCTCCCCACGTTTAACAGCCCTGTTTCACAAGCCACATCAGGCGTTACGCTTTTGTTAAATAAATAAACGAAAGTCAACGGTATCATATAGTAATACATCTCAATATTTATGCCATCCAGAAAAAACATAGTGATAAGAATTGATATTAGAGCAAACCTTTCAGGACCTTTATTTGTTCGAATACCTGAAATAACCTTTGCTTTGGCATTTGTATAAATACTATTAAATACCGAAATGTAAAGTATTGTTCCTAGTAATCCAAAGCTAAATATTGATTGAATATAGGTATTATGAGACCCTTTCCCAATTCCGTTAACTAAATACAATTCAGGGTTTACACCATGACCAAAAAGCCACGAAAAATCATCCAACATTATTTTTAAGTATTCAATCCATATATCGGTTCTTCCGGTTGTGATAGTGCTCATTGTAGTTTGTTCTTTGCTTGAACCAAAGCGATAAAAAATATCAGAGAGCCAGTATGGATTTTTCCAAAGAAATATAATTATTGCAAATATCATAAGAAAAACCAAAGAAACCTTCGACACTGTTCTTATATCATTTTTTACAATAACAACATACAACCAAAAGACTACAAAGAGTAACAAACAAGATTTGGACATAGTCATTGTTCCTATAAAAGAAATAAGCAAGCATCTTATCGTGAATTCTGTAAAATTAATCTTTTTTTTATTATACTCCAAGTAGACAAGCCACACTGAGGTAATCAGGAGCACTGTAAAAAAGTTTGGATCTGTCCAAAAACCAGCATAACGATTAACCAAAGCGCCATCTTCAGCATAGGATGACAACACTCTAACTTCTGAAGCAAGCTGAGGTATATCGTTTATAAACAAGCCGATAATACCAGTAAAAATTACACCATTTACCAAACATCTAGTAACGGGTGTTACATCCTCACTTTTCAGCGTTACTGCAATAATATAACCTATTAGACTCCAAAGAACAATATTAATAAGTGAGGATATGTAGTCAGTATTGTATATCTCTGATAGAACAAAACAGTACGCAGTAAAAGTTATTAAAATTGTAACAAACGTAAAACTAAACTTTTCTCTACGCTGAAACACATAGCTAAAAACAACCGCCAAACGCAAAAACATAAACAAACTTGTTTGATCTTTGTCAAATTTAAATATAGGCGAGAAAGAAAGCATAAACATAAAAAACGCAAATTTTTGTTCCCACTTTGCATCGCTAAACATATACATCATTGAAATCAAACCAGCAACCAAAACCAAAGCCTTGCTAATAAAGCAGGCTGCTAATATCAAAACAGCACATAAAATTTGCAGAGCCATATTTCTTTTATCTATTTTTAAAACATTAATTTTAACTCACACCTTTTGTACAAAAAAATTACTTATTTATTATATCATTTCATTTTTAGCAAGTCAACAGATTAATTTATATGTTTTTGAAAAAAAGTAAAAAAAACTGTTGACATTTTGTAAAAAACCTGTTATAATCTCATTTGTTAACTGGGTGTAGCGCAGTTGGTAGCGTGCTTGAATGGGGTTCAAGAGGCCGGAGGTTCAAGTCCTCTCACTCAGACCAATGCAAGAAGATATCCTTTTGGATATCTTCTTTTGTTTTGTTGCCTATAGGACTTGAAGGGTCGGGAGTGAATGACTGCCGGTGGCAGTCAGAGCCGACCACTGCTTCGCCCGCAGGCGAGCAAGTCCTCTCACTCAGGCCAAGAAAGCAGTTGGTACATAGTATCGGCTACTTTTTTTATTTTTCAGTTGACGTGGTTTTCAGGATGTGCTATATTTAACTTATATAAATTATTTTCAAGGAATGAAAACGCAATGAAAAGATTATTTTCCTTTCTAATTTTAGTTGCAGTTATTTTGAATTCATCAGCGACCGTTTCTGCCGAAAAGCTTGTTGCAGATGATTTTGATTTACACATAAAAATACCTGATGCTGAAGCATTTACCGATTTTACTATGAGCTTTAGTTTGTTTACCGAAGGAAATAGCTGGATTGCTAATAAAAGCGTATATGTGCGGGAACCGGGCACTTACGTTATAACTTTTCCTGTTAGTTATGAAGTCGGCATGAATTTTAAAGTCATATCTACGGGCGGTTTGTATGAATTTGACTATTACGGCTCAAAATTCAAAATGTACGACTCATGTCTTATGGAAACTTATGCTTACACCGACGACTTTGGGTCGCTTCATGTCTGTGATGACGGATATATTGTAGCAAAGCCTGTTACCGCTTCATATGAATACAAAGCAGAGAAATTTGTTAATGAAAGAAATGTTTCCAGTGATACGGATTATCTTGTATGGGTTTCAAAATCTAATTTTAAGGTCAATGTTTTCTGCAGAGATAATAATAAATGGAATTACATAAAAGATATTGATTGTTCTATTGGTGCTATAAATACCCCAACTGTAACAGGCGAATTTATATATCATCAACAACAACCGCGTTGGCAGTATAATGGATATTATGTAGGACCTATAATGAGGTTCTATCGCGGTTATGCGATACACACTACTCTAATGAACAACAACGGCACTGACCGCGATGCCCGCATCGGAAAAATGATTTCACATGGTTGTGTTCGTGTCAGACCAAAAGATATGCAGTGGTTGGTAGATTTCGTTCCACTTAATACTAAGGTTTATGTAACAAATGAATAGTTTGACAGACAGCAGAAAAAACTGCTGTCTTGTTTTTTGCCTTTACATACTACTTTTTCCACATGTTGTGTGTCAAGTATATTACCTTTTTGTTACTGACACAACGAAAAAATTAACAAAAAATATTTCTTATACAACCAAAAAAATGGCGACTATTTCTTTTTGCTGTAAAGGTAATGCCTTTGTTTTTCTTTGTTTTGAATTTTTTTGTTGTTTTTTCTTTATTTTTTCTGCGTTTTCTATTGACAAACTTGTAAAAATGCATTATCATATATATTGTATAAATATGATAGTAGGATTTCTATGGAGGGTAGATATGAAAAATACGAAAATTCGTATGATTTTTTGTGATGTTGATGGCACACTCCTCCTCAACGGCGACAAAATTATCTCTAAGAAAGTTTTTGGCGCAATAAATCTTGCTATATCTAACAATTTGAATATCTGCATAGCAAGCGGAAGAAGTTATCCTGATCTTAGAAAACTCTTTTCCCCCGTTGCAAAGAATGTTACGTTTATCTGCAACGACGGAGCTTTGGTTGTGGAAAACAACAGTATCACCTCCTCTTCTCCGTTAAACAAATCACAGGTTGCGTGTATGTCCAAAACTTATAGCCAAGAATATTCAGCTATGGTAATTTACGCAAAAGACTACACATATTATTTATCGGACAAGGATTTTACAGCATTTGGTTCTAAAATAACTTATGATGACGTTTCGCAGATCCCGGGCGATGTTTATAAAGTAGCATTTTATAAGCTAACACAAAAGGCAAAAATCAAACTCAATAATTTAGGCATCAAGTCCGGTATATTAAATAAGGTATATGAAGATCCTGTTTGGACTGAATATATAAAAGCAGGTACTGATAAAGGAACTGCAGCTGAATCTGTACAAAAAAGATATGATATTTCAATATCTGAGACGGCTGCTTTTGGCGATAATTTAAACGATTTGGGGATGTTAAGGCGTGCAAGAATAACTTTTGCCGCAAATAACGCCCACGCCGAAGTTGTTAGAATGTGCAAATTCAAAGTAAACAATGTTACTAATGAGATTTTAAATATTATTGAGAAAGGTGACCGATATGAATAATTATAAAATTTACGACGCACCAAAAACAAACAGAGTTGCTCGATTAGTTGATCGTCTTTTGGACGCTAAACCACAGCTTGAGAGTGAACGTGCTGTTTTACTTACAGAATCATACAAAAGCACAGAGGCTCTTCCTATAATTAAAAGACGTTCTGCAGCTTTCGCCCATATTTTAAAGAATATCTCTGTGACAATACGTCCTGACGAGCTTATAGTTGGTACCCCTACAGTTCACTCAAGAAGTTGTCAGACATTCCCTGAGTATTCTTACGATTGGGTTGAGGCGGAATTTGATACAATTAACAATAGAAGCGCGGATCCGTTCTATATTTCCGAAGATTCAAAAAATGCTCTGCGCGAAGTACATAAATATTGGAAGGGGAAATCCGTTTCAGAATTCGCTCTTTCTATGATGGATAGCGCAACTCTTGCTGCTATGGAGCATAACATCTTCACTCCCGGCAACTATTTGTACGGTGGCGTTGGACATATTACAGTTGATTACAGCAAGGTTTTAAAAGTAGGTTTCCGTGGTATTTTGGAAGAAGCAAAAGCAGAGCTTGCTAAGCATGACTTAACAGAAGCTGATTTTAATGAACGTTCAGCATTTTTAGAAGCAGTTATCGAATCTTGCGAAGCTGCTATATATTACTCAAAGAGATATGCTCTGCTCGCTGCAGAAGAAGCTAAAAACTGTACTGATGAAAAAAGAAAGGCAGAGCTGGTAAGAATTGCACAGAACTGTGCTAACGTTCCGGAAAACGGTGCTAAAAACTTCTACGAAGCTTGTCAGTCATTCTGGTTTGTACAGATGCTCATTCAAATAGAGGGCAGCGGTCACTCCATTTCTCCCGGACGTTTTGACCAGTATATGTATCCCTATTATAAGAAGGATTTAGATGCAGGTATTATCACTCCTGAATTCGCTCAGGAACTTATTGACTGTATCTGGGTTAAATTGAACGATACAAGCAAAGTTCGCGATGCCGGCACTGCAGAAGGTTTTGCAGGCTACAGTTTGTTCCAGAATCTTGTTGTAGGCGGACAATCTTCATCAGGTATTGATGCTACAAATGACTTGTCATTTATGTGTATCAACGCTTCGATGCACACAATGCTCCCCCAGCCTTCGCTTTCAATCCGTATCTGGAACGGAACGCCTCATGACCTTATGATGAAAGCGGCAGAACTTACAAGAACTGGCATCGGTCTCCCTGCTTACTATAACGATGAGGTTATTATTCCCGCCCTTGTAAACCGCGGTCTTACATTAAACGATGCGTTGGACTACAACATTATCGGTTGTGTTGAGCCCCAGAAGAGCGGCAAAACAGATGGTTGGCACGATGCTGCATTCTTTAATATGTGCCGTCCTATGGAAATGGTATTTTCTCAGGGTGTTGACAACGGCGTACAGATTGGTCCTAAGACAAAAGACGTAGCCGAGATGAAAACATTTGATGAATTATACGACGCTTACAAACAGCAGTCAAGCTACTTTATTGGTCTTATGGTTAACTCCGATAATGCGATTGACGTTGCACATATGAAGAAAGCCCCTCTCCCCTTCCTTTCTTCAATGGTTGAAGATTGTATCGGCAGAGGTAAGTCTGTTCAGGAAGGTGGCGCTGTCTATAATTTCACAGGTCCTCAGGGATTCGGTGTTGCTAATATGGCAGATGCACTCTACGCTATTAAAAAGTTAGTATTTGAAGAAAAGAAATTCACTCTTTCGGAATTAAAAGAAGCTATGGCTAACAACTACGGCGAAGGTATTCCTGAAAAGCAGATTCAACAGATTGTAATTAACGTTGCCAGCGAACTTGCTCGTGCTGGAAAAACGGTTGATGACGCTGCTATTGCTGGAATTATAAAAACAGTAAAATCAACAGGTGAAAATAATCCCAAAGCCTCTGAATACAAGAGAATTCGCTCACTCATTGATGAAGTTCCCAAGTTTGGTAACGACATTCCTGAGGTTGATGCATTTGCTCGTGATGTTGCTTATACATACACAAAACCCGTTGAAAAATACACAAACCCCAGAGGTGGTATATATCAAGCAGGCTTGTATCCTGTATCGGCTAACGTTCCGTTAGGTGCACAAACAGGAGCAACACCCGATGGTAGATTAGCATTTACTCCCGTTGCTGACGGTGTTTCTCCCTCAGCAGGTAAGGACGTAACAGGGCCTACAGCTTCATGTAACTCAGTATCTACTCTTGACCACCATATTGCATCAAACGGTACATTATTTAATATGAAGTTCCACCCCTCTGCACTTAAGGGTACATCAGGTTTAGAGGCATTCTGCTCTTTGGTTCGAGGATATTTCGACCGCAAAGGCAGTCATATTCAGTTCAACGTTGTTGACAAAGCTACTTTGATTGATGCGCAGAAGAATCCTGAAAAATACAAAGGTCTTGTTGTTCGAGTTGCAGGCTACAGCGCGCTCTTTACTACATTATCTAAATCACTTCAGGACGATATTATTAACAGAACAGAACAGGGAATGTAATAAATATGAGTATTTATGATGTAAAAGGCAGAATATTTGATGTTCAGCGTTTTTCAGTTCACGATGGTCCAGGTATTAGAACAATAATCTTTCTAAAAGGTTGTTTTTTGAGATGTAAATGGTGTTGCAATCCCGAATCCCAGAGTTTCAATATTGAAGAAATGGAATTCGGTGGTAAAAAGAAAATCATTGGCCGTGACGTTACAGTAGGCGAGGTTTTAGAAACTATAAAGCGTGATATGCAGTATTACAGACGTTCAGGAGGCGGTGTTACGCTTTCCGGCGGTGAATCCTTAGGTCAGCCCGAATTCGCGACTGCATTGCTTCAGGCTTGTAAAGAAAACGGTATCAATACAGCAATGGAATCTACGGGTTTTGCAAAATTTGAAACCATAGAAAAGTATCTTCCTTATTTAGATACATATTTAATGGATATTAAACACACAAACTCCGCAAAGCATGAGCAGTTTACCACAAGACCAAACGAACTCATTTTGGAAAATGCTAAGAAAATTGCAGAAAAGGCAAAGAAACTTATAATTCGTGTTCCTGTCATTCCTACATTTAATGATACAGAGGAAGAGATACTTTCTATTGCAAGGTTTGCAGAGAGCCTACCTAATGTAAATGAAATACACCTTCTTCCCTATCACAAATTTGGAGTTGACAAATATAGAGGTCTTGATCGTGCATATGAGCTTGAACACTTAGAAACACCCACAGAGGAGAAAATGCAAAAGCTTTTAGCTGCAGCACAAAAAACAAGACTACACTGTCAGATAGGAGGTTAAGTTATGAACGATGAAGAATTGCTCAGTTTAAAGGGTAAAACCAGAATAGTTCAGGAACTGGTTCCCGGCAAACAGATAACTATCGCACACATAATCGCAAATCCTGAAAAGATTCTTTATAAGAAGCTTGGTCTTGACCCCAATATAGACTATTCCAAGTCTGCTATCGGTGTCGTAACTATATCCCCTGCCGAAACAGCGATTATAATTGCAGATATTGCAACAAAATCCTCAGGTGCAGAAATCGGTTTTGTTGATCGTTTTAGTGGTACGTTGATTGTGACCGGTACCGTTTCTGAGGTGGAAGCTTCATTAAGGGCCTTGTGCGAATACACAAGAGATGTTTTAGGATTTACAGTTTGCAACATTACCAAGACCTGATATGAGTACAAAAGAATTAGATATCAAAAAACTGATACTTATCGGACGTAGCGAGGCAGGCAAGACAACATTAACACAGGCGTTGCGTGGCGAAAATATCAGATATGAAAAAACTCAGGCTATCAGTTATTCAAATATACTGATAGACACTCCGGGCGAATACATACAGACAAGGCAGTTTGGTGCGGCAATTGCACTTTATGCTTACGAATCAGATATTGTCGGTTTACTTGCCAGCGCAACAGAGCCATATACTCTGTTCAGCCCAAATGTTACTGGTATGACAACCCGTGAAGTTATAGGCATTGTAACAAAAATTGACCATCCTGATGCTCGTCCTGAGCTTGCCGAAAGCTGGTTAAGGCTTGCCGGATGCGAAAAAGTCTTCCTTGTCAGCTCTGTCACGGGCGAAGGAATTGATGAATTGTTACGATATTTATCAAAAACCAACAAAAAACCACAAAAAACAACATAATGCCACTTGACATACTACTCTTGCTATGGTAAGATTAGTATAGTTGACATATATTGTATTTTATAAAAATTAAATAAATTCTAAACCGAAAAGGAGAAATGAAAAATGGTATCCGAATACGAAATCAAAAAACAGATTTGTGACATCGGTAAGAGAATTTACGACAGAGGTATGGTTGCCGCCAACGACGGTAACATCTCAGTAAAAATCTCTGACAACGAATTCTTGTGCACACCCACAGGTGTAAGTAAGGGATTTATGACACCCGAATACATTTGTAAGGTTGATGCTGATGGAAATGTAATCCAGGCAAACAAAGGTTTTAAACCCTCATCTGAAATCAAGATGCATATGAGAGTTTACAAAGAACGTCCTGATGTTCAGGCTGTTGTTCACGCTCATCCGATCTACGCAACAAGCTTTGCTATTGCAGGCATTCCGCTTACACAGCCCATTATGCCTGAGGCTGTAATCGCTTTAGGTTGTGTTCCGATTGCTGAGTACGGCACGCCTTCAACACACGAAATTCCCGATGCTGTTTCTAAGTATTTACAGTACTACGATGCTGTATTACTTGAAAATCACGGTGCACTTGCATATTCTGATTCATTACTTGCTGCTTATCACAAGATGGAATCATTAGAGTTCTACGCTGAGCTTCTCTTCTTGTCTAAGCAGTTAGGCGGACCTCAGGAATTATCAAAGGAACGCGTAGAAAAACTCTACGAAATCAGAAGACAGTTTGGTATGAAGGGTAAGCACCCTGCAGATGTATGCCCCAATGCTCAGGCTGGTCTTCCCAGTTGTCATGGTTGCGGTGGCAATTGCTCATGCGGCAGCTCAGATAACGATTTAGTTTCTGAAATTACCAAAAAAGTTATTGCAGCTTTAGGCAAATAATTTCGGGAGGTCTTGATATGAACGACCGCGAAATTACAAAAATTGTCGAAGATGTAGTTAACAATATAAAATCAAAGCCAGAAATGACTTTGAACCTCGCAAAAAAAATGGCAGAAAAAGTTGAAGCTGAAGCTGCTAAAATTGGTGTGAATGCCGTTGTTGCAATTTCTAACAGTGGTGCTCGCCCCGTTTTGGTGGAATGTATGGATGATTCTTTTATCGCAAGCTATGACGTCGCTTTTCAAAAAGCGTACACAGTTGTTGCCTTAAAAATGTCTACCATCGAATTGAAAGCTTTAAGTCAACCAAATCAACCTCTTTATGGCATTCAGTTTACCAACAACGGTCAGATTGTTATCTTTGGTGGAGGTGTTCCGCTCAAAATAAATGGTAAAATCGTTGGAGGACTGGGTGTATCGGGCGGTAGCGAGGAACAGGATACATACCTTGCTGATTTCGGCGGTAAAGTATTCGACGAATTAGTAAAATAAATGCTTAAAGCATAAATCTTAAAGATAGGAGTTCTGTTATGGCTATTAATTCAAACGAAATTGAAGCAATTGTAAAACAAGTGCTTTCAAGTATGCAGACAGAAGTTCCCCATAGCTGCAACGGTTCTTGCAAAAAGTCCGTTGGCGAAATACCCAAAACCTCAAGAGCAGCAATGCTCACTAAACTTGAGCACTACGATATCAAGGAATTCCCGATCCCTGAATTGGGCGATGATGATATCTTGGTAAAAGTTGAAGGTTGCGGCGTTTGTGGAACAGATGCTCATGAATTTAAAAGGGATCCCTTCGGTCTTATTCCTGTTGTTTTAGGACATGAAGGCAGCGGCGAAATCGTTAAAATGGGTAAAAATGTTAAAGTCGACAGTGCAGGTAAACCCTTGGCTGTTGGCGATAAGGTTGTTACCTGTATGATATTTAAGGACAGTCCTGATATCACAATGTACGATCTCAACAAGCAAAATGTTGGCGATGGTGCTGATGTTTATGGCTTGTTACCCGATGACGACATTCACTTAAACGGTTGGTTTGCAGATTACATGGTAATCCGCGGTGGCTCAACAGTATTTAATGTAAGCGATTTAAGCTTAGACCTTCGTCTTTTAATCGAGCCTGCTGCTGTTTTAATCCACGCAGTAGAAAGAGCAAAGACAGTTGGTACATTAAGATTTAATAGCAGAGTTGTTATTCAGGGTTGCGGACCTATCGGTCTTTTGTGTATTGCAATTTTGAGAACAATGGGTGTAGAAAACATTGTGGCTGTTGACGGCGAAGATAAACGTTTAGCATTCGCTGCTGAAATGGGTGCTACAAAGTCTGTTAACTTTAAAAACCACAAAGGTATTGAAGAACTGACAAAGGCTGTAGAAGACGCATTTGGCGGACATCTTGCAGATTTTGCATTCCAGTGCACAGGTTCACCTATTGCACACGCTAATATCTACAAATTCATCAGACGCGGTGGCGGTCTTTGTGAACTCGGCTTCTTCATCAACGGCGGAGATGCTACAATCAACCCCCACTTTGACATTTGTTCAAAGGAAATCACAACGGTTGGTTCATGGGTTTACACACTTCGTGATTACGCTACTACATTTGATTTCTTAAAACGAGCTAAAGGAATCGGTTTACCGATAGAAAAACTTATCACACATCGTTTCCCGCTCTCACAAATAAACGAAGCACACGAAACAAACCTTAAGATGGAAGGTTTAAAAGTAGTAATTATTAACGAACAATAATATCAGGAGGAATTAAAAAATGGCTAAAGAAGCATTAGGAATGATCGAAACAAGAGGCTTAACAGCAGCTATCGAAGCAGCTGATCAGATGGTTAAAGCAGCTGAAGTTACACTTATCGGTACAGAAAAAATCGGTTCAGGTCTCGTTAGCGTTATGGTTCGTGGCGATGTAGGCGCTGTTAAAGCTGCTACAGAAGTTGGTGCTGAATGTGCAGCTAAGCTCGGCGAGCTCGTTGCAGTTCACGTTATTCCCAGACCCCACACAGACGTAGAATCCATTTTACCTACACTCTAATATTTGAGGTGAGCTAAATGGCTGAAAAGAAAAAAAGCACTACCCCAGCAGCTTCTACAAAAAAGAAGACTCCTGCAAAAAGTGCGACAAAAACAGCAAGTGAAAAAACAGCACCTGCTAAAGTAAATGACACAGTGTCAGTAAAAGAAAATTCAAATAATAACAAAATCCAAAACATGAAGGGAGAAATTAAAATGGCACAGGAAGCATTAGGTATGGTAGAAACAAGAGGTTTAGTAGCAGCTATCGAAGCAGCTGACTCTATGCTCAAAGCAGCTAACGTTGTTTTAGTTGGTACAGAAAAAATCGGTTCAGGTCTCGTTAGCGTTATGGTACGCGGCGATGTAGGTGCTGTAAAATCAGCTGTTGAAGTTGGTTCTTCAAACGCTGCAAAATTAGGCGAACTCGTTGCTACACACGTTATTCCCAGACCTCACAATGATGTTGAAAAGATTTTACCTGCTATTAAATAATTAAATCTTTTCCAAAGGGTTATATTTTGCGTCGGGAGAAACCTCCCGACGCGGAATAACTCTTTAATAGTTCCAATTATATTTTAAGGAATGGTGTAAATTATGATCATCGGAAAAGTAACTGGAAATATCGTTTCTACACGCAAGAACGAAAAGTTACAGGGACAGAAGCTCCTTGTTGTAGAGATTTTTGAATCTATTGATAAGTGCAAATCAAAGATAATTGCAATTGATAATGTAGGTGCAGGTATCGGTGAAGTTGTTGTTGTGGCTCAGGGCAGTGCTGCTCGCATCGGCTGTAACTTAGACAATTCTCCCGTTGATGCAGCTATTGTAGGTATTGTTGATAACGGTTCTGAACTGGAGTTGTGATAAAATGACCCTTAACGAGTTAAAACTCAAATTAAGAGGTGCAGGCGTTGCTGGTGCAGGTGGTGCGGGTTTTCCTACATACGCTAAATTATCTGACACTGCTGATACAATTATACTTAATTGCGCAGAATGCGAACCTCTTTTAAAGCTTCACAGACAAGTTCTGGCTGAATATGCCTACGAAATTTTGTCTGCATTACAAACAGTTAAAGAAGCTACTGGTGCAAGAAATGTAATTATTGCACTTAAAAAGAATTATAAAGATGCAATCAATGCAGTAAATTCTGTTTTAGATAAATTTAATAATTTTAGTATTTCATATTTACCTGAAGTATATCCTGCAGGCGATGAAGTGGTAACTATTTATGAGTCAACAGGAAGAATTGTTCCTCCGGGAAAGCTTCCAATATCTGTTGGTGTTATAGTATTTAATGTCGAAACAATGCTCAATATCTATAACGCACTTCATACAGGCGCACCTGTTACACATTCTTATGTGACAGTTACAGGTGCTGTAAATAACCCTGTTACAGTTAAAGCTCCTTTAGGAATGACTTTCAAAGAGTTAATCGCTTTAGCCGGTGGTTCTTATCTTGAAGATTACAGTATTATTAACGGCGGCCCTATGATGGGTAAGCTTGTAAACGAGTTGGATACTGTAACAAAAACCACTACCGCTCTATTGGTTTTACCTAATAAACATCAGGTTGTGGAAATGAAAAAAACGCGTATTTCGTTAAGTTTAAAACGCGCTATGGCAGCTTGTTGTCAGTGCAGGTCTTGTACAAATACATGTTCAAGAAACTTGCTCGGACACCCAATTGAGCCTCATGCATTTATGAGAACAGCTACAAGTGGTGTTACAAAGGATTTAGCTCCTTTTCTTAATACCTTCTTCTGTTCAGGATGCGGAATATGTGAAATGTACTCATGTCCTCAGGTATTATCTCCCAGAACGTTGATTACTGAGTATAAAATGGGATTAAGAAAGAACGGTGTTCCTATCCCCGACGTTCCTTGTGAACCTGTGGTAGATAAACATCGTAATATGAAGCTTGTTCCTATCACAAGACTTACAGCAAGACTTGGTTTGTCAAAATACAACAGTCCTGCTCCTCTTGATGAAAAGGAAATTATCCCTAAAAAAATTCGTCTCACATTTAACCAAAATATCGGCGCTCCTGCAAAATCAGTTGTTAAGACAGGTGACGAAGTTAAGGTTGGTCAGATTGTAGCAGACGTTGATGAAAAATCATTAGGTCTTCCAATACATTCCCCTATTAACGGCGTTGTAGCGGATGCTAATGAACACTTTATAATCATCAAAAGCAAATAATTTTGAAAGGAAGATGTAGAGTGAGTAAAGCAATCGGTATGGTCGAGTATCTTACTGTTTCGACAGGTGTCGTCGCAGCGGATACAATGGTAAAAACAGCCGATGTTGAAATAATTGAGGCCCAGACTGTTTGTCCCGGCAAATACATAGTTATAATTTCAGGCGAGTTATCAGCAGTAAGAGCTGCAGTTGATGCATCAAAAGCATTATATGACGAAAAGCTGATTGACAGTTTTGTGCTTGGTAACCCTGACGAATCCATATTCTCTGCTATTTATGGAGCAACAACTCTTGGTGAGGTTGATGCATTGGGTGTTTTAGAAACATATTCTGCAGCTTCTATAATAGTTGCTGCCGATACCGCAGCAAAGACCGCTGAAGTTGACCTCATTGAACTTCGTATTGCAAAAGGTATGTGCGGTAAATCTTATATGTTTATAACAGGTAGCGTTGCTTCTGTTACCGCAGCAATCGAAAGAACCAAAAGCCAGATGGAAGATAATGGGTTTTTCCTTGATAGTTCTATTATTGCAAAACCTGATGAGAAACTCTGGCAGACATTAATTTAGTTTAAATTTTTCCTACAAGGAACACGATACATAATATGGAGGCTATTAAAAATGGAAATGAACGAAAGCTACATTAACCAGATAGTACAAAGTGTAATCAAAAATTTAGAAAATGCTGAGCCTACAGGCGACAGAAAATTAAAGGGTGTATTTACAAATATGTCTGATGCGCTCGCCGCTGTTCAGGAGGCTTATCTTTTCTATAAATCATACTCTGTTGAACAGAGAGAAAAAATGATTTCTAACATCAGAAAGTTGACGCTTCAAGAAGCAGAAATTATGGCTAAAATGGGTGTTGAAGAAACAGGTATGGGAAGAGTTTCTGATAAAATCATCAAACATCAGCTTGTTGCTAACAAAACTCCAGGTACAGAAGATTTAACAACAAAAGCTATCACTGGCGATGATGGTCTTACTTTAATTGAAATGGCGCCTTATGGTGTTATCGGTAGTATTACACCTTCAACAAACCCCAGTGAAACAGTTATCTGCAACTCAATCGGTATGATTGCTGGCGGTAATGGTGTTGTGTTTAATCCTCATCCCAATGCCTGCAGGGTTGCAAACTACGCAGTTGACCTTGTTAACCGTGCTATCATTGAAGCTGGCGGTCCTGAAAACTTAGTTGTTTCGGTATACAAACCTACAATGGATTCATCAAAAGAAATGATGTCTTCTCCCATTGTAAGAATGTTGGTTGCTACAGGTGGCCCCGGTGTTGTTAGAACACTTCTCTCTTCCGGTAAGAAGGCAATTGGTGCAGGCGCTGGTAACCCCCCTGTTATCGTTGATGATACTGCCGACATCGCAAAGGCTGCAAAAGATATTGTTGCAGGCGCAAGTTTTGACAATAACCTCCCTTGCATTGCTGAAAAGGAATGTTTTGCTTTTGCTAATATCGCAGATGAACTCATTTCTAATATGACACAGAATGGCGCTTACTTTATAAACGCTGCTCAGGCTGAACAATTAAAGGGTATTGCATTAATTGAAAAAGAAGGCAAATATTCAATTAATAAGAAATGGGTTGGTAAGGACGCAAGTCTCTTCTTGAAGGAACTCGGTATCAACTCTGACGCGAGATTAATCATTTGCGAAACAGACGAATTGCACCCCTTTGTTCAGGTTGAAATGATGATGCCTATTCTTCCTATTGTAAGAGTTAAAGATATTGAAGAAGCGATTGTTGAGGCTTGTAAGGCTGAGCACGGAAACAGACATTCCGCTCACATCCATTCAAAGAATGTAGACCGTCTTACTGCTTTTGCAAGAGCTGTTGAAACCACAATCTTTGTTAAGAATGCTCCGTCCTATGCGGGAATCGGTGCAGGTGGCGAGGGCCACACAACATTTACTATTGCAGGGCCCACAGGCGAAGGCCTCACATCAACAAGATCTTTCACAAGACAGAGAAGATGTGTTATGGCAGACGGACTTCATATTGTATAATTTAGGAGAAAAGATTTTTCAGAAAAGGATTTGTGTTTAATATGCGAGCATTAGGAATGATTGAAGTATATAGCTTTACTACTGCAGTATGTGTTGCAGATTTGTGTGCAAAGACTGCGGACGTGGAGATTATTGCTTTTGACAGAAACAGACCCAAGAGTCCGGATGTTCCGGCTCCATTGGTTATGCAAATAAAAATGTCAGGTCCTGTGGCTGCTGTAAGGTCAGCGGTTGAGGCGGGAAAGGAATATGCAGAGTCTGAGGGCAAGTATATTGTTTCTCACATTATTGCAAATCCCGGCGAGGGCGTTGAAAAAATGGCTTATCTCATTGATATAAATAAGGATAAGTACAACAAGAAGCTCCCCAAGAACTTCCTCAAAAAAACCGAAATCGAGGGTGTGAACCCTCTCGGAGAGGCTATTGGCCTTCTTGAAGTTGAAGGACTTGTTGCTTCCATCGAAGGCCTTGATGCTATGACAAAGGCGGCGGAAGTGAGGGTCATCCACTCCGAGAAAAGGCTTGGTGGAAGATTGGTAACTTTTATTGTTGCCGGCGAAGTTTCTGCTGTTAAGGCTGCTGTTGAAGCGGGAAGGAATAGTTCGGCTTCTCTTGGAAAGCTTTACGGCTCCGCTGTGATTCCAAGACCACATGACGAAGTTACAAAATTCTTTGATATGAGTATATAGGTGATTCTTATGTATGATACAGATGCGATTGCAAAGGCTGTTAAGGCGGTTATAGAAAATATAAATACTGACGGACAGATTAAGGTTGGCGTTTCGCAGCGCCACGTGCATTTGTCAAGAGAAGACCTTGAAACTCTTTTTGGCAAAGGCTACGAGCTCACCG